>CALWZG010000055.1 GCA_944385965.1 uncultured Anaerotruncus sp.
CAGAAATATTGCAGAGAGCTGATGCCTGGAAGATATTCCAGCTCCGCCCATTCGGCCATTCGTCTCAGGGAACTCCCTGCGCTGTAAAACCCGCAGTCCCCGGACAGCAGCACCGCCGCCCGCTCCAATTCCTGATGTTCCGCCAACACCTTGGCGATTTTCTCCGGAGTGGCCGCTTCCACCTTTTGGGCGGAACTATCCCCAAAGCAGTCCAGCATCCGGCGGGACCCAACCAAAAGCTGGCAGGATTCCAGCGCCTTTACCGCCTGAACTGTCAGCAGGTCTGGGTTTCCCATTCCTACCCCAATTAAGTAGACCTTCATCCCTGTTCCTCCTGCTGGAAGAAAGCCTTCGCGGAATCCACCATCTGATGAATGTCCTCTGGGGTATGGGCGTCACATAAGAAAATCGCCTCAAACTGAGAGGGCGCCAGATAGCAGCCATGCTCCAGCATCCATCTGTAATAAGCGGCGAACCGTTTGGTGTCGCTGGATTTTGCGGACTCGTAATTGGTCACAGGACCTTTTGTGAAAAACAGGCAGGCCAAAGAACCCACGCCTGTCACGGTACAGTTATGGCCCTCACATGCTTTTCTCAATCCTGCCCGCAGCAGCTCTCCCAACTGGTCCAGGTACCCATACACCTCTGGATGGTGTTTCAGCAGCCGCAGCTGAGCCAGTCCGGCGGCCATAGCCACTGGGTTTCCTGACAGGGTCCCCGCCTGATAAACCGGTCCCACAGGAGAAACCAGATTCATAATCTCTCGCCGGCCTCCATAAGCGCCCACCGGCATACCGCCCCCAATGATTTTTCCAAAGGTGGTCAGGTCCGCCGATACCCCATACCGTTCCTGGGCACCGCCCAAGGCCAGCCGAAATCCGGTAATCACCTCGTCAAAAATCAGGACGGTGCCATTTTGGTCACATAGCTGGCGCAGGCCCTTCAAAAAACCTTCTGCTGGCTCTACCACCCCCATGTTAGCTGCAACTGGCTCCACAATGAGAGCGGCGATTTGGCCTGGATACGCCTGAAAAAGCTGTTCCACACTTTCCAGGTCATTATAGGAGGCTGTCAGGGTATCCTGGGCGCAGCCTCCCGGTACTCCGGCGCTGTCAGGCACTCCCGTAGTGAGCCCGCCGGAACCCGCTTTCACCAGCATGGCGTCGCTGTGGCCATGGTAACATCCTGCGAATTTAATCACCTTATTCCGTCCGGTGAACCCTCTGGCCGCCCGAATGGCGGACATCACCGCTTCTGTGCCGGAATTGACCATGCGGACCATCTCCACACTGGGGGCCAGCTCACACACCAGCTGGGCCATCTCCACCTCCGCTTCGGTGGGAGCGCCAAAGCTCAAGCCATTCTGGATGGCTTTTTCCACCGCCTCCATCACCGCTGGATGACGATGCCCCAGAACCATAGGTCCCCAAGAGCCAACAAAGTCCAGATAGGCGTTTCCTTCTACGTCGTAAATGTATTGTTTATCCGCTCTTTGGATAAAACGAGGCGTCATTCCTACCGAGCCGCAGGCCCGCACCGGGGAGTTTACCCCCCCTGGAATCAGCTCTTTTGCCTTGATAAACAGCCCTTCTGAGCGTCCCATCAGCCAATCCTCCCCTCGTCAATCCATCCCGCCAGCTCTTTGGCGTAATAGGTAATCAACAAATCCGCTCCCGCCCGGAAGATAGAAACAGCGCTTTCACAAGCCACCGCCGCTTCATCAATCAGCCCCGCGGCCGCTGCGGATTTTATCATGGCGTATTCCCCAGAGACACTGTAAGCCGCCATAGGCAGAGAAAACGCCTGAGACACCTCATGAATCACATCCAGATAGGAGAGGGCTGGTTTCACCATCAAAATATCCGCCCCCTGCTCCACATCCTGAGCCGCTTCCTTCAGGGCCTCCCGACGGTTATGGTAATCCATCTGATAGCCCTTCCGGTCCCCAAAGCTGGGGGCGGAACCCGCCGCGTCCCGGAAAGGGCCATAAAAAGCGGACGCGTACTTCACTGCATAGGACATAATAGGGGTATTTTGATGACCTGCCTTATCCAGCGCCTGACGGATAGCCAAGATACGCCCATCCATCATATCGGAAGGAGCCACCATATCCGCTCCCGCCTCCACATGGGACAGGGCGGTTCTGCACAGCACCTCCAAAGTCTGGTCGTTATCAACCTCTTGACCCCGCAGAATGCCGCAATGTCCATGGGAGGTATATTCACACATACACACATCGGTTATAAAATAAATTTCCGGGAACTGAGGCTTTGCCATCCGAAGGGCCTTCTGTACCACCCCATTTTCGTCCCAGGCCCCGCTGCCCTTCTCATCCTTATGGTCAGGAATCCCAAACAGCATGATGGCGGGAACCCCCGCCTTCCGCACCCGTTCCAATTCCTGGCACAGGGTATCAGGACTGTAACGGAACTGTCCTGGCAGGGAGGGGATTGGCTCCACGATGCCAGTTCCCTCCCGGACAAAAATGGGGTAAATCAAAGCGGATTTGGAGATTCTGGTTTCCCGCACCATTCCCCGAATCAACGGGTTGGCCCGCAGTCTTCTGGGCCGGTTCAAAAGTTCCATATCAGTCGTCTTCTTTCTGTAAGTTAATCAAAGTTTCCACCATGCTTTGGATGGTGGCCTTTGGCGAAGTCCAGGTTTTCATCCCATATTTTTCTGCCTCTTTGGCGGTGGAATGTCCAATGCACAGTGCCCGCAGGTTCGGAAAGGCGGTCTGTCCCATAGCTTTAGCGAATCCACGAACGGTGGAGGCACTGGTAAAAGCGACCCAATCAAATTTATTGTCCCTGAGCCCTTCCAACATCAAAGGGTCCACCGATTCTTCTATTGTATCATAAACAGGCAAATCCGTATAGAGGAGGTTGTGGGTCTTTAATTTTTCAGGCAGGTCCTGGGACCCTTCCCTGGCCCGCAGCAGTAGAAGCCGCTCTCCTTTAGCTTTCTGGGCCAGTGCTTCCCCTAAAGCGGCCCCATTATAGCTTTCCGGCACCAAATCTACCACCAGCCCCCGTTCCTCCAGCCTGGCGGCGGTAGCCGAACCAATGGCGGCCAGCTTCATCCTTGCCAGACGACGAATATCCCAACCCAAGCTCCTCAATTGGGAAAAGAAGGCTTCCACTCCCGCCGGACTGGTAAACACCAGCCACTGATACTGATTCAGCTGTTCCAGTGTTTGCCTCAACAGGGGATTGGGCTGAATCTCCTGTGTTCGGATTGCGGGCAGCAGCGCCACTTCGGCGCCCTGAGCCCGGAGAGCTTTGGCCAGTTGAGAGGCACGGTCTCTGGGGCGGGTCACCAGTACCCGGCAGCCCCCTAAGGGGCGCTTTTCCGCCCAAGCGAACCGTGGGGAAAGCTGGCATACCTGCCCCACCACAATCACAGCAGGAGCCTTGATTTGAGCTGCTTTGGCCTGTTCCGGCAGGCTTCCCAAATCCGCTACAACTTTTCTTTGGCTGGCGGTGGTTCCCTGTTCCAGAATCGCCGCTGGGGTATGAGGGGATATACCCGCCCCTATTAACCCCTCTGTGATGGAATCCAGAGCGCTCACGCCCATCAGGAATATCAGAGTTCCCTTGAGCCGGGCCAGAGCCTGATAGTCCGTCGGGTCTTCTCCTTCCCCCTTGGTATGGCCGGTGATGATGTGCAAAGAGGAAGCGAATTCCCGGTGGGTTACTGGAATCCCCCCATAAGCTGGAACCGCTATGGCTGAGGTCACTCCCGGCACTACCTCAAAGGGAATCCCATGTTCCGCCAGAAGCTCCAATTCTTCCCCACCACGACCAAACAAAAAGGGGTCTCCCCCTTTCAGCCGTACCACCAGTTTGCCCTCTTGGGCATATTCCAGAAGAAGTTCATTGATGCGGCTCTGAGGAACCGGATGGTTTCCAGCCCTCTTTCCCACATTGATTTTCAGAGCGCGCTCCGGCATCATTCCAAGGACTTCCTGGCCCACCAAGGCGTCATAGATGACCACATCAGCGGCATCCAATGCCGCTTTTCCTTTTAAGGTAAGCAACCCCCCATCTCCGGGGCCGGCGCCTACCAGAATCACCTTTCCCTGTTTCATACCAAGCCTCCCAATTGTTTTGCCAGCTTTAAGCCCAAAGCCTCAGCTTCTTCCGGCGGCCCCTCAATAGAGGCTGTTGCCCAAGCTCTGGTATCTGGTTGACAGTACAAACCTGTAAGCTTCAGGATACCCTTTTCCAGCCGCCCATAAGCTGCTGTAGGGGAAGTGCAGCCTCCGTTCAGCGCCCGGACAAAGGCCCGTTCCCCCAGAGCGCAGACGCGAGTTTCCTGATGGTCTACCTCTTCCAGAAAGGGATAGGGTTCTCCTGCCCGGCCCTGCACCGCCAAAACCCCCTGTCCCGCTGCGGGGAGTATCTCCTCCGGTGAAAAAATCCGGCTGATGCGATTTTCCAGGCCAAGACGCTTTACCCCCGCGTAAGCCAGTACCAGCGCCCCATACTCACCCCGGTCCAATTTTTCCAAGCGGGTCAGCACATTGCCCCGTACACTTTTTACCTCCAGTTGGGGGTACAGCTTTCTCAGCTGCAACTCCCTGCGTGGACTGGAGCTTCCGATGGGTTTACCGCTGGGAGGTTCTTTCATACCTTTCGGCAAAATCAGCACATCCCGAGGGTCCTCCCGTCGGCAAAAGGCCAAAAGCGGCAAATCTGCCTCCTGCTCCATAGGCAGGTCCTTCAAGCTGTGGACGGTCAAATCCACCCGGCCCTCCCGCAGGGCAGCGTCCAACTCCCGCACAAACAGACCCTTTCCTCCCACCTGGCTCAGAGGACGGTCCAAAATCCGGTCCCCGGTTGTTTTCATGGTGACCAATTCCAACTGGATTTCAGGATGACGACGATGGATTTCTTCCATCACCAACTGGGTCTGCAAAACCGCAAGTTTGCTCTCTCTGCTTCCTACACGGATTTTTTTCCCTTCCACCTGTCTCTCCCCTTTCATAGCGTCATTTTTAAAGGGATAAATTTTCCAAAGCATCCCGCACCCTTTGGGCACTTTCCGCTGCCAGCCGATGATTCACCCCGCAGGCGGTAATTCCCGCCACAACCGGGCCTTTTCTGGCAATTGCCGGGAAATAAAAATCACATGCCTCCGGCGCATCGCATACATTCACCGGAATGCCCAAGGACTTTGCTTCCAATCCCACCATCCGGTTCACGGTGTGGTCGTTGGTAGCCGCCAGGACCAGCTCATATCCGGCGCAGTCTCCAGAACGCCATTCTCTGGCTTCCCAATGGGCCTTTTCATCCAATTTTTCTGAAAGTTCCGGCGCAATCACTGTAATTTGACATCCAAATTCTGTCAATTTTCTAATCCGGCGGAAGGCTACCCCGCCGCCTCCCACTACCAAAACCCTTTTGCCCCTCAAGTCCACAAACAAAGGAAAGCGCAAGGGGCAAGGCTTGGGAGTCGGAAGCTGATACTCTAACTGTAAACGCTCTATAATTTGTGAGAAGTCCAAGCCCTCCCGGCCTTCCGCTGGACGCCCAATCACCAGCAGCTTTGCTCCAGCTTCCTGAGCCGCTTCCAGCTTCTCCTGAAAGCCGCCAGCGGCTCCTGATTCTTTAGTCACCAAAATATTGGCTCCAATTTGTCTGAGCAGGGCCAGATTCATCTCCTTGGAAAAAGGGCCCTGCATAGCGATGATATGACTGACCGGAAAACCTAATTCCAAACATTTTTTCAAAGAGGACTCCACTGGGAGAATCCGGGGAAATAACCGCTCCTGAAAGTCCCTCAATTCAGTGTAAAGTCCTAAATCTTTACTACCTGTGGTTAAGAGTACTTTTCCAGGAATCTGCTCCAATAGGCTTACTGCCGCCTGATGGGTTTCCTTGTAAAGCATATTACCTTGCCAGTCTGAAGAAGGACGAGCAAGACGCAGATAAGGGGTATTTGTAGCTTCGCAAGCTCCTTGAATATTTTGGGTCACCTGACAGGCGTAGGGATGGGTAGCATCTACCACACACAGAAACCGCTCTTGTCTCATCAGCGCTTCCATTTCTTCCTGGTTCATCCGCTGGGTCAGCACTACCGCTTCTTTGGGAAGCAAAGTTCCCCCATACTGAGTGGCTACACTGACTGTTACCGGAACCTGCCGGCTGGCCAGCTCCTCCACCAACTGGCGGGCCTCACTGGTTCCCCCGAAAATCAAATATCCCCTCACTCCTGAACCTCCCGGTATCCTCTGGGAGTCACCATCTTGTTGCCAATCAATTGGGTTTGGCTGTTGCCGATAAACACGGTGGTGAACATATCCGCTTGATAGTTTTGAAGCTGAGCCAAGGTCATCACTTGAGCCATCTGTCCATCCCGGCCAATATTCCGCACCACCCCCGCCGGATTTTCCGGCGCCCGATGCCGCAGCAGGATTTCACAGGCCCGCCGCAGGTAGTCCCCTCTCTTTTTACTGGATGGATTGTAGAGGCAGATACAGAAATCACCCAGGGCAGCCGCTTCCAGCCGTTTCTCAATGGTTTCCCAAGGGGTCAGCAAATCACTCAAGGAAATCACCGCAAAGTCGTGCCCCAGCGGCGCTCCCAGCAAGGCCGCTCCACTGCACGCGGCGGTGACACCAGGCACCACCTCCAGTTCCACCTGGGGGTATTCTCTCCCAAGCTGATATATCAACCCTGCCATTCCATAAACCCCTGGGTCCCCTGAACAGACCATCGCCACCTGGCGGCCTTTCGCCGCCTCAGCCAAGGCCATCCGGCAGCGCTGGGTTTCCTGGCGCATGGAGGTGGAGAGCAGCTCTTTATTAAGGAAGCGGGTCCGTATCAAATCCACATAGGTCTGATATCCGGCAATTAAATCGCATCGCTCCAAGGTCGCCAGGGCGGCCGCTGTAAGTCCCTCCGGATTTCCTGGTCCTAAACCCACCACATACAGTTTTCCCATCAGTTTTTCTCCTTTCCAGCCCGCTCCAGGGCCGCCAGACAGGGAATTCTCAGCTGAGGTGGAAGTTCCTCACCCAGTCCAAAAAGCAGCTTGGAAACCGCTTTGCGCACAGCCTCCTCCGCCCGTTGGGACAATTCTTCCCGTTGGGAAGGAGGTAATTTTCCCAAGGGGCGGCTTACCCGCCCCAGCACATCCTTGGCTACCTCTCCGCTGACCCTCTGGACCGAAGCGGCCATACCCCGCATCTGATACCACCGCAGAAAATCCTCCTCCCCATGGCGGAGAATGTTCCAGGCCTGTTCCAATGCTTCCTGGTCGCATTGAGGGCGGCTTCCGCAAATCTGGTCTGTGTCGTAGAGGCTGGCCATGGGAAGTTTTCCAATTTCCGGGTCTATATCCCTGGGAACCGCCAAATCACAGAATATCACCGGATGGGACAGGCTGGGCAGTTGGTCCGCCCGCAGGGTATAATGGGGGCTGGTTGTGGCACTAATAACTGCATCCATTTTTCCCACCCACTCTAATCGGTTCTCATAGGTGACGGTATCCACCCCAGAAGGGATAATAGCTTCCCCATGGCGGTAGCTGCGCAGGGTCATGCGCACATTAGCTCCCTTTTCAGCCAAACGGGAGGCGGCTAACCTACCCATCTCCCCATTGCCAATCACCAGACAGGGACGCCCTTCCAAGGCCCCCAATTGTTCCTCCAAAAATCCCACCGCCCGCTCGGCCACCGACCGGTCCCGCTGGGTGAGCCTCACCTGAGTCTTGACCTCTTTGGCGGCGGTAATCGCCTCACGGAACAAGGT
Organism: uncultured Anaerotruncus sp.; assembly: GCA_944385965.1. GTDB lineage: Bacteria > Bacillota > Clostridia > Oscillospirales > Ruminococcaceae > Anaerotruncus. The sequence goes on from CALWZG010000055.1 coordinate 7,758, forward strand.
TTCCAGCACCGAATCCGCCGCTTTGCTTTCCCGAGCCATGGAAAGGGCCTCCCCTACTTGGGTAATGATTTGGTCCTCCCCAAATATCTGGGATTTCAGCCCGCAGGCCAAGCAGAACAGATGATGAACCGCCTCCTGTCCCTCCCTGCGGATAAAGCTGTCCTGATAGGGCTCAGGTTCCAATCCCTTCATGTTGCAAAGCAAGGTCAGAGGGTCAGCCTGACCGCTCACCCAGAGTTCCGTCCGGTTGCAGGTGGAGAGCAGCACACAACCTTGCAGTTGAGGGCTTCGCTCCAAGGCAGACAGCCAATCCTGAGCCGCCCCACGGGTCATGGAAAAACGCTCCCTCAGCTCCACGCCCGCTCTTTCATAATCAATCCCCACCATACGGATACACAATTCTTCCTCCAAGGTTCTGCCTCCATCCATCATCGCTTAAAACCACAGGGACACAGGTCCAGCGGCTGCTGCCGCTGTCACCCCATCTCCAGCTTGTTTTGGGAGCAAAAGGGCTCCCTGACAGGCGGCTGCCGCCGCTCGTTCACACACATTATCCACCCCCACCGTTCTTCGTACAAAGTCCGACGAGGTAAACTGACCCAGCTGCTGCGCCAACTCCTGGGGAGAAAACAACCTCAAAGGCAGCCCATACCGCTGACAAAACTCCAAGATACAGGGTTCCTCCCCTTTGTGAGAAATGGTAGCCACCTGCTCCACCCCTTCCAAAGGCAGGTTTGCCTGCCGCAGAAATTCCAGGATTTTTCCCTGAAACTGTGAGAAGGAGATTCCCTTCCGACACCCTACCCCCAAAGCGATTTTTTTAGGAATCAAGTGCAGGGTCTGAGGAAAAGGGGTACCGAGATAAAACCCGACTTGTATCCCCAGTTCTGTCAACTTCTCAGTGAAGCCTTGAGGCAGCGGTCCTTCCACCGGGAAATCCGAGCGGAATCCCACCGGTTCCCCTGACAGGAGACGAGCGGAAACCTGTTTGGCCAGCTCCCGTTCTTTCATATACAGGCCTTGGGACTTGGCCCACAAGTCCACCGCAAATACCCCATTTAAATCAGTTGCGGTGGAGATAGCCGCTTGTCCGCCAGCAATTTGGGCTACTCTGTTAGCCAACCGGTTGCCTCCCCCCATATGCCCAGACAGGAGAGGAATGGCGAAATGCCCTCCCTCGTCAATGGATACCACTGCCGGGTCGGCAAACTTGTCCTTCACCAAGGGGGCGATAGCCCGCACCGCGATACCACAGGCCCCCACAAAAATCAAGGCGTCCCCTTGGAACGCCTTGTCCGTCCATTCCCTCAGGGAAATCTTCGGGTTTCCGGGAATCCGGCGGCAGTCCAGCACCTGGTCCCCTTCCTGTTCCAGCCCCTGAGCGATTTTTACGGCCAGCCCCATGCCTCTGTCGGTGAAAGCAGCCAGCGAAATCCTCATTGGGATGCCTCCCGAAATCCAGTGGTAAAAGTGGGGTCATACAGCTTGGAGCGGCTATAAGTATCCCCCAAATAATCTCCCACCAAAATCAAGGCGGTTTTGGTAATTCCATGCTCCTTGGCCACACTGGGCAGGGTCTCCAGAGGGGCCAACAACGTTTTTTCCTCCGGCCATGTGGCTTTATACACAATTGCGGCGGGGGTATCCTTTGGGTACCCTCCCGCCAGCAGCTCCTCTACCACCTGGGATACCATGCCCGCACTGAGGTAGATGGCCATAGAAGCTTGGTGAGCCGCCAGACTTCTTAACCGCTCCTTCTCTGGAACAGGGGTTCGCCCCTCCATTCGGGTGATAATCAGCGTCTGGGAGACATCCGGTAAGGTGTACTCCGCTCCGCCCAATCTGGCCAGAGAAGCTGCCGCCCCTGAAAATGCGCTGACTCCAGGGGTTACGTCGTAGGGAAGCTTCCATTGGTCCAGCTGGTCAATCTGTTCCCGGATGGCTCCATAAAGAGAGGGGTCGCCGGTATGCAGCCGCACCACAGTCTGGCCTTTTCCGCAAGCTTCCCTCATTACTTTCAGAACTTCCTCAAGGGTCATTTTAGCGCTGTTATAGATTTGGCAACCCTGCTTGACTCCCTCCAACAAGGCAGGATTCACCAGGGAACCAGCGTAGATGACCACATCCGCTTCCTCCAGCAGTCTTTTCCCTCGCAGAGTGATTAAATCCGGCGCGCCGCAGCCCGCTCCTACAAAATGAATCATCCGGCTCCTCCTCTATCCCTTCACCACAATCAAGGCAAAATAACCTGTGTCCTCCCCTGCCTGCTCAATAGAAGGATAGACCTGCTCCCCTTCCATCCCGCATTTTTCCACCATCCAGGCTTTTTCGCTGAGGCCACGCGCTTTCAGAGCTTCTTTAATCCGGGGCAGGGCTTTGCCAGACTTCATCAGCACCTTAGTTCCAGGCAGATCCAGCCAATCCTCCGCCTCCTGGCAAGCGGCAGGCAGCAGATGCAAGGGGGTATCCCCATCCACCAATCCTTCTCCCACAAGAGCGGCGGCGGCACAAAAGGAGGGAACCCCTGCCACTACTTTGGTCTCAAAACCCAATTTTTCCACCGCTTCCTTCAAATACTGGAAGGTGGAATAGACACTTGCGTCCCCCAAAGTCAAAAAAGCCACATCCAATCCCTGACGCAAGAAGTATGCCACAGCCTGGGCGCCCTGCTCCCAAGCCGCTTTCAGCTTCTCCTGGTCCCGGGTCATAGGCATAGTCAGCTCCAGGAACTCCTTTTCAAGCAGTTCCGGCACCGCCTGCCTGGCAATGGATAAGGCCACCGGTTCCCCTTGGCTGCCCGATTGAGGGACCGCAATCACTGGACATTCTTTCAGCAGCCTGACCGCCTTCAGGGTCATCAGCTCCGGGTCTCCCGGCCCCACACTTACACCGTAGAATACGCCTGTCATTTTGGTTCCTCCTCTATCACCTTTTGAAAAGTCTTTATCAATTCCTGGGCTTTTTGGTTCCTTGCCAACAGCCCTCTGGAATTTGAAAACAGCACCACTCCCAAAGGAATATGGTCCAAGCGTCCAGTCCCATAAAACTGAATCTTTTCCAGCAATCCTTCCAATACTGATGACAGCAGGCCCGCCTCGTCCAGCAAGTCTAGAGCTTGGTCGGTGGTAATACACCCCATCAGGTTCCGGGCCAGGTCTTTGCTCCCCCCCGCCAAAGCGGCGTGAGCGGTGAGGATTTCCATTCGGGCATCCGCCACCCTTGAATGGGTTTGATAAATTCCCCCCGCCAGCTTCACCAGCTTTCCAATGTGCCCCACCAGAAGAACACCGGAAAAGCCCAATCTGACGGTGTGGTCAAAAGCCTCTCCCAAAAAATTCCCGTAAAGCACCGAACGTCTGGTGTCCAATCCCAGGACCTTTTGGCAGAAAGTTTCCCCATAGTTTCCTGGGGTCAGAAGTACCGGTCCGTCTCCCTGGGCCCGCAGCAGCTCCAACTCCACCCGGATGGTGTCTATCAGGGCGGTCTGGCTCATAGGCTCCACAATGCCAGTGGTCCCCAATATGGAAATTCCGCCTTGAATGCCCAAGCGGGGATTATAGGTTTTGGATGCCAGCTCCACCCCCGCTGGAACAGAGATAGTCACCCGCACCTTAGCAGGGCTGCCCAAGACCTCCTCTACCGCCTGCTGAATCATCTGACGGGGAACCCGGTTGATAGCGGGCGCTCCTACCGGCTGTTCCAGGCCGGGAAGTGTAATGCGTCCCACACCTGCCCCACCTTCCAGAGAGAACCCTTCCTGACAAGGTTCGATTTTGGCATACACCAAGATTCCATGGGTGGCGTCCTGGTCATCCCCCCCATCCTTGCGGACAGCGCAGCATGTCCAGTTTTGGCCTTTTGAGGGGTCTTCTATCTTCAGTTCCAACTCAATGCCCTTTGGAACCTGTAAGGAAACCCTTTCCAGGCAGGCTCCGGTTTTCCAAAAGATGGCCGCCGCTTTTGCAGCGGCGGCGGCACAGGTTCCTGTGGTGAATCCACAGCGCAGCCGTTTTCCATTGGCGTAAACATACCGCTCCATAACCATCCCCCTGGGGTCTCATATCTGTTCAATTTTAAAGGAATCCTGTAAAAAAGTCAAGAAACTTCCACCTGTTGTCCTCTCACTCTACAACCGTCCCTATTCTGTTTCGCAGGTTACAATGAGAGAACATAAAGTAAGTATTAAATAACTTGCGTATTTTTATCTCCTTTTTCCACAATAAAGTCATGCTTAAATATATAATCAATCTCTTTGTCTTTTATTATATGACACAGAAAAAGGAATTTTTTGCAAAATCTTGAAAATTTTGTTCTAATGTTTTAAAATATAGTAGAAATCATCCGAAAAATAAGAAATTCATCTTCCACTGCGAGGTTTCTTCTTATTTTTGCTATTCACACAAAGTTATCTCTGTTTTTTTTACACTTTTCTACAAAAAAAGTATTGTGCGTACCCTGTCGAATCCTGTATAATAAATTATTGACAACAGAATTCCCGATGTTTCCAAGCAGTTCGGAGCAATCTTTCCGGTGATCAGCGCCCGGAAGGCAATGGCTCCACCAAGATCAACGCTGAAGAAAGAGGCTATTTCATGGGTCATATCGAAACACAGGATATCTTCAACATGTCTAAGGTGGCTCCTTTGGGACTTATTGTTTCTGAAGGTGCCAAGGAACTGGGAGAAAAAATCAATTCCTACTTAGTGGAATGGGCCAAAAACAGCCCTAACGCCAAGGACACCTTTATTGTGGAAAGTGAGTGTCCTCGCTTTTCCTCTGGTGATGGAAAAGGAATCATCAAATCCACCGTCCGTGGGGACGACCTGTTCTTCATTGTGGATATGGGAAATTACAGCTGCACCTACAATATTTTCGGCAAGCAGAACTATATGTCCCCTGATGACCATTTTCAGGATCTGAAGCGTTTGATTCAGGCCGCCAGCGGTAAAGCCCACCGTATCTCTGTCATCATGCCTATCCTTTTTGGCAGCCGGCAGCACAAGCGCAGCTATCGTGAAAGTTTGGATTGTGCCTTCGCGCTTCAGGAATTACAGCATATGGGCGTAGTAAACATCGTTACCTTCGACGCCCACGATCCCAGAGTACAGAACGCTGTTCCCTTGATGGGATTTGACAACGTAATCCCCGCTTATCAGGTATTAAAGGCTTTGTTCCGTTCTGTCAAGGATCTGCGCATTGACCGGGATCATTTCATGGTAGTCAGTCCGGACGAAGGGGCCATGAGCCGGAATATGTATTACGCCTCTGTTCTGGAGGTGGATTTGGGAATGTTCTATAAGCGTCGGGATTATTCCCGTATTGTTAATGGCCGCAATCCCATCGTAGCCCATGAATATTTGGGAACTTCCGTAGAGGGCAAGGATATTTTCATCGCCGATGACATCATTTCTTCCGGTGAATCTATGCTGGATATCGCTTACGAACTGAAAAAACAAAAAGCAGGCCGTATTTTCGCCTACTCCACCTATGCGATCTTTACCAACGGTTTGGAGGAGTTTGATCGGGCGTATGAAAAAGGCATTATTGATGGTGTGCTGGGTACCAACCTGACCTATCGGACTCCAGAACTCTGCTCCAGAGAGTGGTTCCATGAGGTGGATGTCTCCAAGTATATCGCTTACTTTATCGCCGCGCTCAACCATGATATTTCTGTAAGCAGCATCATCGACCCTCATGAAAAAATTAAGCAGCTTCTTTCTAACTCTAAATAAAAAAGAACAGGCCATTTTATGGCACTGGGTCACAATATGAAGAAAGGCCTCCAACAATTCTACGTTGGAGGCCTGTTTCTTTTCAATTATTTGGATGCATTTTTATCTATGGGTGCCATAGAAGAACAGCGCTACGGTCCCAGGACCTGAATGGGCACCAATGGTTGGTCCCACAAAAGCGATGGTGTGTTCCTGAATACCGAACCGACGACATACCTCCTCAGCGACCCACTGAGCGTCTTCTAAGCAGTCCCCATGGCTGATGGCGAAGCGCTGGGGTTTTTCCCCCTCCATTCGCTGCTCCATGCCATCCACCAAAGCTTTCAAAGCTGCCTTACGGCCTCTGGTTTTGCCAATTGGAATCAGTTTTCCCTGATTGTCCACATGAAGGATTGGTTTAATTTGCAGCATGGACCCAACCACCGCTGCTGCCGCCGATACCCGTCCACCCCGATGCAGATGAAACAGATCATTCACAGTGAACAGATGAACCAGATGCGGCAAATCCTCTTGAATACGGTCCCCATTTTCCTGGAGGGAAAGCCCTTGGGCCTGATACTCTGCTGCGTAAGTCACCAAAAGCCCCTGACCAGCGGAAGCCGCCAATGTATCCACCACTCGAGCCTGTCTTTGAGGGAACTCCTCTAACAGTTCCTCTACCGCCAGACGCACACTATTGTAGGTTCCAGAAAGGGCTGAGGAGAAAAGCAGGCACAGCAAGTCTTTTCCCTCCTCCAGAATGGGTCTGAGGCGGGACTTGGCTTCCTCTACATTGACTTGAGCGGTAATGGGCATCTGCCCTTCCCGCATCATCTGATAAAAAGCATGGGGACTTAAATCGGGATCATTGGCGTAATGGGTCTGTCCCTTGATGGTATAGGTCAGCTCCAACTCCACCACCCCATGCTCTTGGGCAAAACCTGGAACCAAATCCGCATTAGAATCGGTTACAATCTGATAGGCCATGGCGATTCCTCCATTAAACACACATCAAATTCATCCTGAAAGTTCATCAAAATCATTTTATAGGTTACAGCTATTATACACCTTTTCCCGTTTTGGAGCAAGGCCAGCCCTCTCATCTTGCCCTTTCAGGACAAATTTGATACAATCCTTTTAACAGTGAAGTGAAAAGGGGCTGGATTTCATGGTTCAGGAACGGTTATTGCGTCGATTTTTAGAGTACGTGTCTATTGACAGTGAAACTTTGTGTGAAGAAGCCTTTATGCGGCGGCTTATCCAGGAACTGGATGGTATGGGTATCCCCTGGTGGACCGATCAGGCTGGTAAAACTTTGGGGTCCAACGCCAACAACCTCTACGCCTGGCTGGAAGGGGATGCTTCGGCTGAACCCATCCTCCTCAGCGGACATATGGACACGGTTCGCCCCGGCAAAGGAATCCGGCCTCAAATCCAGAATGGGGTACTGCAAAGTCAGGGGGATACCATCTTAGGCGGGGATGATAAGGCGGGTGTAGCGGCCATTATGGAGGCTCTCCATACAGTGGTGGAAAATAGGCTGGCCCATCGTCCTGTCCAGATTGTGTTTTCCATCTATGAGGAAGGTGGTGTCCGAGGCGCCTCCAAACTTGAATTTCATCGGCTGAAAGCCCATCAGGCGGTGGTGTTTGACTGCGAGGGCGATGTGGGAAAAATTGTTGTGTCCGCTCCCGGACAGACCAAATTATACGCTGATGTGTTTGGGAAAAGTGCTCACGCGGGATTCTGCCCTGAGCAGGGAATCAGCGCCATTTCTGCGGCAGCTCTGGGAATTTCCAGGATGCGTCTGCTGCGGATTGATTCGGAGACTACCGCCAATATAGGCACCTTTTCCGCCTGTTACGCTACCAACATTGTTCCCCAGCAAGCCCATATTGAGGCGGAAGCCCGCAGCCACAGCCTGGAAAAATTGGAAGGCCAGATACAGCATATGGTGGATTGTCTAAAGGGGGCTTGCCAGGAAACCGGCGCCACATTGAAGTATATGGTGGAACCTACCTATCAGCCTTATCATCTCCCAAAGGAACATCCTTTGGTCACTCTGGTCTCCGGTGGGATTTCCCGTTTGGGAATTTCCCCACAGATTATCTCTACCGGCGGCGGCAGCGATGCCAACCATTTCAATGCGCATGGTATCCCCGCTGTGGTGGTTAGCACGGGGATGGAACAGGTCCATACCACCCATGAGCGATTGACTCTTGAAAATCTTTTTCGTTGTGGTAAATTGGCTTTGGAACTGATTCAGCTATGATGACCACCCTTTTGGTATCTCCTTGCTGATATAATTGAACAGGCACAGGATATTGGAGATAGGTCCAAATAGCCTGTGCCTGATGAGCATTGATGTCATTCAGTTGTATGCAGATTCTACATTCTGGGCTTACGAATACGCTCCCCAAATAACGCTACGCCAATTCCCATCAATACCAATAAGGTCCCCAACACCAGAGTAAGGCTTAATTTCTCATTCAGGAAAATCACCGCTATGAAGCTGGCGAACACCGGCTTGAGGAAAAAGACCAAAGAGCCTTTGCTGGCTCCTGCCTGGGCCAGCCCAAGAAAATAGGTTAAATAGGCGATTCCAGTGACAAAAATAGCCAGATACAGGATTTTGGGGAGAATCTCCAAATCAAAGGTAATCACTGGTATTTTAGCAATGAGTAAGAATGGCACCATCACTAAACTGCCGAACAAAAAGGAATATGCGTTCATCCGCATGCTTCCCACCTGGGCCACAATTTTGCGTCCCAATACCGAATATAACCCAAATCCAATAGCGGCCAGAAGCACCAAAAGCGGACTGAGCCAAGCGGAAGCCCCCACCGAAAATTTATCTAAAAATACCACAGAAATTCCAATTACCCCTATGGCCAACCCTACTACTTTACTGACAGAGATACGCTCTTTTTCTATAAGGGCAGCGAACAGGTTTACAAAAATGGGATTGCTGGAAAAGATAACCGCTCCAACCGCAGCGGAAGCTCCTGGCAGAGCCAAAGCATACTGCATCAGATTGAACACGATGGCGGTATTCATGGTTCCCAGGAGCAGAAGCTGAAGGGCTTGCTTTTTTGTAATGGCCGCCTGTCCACGTATCAGTAAAATCACCAGCAACACCAACCCGCCTAAGAAAAAGCGGACAAAGTTTAGCTGGAAGGGGCTGATTTGAGCGGCAATGGTTTTGCTGACCACTTCATAGGTACTGAACAGTAAAATGGTAATCAGCAGATACACATACCCTAAATTCCATTTTTTCATGTAGATGCCTCCTTAAAAATCAACCTTGTTTTGCGCAAGAAAGTGCTTTATAATAAATTTAAAATTTCCTTATATTTTGCCTGCGAAAGGAGAAGTTGCATATGAGCTGCTTGGGGGTTTTATTTGCTTTGGATGAGCCTAGCCTAAACAAACTGAAAAAGATTCCCCGCAACGAGCTTCCTGATTATATCGGCTGCCAGTTGGAAGAGGAATGGTTTTCTCAGCATCCTGACCTGCTGGCCGAATTGGATAAGTCTTGGGATGCCGCCCATCGGGCTCTCACCGATGGAAACCTGCTTTTCGGGGATGGCTGCTCCCCTCTCAGCGGGGTGATTCTCGGTGGGACGGTTCTTTATGGGGATAAAGAGGGCGAGGAGGATTATATCATCACACTGAAGTCTCCCCAACAGGTAAAAGCGATCTCCTCTGCTTTGAAAAATCTCACCAAGGAGGATTTTCGCCGCAGATACTTCGCTATTGATGAGGAGGCATATGAACATTCCATAGATGAAGATGATTTCAACTACACCTGGGATTGGCTGGAAGGGTCCTTTCCGCTTTGGGAAAAAGCCGCCCAGGAAGGACTTTGGATGTTGTTTACGGTAGATCAGTAACCATTACCTAAAACGCAGAAAAGCAGAGAAAAACAAGGAACTGTTTTTCTCTGCTTCTTTAACTCTCATTCAGTCCAAATTTTAAATATGCATGGTTCCTACGCCGCACCGCTCGTGTGTGGTAATGGGATGTATACTGGAATCCCCATACAAGGCTACCGAAATCCAATGCCCCTTACGCACCACCGCGATTTTCACCGCCAAGCTGGTGACCGATGCTGTGTTAGATAAGACACAACGCTTCGCTTCCTCGGTAGCGTGCAGCAAGGCATGAATCTCATGGTCTACCTTTTCCACCAAGCGGGCATTCAGGCTGGCTCCCAGTACCGCCCGTGTGATCTTTTCCTGAAAATCTCCACTGGAACGGCCTCCCGTTTCGGTGACCACACATCGGAACCCCAAGGATTCAAGCAGTTCCTTCAGAGTAGTTTCCTCCGCCATAGTCACGCTCATCGCCAACCGCAAAGCGCATCTGCTTACCGAGTCATCTTCCCGGATGCTTATTGAAATGTCTTGACTGGTATGCTCCATCTCTCAAATTCAAATCCTCTCATACCTGATTTAATTATAGAAGGAAAATCATCCTCTGTCAATCAACAAGCCGCCGAAAAACAAGGGGCTGATTCGTACAACTTCGCCAGATTGATCTCTTTTGCAAATCAGCTTTGTTTTTGAATCGCTTCCAAAGCGTGCCGCACATAAAGTTGTCTAATCAATGGATATTCCCCCAGCCCCTTAAAGACACAATCCACCGAAAAGCCTTCTCTTTCAAACTGGCTTTCCCAAGAATCTTCCGACGAACCTGACATATCATTTCTGGCGTGATCTCCCGCTACCACCATAAAAGGTGCCAGAATAACCCGTTTTACACTTGTTTTCTTGATTTGTTCAATTAACATCCCCACATCTGGAGAACCTTCCACTGTCCCAACAAAAATATTGCTGTACCCTGCCGCCCGGAACCAATAATCCAGAGCAGCGTACGCCGCATTGGCATGATGTGAGGTACCATGACCCATAAAAACCAAAGCTGTATCCGGTTTCGCCAGCTCTTGAGAAAAAGGTTCCGTCACCGCCCCCACTACCTGCTGATAATCCTCGGTAGAAGTGAGAAGCGGCGCACCGAAAGATAAACTTTCAAACCGATCCTGAAACATCTGGGCTGTTTGTATCATTTCATCATTCTCGATTCCATTGATAACATGGGTGGGTTGAATCACCACCCGCTGAAACCCCTCCTCAGCCAAACGTTCCAACGCCTGTCTCACATTGTCGATATAGATTCTGTCCCGCTCCCGCAACACCTTTAATACCATTCCGCTGGTAAAAGCCCTGCGGATTTCCCAATCGGGGAACGTCTCCATTAGTGTCTTTTCAATACTGTCGATACCCTTTTTACGGGCGTTTTCATAACTGGTGCCAAAGCTGACAACCAGAATCCCTTGCTTCATTTTGTACCCTCCTTGGGTGTAATAGGATTAGTTTATCACACACATCTGGTTTTTTCAATAAAAATCCAACTGCCATTGGGCCACAACTGAAACTGGGCAGAAAATGTTCCCATTTCCTGCCCAGTTGGATTCAGTTCATTTAATTTTGAAAACTGTCATCTTTCGATTCTTGTTCCCTCAGCTTTTCTTTAATGCGCTGGAAGGATTCCTGACTGATTACATGCTCAATTCGGCAGGCATCCTGAGCGGCTACAGCCTCGTCAACACCCAATTGTACCAAAAATCTTGTTAAAATCGTATGCCGCTCATAAACACGCTGAGCTGTTTCTAAACCTGTGGGAGTAAACTCAATCAGCCCATCTTTATCCATTACAATGTATCCATTTTCCCGAAGCAGGGACATAGCTCGACTGATACTAGGTTTGCTGAAATTCATCCACTGGGCAATGTCAATTGAGCGTACCGCCCCTTTTTCCTGTTTCAGCAACAAAATTGCCTCTAAATAATTTTCACCAGATTCCTGTAATTTCATGACAGCCTCCCTACATCATTTCTTGTAAGGTACCATTAAAAATTCTTCAATTGGAACAAAAAACAATATCTGTTTATTCTGACCATAAAATAGTATATCATAACCTCTATCTTTCTTCAAGCTGCGGTCTTGTAAAATTGTTTTCCCTGTCTAACATTTTAAAGTTTCATAAAGAAAAGGGGACATTTTAAATGTCCCCTTTTCATCAATCTTTTTTGCCAACAAGTCCCTTCAGCCATCCTAAGAATCCTTGTTCTTCCTGTTGAGGAACCGTTACAGAAGGTTCCTCTGGCTTCTCAATAGAATCTGTCTTCAGCACAAATTTAACCTCTGTATCAATTCCTTCCGGCGCCTGGGTAAACACACCATATTGGTCTGATAATTCCACATAAGCGTCCTTCCGGGCGAGAATCTCATCAATATCGTCCAACTTCTGAATTCCCTCGCCTGTGGCGTCCTCCGCTTCCAGACGATCCAAGGTGGCAATCATATCCCGGCTCAAATTTACATTTTCCTGTAAGGTTGCCGTACGCAAAGATTCCATAATATCCCGATGAGTCTCCAGGTCTTCCTTGAGTTTCATTAAAACTTCTACCGTTTCAGGTGCTTTGTGAAGGCTCTCACGCATCTCACTGGTTTTCAGATCCCGTTGAAGGTCTTTGATGATGGGGCGCAGGTCATGCATATCGTCCCGCAGGTCATTGATATATTCCACATCATCCAGCAAATCCCAATTCTCCAATTTCTCCAGCATCAGCAGGAGCGTTTCCAAATTGTCCCGGTTTTCTTCCAAATGGCCCGCCGCCTTTTCCAGGAAAGCCGCCAGTTCTGGACTGATACCATCACCGATTTTCTCGATTGCCTCCAAGGACTGTTTCATTTCCTCCAGCTGCTGGGCAATCTCAGGCTGTGTCTCCAAGATCTTCTCCCAATGCTGTTCTACATAGTCGTCCACCATTCCTTGAATAGCGTATGTACGCATCTCAGAACCGCTCCGTTCCACATAGGCGGAGGCAGTCAGAACAATCTGTCCCTCGCTTTCCTGCCGGGCAATCTCTTGTTCCTGAGGCTCTGGTGTTGATTCTTTCTCCTGAGCATCCATCTCCTCTTGAGAGGATACCGCAGGTGCTTGTTCAGTGGTCTCATTGGTCTGGGCATCCGTCTCGTCGCTTTCCGCTGCACCAGACTGCTGGCTATCATTCTCCTCAGCGGCAGGCTCCTCCACAGAAACATCGGGTTTCTCCGGCTGTGTATCCTCTTGGGGTTGCTTCTCTTGGGTGTTTTCTTCTGTGGGCGCTGTACCTTCCTGCTCTTCTGGTTTGGCCGCTTCCTCCTTTTCCTTTTTGGCTTCCTCCTGGCGTTTTTGTTTCTCAGCCAAACGTTCCTGTTCCTGACGGGCTTCCTCCTCTGGATTGATCATATCCATCGAGTTCACCAAGCTTAATCCATTAAGCCTGCTCAGTTCATCTACTGGATAGCCCGCCTGTGACAGCATATTCAAAAGGGTGCTTTCCTCATTGGTTCCAATCATACTGTATAATTTTTCTTTTACCTGCTGCTGGGCAGCTTTGGTCATCTGGGTGGGAAGCTGCTCCAATTGTCCTTTTAGATTGGTGAGTATCTGCATCGTCTGTGGATCTTTCAGAACCCGAATAAGGCCATCAAATTCCTTTTTCAGGGCTTCATTTTCGCAAAGCTCCTCATAATCATCCGCCAAATCCTTCAAACGGGTGGAACTTAAATCATCTACCAAATCAAACAGGTCGAACATCACCTCATCATCCAGCAGCTTATCCACCGTGCTGTCCTTTAAATCTACACGAATCCGATCATAGAGCGCGATATTTTCCTCTGTCACATATTTGGGCAGCAGATCCATAATGTCTTTATTTAAATCGTAAAATTCAAAAATATCCGCAATCAGGAGCTGGGCCGCTTCTGTCCGCTTCTGGTCGGTATACAGGGAACGCAAGTCCCGCACCGGGTCCATCAGATTAAATTTATCCTGAACTCCCTGTAAATCCAAAAGGTCCTGCCGCATGTCATCAATGTCTTGGGTTTTTCTCAGGTCCTCCAGGTTTGGCAGCTGGGTGGTGGCGGCGATAGCAATTGGGCCCATCTCAAAGTCCCGAACATCCGCTTCAATGGTAAAGCTCTCTGGAAAATCCAGGTCGTTGAGCTGCTCCACTGAGTAGCCGCCTAAATTCAAACTTTCGTTCATTCCAGGCATAGACACTAGCCCAATCATCTGATGGTCTCCATCACTGTTGACCGTTCCATCGCTGACCTGGACATTGGAAAAAACATCCCCATCCAGACTGATTCCGGCTACCACCATCAGAGGAGTATACATTTTTACCTGCTGCCCATTGATTTCCACCTGATGCTGGTCAGTGTTGCGGAAATCAATCTCCATGCGCAGGCTGCCCGATTTTCCCGCTAGTTTTTCAGGTTCCATCCGTTTTCCATTCAGATAATAACGGATTTCTACCTCGAAAGGCAAAGGCTTCTGACTGGTTCCCTGATAGTACAAATCTGTACCGCTCATGGGCCATTCCAAGCTGTCTCCTGTCTGCTTGGGCTGCTCGTCTCCCTTCACATTTACAATATTGGAAAGGTCCGAACGGTCCTGGAACAGAGCGCCGCTTTTATCATTATGAATCCAATCACTGACAATGGTTTCATACGGTTTTCCGCTGGGGTCCAAATTTACATAGACGGTCTCGGATTTTTTAGGCTGTGTGGATATATCAGTTTGTTCAAAAGCTTCCTCTGGGGGGATGACCTCCATTTGATTGGAGGATGCCTGGGCTTCGGCCCTGTCAACAGCGGCATTTCTTGACGCCTCTGCTGTATCATAAGCGGAACCCGCCGCCAGAACAGCAATTAACAGCGCCATTCCTCCGCTGGTAAACCGCAGCATGGTTTTTTTCTGATTCATATTTGGTACCTCCATTTACCCCTTTGCTTTCTGGTTCGGTTTCCAATGGTAGCTGGTCTTTTGAAACAGCTTCTCACAGCAAAGCAAAACCGAAGGCAAAATGAATATACTAATCAAAGCGCTGATAACAGCACCCCTTGCCAGCATGGAACAGATACTCTTAATAATCTCTATGCGGGAGATAAAACTAACCCCGGAATTGGCACAGAAAAACACCAAAGCGCTGGTAATAATGGATTTATCAGCCGCGTTGGCGGCCGCTTTAATGGCACTCACCCGATCCTTGCCGCTGGCCAGCTCCTCTTGAAACCGGGTTGTCATCAAAATGGCGTAATCCACAGTGGCACCCAGCTGAATACAGCCAATGACGATTGGAGAGATAAAAGGCACAACCGTTCCTGTCAGAGTGGGAAAGCTTTGGTTAATGAAGATGGCCAGCTCAATGGCACCTACCAATACCACCGGAACAGTAAAGGATTTAAATACCAGTGCCACAATCAATAGGATGGCGCCCATGGACAAAAGATTGGTGTTCTGAATATCTACTGTTGTAATCTCGCTCAGGTCCTTGGTCATAACCCCTTCCCCCGTGATCAAAGCGTTGGGGTCATAACGCTTACAAATCTCATTCAGTTGGTCTATCTGGGCGTTTTCCTCTGGGCGGGCCGCTTTATAGGCGGAGTTGACCATAATCATCTGCAAGCCTTCTTTTTTGCACAGGTCCTTTAGCTCCTGGGGAACAAACTGGTCCGGAATCCCAGGGCTTACAAACTTGTTGTAGGCAAGCACGGTCTCTATCCCATCCACCTGCTCTATCTCATCCACCATCCGCTCAATCTCATAAGCGGGCAGATGGTCATCCACAATAATAAAGTGGGTGGTAGCCATATTGAACTCTGTGCGCATCTTTTCAATGGCAACAGTAGAGGGCAGGTCCGCCGGCAGAGACTGGTCAATATTATAATAAATCTCCATCTTGCTTTGTAAATACATGGCGGGCAGGAACAATACCAAAAACAGAGTGACAAAAATTTTTCTATGGTCGATAATCCAGTTATTCATCCCATCAAATTTTGGTACAAAGGTTCGATGCTGCCACCGGCTGATAGGTTTATCCAACACAAGCACAATGGATGGAAGCACAATCACCACCACCAAAATTCCAATGACCACCCCTTTGGCCATAACGACCCCTAAATCTCCCCCCAGGCCCAGCCGCATAGCGCACAGGGCCAAGAAGCCCGCTATGGTGGTGAGAGAACTTCCTGAAAGGGAAACAAAGGCGCTTTCAATAGCACTGGCCATAGCATCCCGCCGGTCGGTAAACTTTTCCTTTTCCTCCTGGTAGCGGTCCACCAGAAAGATGGAGTAGTCCATGGTAACGCCTAATTGCAGAATCGCTGCGATGGCCTTTGTCACATAAGAAATCTGGCCTAAAAATAGATTGCTTCCAAAATTATACGCCACCGCAAACCCTATTCCCAAGATATACACAAAGGGAAGCAGAGTGGACTCCATAGTTACCAGCATAGCTAAAATCGAGAACACCACCGCCAAAACGGTATAAAGGGGCATTTCTTGTTCCACCAGGTCTTTGGTATCCTTCAGGAAAATCGAAACTCCGCTTAAAAAGCATTGCTTGTTGCACAGCGCCCGAATTTGGTCAATGGCTTCCAATGTTTCATTGGAGGCTCCAGGCTTCTCAAACTGGACGATAATCATTGTGGAGTCAGGATTGTTTTTGCTGTAAAAAAGATTCTTAATCTCATCCGGCAGAATCTCTTTGGGAACCGTAATATCCATTAAACTGCTAATCCAAAAGGCATTGCTCACATCCGGCACTTCGGCCACCTGGTCCCGCAAAGCTTTCACATCCTTTGCGGGCATCCCCTCCACAATGAGCATAGCGGTAGCAGCACTTTGGAAGGTATCCTCCAGAAGCTGCTGGCCCTTGGAGGAATCTAAATCCTCCGGCAGATAAGACAGAACGTCATAATTCACCCTGGTGCAAATAGCTCCATAGACGCTGGGCAGCAATAACAGCAGGGCCGCCAGTAATACCACAAAGCTATTCCGGGTCAGCAGCCGGGCAAATTTTTTTAGCATAGACCTTCCCACCTTACAAACATTTCCCTCATTCTGGTTTCCAGTATAATCCCATGGATGGATTTCGTCATTAGACAACTGGTGACGTTTGTCAAAAACCACGACATATTTTTAAAATTGTCTGATTTTTTGACAAAACAAAATTTTGTCTATTTTAGAGCAAGGTGTTTTCGTGTATTCTAAAAATAAGAAGTTTGAGAGGAAGGGATTTTATGGACTTTCAGCATCGCCTGCTTCGTTCCGCTGGCTCCATGATGATAGAAAAAGTCCTGCAGGATCTGCCCAAAGATCCTGCCAGAACCCTCCGAGGGTTGGCTGATTTTGTGGGGTGCATGACCAAAAGCCCTGAGCAAAAGGGTTTCGTGCCTATTTTCCAGAACGCCCTCTCCAAACCTTCCTCCCCATATATCCCCTGGATGGTCTGGCTGACCCAGCAGGTGGAACATTCCTGTCTGTGCTCTTTGGCTGTGAATTTAGGCTGTACCTCCTTTACCTGGGGATTGAATACCCTGCGGCGTCAGCAGCAAGCGCTTCATCAGCATCTTCCTTGGCTGGCGGTTTTGGATGGCCTTCCTTCCCGTACTCAAAGCTTACTGGAGGAAGGGGCTTCTTTGGGGCTCTATACAGTTGTTTTACTTCATACACCTTTAAGAGACGCCATTGATTTGGCCCAAGCGCTGCCCTGCCACACCTTTTTCTGGACAGGTCCTCAAGGAGAGATTCAGCTTGGTTGTCAGACGATCCTTGAAAAAACGCCTAATTTGATTCTGGCCTTATCATCTGAAGAAAAAGAGTCTTCCAATGGCTTGGAACTTTTGCGGACCTGGCGAAGATTGTTTGGTATCTATCTCTCGGCTCCCATCCGGGAATCAGAACTGGAAGCTGTTATCCAACACGCGCAAGCGCAAGGCTGTGCCTTTATCTGTCTGAATATAGAGGATACCTTCCCATCCTGTAAAGAAGAGAAAAAGCGGATGGAATCTTGTAAATCCTCACCTTTGCTGCTTCTGCCCCAGGAGATTGGCAAGCTGCAAAAATGTTTCCTTCCTGGAAGCGGAATTGTTCGGCTCTCCAAAGAGTTTTCCGGCTGTTTTTTGGATGCTGTCAAAGAACAGCTCTCCTCTATCACATGAGCCTGTTCAAGATTTTCCTTTACAAAATCCAGAGAACATGCTATGATGATACCGCTACAAAAAAATACCACACAGGGGCGCTGGCGGAAGCTGGCTGAGATTGAACATATTCTTGTCCATGTCCCTTGACCTGATCTGGGTAATGCCAGCGTAGGAAGTTGTTAGTGGGAGATGCTCCTTTTACGCCTCGGTATGCCGTGGCGTTTTTTTGTATCAAAATAAAAAGGAGGATTTCTCATATGGATTTATCTATTGGCATTGTCACCATCGCCACCATTCTCCTGTACGCTGCTTCCCTCTTTTACCTGCGTCAGGTGAAGCTGGATACCCGCAATTTATGTTTCATTGGATTGATTGCTGCTCTCACAGTCATTTTCCATAACATTCGGGTTCCTCTGCCCACAGGTGCCGCTATCTTCTTCTTCGGGATGCTGCCCATCATGCTTCTGTCTTTTATCTCCGGTCCTCCCTGCGCCATTCTTTGCGGAATCATCAGCGGCCTGCTTCTGGCTGTCTTCGCTCCCGGTTGGCAGCCCATTCACCCCCTGCAAATGGTGGTGGAAAATATGGGTGCCATGATGGGCTTGGGATTCGCTGGGGTATTCGGTTGGGACAAGCGATGGAAAATCTTTGCCGGAAGCCTTTTAGGAGTCTTTCTCAACAGCCTGTTCCGTATGCTGTCTGGTGTGGTTTTCTTCGCTTCCTTTGCCCCGGAAGGCATGGGGCCTTGGGCTTACAGCTTCGGCTACCATATTACCTCCCGGCCGATTGAGGGCGCTATGGCCATCGCTGTTCTTCTCATTCTTCCTATTGGTCAGCTCCACAGAATTATGGAAAGGAGGAGTGCCTCATGTCATTCCTGAAAGAAACGGTTCAGGCCGCTCTGCCCATCTGGGACCAATGTTTGGAACATCCTTTTATTCAGGGGATGGAAGATGGTACCCTGGACCCCAAACTATTTTTGGATTATATCATTGATGACACCCTTTATCTTAAGGAATATGCCCGTGTATTCGCTTTGGCGATGTACAAATCTCAAACCTTGGCGGAAATGCGATGGTTCCATCGGGTATTGGATTTCGTTCACTCTAATGAGGCTTTGGCACGGGTTCGCCTGCTTAGGGAACATCAGATTACCGACCAGCAGGTGGAGGCGATGACACCTCGCACTGAAAATGTGGAGTACACCAACTATATGCTGCGGGTAGCCCAACAAGAAGATATTCCTGAAATTATGATGGCAGTTTTGCCTTGTATGCTCAGTTACTGCTATATCGGACAGAAAGCGCTCCCTCTCGCTTCATCCACTTCCCCCTACATAGGGTTCCTTCGTGAATACGCCGACCCTGTTTATCTGGAAAGCTGTCACGATTGGGGAACCTTCGCTGAGGAAAAGTGCCAAGGATTAGAACCCTCCCGTTTGGAACATCTCAAAGAAATTTTTCTGCGATGCAGTCAGCATGAGTTAAACTTCTGGAATATGGCTTTTACCCCATGCGACCGCTTTCCCAACTGACTTCCTCCCAAACCCACAAAAAAATCCCGTTGGAAACAAGCTTGTTTCCAACGGGATTTTTGAAAATGTAAGTAAAAGATTAGTCCTCGCCCTCAACCTCTTTGATAGCGGCAGCGGGCTCCACATTGCCATACATAACAGACAGCAATCCTTTGCCATAACGGTCCAGCATAGCGAAACCTGTATTGATGATGCGATCCATGGGACCTTCCGCCAGCTTGATGTCTCCGCAGCAGGTTGTAACCTTGTAACGGACTTCCCCATCCTCATAATCCAGCTCAAAGCATCCCAAAATCAGACCATAGTTGGCTCTGGTAATATACTCGGCAGCAGCGGAACGCTTCTCCTCGGATACCTTCATAGGCAGGACAGAATAGATGGTGAATCCATCATCCTCACGCATCTGAATATATACCCGGCAGGAGTCTACTTCTTTCAGGTTCATTCCCATGCTGAAATAGCGATCTTCCTCATCCCAATTATAATGCCAATTCTGGGCATCCAAATAATCTTTTATAGATTGCTGCAAAGAACCTACCTCAGGCTGTACAGGCTGCTGCTGCGGTTCTTCTTTATCTTTTCTACCCCAAAAAGCCATAAACAAATCCTCCTATTCTCTTCCTTGGCACATATCGCCAATTTTGAGAAAAGTATATCACATTTTCCTATAAAAGGCAAAGCTTTTTTATTTTTAAAGAAAAATTTAACTTTTACAGTACGATCTGGAAAAGTCTTTATTTGATGGTTTCCAATATAGTAAACCTTCTGTAAATACCGCGTTTTATTCATTATTTATTCATATTTAACCCGTAAAATAGGCACATATATCACAAAAGGAGGTCGATCCATGAGAATTCCCGCGGTCAATTTTTTTGGTTCGACAGCAGGGAATCAGACAAAATGTTTATATAAATTGATCTTTATTTTGACCATCGGTCTTATGGGAATGTTTATCCTTGGAGTATCCGCCAAAGCCCAATCCGCTATAACTGTACGTACCGTTACGGTAGAGCAGACCATTCCCTTTGAAACTACCTACATAGACCTGCCCAATCAATATAAAGGCTATACCAAGCTGGTGAGCGAAGGGGTAATGGGCGCAACCAAATTACAGGCACAGGTAGCCTATCAAAATGACAAAATGGTAAAGGTCCTTTCCATACAGGCCGTTGAGACAGGTGCCCCTGTGAATCAGGTGGTGCAGCGAGGTACCAAAGTACTTAAATCCAGAACAGCTGATGGTTCTCGCTGGCAATTTTCCTTCGCCCATCCTCTGAAAAATAAGGGATGGCTTTCCGCTGATTTTTACGATTATCCAGGACACAATGGCATTGATTTCGCCGCTCCATATGGAACCCCTGTATACGCCGCCGCAGAAGGAACGGTAATCTTGTCGGGTTGGTATGGGGAATATGGACGATGTGTCATTTTGCAGCATTCGGATGGCTCTCAAACTGTATACGCTCATAACAGCAGCTTATCTGTCAAGGTAGGACAGCATGTTCTGCAAGGTGAGTTAATTGCTAAGGTGGGTTCTACTGGAAATTCCACCGGGAATCATCTCCACTTTGAACTGCGGGTAAATGGCACCTTCCTAAATCCTCTGCTCTATATAGACCAATAGAAAAACTTGGGCCAGTGTTTCATAACGCTGGCCCAAGTTTTATAGAAACAATTTAGGCTTAGGATTGCCCATAGACGGTTTGATACAGCGATTGACGAGCGATTTGGAATTCCTGGGCAGATAAAGGCTGGGGCCAGCTCATCAACAGCAGCGGACAGTTGGGCATTCCTTCTCTCAGCGGGGGCTGCTCATAAGGGTATTCATTCAGTAACAACCCCTGCCTGCGATAAAATTCGATTCTCCGAATGGCTATGGTCGTTTCGGGAGGCTCTACCTCCAAAACTACCGGCTTGGAGGAGCTTGAAAGATACTCCTGAAGGATTTTTGCCCCCAACCCCTTCCCTCTCAAAGAATCTCGAACCGCGAAATGCTCCACAAAACGCACACGCTCCATCTCCCAAGCGGCTAACAGCGCATCTACTTCTCCCTGCTCATCTGTCCGAACAAACATCGTGTATTCTGGGCGCCGCAGCAAGGCTCTTTGGTCTGGCTCCTCCCGATGCTCAATGGGAGGAAAAGCTTGATGAAGTAATTGATAGGCGCTGTTAAACTCTTGAGGATTTAACGGCCGCAGGATGGTCGACATGAAGATACTCCTTTCTTTTGTCGAGTATTTTCTATGAGCATAGCATATTTCCCAACAAAAATCCAGTCACGACCCCCTAGGATAGAGGCAGGCGGCGACCCCAGAATCAGAGCCGCCGCCTCAGAAAATCATTTTATTACATTTTTAAACCTAAGTTTTCAGACACGGAATTACTCCATCTCGAAAGCACCTGTATAAAGCTGATAGTAGATTCCATGTTCTTGAATCAGGGATTCATGATCTCCCCGTTCAATAATACGCCCATGATCCAACACCATAATCGCGTCAGAGTTGCGCACCGTAGAAAGGCGATGAGCGATTACAAAAACCGTCCGCCCATGCATTAAGCGGTCCATTCCCTTTTGTACCAAAGACTCAGTACGGGTATCAATGGAGCTGGTGGCCTCATCCAGAATCATAACCGGAGGGTCCGCTACCGCGGCTCTGGCAATGGCAATCAGCTGTCTTTGCCCCTGAGAAAGATTTGAGCCATTGTCTGTCAGCATGGTATCATATCCGTCTGGAAGCCGCCGGATAAACTCATCTGCGTTGGCCAGCTTGGCTGCCTCCTCCACTTCTTGGTCGGTAGCGTCCAACCTGCCGTATCGAATGTTCTCCCGCACTGTACCTGTAAACAGGTTGGTATCCTGAAGCACGATTCCCAAGGAGCGGCGCAGGTCGCTCTTTTTGATTTTATTGATGTTGATATCATCATAGCGGATTTTGCCGTCTGCGATATCATAAAAGCGGTTAATCAAATTGGTGATGGTGGTCTTTCCAGCTCCTGTGGAACCCACAAAAGCCAGCTTCTGACCCGGTTTGGCATAAAGGGTGATGTTGTGGAGAATGGTTTTCCCTTCCTCATAGGCAAAATCCACATCATAGAACCGCACATCCCCGGTCAGCTTGGTATAGGTAATGGTTCCATCCGAATGAGGGTGTTTCCAAGCCCATACCCCTGTACGCTCCTGGGTCTCTACCAGTTCCCCATTCTCCTCCTTGGCGTTCACCAGGGTTACATAACCGTCATCCTGCTCTGATTCCTCATCAATCAGGGTGAACACCCGTTCAGCTCCTGCCAGCGCCATGATGATGGAGTTCAGCTGCTGAGAAATCTGGCTGATGGGTTGGGTAAAGCTTTTTGACAGCTGTAAAAAAGCGGCAATGGCGCCTAAGGTAAGTCCCGTACCATTTAAAGCCGCTACGCCTCCCACAATAGCGATAATTACATATTGCAGATTGCCAAGGTTGTTCATAGCGGGCATCAGAATATTAGCGTACTTATTGGCATTTTTGGCGCTCTCAAAAAGCTGGTCGTTCAGGCGGTCAAAACCCTCTTTGGCCTTTTCCTCATGGCAGAATACCTTTACCACCTTCTGCCCTTCCACCATTTCCTCAATATAGCCGTTCAAAGCACCCAAAGAGGCTTGCTGCTTTACAAAGTAAGTGCTGCTGCGTCCAGCGATGTGACGCACAATCACTAGCATGCATCCCACACAAAGCAGTACCGTAGCGGTTAGAATCAAGCTGATTTTAACCATGGCACAGAAAACCACCACAATAGACATGATGGAGGAAATGGCCTGAGGGATACTTTGAGAAATCATCTGCCGCAGGGTATCCACATCGTTGGTATAAACACTCATCACATCTCCGTGAGGATGGGTGTCAAAATATCGGATGGGCAGAGACTGCATATGAGAAAACATCTGGTCACGAATCTGTTTTAGGCATCTCTGAGAAATGGACACCATCAGCCAGTTATACAAAAAGCTGCACAGGATTCCGGCGGCGTACAAACAGGCCATCATTCCCAAAGCCCGCAGCAAACCGGTAAATACCGGGGACGCTTCCAACAGCAACGGGGCGATGTAGTCATCAATCAGAGACTCCAAAAATACCGAAGCGCCTACTGAAGCTCCAGCACTGACAAAGATACTAATCAGCACCCCTGTAAAGCGCAATCCATTCCCCTTCAAAATCAAACCCAAGAGGCGCAAAGCGGTTCCTTTTCGTTTCTCATTCATCCTGATCGCCTCCTTTGGTTTGGGAAGTATAAATTTCCCGATAAATCTGATTGGTTTTCAACAGCTCCTCATGGGTGCCAAAACCATTGATTTGTCCATTTTCCAAAATCAGAATATGGTCAGCATCCTGGACAGAGAAAATTCTCTGGGCAATGATAAACTTTGTGGTATCAGGGATTTCCTCACGGAAAGCTTTCCGAATCAGTGCATCTGTTTTGGTATCCACCGCTGAGGTGGAGTCATCCAGAATCAGAATCTTAGGCTTTTTCAACAGAGCCCTGGCAATGCAGAGTCTCTGCTTTTGGCCGCCTGAAACGTTGGTGCCCCCTTGCTCAATATAAGTGTCATATTTGTCTGGGAACTCTTGTATAAACCCATCTGCCTGGGCCAGTTTGCAGACACGTTCCAATTCTTCATCGCTGGCGCTTTCATTTCCCCAACGGAGATTTTCCTTGATGGTACCTGAAAACAAGGTGTTTTTCTGCAAAACCATAGCCACTTGGTCTCGCAGAGTCTCCAAATCGTAGTCCCGCACGTCAATCCCACCTACTTTTATGACACCTTCCGTGGCATCATACAAGCGGGGAATCAACTGCACAAGGGTACTTTTGGAGGTACCGGTTCCTCCCAGGATACCTACCGTTTCGCCAGAATTGATTTTTAAGTTTACGTTCCGCAGGCTGGAACGTTTCACATCTCCCACATAGCTGAAACTGACCTGGTCGAACTCTACCGAACCATCTGGAACTTCCTTGATTGCGTCTGGTTTACAGGTCAGGTCACTTTTTTCCTCCAAAATCTCTGCGATACGCTCTCCAGAGGACCGAGCCATAATAATCATCACCATCACCATGGACAGCATCATTAAGCTCATCAAAATTTGGAAGGTGTAGTTAAACAGGCTGGTCAGTTCCCCCGTGGTCATGCTGCCTCCCACCACAAGACGGGCACCAAACCAGGAAATCAGAAGTAAGCAGGCGTATACGCAAAACTGCATCAATGGCATGTTGCAGGTAATCAATCGTTCTGCCTTCAGGAAGGTGCGGTAAAGCTTCTCAGAAACCTGGGAGAATTTTTTCTTTTCATGTTCCTCACGGACAAAAGACTTTACTACCCGAATCCCAATCAGGTTTTCCTGAACCACGTTGTTTAATTGGTCATAAGTGTGGAACACTTCTTGGAAAATTCCATGGACTTTAGAGATAATCAGAAACAGTCCTACACCAAGAATGGGAATTACACACAGGTAAATCCAGGCGATGGAACCTCCAATCCAGATGGTCATAGCGAAGGAAAAGACCAACATCAATGGACATCGAACCGCTACCCTAATCAACATCTGATAAGCGTTCTGTACGTTGGTTACATCGGTGGTGAGGCGGGTCACAATCCCTGCCGTGGAAAATTTGTCGATATTGGAGAAAGAAAAATTCTGCACATTATAATAAATGTCATGCCGCAGGTTGCGGGCTAACCCTGCGGAAGCGCTGGCGGCGGTCATGCCGGACAGCACACCAAACATCAGTGATAAAAAAGCCATCACGATCAGAAGTCCGCCTAGCTTCAAAATTTCCTGCAGGTCTCCCGCGTCAATTCCCCGGTCAATCAGGGCGCTCATAACCAATGGTATCAGCACCTCCAAAAGCACCTCTAACGACACAAAAACCGGAGTCAGCAGGGAATCCCTTTTATATTCCCGAATGGCTCCGGCAATCCGTTTAATCATGCGCAACACTCCTTTTATAAATGATATGTCAGGATAGGTTTTTTTCTATCTTCCGCACCACAGAAAAAAATATCTGTTCTTCTTCCTTGGATAACCCTGTCTTCATAAGCCGTTCCATAGCTGCCGATTTCTCTAAAATCTCTTTATGGATCTCTTTGGCCTTTTCTGTTGGAATAAGCCTTTTACATCTGGCGTCATGGAAAACACTTTCCCGCAGCAGCATACCTTCCCGTTCCAGTCGAATCAAAAACCGAGAAGCGGTAGAGCGCCGGATACAAAAAACCTCCTCCACATCCTTTTGATACAGCTCCTGACCAGCGTGATCGCATAGGAAGCCCATAATCAGTCCTTCTGTTTCTGAGAGGCCTTTGATATTTTGGGGCAGAGGAGCCTGTTCCAACATCTTCCGCCGCAGTAAATTGGATAGGCTCCGAATGGCAAACCCAATCAAATGATCGTATTCCATTCGATTCACCTCACTTTATAATTGTAAGCATGATTACAATTATATGCCTATTATCCAAAAAGTCAAGATTGTATATGTGAATATATTATAACAAATATATTCTCTCAAAACAGTCTGTAAAGCGAACCGGAAAAAAAGTGTCCCCTGATGTAAAAAAGAATACATCAGAGGACACTTTCAATAATTATTGAGGGAAAATAATTGATCACCTATAAAATCTCTACTTGGCAGCAGGCCATCGCGTCCAACGCCTGCTGGTGACTTTTTGGGGTCACTCCAGCGCAGCAGGAACCATCCACCTGAATCGGAACCTCCGGCAGAAAAGCTTTCAGCAAAAGGGCGTTGGATATGACACAGATATCTGTACAGACCCCTATCAGCTGGATAAACGGAATGGGGTCTTTTTTATGGGACAAGGCCAATGTCTCCGCCAGTTGTTGGGAACCAAAGGTGTTTTTATCAAAAATCTCTGTCTCCGCCCCAACGCAATCAGCTACTTCTGAACACAGTTCCCATCCCTGGGTTCCCTTTTCGCAATGTGGGACGGGAAGCTTCTTTCCTTCCTGGGTGTTTAAATAATCTTTGCCATGGGTGTCACGGGTATAGATAACCCGCCCTGGAAAGGAGCGGATTTTTTCTGCCACTCTGGGTACAATCTCTTTGGCCTCTTTGGAGCCAAGGACACCCCCAACAAAATCGTTCTGCATATCCACCACAATTAAAACAGGCGCTCCCATTTGCCCCTCCTTACTGAAAGCGATTGGCTTCCGGGTCATAAGTATAGCCGATAGTGGCCAATTTAGCCTTTACCTGTTCTGGGTCAGTGTCCAGTCGGCGGCACATATCCTCCAAACTGGAATCGAAATCCCTAAGCTGGGTATTCACATAACTGAGCAGAATCACAGGATCATTTGGCAGGGCCATTTTTGATTCCTCCTTATTTTCTGACATAATTTTTAATATGATATGTGGATATTGTATCACTTTTCCCCATTGGTATCAAGATTTACAAAAGACTGCTGGTTTTCCCGCTGGGTACATGTTATAATAAAGCAAATCTTATGAGGACATTTTCTTTTATGGAGTGGTCGTGATCTAATTTCTTTTCTCTCACAGTTCTCTCACAGAGATACGTTATCTTATTTCTAATTACATCAAGGAGGGTCATTTTTATGAAGAAAATTTTATCCGGTGTTCTTGCCGGTCTGCTAACCATGAGTATGGGGGTTTCCGCTTTGGCTGCCGGAGTAGTAATTGATCCTGTGCCTAATGAAACCAATTCTATCACCGTTGGTAAAAGCAGCGATGAAAAAATTATGCTCACCTTTGAAGCGGACAGCGACCCTGAAAAATTCTATTTCGGGGCTTCCACCAGCTGGGATAACCGCTTTGCCCATTTGTTCGCCGACCAGGACGCTTTCTTTTACAGTATTGCAATCAATCCTCGGATTTCCGCCTCACAGGTTCCAACCTTGGCGATCTATAACCCATTTGTAGATGAGGATGGTACCCCCTATATCAGCACAAGCAAGGTGGTCATCTACGAAATTGTGGATGATGGCTTGGTAGATGTAACCGATGAATTTACCGCTGGTACGGATGAAGATGGAGAATCCATATTTATTACCCGAACTCGGACCCCTGGGTCTTACATTTTTACCAATCAAGAGGTGGATATTTCTGGGTACGAGCCTGAAACCAGTTCTTCCAGCAGCTCTAACCGGAAAGTAATCCATGTGGATACCATTGAAGGCTCTTCCTCTCAAAAGGTAACCGCTTCGGACAGCGCTGAAACATCCACTTCAAAAAATGAGACCATCTCTTCCACCAGCAGTCTGCGTCAGCGCAAGGACTTTAAATCTTCCCTGTAAATTTTATCATTAGAAAAGGGATGCTGTTGATACAACAGCATCCCTTTTCATATCTCACTGTAAAATCCGAAGAAGCAACTCTGTTATATAAACCGCCCCGCAGGCGCTGAGGGCTACTGTCAGCAGACCTCGGTTGCAGAACGCCAGAATCAAGGCGACACCTGTTCCAACCAAGGCAGACCAAAAATAGTCGGTGGAAAATAAAATGGATGGAAAGGTCATAGCGCCCAACACCGCGTAAGGCACATAAAACAGGAAGGAACGAACAAAATGGTTCTCAATTTTTTTTGTGAAAAGCGTCAAAGGCAACATACGGATAAGATAGGTGACCAGTGCCATAACCGCTATGTAGCTGATAATTTTCCATGTAGGCACCCCTTACACCTCCTCTTGAATGGGGAACAGCCAAGCACCCAGCCCAGCCGCCACCAGCGCGCAGATGATAATTACAAAGCCGCTGGAAACCTGATTCAGCACCGGCATCCAATAAAATAAGCAGCTCATAAATACCGCCAGCACTACCACACGCAGAACCGCTTTGTTTTGACGGGCAGGAGGAATAATAATCGCTAAAAACATTCCATAGATGGCGATGCCCAAAGTGGAGCGTACCGTATTGGGCAGGATTTCTCCCGCAATGGCGCCTAAAAGGGTTCCCAAGGTCCATCCAATATAAGGGGCCACAATCAAACCATAAAGATATTTTTTGCCTACCTTGCCAGGATTTCCGCTGGCCACCGCGAAAATCTCATCGGTGTTTCCAAAGGAAATCAAAAACCGGTGAAGCAAAGTGACTGTATTGTCCAGTTTTTGAGAAAGTGAAAGGGACATCAGGGCGTACCGCAGATTGATGACCAATTGGGTTAAGGCCATCTCCACATAAGGCGCCCCTGTGACAATCAATGACAAGCCCGCAAACTGACCCGCCGAAGTCAGATTTGTCATGGAAATGGCCACCGCCACCCATGGCGGCAGACCTTGGGACACCACCATCATTCCAAACGCGAAGGATACCGACACATATCCCAACCCTATGGGGATTCCATCCCGTAGTCCCTGAGAAAAACAATTGTTGCTCTGTTCCACAAAAGACGCCTCCATTATTCCACAAAAGGTACAAGCAAAAGCTGTCATTTTGTTAGTCTATCATTTTTCCTGGTGTTTTGCAATAAAAACCCTGGAGAAAAATAGGGACTTTGTAAGAAAATGAGGCGCATTGGTCACACATTTTCGCTCAAACTTCTCCTTTGGCAATGGCGTTTGCCAAAGAACGCTTGTGCAGAAACACCAAAGCTACCAACAGCAAAACCACCGCTGCCCCAAAGGAAATAAAGGCGTTGGCGTTGGTAAAGCCCGCTACCAAGTATCCAACAAAGCAGCAAGCCGCTACCAGAATAGCGTAAAGCATCTGAGTGGAAACATGTTGAATATGGTCGCAGCCAGCTCCCGTAGAGGAGAGGATAGTGGTATCGGAAATAGGAGAGCAATGGTCCCCAAAAACACTTCCCGCCAAGGTAGCGGACAGGGTGACCACCAACAGTTGAGGAGCGATGGCTTCACAGGCAGGGACTACAATGGGAATCAGAATCCCAAAGGTTCCCCAGGCGGTTCCCATAGAAAAGGACAGGAATGCGGCAATAACAAATACGATGGCTGGAAGCAGAGCCCCTGGAACATTGCTCTTTGTTACAACCTCACTGACAAACTCTCCCGTTTGCAGCAAATCCCGGCAAACGCCGCTGATGGTCCAAGCCAATACCAAAATAATATCCGCCGGCACCATAGACTTGACGCCCTCTCCAACGCCGCCCATAAAATCCCTGAAATTGATGAGGCCTCTTGGGACAAACATCAGGAAAGCAACCACCAAGGCACCAAATCCACCCACAACCAGAGCCTCTGCCGCTACACAGTTTCCAAAGGCTGCCGCCATAGAATGATACGCTGGGTCCTCTCCCCAATATCCTCCATTATGCAGCATGGCCAAAACAGAAAAAATAATCAGAGCGATGACCGGGATAATCATGTCCAAAACTGTCCCCTTGGAGGACACTCTCATATTGTCATTGGAGGAGGCATCCACCGCTCCAATATCACCCTTCGCTGCCTTCAGCTCCGCATGCTCCATAGGACCAAAATCCAAATTGAAGGCGCATACCGCAATCACCATCACGATGGACAGTAAAGCGTATAAATTATAAGGAATCGTCGCCACAAAAGCCGCCAAATCGCTTTCAAAGCTTCCGGTGGCTTGCAGGCTGGAACCTACCGCTGCCGCCCAACTGGAAATGGGAGCAATGATACAAATTGGGGCAGCTGTGGCGTCGATAATATACGCCAGCTTCGCCCGGGAAATATTGTATTTATCAGTGACCGGTTTCATAACTGTTCCAACCGTCAAGCAGTTAAAATAGTCATCAATAAAGATTAACACTCCCAGCGCCCCAGTAGCGAACTGTACCCCCCGCTTACTTTTCAGCTTTTGAGAGGCCCATCTTCCATAGGCTCTGGAGCCGCCCGCCATGGTCACCACAACTACCAAAGCCCCCAGAAACGCCAAAAACAGCAGAATATTCATATCAATTTTGCTGGCCATAAGGCTGAAGGTTGTTTCTGTGGTACCCACAATAGGATTCAGCCCTATTGTCAGCGAGTAAATCAATGT
This sequence comes from uncultured Anaerotruncus sp., assembly GCA_944385965.1. Lineage (GTDB taxonomy): Bacteria > Bacillota > Clostridia > Oscillospirales > Ruminococcaceae > Anaerotruncus. The sequence continues at coordinate 38,006 of CALWZG010000055.1, forward strand.
GCCGGATAGAATTCCCACCATCAGTGAGGAAATAACTTCCTTTGTAAGCAAAGCAAGCCCAATCGCAATCACCGGTGGAACCAAGGACAGCCATCCTACATATACAGATTCCATACACAATCCTCCTCTTGTTTTTCCTCAAACGTCAGGGAACCTCAACTCCCATGGTTTTTATCATGGCACAAAACCTGTATAAAGTCAACAGGATTCCTCCATTTTTTGCAGGAAATAAAATAAAATCCTGCAAATTTTACATAAGAATCCACTTTATCATTAGCAGTTTTCCCCAGTTCATCGCTAAAATCCGTCCAGATATTCTCTCTCTTGAAAATGGGCAAAATACGGAAAAGGGTTGCGTTGGCAAATAAAAAAAAGTATCATTAAACTATTCAATACTCTTTTATAGGGCTTTTGAGGACCTAATATTTTGGGAGGTATCTATATGGAAGAACTGATTGTCCTTGGCACAGGAAACGCTATGGTGACCAAGTGCTATAACACCTGTTTTGCTATTCGGGGGCCACAAGGGGTCCTGTTGGTGGACGCTGGAGGCGGAAATGGTATCCTGGCCCGTCTGGAAGCGGCTAAGGTGGATTATCAAACCATCCATCACATGATTGTTACCCACGAGCACTGTGATCACCTGCTTGGTGTTGTCTGGATTGTGCGGAAAATCGCCACCCTGATGCGTAACGGTAAATATGAAGGTGTTTTTACCATCTACTGTCACGATGGCCTGATTCAACCCATCCAAGCTATGTGTGGCTTTACATTGCAGAAAAAATTTACCAGCTTGTTCGGAGAGCGAATTCTTTTGGTCCCTATCCACGACGGTGAGCAGCTGGATGTGATGGGTTACGAAACCACCTTCTTTGATATTCATTCCACCAAAGCCCGCCAGTTTGGCTTTTCTCTGAAACTGAAGAATGGCAAGCGGCTCACCTGTATGGGAGATGAGCCGTATAATCCCCTTTGTGAGGGATATATCAAAGGCAGCGATTGGCTGCTTAGTGAGGCCTTCTGCCTCTACGGGGACCGGGAAAAATTCAAGCCCTATGAAAAGCATCACAGCACAGTAAAAGACGCCTGTGAATTGGCTTCCCAGCTTGAAGTTCCCAACCTGGTGCTTTGGCATACCGAAGACAAAAACTATGCCAACCGTCAGGAACTTTATACCGCTGAGGGACGCCAATATTACCAAGGCAACTTACTGGTTCCCTATGATTTGGAAACGATTTGTCTGTAATTTCATTTGGCCTACCACTGACAATATCCTGTTTAAAAAAGCACCTTGAAGGGTGCTTTTTTTGATGGCCGAAAAATATCTCATACATTTGCTGATTGGCTCTCCTTGGATTTTAATTCTTTTTTCAGCGCCTCTATTTCTTTTCTCAAGCTTCTGATTTCTTCCAAAAGAACCACCCCACATCCAATCACCACACCTGTTAAAAGAATCAAGCCGCCATAAAGTGGAAAGAGGAAGCTTTCAGACACACCACCGCCTACCATTTTGGAAAACAGGGTTCCCCATATGCTGCCCCCTGGCCAAACAATCAGTAAAAACATCCCTATCATTCCGCTAAGGATTTTTTTTCATGGTCCACTCCTCCTTCATTTTTTACAAAGTTTTTTTCATTCTATCACAGGTCCCTACATTTGAAAAGTGCAGCTTTGGCGGCGCTATAAAAAGCCCTTGGAAAACAAAACCTGTTTTCCAAGGGCTTTTCATTCTATCCACCTATTTTTCGGCTTATCGCACCCAACGAATTTCCAGGGCCTCTCTGGCACAATAGCGTGTAAAAAAATCCGCCAGCTCACAGCCATATTCTACAAACAGCGCCTCATTTTCCCTGCCGCATAATCTGGAAAATACCTTTCCGATAGCGCAAGGGTCCTCCGGTTGATAACGGGCAGCCAATAAATATTGGGAAAAAGCAGCCGAGTCGTTAATCTGCTCGTAAATTTCCTGAGATTGGTTTCTGGCTTCCTCATAAAAAGCCGAAAGGGCAGACTGTCCCACCATGGAATTTGGGGCAGTGTCCCCTATCACCTGATTCACCACATAGGCGAACATTACACGTCTTTGGGTAATGGTTGTATCATCATCAAACGCTCCTACCCCAAACAACGCTTTGCTTGAACCATTCCTAAGTAAATCCTCAGCAAATTTCGCCCCCAGCCTGCGGGCTTTTTCCAAATTTCCGTTGGCCTTTTCCCGAGTAAAGGCGGTGGCTGCCCCTTCCCCTGTATCAAACTTCTGAGATGGCCTTCCGGAGAGGATTTTCATATCGCTGTCGTCACACACGTTTGCCGCTCCTTCCTTTTACCCTTCCCTCAATTCTGGGCCAGGGCTTGTTCCAGCGCCAAGGCCAGCTGATCTGGACAGGAGGTAGGTCTTGGTCCACAGTGAATTCCCTTTAAATCTTGGATCACTTCTTTAGCGTCCCGGCCCTTCACCAGCTTGCAGATACCCTGCAAATTCCCTGAACACCCTCCTTGAATCTTCAAGTCTTTGATGACTCCATCCTCCATCTCCAGTTCCATCATTCTGGCGCAAACGCCTTTTGGTTTGTATTGGATTCGCACAACTAATTCTCCTTCAATAAGTATGATTTCCCAAAGAAAACGCTTTACTCCTAAAAACGTTCTTTGTTTAAGGGCGATTGGTTTCTGCTCTGGCGTAACCGGTTCGGACCGCTTCCTCCGCTACCGCGTCAGCTACTCCCTGGGCAACCCTCCGATCCAGAGCGTCTGGCAGGATATTCTCTCTGGAAAGGGCTTCTTCCGGTACCATGGCCGCAATGGCTCTGGCGGCCGCCATCTTCATTCCCTCGGTAATCCTTGTGGCCCGCACCTGCAAAGCCCCTTTGAAAATTCCTGGGAAGGCCAAGACGTTGTTAATCTGATTGGGATAATCGGAACGTCCGGTGCCTACCACCGCTGCGCCTCCCGCTTTCGCCTCCTCCGGCAAAATCTCCGGCACAGGATTGGCCATGGCGAAAATAATGGGGTCTTTGGCCATAGATGCCACCATCTCCTTGGTAACCTGGTTGGGACGTGACACACCAATCAACAAATCCGCCCCCACCAAAGCATCCTTGAGGGTCCCTTGCTTTTTCTGGGGATTGGTGCGGCGGGCCAATTCTTTTTGCGGCTCTGTCATCCAATCAGCCCCGTCCCACAAAATTCCCTGCCGGTCACACAGGAGGATTTCCCCCATCTCCATTTGCAGCAGCATCTTGGCGATGGAGCTGCCTGCCGCTCCCGCTCCATTGATGACGATTTTCAGATTTCCAAGCTGGCGTCCGGTGACCTTGGCGGCGTTAATTACCCCCGCCGCGGCCACAATCGCGGTTCCATGCTGGTCATCATGGAACACCGGAATGTCACATGCCTCAATCAGCCTGCGCTCAATCTCAAAGCAGCGGGGAGCGGAAATATCCTCCAGATTAATGGCGCCAAAGCTTTTGGAAATCAGGCGCACCGTTTCTACAAAGGTATCCACATCTGTGCTGTCCACACAGATTGGGAAAGCGTCCACATCAGCGAAAGCTTTGAACAGGGCGCATTTTCCCTCCATAACCGGCATAGAAGCCACCGGTCCAATATCCCCCAAGCCCAGCACAGAGGTTCCATCGGTAATTACCGCCACCAAATGTCCCCGCCGTGTCAGAGAGAATGAGAGGTTCTCATCCTTCTGGATGGCCACACAAGGTTCCGCTACCCCTGGGGTGTATGCCACACACAAATCGTCCCGTGTTTCCAAAGGCGCTCTGGAAATTACCTCAATTTTACCTTCCCACAGCTCATGTTTTTCCATCGCCAATTGTTTATTATCCATGATGCTCCCCCTTTTGTCAATCAAAAAATCCTCAGCGGCTTTTCGCCAGCTGGAAAATCCGCTCCAATCCCTCCTGCTGGGTCACACAGGTCCCCAAGGGATTGGGATTTTTTGTGTATTTCCCATGAAAGTCGGTGCCTCCTGTGGAAATCAGCCCGTACTCTTTTAAGACTTGGTCAATGATGGGCAGATGCTCCTGCTTGACTCTGGGATGGTCCCGTTCAATACCATCAATAGCCCCCTTTTTCGCCAGTTCTTCCATCAATTCTATGGAATCGTATACCGATGGATGAGCCAGGACACATACGCCTCCCGCGCTGCGAATCAATTTTGCGGTCTCCCAAACATCAGGATATTCCACCGGAACATAACAGCTGCCATTTTTGGACAATAGCTGGCGGTACAGTTCCCCATAAATCTGTCCTGTGTATCCCAATTCCATCAGCGCTTCCATAATATGGACCTGATACAGAGAGCTGGACCCTGCCGCCAAGCGCAGGATATGCTCCTCTGTCACCGGGTATCTGCGCATAATCATACGCATACTTTGCCGCTTGGCCTTATCTCTGCCCTCCACAATCTTTTTCAGGGTTCCCTCCAGCCGGTCTGGGTGTTTCGGCAGATAGCACAGCAGATGCACTCGGCGGTTTCTGGCGTAGTCCCTGGTGGAAATCTCCACTCCCCCTACCACGCCGATACCCAACCGTTTTCCAAGCTGCTCTGCTCGGTTAATTCCAGCCATCGTGTCATGGTCGGTGACCCCTACAAAATCCAATCCAGAGCGTTTGGCATAAAAAATCAGATCATCAATACTCATTGAGCCATCCGAAAGTCTAGTATGACAATGCAAGTCACCGATCAAAGCGACACCTCCTAAGTTCTAAATCGGTTTTCATTGGCCGGATTGTTGGCTTGTGACCCTTCTTTCAAAGATGTGTCACCTTTGCTCTATATCATCCACCCCATATTATAAATATTATGATAGCATTTTGACATTAAGGACGCAACTTATATTTTGTAAACATCTCTGAAATATGCTATAATATTTAAGCCAATTGTGTTTTGGCGCAAATGAAAATAGTTCTTTTTTCAAGTTTGGATAGAAATTCCGTTGTTTTATTGTAGGAGCGTAAGTATGGCATATATGATTCAAGGAGGCATTTGGTCCTCTGTGTTCGCGGTTCCTACCGCGGTGGTGGACCAGCATATCAAAATGTGCAGCCCCATTTCATTAAAAATTCTATTGATTCTTCTGCGTAACCCTGGTGTACCTGTGGATGCTCAATGGATTGCCCAACGGCTGAACCTGCCTTTGGCGGACATCTGTGATGGGTTGGGTTATTGGGTGGAAACAGGGCTTCTGACAGAAAGCGATGAGACAGCTCAAGCCCAACAGACATCGGACAATGTTGTTCCTGTACAGCATACCCCCTCTGCCTCTTCTCCCGTGCAGTCTGCGTTCTTTCAGGAGTCTCAAGACCCAAAAACTGGACAGCGAATGGTCACCATTTCCTCCCGCCCAAAGATTTCCAGGGAAGATGTGGCAGAATTGGCCCAACGGGATTCTTCCTTCGCCAGCCTGCTTCATGAGGCACAGGAGGTATTAGGGGCTCCCCTTACCCCCACCGAAAGCGAGATTCTCGCCTCTTTATGCGCTTACTATGGCCTCCATCCTGATGTGGTGCTGATGCTGCTGCAATACTGTGTTTCCTCTGGAAAGAAAAGCATGAATTTTGTGGAGAAAATCGCCGCTTCCTGGCTGGAAAAGGGGATTTCCTCCCATGAACAAGTAGAGCAGGAGATTCTGCGCCTGACTCAGGAGGACCAGCGGGAAAAACAAATCAAAAAAGCCTTTGGCATTTATAATCGAGGGCTGACCCCCCGTGAACGGGAGTATATCCCACGCTGGTACGCCCTGGAACTGGCAGAACCGCTGCTGTTTCTTGCCTGTGAGCGAGCGGTGGAAAATACCGGAAAGGTTTCCTTCGCTTACGCGGACAAGATTCTCACCTCCTGGAAAGCCAAAGGGATCTCCACTATTCAGGCCGCTTTGGAGGATTTAAAAAATGGTTCTCCCAAGCCTTCCACCCAGAACAAATCCGCTCAAACCGGTGAGTCCTCCATTGATATGGACAGGCTCCATCAGATGCTTCACGGACAAATTTAAGGAGGGGCTTGTATGGCTTACCCAAAAGAATTCTATCAAAAGGCCCAAGAGATTCTGGACCAGCGGCGGGCAAAGGCTCAAAACATTGCCGCCCAACACCGGGCTGAGCTTTACAGCGCCATGCCTGAACTGGAAAAGCTGGAGCGAGACCTGTCCGCCACCGGTTTGGCGGCAGCCCAGGCCGCTTTGGCCGGAGGTCCCCAGCTGGACAAAGTTATTGAGAACCTGAAAAATAAAAATCTGGCCTTGCAGCGGCGGCGGGAAGAGCTTTTGCAGCAGGCCGGGTTTCCCAAGGATTTCCTTCAGGAGCGGTATACCTGTCCCATCTGTCAGGATACCGGTGTAGTAGAACAGCGCCCCTGCCAATGCTTCACCGAACTGCTCCGTAAACTGGCTTACGAAAAACTCAGTGACACCAGCGGGATTGACGGATGCCGCTTTGATAACTTTCAGCTGCGGTATTACCCCGATACCCCCACAGGACGCTTCAATATCATTCCCCGTCAAGCTATGGCGAAGGTGCTTTCCTTCTGCCAGAACTATGCCGCTCACTTTTCCCTTGCCAGTGAAAGCCTGCTCCTGTGCGGCGGCACCGGACTTGGAAAAACCCATTTGTCCCTATCCATTGCCTATGAGGTCACCAAGCAAGGGTTCGGGGTGGTGTACACTCCTTCCCACCGCCTGTTGGACAAGCTGCAAACCCAGCAATTCTCCCGCAGGGAAACTGGCGATGATGACTATCAAAGTGTGGCTATGGACTGTGACCTGCTGATTATTGATGACCTGGGGGCTGAGTTCTCTACCAACTTTACCGTGGCCGCCCTTTACAGCCTCATCAATGGACGGTTAAATGAAGGACGTCCTACCATCATCAGCACCAATTACGACGAAACCATTCTAAGGGAGCGTTATGGGGATAGGATTCTGTCCCGTTTGCTCTGTGCTTATCGGCCCTTGCAGTTCTATGGCGAGGATATTCGGATGCTCAAAAGGCTCAACGGATGAGTAATAAAAGAACCCTTATGAGAGATATTCCCTCATAAGGGTTCTTTTTTATTTCAAAGCTATAAAATCAAGCCCGGCCTTTTCTTCTTCCCTTTCCCGAACGCTGGGTGACCCCTCTCTTTTGCTGGAACTGGGGCTTCTTTTGAGGCTGCCCTTGCCCTCGCTCCGGCGGTATGAGACAGTTGGGGCCAAAACCAATCAAATCCTCCCGGCCCACTCGTTTCAGGGCGATTGCCACCGCCTTCCGATTCTCCGGCTTGAAATATTGCAGCAGTGACCTTTGCAGCCATTTGTCCTCCTGGCTGGAGGGTACATACACTTCCTTCAAGGTGTAGGGGTCCAGCCCTGTATAAAACATGCAGGTGGAAACCGAGCCTGGTGTGGGATAAAAGTCCTGAACCTGCTCTGGACGAATCCGGTTCTTCTTCAAAAATACCGCCAGGTTCACCGCGTCCCGCAAGGTGGAACCTGGGTGAGAGGAAATCAGGTAAGGCACCAGATACTGCTCCTTTCCCACCTCCTTGGTCAAACGGTAAAAGCGTTTGGCGAACCGCTCATACACTTCAATGTGGGGTTTCCCCATACAATCCAGTACATGGGCGCTGCAATGCTCCGGCGCTACCTTCAGCTGGCCACTTACATGATAGGTCAGCAGCTCCCGCATAAAGGTGTCATCCTTCTCCTCCATCATATAGTCGTACCGTAAGCCCGAACGCACAAAAACCCGTTTTACCCCTGGCACCGCCCGGACCCTGCGCAGCAGTTCCAGATATTCTGTGTGGTCTACCTTCAAGGCTGGGCATGGGGTGGGGGCCAAGCACTTGCGGTTGGGGCAAAGCCCCTTGGTTTTCTGCTTGTCGCAGGAGGGATGCCGGAAATTAGCTGAGGGGCCTCCCACATCACTGATAATACCCTTGAAACGGGGATTGTGGGTAAAACGTTCCGCCTCCGCCACCACCGACTCAATGCTGCGGCAGGTGACATACCTTCCCTGATGGAAGGCGATGGAACAGAAATTGCAGTTTCCAAAGCAGCCTCGGTTATGCATAATGGAAAATTCCACCTCTTGGATGGCCGCTACCCCGCCCTGGCTTTCATAACTGGGGTGATACATCCGCTCAAAGGGCAGGGCAAAAACCTGATCCAACTCCTCTGTTTCCAATGGGACCGCTGGACGGGTCTGAACCAGAAACAAATCCTCTCCCTGCTTTTGAATAATCTGCCGCCCCCGCACTGCGTCCTGTTCCTCAATCTGGGTCCGGGTGGCTTTGGCGTAGGAAAGCTTATTCTCCCGGACCTTGGCGTAGGAGGCTACCGAAACCGCGTCGGCAGGCAACCCCATTTGATTGGTCAGATAGCAGACGCCCCGGCACCGGATCTCCTTGGCTGGGACTCCTTCCGCCAAGGCTTTGGCGATATGAACCGTCTGGTGTTCCCCCATCCCGAAAATTAAAAGGTCCGCTTGGCTGTCTACCAAAATGGAAGGCATCACTTGGTCTGACCAGTAATCATAATGGGCGAAACGTCGCATGGAAGCTTCCAGCCCTCCAATCACAATTTGGGCGTCTGGATACAGCTTCCGAATCTGATTGCAGTAAACGATGGTGGCTCGGTCCGGCCGGCGCCCCGCTTTACCTCCTGGGGTATAGGCGTCATCCGACCGACGACGTTTGGCGGCGGTGTAGTGGGCCACCATGGAGTCAATGTTGCCTCCTGTCACCCACCAGCCATATTTGGGAGGTCCAAACCTAGTATAATCCTGCTCACTGACCGGCTGAGCAATCATCGCCACCCGGAATCCCAGACTTTCCAGAAGCCTGGACACAATGGCGATTCCAAAACTGGGATGGTCCACATAGGCGTCCCCGGTCACACAGATATAATCCGGCTGCTCCCAGCCTCGTTCCTTCATCTCTTTAACGGTCAAGGGTAAAAACATGCTCTTCCTCCTAAAACCTTCCAAAATCACAACCAGCGCGGGGGAATCCCCCACGCTGGAACGTTTTTCTTTTCCAGGAAAGGTCAATTTCCCTGGTTTTGCTGGTTCATCTTCATCTCAATCCACCGCTCCTTGGAAATCAGCACCTGGCGGGGCTTGCTGCCCTCAAAGGGACCTACGATTCCTCTGGCCTCCATCTCATCCACAATGCGGGCCGCCCGGGCATAGCCCAGTTTCAACCGTCTTTGGAGCAGGGAGGTGGAAGCGATTCCCGCCTCTACCACACACTCAATGGCGGGGAGCAGCATATCGTCCTCCATCTCCTCCCCATCGTCACCGCCCCGGCTGCCGGAATCACCTTTTCCAGCCACTACATGGTTATCAATCTCCTGCACTACCTGGTCATCATAAGCGGCCACAGTTCCCTCTTTAATAAAGGCCAGCACTCGCTCAATCTCCTCGTCACTGACCCAGCAGCCCTGAATTCGGGTGGGCTTATTGGTTCCCACGGGGCTGAAAAGCATGTCCCCTTTACCCAACAGCTTTTCGGCACCGGCAGTATCCAGAATGGTCCTGGAATCCACCTGAGAGGAAACAGCGAAAGCGATTCGGGAGGGTACATTGGCTTTGATAAGGCCGGTGATGACATCCACCGAAGGACGCTGGGTGGCAATAATCAGATACATTCCGGCGGCTCTGGCCTTTTGGGTCAGGCGGCAGATATAATCCTCAATCTCCTTAGGGGCGGTCATCATCAAATCCGCCAGCTCATCAATGATAATCACAATCTGAGGCAGGGTCTCCATTCCCTCCGTATTCTGGGCCAACCGGTTAAAGCCCTCCAGATTGCGCACGGCGTTGTCGGAAAACAGCTTGTACCGTTTCTCCATCTCCCCTACCGCCCAGGACAAAGCGCCTGCCGCTTTCTTCGGGTCGGTTACCACCGGCACCAGCAGATGGGGAATTCCGTTATAGACCGACAGCTCCACCATCTTCGGGTCCACCATCAACAGCCGCAGTTCTTCCGGTTTGGCCTTATAAAGCAGGGATATGATGATGGTATTGATACATACCGATTTACCTGAACCGGTAGAGCCGGCAATCAGCAGGTGGGGCATGTTGTGAATGTCAAAGATGGTAACCTTGCCGGCAATGTCCCGTCCAAGGGCGGAGGTAATTTTGCTTTTGGCGTTTTGGAATTCCTCCGATTCCAGAACCTCCCGGATGGACACAATGCTGCGACTGCCTTTATTGGGAACCTCAATGCCCACCGCTGCTTTATTGGGGATAGGCGCTTCTATACGCACTCCAGCGGTAGCCAGATTCAAAGCGATGTCATCTGCCAGACTGGTAATCTTGCTGATTTTCACCCCAGCGGAAGGCTGAAGCTCATAGCGGGTCACTGTGGGACCTCTGGATATATCCACAATCCGGGTCTGTACCCCAAAACTGGCCAGGGTATCCACCAGCCGCTGGGCGTTGGCCTTCATCTCCTCCACCGCGTTGGTTTCGTCTTTCGGCTCTGGCTTTTCCAGAAGGTCAATGGGGGGCAGCACATATTCCGGCGGAGGCGGAGCTTCCACCTGGCTTTGAAGCTGCTGCTGAATTTCCTGGTCTGGGGCTCCTCGTTCCTCTTTGGTCAAAGGTGTCTGTGGGGTGGAGGGTATTTCCTCATCCTCCGGCACCGGCAGCAGAATCTCTTCCTCCGGTTCCTCTGGCAGAATATCCAGATTCACTTCCTCCGGCTCAAACACATCCCCGCTGCCTTCCCAGTTATGCTGGACAGGCAGAGGATTTCCCTCATCATCGTAGTCCGGCAGCTCAGGAGGCAGGTTCAGGTTGGTATGGAAGCTGTGGGGAATTCCTTGAGGCACCTGCTCAGGCTCCACATCAAACTGAAAGTTTCCTCCAGCGGCCCGGCTGACCAGCTCATCAATGGAAGGCCCTGGGAGGGCCTCTGATTCTTCAGCGGACGGGGCGGTGGAAAACTCCACCGGTTCCCCTTCAAACCCAAAGGAAAGCCCAGCGTCCTCTACCGGCTCAAACTCATCGTCAATGGGAATATCAATTTCTACCTTGGGATGGGTTTCTTCCTCAAAAGTCATAGGAGGTTCCTCGGGAACAGCCCCTTTGCCTCCCTCAAGCACCTCCAGAGTGGGCTGGGCTTTTTTGCCGCCCTGGATTACCTCCAGTTCCGGCTGTTGGCGCTGCTGCGCAACGGGAGGACGTTCTTCCCCATCCAGAGGAATATCAATGGGCCTATGCTTGGGTGGAGCGGCGGACTGGGGCGGCTGAGCGGCCGCTCTCTGGGCCCGTCGCTCCTCCTGACGCTCTATCTGAGCAGCATAGGTTTCCTCCAATTTTTTCACAGGACGAGCCGCTCCTCTGGCCAGTCCAATCAGAGTAGTACCTGTAATCAGCATGAGAAAAACAAAAATCAAAAGCACAATGGTGATTCCCGCTCCCAGAGGGCCAAAAAGGCTCAGCAGGGGCAGTCCCACCAGAGCACCCAAAAAGCCTCCGCTTTTCACATTCATGCCCTGAATAATACACTCGATAAACTGATCCAGCAAATGCTCCTGGGTAGGCTCCTTCATCAGGAAAATCTGTAAGGCTCCGCAGAAAAAGGCCACCAAAAAGCCCACTTCCCAAGCCTGAGCCTTGGCGGGCTTGTCCATGGTCAGCAGAACCGCCAGATAAATCAAACTGGCCGCCACCAAAGCGGCTCCTGGTCCAAACAGGCCAAACATGGCATTATGTAACCAATTCCAAAAGCTGGCGCCTTGGATAATGGTGAGCATCATCAGGAAGATACCCAAAGCGAACAGCACCACCGCCCGCATCTGCCGTTTTGCCCGTTGCTGGGCGGCATTTTTTTTACGGGCGGCGGTGCTTTTTCCGCCCCCCCGGGACGATGATTTCGATGTGGATCGTGTGGCCATTTTCCAATTCCTCCAAATGGTGAGATGCCCCGCCTCAGCGGATAAACCATCCCTGAATGGGATGCCCGAACGCGCTGTCAATAAATCCGATTATCAATACCACAATTCCCAGCGCCAGAGTGTAGTATCCAAAATATTTAAACTTATTGCCCTTTACCAACCACTGTACCAATTTGATGGACAGAATCCCAAAAACTGCGGAGGACACAAACCCTGTAATCATCACTGGAACCGGCAAGGCCGCCTTTTCCTGAAAGGCGTCTCCCAGCTCAAAAACGATGGCTCCAAGTACCGCCGGAATTCCAAGGATAAAGGAATAGGAAACCGCATAGCTGCGCTCCAATCCCCAAATCATGCCGGTGGAAATGGTGGACCCTGAACGGGAAATCCCTGGCATGGTGGCAATGACCTGAGCGATGCCCACTGCCAAAGCGTCCTTCCACTTCATATCCTTAGCGGTTTTCCGGCCACGGTCATGGTGGCAGCCGGTGAGCAGAATCAAAGCGGTTATCAGAAAGCAAAATCCTTCTACGGTAATATTGCTGTCACTGGCGAAACCTTCCACCCAATCCTTGATAAAGACCACTAGAAACAAAGGACATAAAGAAAGCAGCAGCAAAAACAGCATCCGTCTGGATGGGGCCATCTCTTTCGGATCAAATCGTCCCCGAATGATGTCGCCCAGCAGCCGGAACACTTCCGCCAGCAGCTCCATTAAAGTTTTCCAGAAGACGATGCATACTGCTACCAAGGTTCCCGCGTGAAGCAGAATGGAAAAAAGGAACCCACTCTCCCCGCTGTTGCCGGTAAAATATTGGAACAGGGAAAGATGTCCCGAGCTGGAAACTGGCAGAAACTCTGTAAATCCTTGTAAAACGCCCTGCAAAAAAGCCTCTAAAACGGTCATAAGTCTGTCTCCTTATGTAAGGCGAGCCACATCGCTCACCTCTCCGGCGTTTTCATCACAGCGCCGGGCTGGTAGTTTGGATTCAAATACATGCGGGGATTGGTGGACAGCACCCGTGAAATTACATAGCCATCCCCCTCACGACGTTCCTCAATATAACTGTTATTCATCTGTCGGTAGCGGTATTCCGGCGCCGGCTGGGAAAACACCTGCTCCAAAGGGACAATGGTGTGTAAAATCATTGGCGCTCCTCCTCAATCATGGCGTAAAGCGCCTCAATTACATCGGAAACGCCGCCCAAGGCATCAATCAAGCCTTCATCCACCGCCGCCTGTCCATCCAGCACGGTACCCACATCCATCACCAGCTCATCCTTATTCATCATCAGTTGACGGAACCGCTCCGGTGTGATATGGGAATTATCCGTAACAAATTTTACAATTCGCTCCTGCATCCGGTCAAAGTAGGACAATGTTTGGGGAACCCCCAGCACCAGCCCATTCATCCGGACAGGATGCACCGTCATGGTGGCGGACGGTACGATAAAACTTTTGCGGGCGCTGACAGCCAGCGGCACACCAATGGAATGTCCGCCTCCCAGCACCAGGGAAACGGTGGGCTTTTTCATACCGGACAGCAGCTCCGCAATGGCCAGTCCTGCCTCTACATCACCGCCCACCGTATTCAAAATAATCACTAAACCCTCAATATCCGGGTCCTGCTCCACCGCCAAGAGCTGAGGAATCACATGCTCGTATTTGGTGGTTTTATTCTGAGCGGGCAGAATATAATGCCCCTCAATCTGACCGATGATGGTCAGGCAATGGATGGTGTGTTTGCCCTTCGCCGCGGTGATTCCACCCATCTGGGTAATCTGCTCCAAAGGGGCTTCCTGCTCAGTTTCCTGGACATTTTCCTGGTCTTCGTTCATCGTATCCCTCCTTTTAGGTGTTACGATGATTAGCATTGACCAAAGCTACCCATTTCATGCGATGGTAAGGGATGGAAACCCAGAGGCAAAACATACAATTTTATTATAACAGTATCGTTGAAAAAGTCAAACGAAATTCGGCGTTTCCTGCAAATCTGTCTTGCCTTCCTTCTTTTATTTTTACAGAAAGCGGGGACTTTCCAAAAGGAAAATCCCCGCTTTTCTGTTTCCCTGAAAAGGGTTGTTTCGTTTTCTTTTAGGTTGTCGCTTTACTTTTGATACCGCAGAATTTCCTGAGAAGTGCCATGATGGTCTATACCTACAAGAACCTGCCAATTTTCTTCTGTCTCGAGGTGGACTTCCTTATAAATCCGGCCTTCCACACTCTTGTCAGCGGCATACCTGTCTCTGTAATTGTCCTTCTCTACATGGAGCTTGAACCCATCATAGTAGAGATCCATCAAAATGGGATCCCCTTCTCTTGTGTAATGGACCACCCGCAGGACCATCTGCTGCTCCTTACCTATCTCCCCTAAAAATTCCTCCAGCTTTTGGGCATTTTGCGCCTGACCATCCGGGCCAATGACCACACAGCCTTGGGTCAGGGCCAATTCTATGGGATATTCCTCTGGGGCCTCTGGCAGCTTGGGAGGATGATAAGAATTGGCAGGCGCGGGAGATACACTTTGAGCAATTTTAATGGTTTCCTCCATGGAACATTCGGTAATAATAATGTAGTTATATTGGTCATCATTCCACAGGATAAACTGAGAACCATTATTGGACATTTTATAGGCCAGTATATCCTCTTTCAGGGTAAAGGGTTCCAGTTCAGAACCCTCTGTATTGATGCTCATACCCATTCCAAAGCCTTCTTTGGCGTTGACCGCCTGTTGGAAGAAGATACGCCCATCCTGCCCGTTTCCATAAACAGAGGTGTTGATATTCTCATCCAGCTGCTGCTCAATCAGGCGGTAGCCCTCTGGAATCCACTGGGGACGGTATTCCACCAAGCGGAAATCTCTTGGCAAAGGCTGGCCTCCGGTAGACTCATAGGAAATATCCGAAAATTCTTCGTATCTGGTTTCCACCATTCTGAAGAGCTGTTCTCTCCAGGCATCCACCGTCAGCAGCGCCGCGAATACACCTACTGTTCCCGCCATCACAAATACGGCCGCTTGTCGGGCAAACCGTTTCCAGGACAAAGGACGTTTGGCCGGCTTCTCCCACTGGGAAGCCATCATCTCCTCCATCTCACGCTCAAATGAGGATGAAAAGATATGCTCTGGCTGTTCCGAGACGGAAACGTCCTCCAGCATCTTTTGGGCCGCCTGCTTGGCGGCTTTTTCCAATAATTCGTCATCCAATCTCACGGCCCCACCTCCTCCTTTTCAAGCAATTGTTCCAGCTTGCTTCTGGCTCGCTGAATCCGTTTTTTCACGTTTTCCTCGGAAATTTCCAAAATCTCGGACACTTCCTTTGTAGAATATCCCTGGGCATATCTGAGCAGCAGCACCGCCCGATAATTTTCGGGCAGGCTCTCTATCAGCCCAATCAAACGCTGGCAATCGTCCTTCTCCTCCGTCTGCGCCATGGGGGACAGGGCTTCATCCGCTGTCCAGTCCTCCAGCTCATCAAAGGAAACTACCACCCGCCTTTTGCGGCTGTTGTAAAGGTTGATTGCGATGTTTCTAACTATAATAACCACAAAGCTTTTGGTTTGGGGACACTCCGGTTGGGAAATCTGGTCCAGATGCTGAAAAATTCTGATAAACGCTTGCTGGACAGCATCCTCTGCCGCCTCTGTGTCGTGAAGGATACTGTTGGCTACATAATACATCAGTTGACGATAGGTGGTATAGACCTGCTCGAATTTTTCCCGGTCAGCCTGCTGCTTGTTTTTTTCCTTGCCCCGGAAACCGAACATTGCCTCACCTCCTTCATCCTTTACGACGGATTTTCCGCTGCTGTAATCCGCAGGCTTTCCCCTATGGAGCGAATCTGTTCCTCTGTAACAGCATCCTCCTGGAACTGTATTCCCACATAGACTTGTCTCTCTAAATCATAGCAGAGCAGCCCTGGCACCACTGTTTCAGGCCAGGAGGCTGCCGAGCTTTGATCTCCTGGGTCCAGCTTATAGTACACAGACGCCAAAGCGCTCTCTCCCCCTTCCCAACTGTTCAAAGGGGTATAGTCATCCCAATGGTACAGGCTTCCCAGACGCAAATTGGGATACACCGTTTTATAAAAGTCCTCTTGGGGAATTTCTTCCTCATACCGCTCAAATTGATTAAATCCAATAAAAGCCTTCAATGTCTCCCCTTCATATAAGCCCATGGGGGTCAAAAGATAATCATTGAACAGACTGGGCAGCGGTTCTTCCAAAGCCCCTATCTCCCATCCTTGGGGAAGGGTCAGTTCCACCTGAAATGAGGGTATGCCATCCTCCTCCGCTCCATCAGCGGGAAAGGAAACCTCAGCCTGATTCTGTATGGGGGATTCTTCTGAAACCTGCGCCTGAGGTTGTTCCAAAAGCTGCTCTTGGGAAGAACTTTCCTGCGCTTCTGCGCATCCGGCCAAACAAAATATCCCTGTCAAAAGGGCCAGTATCTTTTTCATCGTCTTCTCACTTCCTTCACAAAATACAGCTTCAGTATAGCAAACTTTTTTCAAAAATGCACCCTTTATTCAGAAGTTTTATTCTGATTCTCCAGTTCCCGTTGGGGATTTCCATAGCGGAAAACTGGCAGATTGATGTTATGCAGGTAACAGAACATCCTTACGGTGACAATCAACACCAAAGACACAAGAGCCGACCATTGGGTACCAACCCATGGACAAGTGAACCAAAGCACCAGCGCCCCTGCCAATCCCGCCACAGTATAGATGTCACTTTGGAAAACCGCCGGTTTGCGGTTTACGATGATGTCTCTCAGGATTCCGCCGCCTACCCCAGTGATTCCTGACGCAAATAAAAACAGCATCAGATTATAACCTTGTCCAATCGCTTTCAAACCAGCTGATACCACAAATGTGGCTAGGCCCACTGCGTCCACAAAAACAAACAGTCGGTTAAATTCCCAGCGGTTACCCATTCTTGTGGCGATGGCTACCGCCACAAGAATAATGGGGATAGTGGTCCAATCCTGAAAAAAGGCAGGCACTCCCACATCCGCCACTATATCACGCAAAACCCCTCCGCCCATAGCCGTTACCATAGCTACACAGCAGATTCCGAACAGGTCAAAGTCCTCTTGAATGGCTACAATGGTTCCTGAGACCGCAAAAGCGAATACTCCAACATATTCCAGAATCCGTATAACCTGTTCCATCGAACCCTTCCTTTCACCTTTCGGCGGCAAATCAGCTTGTCTCATGGGTATCATACCACAACTTCGCTTTGCCGCGCAACCATCACCTTACGCAAAAAGCCAGATGGCAAGTCTTTCTCTCGCCATCTGGCAAATTTTTCAGATTATGGTTTCATCCCTTCCGTCCCTTGGCGTTGAGCTGCCTGAGACTGAGCCATATCATACTCCCAATTCCATGGGTCCCGTTTGATAATTCCATCCGCGAAAGGAATGAAAATAGACAAAATAGCGAACAAAGCCAATAGTTGCTGATACCACAGGAATGGAATCAAAGCCACTGGACTGACCCCTCCTTCTGACAGGCTTCCCACCAGCAGAATCTGGGCTCCATAAGGCACGATACCCTGGAACACGCAGGAGAAAATATCCAGCAGAGAGGCGCTCTTTCTGGGGTCTACCTTCTGGTTCCGGCAGATATCCTTGGCGATGGGTCCACTAATCAGAATGGCCACCGTATTGTTGGCCACAGCAATATCCGCCAAAGAAACCAAAGCGGAGATACCCAATTGAGCGGATTTTGGGCCCCGCACCACCTTGCTGACCTTTTTAATCAGCCAGGTAATTCCTCCATAGTGATTGGTAAGAGCTGCCAACCCTCCAATAAACAGAGAAAGGAAAAACACCTCATTCATGCTGATAAACCCATTCCAGATGGCCTGGGCGAAGGTAAATACCGTCAAATCACCTGTGGAGATTCCAATAATACCCGCAGCAAAAATGCCCACCGTCAGCACCAGGAACACATTCAGTCCCACCAGAGCCAACAACAGAACCAACAGATAAGGCAAGACCTTTACAAAGGAATATTCCAGATTTTCCAAAGGCACCGCCACCTCAGGCGCTCCAAAGGCCAACAGCAAAATGATGGTCAATATGGCCGCAGGCAGGGCAATCAGGAAGTTTACACGGAACTTGTCCCGCAGCTCACAGCCCTGGGTTCGGGTGGCGGAGATTGTGGTATCAGAAATCATGGACAGGTTATCTCCAAACATAGCCCCTCCCACACAGGCAGCAATGACCATTGTAAGGTTCAGTCCCGCTGTGTCAGAGACACCAATGGCAATGGGCACAAGGGTTCCGATGGTTCCCATAGAGGTTCCAGTGGCTACTCCCAAAAAGGCGGAAATAATAAACAGTCCCGCTGTTACAAATTGGGCGGGAATCAGGGAAAGTCCCATCATAACGGTGGCGTCCACGCCGCCCATCTCCTTGGCTACCCCGGAAAAGGCGCCTGCCAGCAGGAAAATCATCAGCATAATGAGAATTCCCTCATCCCCTGCGCCCTTGGCAAATATGGCAAACTTTTCGTTGATAGACCCCTTGTCCAAACAAAAGGCCACCAATACCGCAATAAAGATAGCTACCACCGAGGGAAATTGATAAAATGCCATCTCCACGCCCTGGGACTGCATATACATGCCAGCACCCAAATAGATAGCGATAAAAATTAAAAATGGCAGCAATGCTAACCCACTGCTTCTCTCCTCTGGCCGATTACTCATTTTCCTTCCTCCTCCAGTGTTTTCTCCCTCCAAAATCCAGGCCCAAGGGATAGAACACCTTTTTGGTTAGCATACCACATTTTTCTCTTTTTGTCATCCCTGTGAAATTTTCTTTCAAATGTTCATTCTGTTCTATTTACACTTTTTAAGCAGCACTTTCTGTACACCTTACACTAAAAGGGGCCTATGGATAGAACTCCATAAGCCCCTTTTCACTTCATATTCTGCTATTTGAGAGAAACCTTATTCTGCGGAAGGGCCTGCCTCATAAACTACATCGGACTCAGCGCTCTCAGCGGGAGCAGCCTCCTCCTCTTTTGCAGCGTCTTCCAGCAGGGCACGGATAGACAAGCTAACACGCTTCTTCTCGGTATCCACCTCGGTAATCTTTACGTCTACCTCTTGGCCCACAGACAACACATCGGAAGGCTTGTTGATGCGCTCGTTGGAAATCTGGCTGATATGAATCAGCCCATCCACCCCAGGAATCACCTGAGCAAAAGCACCAAATGGAGTCATGGAAACAATCTTCACCTTGCAGACGGTGCCAACAGGATAATCCCGCTCCATAATGGTCCAGGGGTTATCCTCAGCTTTCTTATAGCCCAGAGAAATCTTCTTGTTCTCCTTATCCACATCACGGATATAAACATCCACGGTATCTCCTACGTTTACAACCTCGGAGGGATGTTTGATGCGGCTCCAGCTCAGCTCGGAAATGTGAATCATACCATCCACGCCGCCCAGATTGACAAAGGCACCATAGCTGGTGAGGGATTTCACCACACCGGTATAGGTCTGTCCAACCTCTACCTGGCTCCAGAACTGGTCCTCCAGCTCCTTGCGCTGCTCACGCAAAACGGCACGGATAGAACCTACCGCACGTTTGCGCTGACGGTTGACCTCCAGAATCTTGAACTGGACCTTCTTCTTCAGCAAATCCTCCAGGTTGTCCCCACGAGACATGGTAGCCTGGGAAGCAGGGATAAACACACGGACGCCATTGGTCAGAGCCAGAACGCCGCCCTTGATTACCTCTACCACAGTGCCTTCCAGAATCTCATCGGTATCGGCAGCGCCCATCACCTTCTCAAAGCCAGCAGCGGCATCCAGGCGTTTTTTGGACAGCATCACAGTGCCTTCCACATCATTTACCCGAACAACCAGCAGTTCCAGCTCGTCTCCAACCTTAACCAAATCCTCAACCTTAGCGGTAGGATCATCGGTCAACTCGCTCAGCGGCACATAACCAGCGTGCTTGGTGCCGATGTCCACAGAAATCTCGTTAGGCGCCAATCCTGTAACGACTGCTGTTACCTTCTCCCTGTTGTATATTGTTTTGAAGGACTGCTCCAGCATCTCTTCAAAGGAAAGCTCTTCCTGGTCTTTTACAATCTCACTCATGGTTTTATGTACCTCCTTAATTATGCGAGCCGGTGTGGATGCGCCGGCCGTAACGCCTATCTTATTATATCCGCCCAGCTTCAGATTATACAGTTCCTCAGGCCCCTCCACCAAAAAAGTGGGACAATTGACCTGGCAGAGCTGAGCTAGCTTGGCTGTATTGGAACTATGACGTCCCCCCACCACAATCATGGCGTCACAACAACGGGACAATTCCAAAGCCTCTTGCTGCCGTTTCTCAGTAGCAATACATATTGTATCAAAAATCTTGAGCTTTGTACACACCTTTTTTAGTTTTTCTACGGATTTTTTCCAAACTATCGTCGAAAAAGTGGTTTGCGCCACCAAAGCAATCGATTTTTTTTCATAATTTCCCAGTTTTTCCAGACATTTGTCCAGCTCCGCCTGGTCCTTAAAGGTAAGGAAAGGTCCTTGGCAGAATCCTATGATCCCCTGTACCTCCGGATGGTTGATATCCCCAGCAATTAAAATCACATGATCTTCAGACAACTTCCACACAATCCGATGTATCTTTTCAACAAAGGGGCAGGTAGCGTCGATGACAGGACAGCCCATCCTCTCCAATGTCTCATAGGTGGATTTGGGTACACCATGGGACCGGATGATGACACATCTGCCATCGGTGTTCTCCTCCAGGGAATGAATGGGCGGAATTCCCATCTCCCGCAGCTCCTCCACAATCTGAGGATTATGGATCAGCTCCCCAAAGGTACAGGCAGGCTGCCCCTCTTGAGCCATCTCAAAGGCCAGGTCTACCGCCCGCTTTACCCCAAAGCAGAACCCCGCTGTCTTTGCCACCGTAATCATGAGACACCCTTTTCCAGCAGCTCACTCAGACGATCCATCATCAGCTTGCTGGCTTCCTTAATCTCTCTGGGGGAGTTGGTGCCAGGGGTAAATCCCAGCTGGCTATTTTTAATCAGTTCCCCATAACGAATGGTTACCGGTGTACGAAACTTTAGACGTTCCCCAAAACAGATGGCGCAGGGCAGCACATCCGCTCCGGTCTGCATTGCAATCATGGACGCGCCGGATTTAGGACGCAGAAGCTGCCCATCTTTGGACCGATGTCCTTCTGGGAACATACCAAGGACATTTCCCTTCCGCAGCACTTCCATGGCCCAATCCAAAGCGCCTGTATCCCCCTTGCCTCGTTCCACCGGGAAAGCCCCTAACGCTCGAAGCAAAGCGCCCCGCCATTTTTTTTGGAACAGTTCCACCTTAGCCATGTAGAACACCTGCGCGTAGACACCGGCTACTACAAACAGCGGGTCAAAATTGGTGCGGTGGTTCGCTATCAGCATATAGCCCTGGTTCTTGGGGACATGTTCCTGTCCCTCCACCTTGATTTTATAGAGGATGCGGATGTAAACCATGCAGCACCATCGCGCGAACTTATAAAACATCCTTGAGTTTCTCCTTTACAATTTTCAAAAGAGCTTCTATGGATTGCTCCAAGGTCAAATGGGTGGTATCCAGCAGAATGGCATCCTCCGCCTGTTTCAGAGGGGCGATGGCCCGATGAGAATCGTTGTAATCCCGCTGCTTGACCTCCTCCAACAGACTTTCATAGGAGACTTCCATCCCCTTTTCCACCAATTCCCGATGTCGACGTTTGGCCCGTTCCTCCGGAGTCGCTGTCAAGAAGATTTTCACCTGGGCCTCCGGAAGCACCACCGTGCCAATATCCCTACCATCCATTACCACATTATGCTCTTTTGCCATATTTTTTTGCAGGGCAAACAGGAACTGCCGCACCTCTGGAATAGCACTGACCTTGCTGGCGGCCATAGACATTTCAGGTGTACGAATCTGCTCCGATACATCGTAACCATTGAGAAATACCCGCTGTTCCCCATTCTGGTACCCCAGCTCCAGTTTAATGTCCGGCAGCAGGGCGCTGACTCGTTCCTCAGAATCTGCGGGAACCTCATGGGCGGTAGCGTACAGCCCGATTGAACGATATAATGCCCCAGTATCTACATAAATATAACCCAGCTGCTGGGCAGCCGCTCGGGCTACGGTGCTTTTTCCCGCTCCCGCCGGTCCATCAATGGCAATTGAAATCATTTTCCTCACCTCTATATCCTTATTAAACCGCCGCCATCCCTTGGGCCGCTGAGTAAGCGGTTTCCCAAGCGATTTGCAGATTATACCCCCCTGTGAAAGCGTCTACATCCAACACCTCCCCCACAAAGTAAAGCCCTTTCACCAGCTTTGACTCCATGGTTTTGGGGTCAATCTCTTTTACCGACACACCTCCGGCGGTAATAACCGCTTCTTCCATAGGCCCCAGCCCTTTGATTGTCAGGGGCAGCCCTTTCACCAGCGCCGCCAGCCTCCCCCGCTGTTCCTTGGTCACCTCATTTACCTTGGTGGCCCCTGGGATTCCTGACAGCTCCACCATAACCGGAATCAGTTTTTTGGGCAGGAGCTTGTCAAGGGCGTTGGAGAAATCTTTATTTTTAAACTCCCCAAAATCCCTTAACAGACGGGCATCCAGCTGCTGAGGGGTAAGCCCCGGCTTCAGGTCAATCAAAAGCTGATAGGTTTTCGGGTCCCCTTTTATATAAGAGGAAGCCGACAGAACCAATGGTCCAGACACACCAAAATGGGTGAACAGCATCTCCCCCAGCTCCTGGTAGACTGGTTTGCCTTTAGGTCCAATCAGCGTCAGGGTCACATTCTTCAAAGAAAGGCCCATCACCTTGGCGCACCAGCCCTCCTGCGTCACCAGAGGCACCAGAGAAGGCTTCTGCTCCACCACCGTATGCCCCAGTTCCTGGGCCATCCGGTAGCCATCCCCATCCGAGCCGGTCAGCGGATAGCTCAGTCCTCCCGTGGCCACCACCACACAGTCCGCCGGAACAACCTCTCCAGACGCCAGCCGCACACCCCGCACATGATTTCCCTCACACAGGATTTCCTGGGCGGAGGTTTTCTGACGGAAAAGGCAGCCGTTCCCCTTGGCGAAGCGAACCAAAGCGTCCCGCACATCCGACGCCTGGTCAGATACGGGAAACACTCGCCGGCCCCGCTCGGTTTTCAAAGGAACTCCCAACCCCTCAAACAGCTCCATAGTCGCCTGGGGCGGGAAGGCGCTGGTGGCGCTGAACAGAAAACGGGGATTGGAACGAACATTTTTCATAAATTCGTCCGCCTCACAGTTGTTGGTCACGTTGCAGCGTCCCTTGCCGGTAATCAGCAGTTTTCGGCCAGGATTGGCGTTTTTATCCAAAATCGTCACCTTCAGCCCTGCCTGACCCGCAAACCCACCGCAGCACAGCCCTGCCGCGCCGCCGCCGATAATCACTACCTGCTTTTTCAAATGACCTTTCCTCCGCCTTCGTGTTTCTCGTACACCTCGTACTCATCCCAAATGCGCTCCAGAAGCTCGTAGGTCTTGGCGACCTCTTCCCGCTTTTTCATCCCTACCGCCACAATCAGGGCGTTGATGACCGACAGAGGAGCCACCAGGGAATCCACAAAGGACACCATATCCCCGCAAGCCAGCAGGAGATGGTCCGCTACCTCCGCAATGGGAGATTTATCCGAGTCGGTGATAGCCACCACCTTGGCGCCATTGGCCCGGGCGTAGTGGGATGCCTGGACCGCCCGCTTGGAATATCTGGGAAAGCTGATGGCAATCAGCACATCGTCCTTTTCCACCCGCATCACCTGCTCAAAAACCTCTGCCCGGCTGGTGGTGCTGATTAAGCGCACGCTTGGGAAAATATGGTTGAAGTAAAAACTGAGAAAGGTAGCCAGAGCCGACGATGAGCGAACTCCAATGATATAGATATTCTTAGCTTGGCAGATGGTGTCCACCGCTTGGGCGAACTCCTCCTTATCCGCGTCCTCCAGAGTACGCCGAATCCGCTCAATGTCCTTGCTCAGCACCTTATCCAACACATTGGCGCTGTCAATCTGGTCGCTGGCGGCATCCATTCTCTGCACATTGGTCAGCTTGTTGCGAATCATCTCCTGAAGTGCCTTTTGCAGCTCTGGATAGCCCTCAAAGCCAATCTCAGAGGCGAACCGCACAACGGTAGACTCGCTCACCCCTACCACGCCGCCCAGCTTGGAAGCGGTCATAAACGCGGCTTTGTCAAAATGGTTCTGAATATAATTGGCAATCAGCCTTTGTCCCTTGGAAAAACGAGGGGCACTTTGACTAATCAATGCCATCAGGTCTTTTTCCATTCATGTTCCCTTCTATATCTTCTCATTGGAGATTGCTGCTTATCAAAAGAGCAAACCGCCTTACTATACATCATAGCGCAACCGTATCGGAAAATCAAGCGTAAGCTTTCGGAAAAAATAAAAACTCTGATTTTGTCGAAAAACACGGAAGGCCCCCGCCTTGGCGGGGACCTCTGTGTTTTATTAAATGCGGGTGACCGAGATGGCGTCGGAAATGGTTTTTTCCTTGGCTTCCCGGCCATATTTGTTCACCTCATTCTTGTCCTTGGGGGCATGGGAGATGCAAGCCGCTCCTCCGATACATCCTCCCACACAGGCCATACCCTCGATGAAATTTTCCGGCAGCACGCCTTTGCCCGCTTTCAGCAAGGCTACCTTACACTGCTCAATTCCATCGCAGGCCACCGCCTTCAGGTCAAAGTCGCTGCCCTGTTCCTTCAGCGCCTGGGCCACTGCGTCAGACAGACCGCCGCTGCGGGCGAAGATTCTTCCATAATAGGAAGCATTGTCCAGCACATCGTCCGGCTGCTCCTCTGGGCAGACCTTTCTGGCGTCAAAGAGGGCCTGCAATTCCTCGAAGGTCAGCACCAGGTCAATCCCAACCACCTCCGGTTTCTGGAACTCCATCTTTTTGGCGGTGCAGGGGCCAATAAACACACACTTGGCCTGGGGGTCAATCCGTTTGATAAAACGGGCTACCGCTTCCATCGGGGAAGGATTGTGAGAAACCTTATCCACCAGATTGGGGAAGGATTTTTGAATGTAGGACACAAAAGCGGGACAGCAGGAACTGGTCAGGAACCCTTTCTCGGCCAGCTCGGCCGCCTCGTCATAGGCCACCATATCCGCACCCAGAGCCGCTTCCACTACATCATGGAACCCCAGCTTTTTCAGTCCCGCTACCACTTGGCCTATTTTGGCGTAGGTAAACTGGCTGGAAATAGAGGGGGCTACCACCGCATACACCCGATATTTCTGATTGTGCTCACTGTCCTTCATGAGTTGGAGAACATCCAGGATAAAGGAACGGTCCACAATGGCCCCAAAGGGGCATTGATACGCACAGGCCCCGCAAGAGATACATTTCTCATTATCAATCTCACAGGCATTGTCCTTATCCATAGAGATAGCCCCAATTTTGCAGGCATTCTCACAGGGGCGGGTATACTGCATAATGGCCGAATAGGGACAGGCTGCGGCGCAGCGGCCACATTCTATGCACTTTTCCTGGTCGATGCGGGCCCGGCCATCCACCACACTGATGGCATTGGTAGGGCAAGCATGCTCACAGCGGTGGGCAAGGCATCCCCGACAGGCCTTCCCTACATGGTAACGGTCCACTGTACACTCATCACAGGCAATCTTAATCACCTGGATGACATTGGCATTGCCTTTCTCGCCGCCCATAGCCATTTTCAGCTGTTCCCCTACAATCGCCCGTTCTTTATAAATACAGCAGCGGGCAATGGGTTTCGGCCCAGGAATGATTTCCAAAGGAGCGTCATGGTAAATGTCCACCATTTCGTCCCTGTCAAAATGCTCCACCACACTTTTGAGCACCTTATATTTCATCAATTGCACATTTGTATCGAAGCTTCTCTCCGTAGCTTCCATAGGATTCCCTCCTCGTTCCAATTCCAGCGTTTCCCTTAGCTGCTCAATAATAACTTACCTCTACCCGCTTGCCCATCTTCTCCAGGAATTTCGCCAAATCTTCAATCATACGCAGTTTGATGGAAAAATCTATGGACATCTTAGGGTTTTGATGGGCCGGGTTCATGGCCCGGCCCACAAACAGGTTCACATCGGTAGCCTCCTCAAACAGCATCTGGGCGATGCGGGAAGCTCCATCCTGTTTGCCTACCCAATCGCTGCGGGTCCCCAGGGAAGCGGTATATTCTTTGGCCAATTCCACCACCCTCCCCATGGTAATGACTCCCTCGGTACACAAATCCACCCCGTTGATAAATCCAATAGGAGGGATTTCCGGGTCCAGATAATCCAGACAGGTCTTAACAGTGGTGCCAAGATACCGGGCTACCAGAGAGGATGTAGTGCCTCCGCAGACAATCTTTTTCCCCTCGTGGGAGAAAAAGCGTTCCATCACCTTCTGGTCATCCTCCTTGTTGACCGGCGGCCCAATCATCAGGCTGATGGTCTGACGTCGGCGCACCCGCACCACCGCCACAGTGGTGTCATCCCCTGGATGGTCCAGATAAAGCTCCCGGCAAGCCTCACTAACCAGGGAGGCAATGGCCCGGGCGGTCATATCGTGGTGATACTTCCGCTCCACATAAGCTACCACATTGGGCCATTCCCAGCCAAAATTCAGCAGACTGCCCACCCCGGCGTGAATCACCCCATCGCTCATGGCGATAAACACATCCCCCAGTTTGGCCGGAAACTGGGATTCCTGAATTTTCTTTCCCGCGATAATCTTTTCCTCTTTGGGATAATCGTAACTTTTACCCTCCCGCAGGCAGATTACATCAGGGTTATCAAACTGGATTAAGCGGATATCCCCATTGGTGCAGCTGTTGATGATGGTAAATGTGGAGTAGGCCACCCCCCGCACCGAACAAACAGGCAGGGTTTGGGCGATGGTGGAAACACATTCCTCCACCGGCATCCCGGAATCAAACATGGTGGCGATGATTTTGGAGGTCAGCGTGGACAGAATATTCGCCTTCACCCCGCTGCCCAAGCCATCCGCCAACACCATGGTGAAACCGCCGTTGATGCTGTTCCCTTTCACCTCAACCCGGTCCCCGCAGAGCTGCTCCCCATTTTTGTTCAGGCTGATGTAGGCGTGTTCCAAAAACAAGCGGTCCATATCAGTCGTCCTCCGAAAGCACTGTGGTTTTAATCTGGGAAAGGGCTACCTTGGTTTCTGCGGTGGTCTCCCCCAGCAGGGATGCGATTTCCTGTACAATGCGCATCTGCTTCTCAATCACCTTGTCGGTAATGTCAATGGTCCTGGCCCGGCGTTCCTTATATTTCTCGTGCTGGTCGTGCTCCAATGTGATGTCCTTAAAAATTCCAAACAGCAGCTGGTGCTCGCTGTCCAGCACCACCGTCAATTCCACATACTTGTTATATTCCTCTAAATACAGCTTTTTGTCGATGATGTCGTTGCCTGACTCCAGCACCTGCTTAAACTCTGCGGGGTCCATCAGACGGGACACCTCACGTCCCACACAAAATTCCATATCCCGCACATGGAACATATGTAGCGCCGGCATATTCATCCTCTGAATTTTCAGCTTGTCATCCAATACCAGAATGGCGTTGGGGGAAATATTAAATACATTATCGGAAAAGGATTTTGTCTTAGCCAGCAGGAAGGGCAGACACATGGTCACATCCGCCTTCCCGTTATATACGGCGATGGCCTTCTCTCGGCAGGTGGGGTAACCGCAGCTGCCGCAGTTGAGCACATGTCTGGGCAGGGTTTTGCCCATCTGGCGCATAATCTCCTGGATGGCCTCCTCTGGCGGCTCCTGCCTGCGTATCTCCTCATTGCGAATCATCCTGGACATGGGATAACAGGCTGGAAACTCAAAGTCCCGCTCCTGGGTCTTGTCCGGCCGGGCGTAAATATCCACCCGCATTTTGCTTTTCAGCAGAGACTCGCTGAACGCTTTGCACATAGAGCCGTTGATACAGCCCCCTTCGCAGGCGTACATCTCCACAAAGCAGCGCTGCATATTTCCTTCCTTAATCTCCCGGATGGCAGAAATACAGTTGCGCATCCCATCCACCGCTACATATTGATAACCGTTCTGCTCCAGCTTGCGGCTCATGCAGGCCACCACGCCGCCAGTCCTGGCGAACAGGCGGGACATGCGGCCATCCGTCTTTTTGACCTCGCAGGTTTCCACCTGGATGCCCTTCTGCCGGAACCATTTTTTCAGCTCCTCAAAGGTCAGCACCCAATCCACAAACCCTGGATACTTCTGGGCCTCATCCTTACGAGCCAGGCAGGGACCAATATAAACCACACAGGCCCCAGGGAATTCCGCCCGAATCTTCTGCCCGGAGGCCAGCATGGGGGACAGCACCGGTGCCAGATAAGGAAGCGCCTGGGGATGGTATTTCTGGATAAGCCGCACCACCGTGTCACAGCAGGAAGAAATCAGCACATCCGGTTTATCCTCCTCAATCATCCGCTCATATTCGGTTTTCACCAGGTAGGCCCCTTCTGCCGTTTCCCGCACCTCGGAAAATCCCAGCTGCTTGAGATAGCTTCCCATCATGTCGATTCCCGCCACATGGAACTCACTGATAAAGGATGGGTCCACACTGGCTATCACCTGGCGGCCCTCCCCTATGGCTCCAATGACATCGGTCAAATCGTCCCGAACAATTTTGGCGTGCTGAGGGCAGGCGTCTACACAGTTTCCGCAGAGGATGCACTCCTCATTGATGATTTTCGCCTGCTTATCCACAAAACGGATGGACTTTACCGGACAGTACCGCACACACTTGTGACAATTCTCACAATTGGCCCGCCGCTGGGTCAGGACATCGTTCATTTTATATCCAGCTCCTTCATGACCTTTTCACGGAAAATCTGCTCAATATTGTCCACGTTTACCCCTGTAACAAGTTCCTCATTGATTTTCATGGTCACACCATCCTGACAATGCCCCAGGCAAAAGGAGGCGTTCAGGCTTACCTGGTCCTCCAGGTGGTTTTCCGCCACCAGCCGTTTCAAAGCCGCGATAATATTATAAGACCCCTTCAAATGACAGGAACTCCCAATGCAAACGTAAATCTCCATATTGTGTACCTCCTATTCGCGGACCATTCACCAATGGCCTGCTTTCCTGATAGCTCAAGGATACTATAAAATGTTTGTTTTTTCAATAACTATCTTATCTGTCGTCAGCGCAGCAGCTTCCGCCTGGCCTTATAATCCGGCATCAGACTGGCCATCATTTGATGAAATCCAGACTGATGGTTGGGATGCAGGAAATGAACATACTCATGCAGCACCACATACTCCAAAGCCTCCAGGGGCTGGTCCATCAACCGCTTGTTCAGGGTGATGCGATTTTTCCCCACATGGCACACCCCCCACCGGGATTTCATCCACCGCACCCGCAGCTGAGGCTTTTCAGGGCATATCTCCCGAAACAGAGGATAAATCCGGTCGCTTACCGGCTGGAAAAACGCCAGACACGCCTCATCGGTATACTTATCCCTGTCCTCCTCCGGGTTCTCCCCGGTCAGCCGGCTTCTGGCTTTAAGAATCCACTCCCGTTTGGATGCCACAAAGCGGTCGATTTCCCTCAGCGGCACCCGCTTGGGGGCGGAAACCCCCAGGGTGCCATCCCATCGTACCCGCAGATTCAAGTTTTTTACCTTCTTGCGGGTCAGCTCGTACGTCAGCCCGTCTATCATCCGATACTGCCCCATTTCGTCCACCTTCCTATGGAAGCAACTCAGCAGATTACGTTTTGAGGCGCCCCATCCAGCCACTTTTGAATGTTCTCAAAGACGATGACCGCCCGTTTTTCCATAGATTCCGCCGTAGCGAAGGCTACATGAGGGGTGAGGATGGTGTTTTTGGCTTGTACTAAGGGATGGTCCTGAGCAATAGGCGGTTCTCCCTCAAACACATCAATCCCTGCTCCCGCCAAGGCTCCGCTGTTTAAGGCATCCGCCAGCGCCTGGGAATCCACCACCGGTCCCCGGGCTGTATTGATGAGCAGGGCGGAGGGCTTCATCAGCGCCAGCCGTTCTCTGTTGATAAGCCCTTTGGTTTCCGGGGTCACTGGAACATGCAGGGATACAATATCACAGGTGGAAAGCAGGGTATCCAGCTCCACATAACGCACCCCTGGAAGGTCTTTCTTGGTGCGGCTGTAAGCGTAAACCTCACACCCAAAGGCGTTGGCGATGGCGGCGCAGCGGGTTCCAATGGCTCCTGTTCCAATAACACCAAATTTCTTGCCCTCCAGCTCAAAACCAATCAGACCGTTTTTGGTGCCTCCTGTTCGGGTGGCTTTATCGCAGGCCCGGAGCCGCCGGTAAAGGCTGATAATCATGCCAAACACCAAATCCACCACCGCTACTGTGGAATATCCTGCACAGTTGCAGACAGTTATCCCCTTTTCCTTGCAATAATCCACGTCCACATGGTCCACCCCGGTGAACGCTACACAAACCATCTTCAGTTTGGGACAGTGTTCCAAAACCGCTTTTCTATATTGAAAATTGGAAAGGACTACAATCTCTGCATCCTGACTCCGCTCAATCAAGGTGGGCACATCCTCCACCCTGGTGTCATAATAGACAAGCTCTACCCGGCTGCCTAACGTCTGTTGGGCCAAGGAAAACAACGCTTCTTTCTCAATTCCCAGAGGCTCTAAAATGGCTAATTTCATCTTTTCCGCTCCTTATCTAAAGTTTAATCCCATCATAGCGTTTTCATACCACTTTGTCCAGGGTGTATTTGATTTTCAAAAGAAATATGGTAGAATAACCCCAGAGCGGCGATTCTGCCTTTCTATGGCCAGAAAACCGAAATTGTCATTGAAAAAAAGGGTGAGGATGATGAAATCAAATATCAAACAGGTTGTAGGAGCCATTTTAATGGTTTTGCAGCTTTTGGCCTGCATAGGCAATTTGATGGGAGGATGGAAAAACAGTGTTTTTTATATCACTTCCTTACCGGAAGTGGTAGATTTGCTGCTGTTCTTAATCATAGGTTTCGTGGGTTTGGCTCTTTATCTCTTGGGGAACCGAGAGTTTAACCAGCAGGGCCCTAAACGTTAGATTCATTTTTCGTTCATTTTTTATTCATGGGCCTTTCCCATTTATCCAGTATATTGAAATTATTCCTCCAGCATCTGCCTTGGCGGGTTCTAACGCCAAGCCAATTTATCATGAAAAAGAGGGCTTTTCTATGAAACATCTTTTATCTGGAGCGTTGGCCGCTGTTTGCGCAGTCTGTGTCAGTGTCAGCGCTTTCGCCGCCAGCGTTTCCCCAGTTTTATCCACCAGTTCCAGCTGCATGGGAACCCTTTCCCAATATGAGGCCATCCCCCCTGAGTTTGTGGATTGGTCCTTATATATGAAGAAGGGGAATCAGCTTTTCTACGCCATAACCCTCTGCCGAGTCACCGATGATTCCGGTAATTTATATCGGATAGACAAAACCGCTCAGCTAGCGGATTCCTCGGTTTTCCGCAAGAACATCGAGGTGAATACCAATCCATTAGCGGTGAAATCCATCGTTCCTATGGAAAATCAAGGAGATTTGGCCTGCTTGGCTTTAACCCTGGACCCTGATTTCTCCCTGTTTGAGCGCACGGTTATTGAGTTCTCCATTACCTATACTGCTTTGGAAGACACTTCTTTAGAGGTAAATACCCTTGGTGAAGCATCCTCCTCTGTCCCTCTAGAAGTAAAAAAAGGTGCTAAAATCTCCTGTAACTACCGTGTTTTGATTGATGGAGAAACGGTTTTTCTGTAAAAATTCAGCGAAATTGAAAAAACCAGGCCTGTTATCGGGCCTGGTTTTTTTATACAGGACTCTTTAAAGGGGTTGTTTCTACAAATTCCATCACTCATATAAAAATATCAAAGTGTCTGCGAGGAGCCGTAAGTGACTGGCAGATGTCGTTTATGAGCGCTGTCCCGATGCATTTTACTTGCTTTCTCCGGGGGCTGCTCTTTATGCCCTAACAGATAAAGGTCTACATCCCCATAGCGCACCCCCATCTCATCCTCATCCGTCTGGCCATCGTACAGACCCGCTGAAGGCGCTTTTTCAATCACTTCTGCCGGAGCGTCCAAAGCTTTTAAAAAGGCTAAAATCTCAGTAACCGTTAAGTCCCCAATGGGATTAAAGTCGTAAGCCCCATCCCCCCATTTGGTGAAATAACCCAAATACGCCTCGCTGCGGTTTCCGGTTCCCGCTACCAAACAGCTCTCGGTTTGAGCCAGGCTGTACAAGGTGGTCATCCGCAGGCGGGGCGCTATATTTTTCACTGCGGTTTCAGAGGGCGGACAAGCGGTTTCTTTCATGGCATCCAGCAGCGCTTGTCTCACCGGGGTCAAGTCCACCGTAAGGGTTTTTATATGAAACTGATGGGCTACCTTGAGACCATCTTCCATATCCTGCCCATAATTGCGGGAGGAATGGCAAGGCATAAGAACCCCTATGGTATTGTCGCAGGCCATTTTGCACAGGATGCCCACCAAAGCGCTGTCTTTACCGCCGGAATTTCCATACACAATCCCTTTGGCACCAGCTTGCTTTAGTTGTTGGCGAATGAATTCTACCCGCAGACGGGTTTCCTCTTTCCAATCCCTCATTTTTGCGCCTCCTTATACCCTAAAGCTGCCGCAATCAATTCTCTGAATAAAGGATGGGCCCGATTGGGGCGGCTCTTAAACTCAGGATGATACTGCACCCCGATATAGAAAGGATGTCCTTCCAGTTCAATGGCTTCCACCAGTTCCCCATCGGGAGACTGGCCGGAAAATATCATTCCATGTTCCACAAACGCCCTGCGATAATCATTATTGAACTCATAACGATGACGGTGACGCTCCTGAATCTCTCCAACCCCATAGATTTCCGCCAGATGACTGTTAGGGGTTAGGCGGCATGGGTAGGCGCCCAACCGCATAGTACCGCCTTTTGGAAGATTTCCTGTCTGGTCTTTCATCAGGTCAATCACCAGATGCTGGGAACCTGGAGCGAATTCTCTTGAGTCTGCATCCTGGAACCCCAGCTCATTGCGGGCAAACTCAATGGCCGTAATCTGCATCCCAAGGCAGATACCCAAATAGGGGAGTTTTTTCTCACGGGCATACCGGGCAGCCAGAATCATTCCTTGGATTCCCCGGTCCCCAAATCCGCCGGGAACAATCACACCATCTACATCTCCCAGCAGGGTATCCACTGTTTCGGGGGTGATTTCCTGACTATCAATCCATCGAATCTCCACATCGGCCTCATTCTCCCAGCCTCCATGCCGAAGAGCTTCCGCCACCGAAAGGTAAGAATCATGGAGCTGGACATATTTACCCACCAGCCCGATGGTCACCTTCTTTTTACAGTTTCTCATCCTGTCTACCATGCGTTCCCAGTTGTCCAGCCCATGGTCTTTCGGCGCTGGAATGGATAATTCCTCCAATACTGTATCCGCCAGACCTGCCTTTTCCAGCATAAGAGGGGCTTCGTACAGCAGGGGCAGGGTGAGATTTTGAATAACGCACCGCTCTTTTACATTGCAGAACAGGGCGATTTTCTTGCGGATGCTGTCCTCTACCGGACGGTCACAGCGAATTACAATCAGGTCAGGCATGATTCCAAAGGATTGCAGCTCCTTCACGGAATGTTGGGTGGGTTTGGATTTATGCTCTCCTGAGGACTCCAAATAAGGAACCAGGGTCACATGAATAAACAGGCAATTCTCCCGTCCTACCTCCTGAGATACCTGACGGATTGCTTCCAAAAAAGGCTGGGATTCCATGTCTCCTGTGGTTCCTCCAATTTCGGTAATGACAAAGTCGGCCCCTGTTTTCTCCCGCACGGCGTAAATAAACCCTTTAATCTCATTGGTCACATGGGGAATCACCTGGACTGTCTGTCCCAGATACTCCCCACGGCGCTCCTTTTGAAGCACATTCCAATAAACCTTGCCGGTGGTCAAATTGGAAAAATGATTTAAATTCTCGTCGATAAACCGCTCATAATGCCCCAAATCCAGGTCGGTCTCCGCTCCATCCTCTGTCACAAAAACCTCTCCATGCTGATAAGGGCTCATCGTTCCTGGGTCCACATTGATATAAGGGTCCAGCTTCTGGGCGGCTACCTTAAAGCCTCTGTCTTTCAGCAGTCTTCCCAGGGAAGCGGCTGTAATCCCCTTCCCTAACCCGGAAACTACACCGCCTGTCACAAAAATATATTTCCCGTTCAAATTTTTACCTCCCCAGTAAAGACCGTTTCCGCTCCTCCGGTCATATAAACCTGCTCCGGTGTATACCGAATCTTCAAGCTGCCTCCCAACAGTTCCACCTGGATTTCATCGTCCATCCGGCAGATTCCCTGCTGAACCGCCGCCACGGCACAGGCACAGGCACCTGTCCCACAGGCCATGGTCTCACCGCTTCCCCGCTCCCAAACCCGTACCCGCAGATGGTTTTTATCCAGCACCTGTACAAATTCGGTATTCACTCTGTCTGGAAAGATGGGCGCATTCTCAAATTTGGGGCCGCTTTGCTCCAGGGGAATCTTTTCCACATCCTCACAAAAAAGGATACAGTGGGGGTTTCCCATGGAAACACAGGTGATATGGTATGGATGGTTCTCCAAAAAATACACCTGGTTCACCACCGACGGGCCAGAAAGAAGCACTGGAATCTGTTCCGGTTCCAGCACCGCCTTGCCCATTTCCACTGTCACTTCATCCACCTGGTCTTGCCCCACCTTCAAACGAAGGGTTTTGATTCCACTCAAGGTGTCCACCGTCAAGACCTCTTTGCGGACTCGGCCGCTGTCGTACAGGTACTTGCCTACGCAGCGGATTCCGTTGCCACACATCCTGCCCTCGCTGCCATCTTTATTAAAAATCCGCATCCTTGCGTCCGCTTGGCTGGAGGGTTCAATCAGAATAATCCCATCTCCCCCTATACCAAAATGAGGTCTGGAAAGCTGGATGCTCAGCTGCTCAGGATATTCTATCTTCTGCTCAAAACAGTCAAAGTAGATATAATCATTGCCGCAGCCATGCATCTTCACGAAATGAAGCTGACTCATATTCCTTCTCCCCCTTAATAGGCGGCGTACCGTTGTCTGTATGGGTTTTCCACGTTTGGTTCAATGACTTGGAACGGTCCCTCCATGATGGAATCCATATCTTCCTTGAAAAAAGTTCCAAACCGCTCCAAAGCAGGAGCGATTTCCTTCAGCTCCTCCTGGCTGGCGGTGTGGACGCTCAGGTGAGAGGAAAGGTCCTGAGGGACCCTCTCCCCGCGCAGGAAAATCCTTCCACCATACATGCCCATACCACAAAAATTGTTTACCGGGGCTTTTTCTTTGGTACCCAGCCCCAGCACCACAATGATTCCTCCCGCCTGATATTCTCCAAGGAAGCTTCCCGCTTCTCCTCCGATTACCAAAACAGGCTGCCGGTCTTTATACGCTTTCATGTGTACACCGCAGCGGTATCCAGCGTTTTTATGGATATAGATTTCCCCGCCCCGCATGGCGTACCCAGCCGCGTCCCCGGCCATTCCATGGACCACGATGGTACCGCCATTCATGGTGTCCCCCATTGCGTCCTGGGCATCCCCATAAACAGTGATAGACGCTCCATCCAAATAAGCGCCCAGAGCATTGCCTGGGGTACCTGTTACCTCCACCTGCTTGTTTGAAAGCCCAGCGCCCAGATACCTCTGGCCGCAGCAGTTGATAATCCGCACATCGTTTTCGTCAGATTCCCGGATAGCCCGGTTTAACTCCTGATGGGAGAGCCGTTCTGCGTTTAACCTCATCGTTTCTCATCCTCCACCAAAAGATAAGCCTCCCTATCTGGTCCTACCGATACATACCGAATAGGACAGCCCACCTGTTTTTCCAAAAAGCGGATATACTCCCTGGTCTGGACCGGCAGTTCACTCCAGGAACGGCAGCCACTGATATCCTGATTCCAGCCGGGCAGGGTTTCCATAACCGGCTTGGCCTTCTTCAAGGCCGCCCCAGTGGGGAAGTTCTTCAAGGGCTGCCCATCCACCTCATAGCCAACACAGACCTGTATTTCCTGGA
Organism: uncultured Anaerotruncus sp.; assembly: GCA_944385965.1. Classification (GTDB taxonomy): domain Bacteria; phylum Bacillota; class Clostridia; order Oscillospirales; family Ruminococcaceae; genus Anaerotruncus. The sequence goes on from CALWZG010000055.1 coordinate 74,027, forward strand.
AGCCGGACAGCACATCCAGCTTGGTAAGGGCAATCTCGTCCGCCCCCTGCATGCACACCCCGTAGCGGGACGCCAGCACATCAAAGGGACCTACTCGACGGGGGCGTCCAGTGGCCGCTCCATATTCGCCGCCAGCCTCTCTGAGACGTTCCGCCGCCTCCCCAAACAGCTCACAGACAAAAGGACCTTCTCCCACACAGGTGGAATAGGCCTTCATAACGCCTATGGAACAGTCCAGCTTGCGTCCGGGAATTCCCGCTCCAATCGGTGCATAAGCACTGATGGTGGAGGATGAGGAAGTATAGGGGAAAATTCCAAAATCAATATCCCGCAAGGCTCCCAGCTGAGCCTCAAACATGATTCGTTTATCTTGGTCAGCGGCTTCCTCCAGATAAACACTGGTATCACAGATAAAATCTTTCAGGGGGTCCCCAAATTCCTTCAGCCAGGAGAGCAAGGTCTCCCGTTTGATGGGTTCTGCACCGTATACCCCTTGCAGAATCAGGTTTTTCCAGGGGAGAATTACGTCAAGCCGCTCCTCCAGATACGCCTGGTCCAGCAGGTCCCCCATGCGCAGCACCTTTTTCATATACTTGTCCCCATAAGCGGGGGAAATTCCCCGCCGGGTGGAGCCAAATTTGGCGCTTCCCAGCCGGTCCTCCTCCAAACAATCCTGCTGCTTATGATAAGGCATGCAAATAACCGCTTTATCACTGATTTTCAGGTTTTTAGAGCCAATCTGGATACCCGCTTCCCGCAGGCGGCCAATCTCCCTGCACAGATGCTCCAGGTCGATAACCATGCCGGCTCCCATCACATTGACCACGTCTTCCCGCAAAATTCCAGAGGGAAGCAGATTCAGAATAAACTTTCCCTTCTCGTTCACTACGGTGTGACCTGCGTTGTTTCCTCCCTGATAACGAACCACTATATCCTGATTTTGAGAAAGGAGATCTACCATACGGCCTTTCCCCTCGTCGCCCCAATTGATTCCTGTAATTGCTGTCAGCATTCATTGTTCCTTCTTTCTTTTTATTCACCAGCGTGTCTTATTCCAAGGATGTCCAATTCTTTCTGATTTAAGCCCACCCCTCTGAGCATGGCCCGATTTCCACGCAGGGCCTCTATGGAATTGATACCCATTCCGCCCATCATTTCCTTAATCTCATGGTTCCAGGCGGTAATCAGATTATACAGACGCTCCGCTCCTTCCTCAGGGTCCAGCCGGGCTACCAGCTCGGGACGCTGGGTTGCGATTCCCCAGTTGCATTTTCCGCTGTGGCACGCCCTGCAAAGATGGCAGCCCAAAGCGATGAGCGCCGCTGTCCCAACATAAACCGCATCCGCTCCCAAGGCCACCGCTTTTACCACATCGGCGCTGTTGCGGATGCTTCCCCCAGCAATCAAGGAAACCTCTCCTCTGATTTTTTCGTCCCGAAGCCGCTGGTCTACCGCCGCAAGGGCCAGTTCAATGGGAATCCCCACATTATCCCGGATTCGGGTGGGGGCAGCTCCGGTACCGCCCCGGTAACCATCAATGGCTATGATATCCGCCCCGCTGCGGGCGATGCCGCTGGCGATGGCGGCAATGTTATGGACCGCTGCTACCTTTACAATCACAGGCTTTCGATACTGGGTGGCCTCCTTGATGGAATCCACCAGCTGCCTTAAATCCTCGATGGAATAGATGTCATGATGGGGGGCGGGGCTGAGGGCGTCCATCCCCTCTGGAATCATACGGGTTTTGGCTACATCCGCCACGATTTTAGAGCCAGGCAGATGCCCTCCGATTCCCGGTTTTGCTCCTTGACCTACCTTGATTTCCACCGCCTTGCCCGCGTTCAGATATTCCGGCTGAACACCAAAGCGGCCCGACGCCACCTGTACAATGGTGTTTTCGCCATACACATAAAAATCCTCGTGAAGCCCTCCCTCTCCTGTATTGTAGAAGGTGCCAAGCCGCTGGGCAGCCTTGGCCAGAGCTGCATGGGCGTTATAGCTGATGGCCCCATAGCTCATGGCAGCGAATAAGATGGGGGTCTCCACCATCAATCCCGGTTGGCGGTTGTCTAAAATCTCCCCATCGGGATCTCTCTCAATCATACTGGGGCGCTTGCCTAAAAAGGTTCTCAGCTCCATAGGCTCTCTTAACGGGTCTATGGAAGGATTGGTTACCTGGGAGGCGTTCACCAGCAGCTTATCCCAATAAACCGGCAGCTTGGTGGGGGCTCCCATACTGGACAGCAGTACACCTCCGCTTTCCGCCTGACGGTAAATCTCACAAATACTGTCGGCGGTCCAATTGGAGTTTGGGCGGAAGGTGTGGTCTGTCAGGGCGATTTTCAGCGCTCTGGTAGGGCAAATCGCCACACATCTGTGACAGTTGACACATTTGGTGTCATCCGCCACCATCCCTTTGATTTTGTCGTCAAAGCGATGTACCTGGTTGGAACATTCCTTTTCGCACAGGCGGCAGTTAACGCATCTTGCAGGGTCCCGCAGCACCTGAAAAGGCGCGTAATCCCAATTTACACGCACTTAAACCACCTCCTTTTCCAAACGAACAATCACTGGCTCTCCCCCTTTGGGAGCCCAAACCCGGTCCAGCTCCGGCTGAATCACACGGATAGCACATTCCTCACTGGCCACATAAAAAAGGTTTCCCTTCTCAGCCGCTACCATGCTGCGCAGCTTCAAACGGTCATTCAGCGCCATCATCCCTCCATCAAAGCCTAACAGAATGGAGAAGGGACCTGTAATCAGCAGGCTGGAAAAAACACTGCGCAGATAGGTCAAACGCTCCTGTTCTTTTGGGTCCTTGCGCTGAATGGTTTCCCAGAAGGGCGCCGCTACCACCTGGGCCGCTTCCTCCAGGGAAAGGCCCTGCTTGCGCAGCAGATAATCAAAAATATAGGTAATGACCTCTGTATCGGTGAGCAGGCTGCAATGATACCCAAACATCTCCAGCCAGCGTCTGTTGGCGTCGTAAGAGGAAATCTCTCCATTATGGACAATAGCGTAATCAATCATGGTAAAAGGATGGGCGCCGCCCCACCAGCCTGGGGTGTTGGTGGGATAACGGCCATGGGCCATCCAGCAATATCCCTCATACTCATCCAGCCGATAGAAAGAACCTACATCTTCCGGGTAACCCACCGCTTTAAAAGCGCCCATATTCTTTCCGCTGGAAAAGACATAGGCCCCTTGAATTCTGGTATTCACACGGAATACACAGCGCACTGTATATTCCCGCTCATCCAACTGGCTGTCGGAAAGGGCGTGAGGCAGCGGCGTCACGAAATACCTCCAAATCAACGGCTCATCTACAATCTTGCGGGTTTTCCTGGTGGGGATTTTAGATAGGTTGATAATATCAAAATGCCGCTCCAAAAACGCCTCGCACTCATGCTTGGCGTTCAAATCCTCATAAAACACATGTAAAGCGTAATAATCTTTATAAGTGGGATAAATCCCATATCCGGCGAAGCCGCCTCCCAGCCCATTGGAACGGTCATGCATCACCGCTATGGAACGCACGATTTCCTGACCGTTGACCCGGCTGCCATCCTTCGCAAAAATTCCAGAGATGGCGCATCCCGACGGAATCCGCACCTGCCCCTCTTTTTGCAGCATAGTCCACCCCTCCTGCCTATGGCCTTGACAAACAGAAAAGGCGTCCGTGAGAGACTTTCAGCTAGAAAACTCTCACGAACGCCTTTGTTCGCTTTCGGGCAAATTATAGCACCCCCTTACCGGAATTGCAAGCTTTTTGCCGTATTTCTCTTATTTTAACGGAAGGATTTCGAATAAGATGGAAATTTTTTGACAGAGCTGACAAAAATCCAAAAGGTCATTGACGTTTCACCGAAAAGCGCCCTATAATAATTTCATGTTAAAATCCGCTTGGACGCCATCATTTCTGGTGTCTTTTCAGAGTTTGGTTTAAAGGAGGAGCCCCCATGTCACACAACGCTTACCAAAGTCCATTCTGTACCCGGTACGCCAGTAAGGAAATGCAGTATCTGTTCTCCGAGGACCACAAATTCCGCACCTGGCGCAGGCTTTGGATTGCTTTGGCCAAGGCTGAGCAAGCCCAGGGCCTGGAAATCACCGACGCCCAGATTGCCGAGCTTGAGGCTCATAAGGATGACATCAACTATGAGGACGCCATCCGGCGGGAACGGGAGTGCCGCCATGATGTGATGAGCCATGTGTACGCCTATGGCCTGCAATGCCCCAGAGCAAAAGGGATTATTCATTTGGGGGCTACCAGCTGCTATGTGGGGGACAATACCGATATTTTAATTATGCGGGACGCTTTGGAGCTGGTTCATAAAAAGCTGCTGAGTGTCATGGGCCTTCTGGCACACTTCGCCCGCACCTATAAGGATTTGCCCGCTCTGGCCTATACCCATTTGCAGCCCGCTCAGCTCACCACTGTGGGCAAACGTGCCTGCTTGTGGCTGTATGACCTGTATCTGGACCATGAGGAGCTGGTTCACCGGATGGACAGTCTGGCGCTGCTGGGCTCCAAAGGCACCACTGGTACCCAAGCCAGCTTTATGGAGCTTTTTGATGGGGATGGGGAAAAAGTCCTGGCGGTGGAACGCCATATCGCCCATGAGATGGGGCTGGAAAAGGTGGTCCCGGTCTCCGGCCAAACTTACAGCCGCAAAATTGACTCTTTTGTACTGAACACCCTGTCTGGAATCGCCCAGTCTGCCATGAAAATGGCCACCGACATTCGGCTGCTGCAAAACTTTAAGGAGATGGAGGAGCCCTTTGAGAAAACTCAGATTGGCTCCTCCGCCATGCCTTACAAGCGCAACCCCATGCGCTGTGAACGTGTATGCGCTTTGGCCCGCTATGTGATGACCGATGTGCTGAATCCCGCCTTCACTGCTGGAACCCAATGGTTCGAGCGCACCTTGGATGACTCCGCCAATAAGCGCATCGCTGTGGCGGAAGCCTTCTTAGGAGTAGACGCGATTTTGAATATCCTGCTGAATGTATGTGATGGGTTAGTGGTGTATCCCCGTGTCATTCACGCCCGGGTTATGAATGAGCTGCCCTTTATGGTCATTGAAAATATCCTGATGGACGCGGTAAAACGAGGTGGAGACCGGCAGGCCCTCCATGAGAAGCTGCGGGTTTACAGCCAGAAGGCCGGACAGGCGGTGAAAGAGGAAGGCCGGGAGAATCCTCTGATTTCCATGGTCTGCGCTGACCCGGACTTTGGTGTAAACGAGGATGAGCTGCGCCAGGTCTTGGACCCCGCCCGCTATGTGGGACGGGCCCCCGCTCAGGTGGAGGAATTCCTGGACCAGACCATTCAGCCTTTGCTGGACGCCCACCAAGACGCCCTGTTCCAACGGGCTGAACTTTCCATCTGACATCCATACCCAAGGAGGTCTTTCTGAATGGTGCCATCTGTTCATGAAACACTGGAATTTATTGAGGAAAACGACATTAAATTTATTCGCTTGACCTTCTGCGACATGTTTGGTGTCCAGAAAAATATCGCCATCATGGCCTCTCAGCTTCCCTCCGCTATCCAGCGGGGAATTTCCTTTGACGCCTCCGCCATCGCCGGTTTCTCCCATGTGGCGGAATCCGACTTGTTCCTCTACCCTGATTTGGAAACCTTTTCCCTGCTTCCCTGGCGTCCCTCTGAGGGCTGTGTAGGACGGTTTTACTGCAATATCCGCTATCCCGACGGGCGACCATTTGAGGGGGATGGGCGTTATCTGCTGAAGGGTCTGACGGCCCGGGCGCTGGAATCTGGCTTCTCCTTCCAGGTAGGGCCTGAATGTGAGTTCTACCTGTTCCGAACCGATGAACTGGGCGCCCCCACCTTGATTCCTCAGGACCGGGCCGGCTATTTTGACCTGGCGCCGGCGGACCAGGGGGAAAATGTCCGCCGGGAAATCTGCCTGACCCTTGAGGAAATGGGGGTTCAGCCGGAGCGTTCCCACCATGAGCAGGGTCCTGGACAAAATGAGATTGATTTTCACTGCGCCTCCCCCCTGCGGGCCGCTGACAACCTGATGACTCTGCGCTCAGCGGTAAAGGCTGTGGGATTCCAAAACGGGCTTTTCGCTTCCTTCCTGCCCAAGCCTTTGGAAACTGAAAGCGGCAGCGGCCTGCATATCAACCTTTCCCTCTATCGGGGAGAACGTAATCTTTTCGAGGATTTCAAGCAGCATCCTCATCCTGAAGCGGCCTCTTTTTTGGCGGGTATCTTAGCCCACATCGGAGAAATCACCGCCATCTGCAACCCTCTGCCCGGCTCTTACCGGCGGTTTGGGCGCTGTGAGGCTCCTTCCTGGGTCAACTGGTCCTGTGAGAACCGCTCTACCTTGGTACGGGTTCCAGCAGCCCAGCACAACGACTGCCGTATTGAGGTCCGTTCCCCAGACCCTTCCTGCAATCCCTATTTTACCATTCTGCTTCTGCTGGAAGCCGGCATGGAAGGAATTCAAAATAAAATGGCGCTTCCAGATTCCTTCGATTTGGATGCTTCTCGGGTAGAGGGAAACGGTTTCTCCCGCCTTCCCGCCAACCTGGGAGATGCCCTCAAGCTAATGGGAAGCAGTCCTTTTATCCGTCGGGCGCTGCCTCAGAATTTGATAGAAAAATATATCCACTACAAGCAATTGGAGTTTACACAGTACGAACACGCCCAAGATCAAGGAAACTATGAGCTGGAACGCTATTTTCCCTTGATCTGAGTCCCGGGGGAAAGGAAGGGTTCTTTCTATGGATCGAATCTTGCTGGCCAGCGACCCAAAGGCAAAAGAGGCCCTGTTTACCCTCTGCCGGGAGCTGGGGTATCCGAACCCTCAGTTTGCCGCCAGCGCGGGGGAAGCGAAACGGAAAATCAGCGAGGGCGAGTTTGACCTTCTCATGATCAACACGCCCCTTCCAGATGAATTTGGGCGGGATTTGGCCATTACCGCCCAGGAGAAGTCTCTAGCCGGTGTGATTATGCTGGTAGGAAATGGACAGGCTGACCGTATCGCCGCTGGTGTGGAAAAATATGGGGTACTCGTGCTGTCAAAGCCTTTGTCCCGTACTCTTTTGGCCCAATCCCTCAAATGGATTCGGGTGTTTCAGTATCGTATGCAGGCGCTGGAAAAACGCAACCGGCAGCTCCTGCGGAAGCTGGAAAATATCCAGCTTATCGGCCGAGCCAAGTGCGCCTTGATTCAATATCGGGGCATGACCGAGCCGGAAGCCCACCACTATATTGAACAGGCCGCTATGGATAAGCGGGTAACCTCCAAGGAAATCGCCTTGGACCTTTTGGAAACCTTTGGGGATGGGCCTTGAGGCTCTCCCCTATCCAATAAATAGAGGGAAGCTGGACTGAAAAGTTCCAGCTTCCCTCTTGCATTATGTATTGTTTTTAAAAGCAACTGTCCAGACTGAACTTATCTTCCGGCAGCCATCAAAAAGGAAAAGTCAAAATTGCCTTGCCTTCCTCTTTTTTCACTTTTTGCTGTTGCTGCCGACCCAATAAAATCCAGCGCCCACAACAGCTGCCAAAGCGCAAATTGCTTGCACATAAACATCATAACCCTTGTACCGTATCAAAACCGGCAAGAAAAAGTATAACACAAAAAATACCACTATGGTAATCAGAATCCGTTTACCCTGTTCTTTCATCATAATGCTATCCCTCTTTGGTTTGTGCTTTCCTCATATCAGCAGATGGTGTTCAGCCTTTCAGGGCCGCATCAAATCTTGGGGCCAGCCCTATCTTATCCGGCCCCAGATGGACCTGGAACTGGTAAATATCATGTCCCGGGAAATGATTCGCCTCTATCAAAACAGGCCCCTTTTCCGTAATGGCTACATCCCAGCCCAAATACCCCAGCTCTGGGATAGAACAGGCCGCCTTTTTCACCATCTCCACCGCTTCCCGGTAATAGGGAATCTGACACCCCACCAGCTCTACACCAGTCATTGGATGGGTGTAATAAGCTTTTCCATCTTTATCCGCCCCTGGAGCGCTGATTTTTCCTGTCTCCATATCCACAATCACGGCCATTCCTCCGCTGTTCAGGTTGTCCACCTGCTTGCCGTTTCCAATGCGCATACTGGAAAACACCAAATGAGCCTGCCCATGGGATAAAATAGTCACCAGCCGCAGGGTATTCACAGACAGCGGATAAATCCGGCTTACATCAGGATGCTGGACCAGATATTCCTCTACCAAATACTGCTGACCTGCCTTGAGCATATCATACAGCCCATAAATGGTGGTATCCTCTGAAACCTCGAAAAACTCCACCCCCCGGCCGCAGGTACCAGACAGGGGCTTGGCCACAAACTTTGGATGCCGTTTGCAGAACTCTTGAAACGCTTCTCGGGAACATTCCCGCAAATCCAGCCATTCCCGGCCATGGTATCCATCAAATCGTTTGAGGAACTCGATTTTATCCTCCACAAGATGCCAATTTTCCTGGGGATTGAGTCTGCGTACATATTCGTTGTTCTTTCCTCTGGTAATGTAGGTCTTTCTTTGGGCATCATTCAAGGTATACATCTCAAATACCAGATAGTCCATATATCCCGCCTGATAACGGAATCCGCAGCGAACCATGTCCATTAAAATACCTAAGGTGTTTTTTCCTGTGCGCTGATGAATGGTTTTGGCTACCTCCACCATCTGTTTATAATCCATGCCGGCTACCCGACGAAGAATATATTTCAAGTTTGGCATTCCAAATTCCCGCCTTTTCATGGTCTTTTTTCAATCTGTTTCAGAATACCACACTTTATAAAGTTTTTCAACGATTTTTCCCCCTTGCAGTAAATTCCAATTTTCAGTACACTATTGTATTGTCAAAACCCTTTCATCATTCATAAAAAACAACCGCTTCCACGTTATCTTTCCTAAGCAAGGATGGATTTGAAATTGGCAGGCGGCATTTAAAAAGGAGATTTGAATTATGAAACAAAGAAAGTATAGCAAGTTCTTATTTTTCGCAGCCCTTTTAGCTTTGCTTGCAGGTTGTTCCGCTGCTCCTGCCAGTTCCTCCCAGGGGAACGCCAGTTCCGCCTCAGAAGCTTCTGTCTCCGAAGCCATTGATATTTCGCAGTTCACCGAAAATCCTTTTCCTGAGGATGCTGAGCTTGAGGAATCCGGGGAATTTAATGGTGTACCTGCTGACGCGGTGGAGTTTATTGGAACAGTGGTACAGGTGGAGACCATTTCCCGGGAAGACCCCAACGCTCCAACAGAGTATGATATTTTGATGGAGGACAGCGCGGGAGAACAAATTCGCTTTTCTTGTTCCGATGAGACCGCTACCGATGTCCCTTTCTCGGAAATGGCCCCCGGAGACCGCTTTTTGGTGAAGCACTCCAGTGTAACAACCCGGAGTCTGCCCCCCATGAGCCCCGCCTATCAGTTCTCCATTATCCAAACGGATGAAGCGCAAGCCGCCTCTTCTCAGGAGGAAACCGAACGCCTCTATGTGGCGGATGCCGCTATGTATCGCGGAGTGGTGCAGGAATTCGCTGTGAATGACCAAACTGGGAATACGGTTTGGATTTTGCAGCAGGTGGATGGCACTGACTTCGGCTTTCCTGAACTGAAGGTGGAAATCAGCGAAAATACTGACCTGGGACCTGGCGCTGAACAGGTGGGCAATGGTTCCTATGTGGAAATCTTTTACGGCGGTAAACCTGATTCCAATAATCAGGTTGAGGCCATCGCCGTAAACCGTCTGGAGTCTGCGGATATGGTTATTTATAATGGTGTTTTAAAATCCATTCAGGGGGATAGCGAAGGTCAGATGGAACTGGAATCCTTGGATGGACAAGGCACAGGATATATTTTTAATTTTGATGCCAACACCCAATTTTATCTCAATAAGGAGCAGCTTACCCCTGGAACCAAGCTGTGTGTTTTTCATTCCGCCGCTTCCACCCGCAGCCTGCCCCCTCAAAGCGCCGCTTATGAGGTAAGGCTTTATGTTCCATCTTCCGCTTCCAATGAACCTGCGTCTTCTTTGGAGGAATCCTCCTCTAACAGTTAATTCTTTTCCTGTTTCCTTTTCAAAGAGGGGGAATGATTGACTTTCCCCGTCCTGAATGATATACTGTCTTCATAGTCTTGATTGAATTTTGGAGGTCACAGATAGATGAAAAAATTGATCGCTTTTACACTTGCGTCCATATTGGCCGGCAGCGTTCTGGCCGGCTGTAACAAAGAAAAGGAGCCCGCTTCCTCTGAGTCCTCCTCTAAACCTGAAAATTATACATATCAGGATGGGGAATATTCTGTGCGCTATGATGAGGCTGCTCTGGACCGTACCTTGGATTATATCACTGTGTCTATCAAGGAAGACCAGATTTCCATTACAGAATATGGAATGAAAGAAGCTGAGGTTGAGGCAGATACCTCTGTTCTTGTAAATAATCCTGATGAGAGCGATGCCTCCGCTTCTTCAGAGGCATCTTCTCAAGAGGCCTCCGCACCGGAGGAGGATGGCCCCACCGAGGCTGAGGAACTGGCCGCCGAGCATGCTGCTAAAATTCTTGACGAGTATGATGACCGTAATGGAGATTTGGACGCTATGGAGCCTGTGTCCGGAGCCGAGGAACACACCTACCGCTTTATCCGCATGATGCGCACCGCCCTGGCTGCCGCGGAAACTGGGGATACCTCTGAGATGGTTCTTCATAAATACGCAGATGGAGATTACACCTCTACCATGCCTGATTTCAGCCGGGAGGGCTGGAAGGAATTTGTGAAGGTTACCGTCTCCGATGGAAAGATTCAGTCGGTGGTCTACGATGGAGAAAGTTCTAAAAATGGGCAGCTCATCTCCGAAAGCAATGAGACCAAGAAGAAAACCTGCGATGAAGTGGTAGAAAACTTTATCAGCAGCGGTGAGGATTTAGGCCAAATGACCGCTGTGGACAAAACCTTCAACAAGCTGATGACTCCTTTGCTGGCCAGTATGGTATCTGGCGGGGATACCGAAATTACCGCCAGCCGTTTGGTGGATGGAGAATATAAAGCCACTTTCTCTGATTTTGATGAAAACGGCTGGAAGGATTATGTGGTTCTGAAAATTAAAAATGGAACCGTTACTGTTCAGGAATATGACGCTGTGAGTCAAGAGGATGAAAAGAAATTGCGCTCCATGGCGGAGGATGTGGATGCCCAAATGAAAGAAAAAACCGGCATCACCTATTTTGACGCTGTTCAGAATCTGACCAAAGGCTTGGCGAAGGCTCAGCAGGATGTAACCCAGGTGGACAATGTAACTGGTGCTACTGTGACTTCCAATAACTTCAAACTTTTGGTAGGTCAGCTGTTGGCCATAGCCGCAGTTGAGGGCAATACTGAGACCCTGGAAGTTGAGCGTCTGCCCCAACAGTCCGCCGCTTGATTGAAATTTCTGTATCACCTAAAAGGCGCAATCGAAAATCGATTGCGCCTTTTCCATATCAATAATGGAGGGAAACCTATGACAAAGGAAGAAGCGGCCACGGAATTAACAGAGCTTTTCCCAGAAAAGGCCACCGCTCTGGCACAGCATTATGCTGACTATGGCAACCAGCTTCTGGGACATCTTTTTTTCGCTGATGAGATCAATCTCCCTCTGATACACCTGCTGCGAAGCAACACCGATAAACCAACCATTCAAAAATATTGCTCTTTTATTGAGCGTATGTATGCCATGGGCGATGAAGATGTAAAAAATGTTGTAGATGTCACGATTGTAGAACAGCTGTCCGATGAGGAACTGATTTGGTTTCGCTTTGGCACCTATCTCTCCAACGATTTTATTCGTGAAATCAACACTGTGATTCTCCCTCAGAATTCCATGATATCCTCCGTTCCGCATCTACCCTATCGACGGCGCAGAGCGAAACCCTGATTCAAGTGAATATTTTTTGAAAAGAGCGGAAGTGATATCCTCACTTCCGCTCTTTTATTCAGGGATTCTTTTATCTAGTCCTTGGGGGCAATTGATCAGCGTATTTCCGGTCACGCCGTTTACGATAAGCACGGGAAACGTTAATGGTTATGGACATTATGATACAGACCAGCATCATAATGGGAATCAGCCAGCGGCTGTACTGCTCATCGGTGGAAAGCAGTTCTGTCCAAGCGGCATCCACCGCCAGATTCATCTCCGGGGAAAGGTCAATCCATCCTTCTGTCTTGGCAATCACTTCATCGTCAGGATAGGCAATCTTATTTCCGGTAATTTCTTTGGGCATAATGGCTAAAGCCCCATTATTCGGAGAACTGTACCCAATGTAGGAAATATTGCTGGCAGCTACTTCTGGCTCCATCAAAAAGTTGATGAACATTTCTGCACATTCTTTTTCCTGGGCGCAGGTGGGAATCACCACCGCATCCACAAACCGGTTTGTCCCTTCTTCTGGGACAAAATATCCCAAGTCTGGATTATCCTGCATCATAGTAATGGCGTCTCCCGCGTAATAAGGCGCGATTGCCGCCTCGCCGCCAATCATTTTGTCAAAAATCTCGTCCATTACATAGGCCTGCACCAGAGGCTTTTGCTCCTTGAGCAGTTCCAGCGCTTCCTGAAGTTGCTGGGGATTTTCAGGGTTCATAGGGTATCCCAGCCGCTTGAGGGCAATGCCGAAATCATCCCTGGGATTGGCGAACATAAGGATGTTTTTCATGTATTTGGCGTTCCAAAGCAGATCCCAGCTTCCCAAATCCTGCTCATCCACCATCATGGTGTTGTAGATGATTCCCACTGTTCCCCAGGTATAAGGGACCGAATACTCGTTGGTTGGGTCAAAATTGGGATTGTGGAAGCTTTCATCGATATATTTGAAGTTGGGCAGATTGTCAAAATCCAACTTCTCCAGCATTCCCTCCCGAATCATGCGGGCTACCATATAATCGCTGGGTACCAAAATATCGTAATTGGCCCCACCGTTTCTCAGGCGGGCGTAGACTTCCTCATTGGTGGAAAAGGTAGTGTAATTGACCTTGATACCGGTCAGCTCCTCAAACTCTTTTACCACATCCAAATATCCATCCGAACCGTCCGCGATATACTCGCCCCAGTTATGGACATTGATGGACTTCCCCTGCCCTTTGAAACGGGTATAATAGGCTTCGTCCTCTACCTGCACCGCCGCCAGCGCCGGCAGGCTCAGTCCCAGAGCTAAACAAATCGCCGCTCCCATCATCAGAATCTTTTTCACGCTCTGGCCCTCGCTTTCATCCGGTTTTCCTTTTCTCGGCGGGAATCATACAGGTTGACCGCCAGGAGAACCGCCAGAACCACCACAAAAATAATCGCGGACAGGGCGTTGATTTCCGGGCTTACCTTGCGCCTGGTCATGGAGAAAATCACAATGGGGAGGGTTTGGGAGGTAGCCCCCGCCACAAAATAGCTGATGATAAAATCATCCAAAGAATAGGTAAAGGACATCAGAAAGCCAGACAGAATCCCTGGCATGATTTCCGGGATTACCACCTTGAAAAAGGCTTGGCTGGGGCTGCACCCCAAATCCAAAGCCGCCTCATAAACAAAGGTGTCCATCTGCCGCAGCTTGGGCAGCACATTCAAAATCACATAGGGGACGTTAAAGGTAATGTGGGCTAAAATCAAGGTTACAAATCCAAACTCCAATTGAAGATTCCATCCAAACTTGGCGTTCAGGTAGCTGAGTACCGACCGCAGAAACACAAACAACAGCATTAAGGACACGCCTGTTACAATTTCCGGGTTAATCACAGGCATATAGGTCACATTCATAACCAAGCCCCGCTGCCATTTTTTCATATTGGCGATACCGATGGCGGCTAAAGTCCCCAGAGCTGTGGCTACCACCGAGGAGACCACCGCCACAAACATGGTATTGATAAGAGCCTGAATAATGGTATCGTTGGTAAACAGCTTCTGATACCAGCCAAGGGTAAATCCTGTCCAGGCACCTCTGGATTTGGATTGGTTAAAGGAAAACACAATCAGCACCAGGATTGGGGCGTACAAAAATGCCAGCACCAAACCCACATAGGTTTTGGAAAGCCACTTCATTTGAGCATCTCCCCCTTTTCCTCATCTCCAAATTGATTGGTGACACTCATGCACAGCAGAATCAGCACCATCAACACCAGGGAAATTGCTGCTCCCAGATTGGGATTATAGGCGTTGCCCAGGAATTGCAGCTCAATCAGGTCGCCTATCAGCAGGTTTCCGCCGCCGCCCAACATTCTGGAAATGATAAAGGTGGAAACGGATGGCACAAACACCATAATCACCCCTGTGGAAATCCCTGGGACCGTCAAAGGCACCAGCACCTTCCACAGCACATCCCAGGTATTGCATCCCAAATCCTGAGCCGCCTCAATAATGCTGTTGGGGATTTTGGTCATAATTGAGTAAAGGGGCAGAATCATAGCGGGCAGATAGTTGTAAATCATACCCAAAACCACCGCCCCTGGTGTATAAATCAGTTCCAGGGGACCGATGCCAAACAGGCCTAAGAAACGGTTAATCAAACCGTTTTTTTCCAAAATCGTCATCCAGGCGTAGGTGCGCAGCAGAAAGTTCATCCACATGGGCAGCATCACCAGCATCACCATGGTGCGCTGATGGTTCCAAGCACGCCGGGAAATCCAAAAGGCCAAGGGATAAGCAATCAGCAGGCTGATAACCGATGACACCGCCGCCAGCCAGATAGAGCGGACCAGTACCGGGGTATACTCCCCCACCTGGGAGATATAGTCGATGGTGAAATGCCCCTGGGGGTCGGTGATGGCGTAAAACGCCACCAAAGCCAAGGGAATTACCGTGAAAATAATCATCCAAAGCACATAAGGCAAAGCTGGCGTTTTGGTTTTCATCCCTCTACCTCCTTATGCATGATATGGATGTCAAAGGGGTCCACCGCCATTCCAATAAATGTACCTGGTTCCTGGCATTTTGTGGAATGGATAATCCATTTATACCCATGGGCGTCCACTACCATCTCATAGTGAACCCCTTTAAACAGCACAGATTCCACCACCCCGGTAATAGGTGCCTGGGAAGCGTCCACCATTTTGATGTCCTCCGGGCGGATGACCACATCCACCCGTTCCAGATGGCCAAAGCCTTTGTCCACACAAGGAATTTTCTTGCCAGCGAACTCTACCAGACAATCCTCATGCATCACACCATCCAGAATGTTACTTTCTCCAATAAAATCCGCCACAAAAGCGCATTTTGGCTCATTGTAAATATCCTGAGGGGTTCCCACCTGAAGAATGTCCCCATCCTTCATTACCACCACCGTATCCGACATGGTGAGGGCTTCCTCCTGGTCGTGGGTTACATAGATAAAGGTAATCTCCAGGGCCTGCTGAATCCGTTTCAGCTCAATCTGCATCTCTTTGCGCAGCTTTAAATCCAAGGCTCCCAAAGGCTCATCCAGCAGCAGCACTCTGGGATGGTTCACCAGCGCCCTAGCAATGGCCACCCGCTGCTGCTGTCCCCCGGAAAGCTGGTCGATATTGCGCCGGTCATATCCGCGCAGCCCCACCAAGTCCAGCATTTCCCCCACACGGTTTTTCCGCTCATGCTCAGGCAGCTTTTTCACCTTCAGGCCAAACTCAATATTCTCAAATACATTCAGATGGGGAAACAGGGCGTACCTTTGGAACACTGTATTTACATTCCGTTTATAGGAAGGCAGATTGTTGATACGGGCACCATCAAAAAAAACGTCACCAGACTTGGGAAGAATAAACCCGCCAATGGTGCGCAGTGTGGTTGTCTTTCCACAACCGGATGGTCCCAGTAAGGTAACAAATTCTTTATCGCGGATATCCAAATTCAGGCCGACCAAAATGGGATCCCCATCAAAGTCCACCGAAATATTCCGCAGGCTTACAATATTATTGTCTTTCATTTATGCATCCCCCTTTGCGGAATCAAACCGTTCTGTACAGTTTTTTGAACGCCCTGTGGATTCCCCCGCCAAAGGTTTGGTAAGACCCTTCCCTCTCCGGGTTCAACAGGCCTTTTTTATGGATGGCACACTGTCTTTTTCAAAATCATACCATCAGCTGAAGACCTATTCTGGGCTTTCTATGCGGATGCAAAAACCGCATTACTCAATATAACAGGATTTTTAAAAAAGTCAAGTCATTTTTTAGGATTTTTCAGCGAGTTTTCTGGAATTTGATGATTTTTTAAACTTTTAAGGGAAACATCTTGGGTTTTCTTTGAGAATCTTCTGTTTTCTATGAAATTCTCTGTGACATTTTTCATCTTCATTTTTTCGACAAAATTCTCCTCTGCGTTGTTTTTTCCAGAAAAATCCTCTATAATAAAATTAAAAAGCGTTCTTAATCCTTTGGTATTCCCCGGGATTGAATCAGTATACAAGGGTAGGTGTCTTTTATGTATATCGCTGACCTGCACATTCATTCCAAATATTCCCGAGCCACCAGCAAAGACTGTGACCTGCCTCATCTGGATTTATGGGCCCGCAGAAAAGGATTGTCTTTGGTGGGAACTGGTGACTTTACCCATCCAGGGTGGAGGGAAGAACTGGCCAATAGTTTGGAACCGGCGGAGGATGGGCTTTATCGCCTCAAGGAGGAGCTGCGAATCCCTGACGAGGTAGCTGGGGATAACCCCGCCCCAAGATTTGTGATTACCGGGGAAATCAGCTCCATCTATAAAAAAAATGGTCGGATCCGCAAGGTCCACAATGTCATCCTGCTGCCTGATTTGGAAGCTGCGGGTCAGCTTTCTCACCGCTTGGAGGCGGTGGGAAACCTTCATTCGGATGGGCGTCCTATTCTGGGTTTGGACTGCCACGACCTGCTGGAGCTTACCTTAGACTCCTGCCCCATGATGGTGTTTATTCCCGCCCATATCTGGACACCCCATTTTTCCCTTCTTGGGGCTTTTTCCGGCTTCGAGTCCATTGAGGAATGTTTTGAGGACTTGACCGGCTATATCCACGCTTTGGAGACAGGGCTTTCCTCTGACCCCCCCATGAATTGGAGGGTATCCTCTTTGGACAACTATACCTTAGTCTCCAACTCAGACGCTCACTCCCCTTCCAAGCTGGCCCGTGAGGCCAACCTGCTGGACACAGGGCTGTCTTACCCAGAACTGGCCAAGGCCATTGAAACTGGGGTGGGATTCGCTGGGACGTTGGAGTTTTTCCCGGAGGAAGGAAAATACCATATGGACGGTCACCGAAACTGTCATCTTTGCTTGGAGCCCGCTCAAACCCTGGAATATCAAGGCAGGTGTCCTGTCTGCGGCAAAAAAATCACCATTGGTGTCCAGCATCGGGTAGAGGAATTGGCCGACCGACCGGATGGGGCGGTCAAGTTCAACGCCCGGCCTTTCCAGCGGCTGGTTCCTCTGCCGGAACTGCTGGCCGCTTCTATGGACTGCTCTGTTTCCAGTAAAAAGGTAGAGGCGGCTTATCTGGCCTTGCTGAAAACGGTGGGACCTGAACTGTATATCCTGCGGGAAGCCCCCTACGAGGAGTTAAAACAGAAAGCGGGTCTCTGTGTGGCGGAGGGAATCCAGCGTCTGCGGGAAGGCAAAGTGGCCCTGAATCCGGGTTATGACGGAGAATATGGAACCATCTCTTTATTTACCTCAGAAGAACTGAAGGCCTTCAACGGACAGATTTCCTTGTTTGGCGCTCCCACCCCTCCCAAACCACACCGAAAAACCCCTGCGCCTTCTGTCCCAAGTCTGTCTGCTGACAAAAAACCTCAAAAACAGGCTCCTGTTCAGGAAACCCTCAACGAAAAACAAGCCCAAGCGGTTACCGCTTTGGAGCGGGTGGTGTCGGTAGTGGCCGGCCCAGGTACTGGAAAAACCAAAACTTTGGTAGCTCGCGTGGCGTGGCTGCTGGAACAAGGGGCGAAGCCCTCCGAAATAACCGCTGTCACCTTTACGAATCTGGCGGCGGAGGAAATGCGGCAGCGGTTGGAAAAACAGCTGGGCGGAAAGAGCGCCATTCGTGGAATGACCATTGGTACCTTCCACGCTATCTGCGCTGGATTGTTGGACAAAACACCCCTTTTGGATGAGCAGGAAGCTTTGGAGCTGGCGGCCAGCCTTTCCCGGGAATTTCATAGCAGGCTTTCCCCCAGAAATCTGCTTTATCAGATTTCCAAGCTGAAAAATGGGGTTCTCTTGGAAACCCCAGAGCTTTCCCAAATCGCACAAGCCTATCAGCAGCGCCTGGGAGAACTGGGAGTCCGGGACCTGGATGACCTTTTATTGGAGGCGGTTCAGCAAAGCTCCCGTCCCAAAAAAGCTTTTACCCATCTTTTGGTGGATGAGTTTCAGGACATCAACCATCTGCAATACCAGCTGATTCAAAAATGGAGTCAGCATAGTCAAAGTCTCTTTGTGATTGGAGACCCTGACCAGGCAATCTATGGGTTCCGGGGAGCCAGCAACCACTATTTCCAACAATTAGAGCAGGAATCCGCTGATTTTCGGAAGGTCACACTGGACGAAAATTATCGCTCTACCCCACAAATTCTTTCAGCGGCCCTTTCGGTGATTTCCCATAATCCAGGCGGCAGCCGGACACTCCACCCCAACCAAAACTCTGGCTGCCCAGTACGGGCTGTCGCCTTCCACTCCCCAACCGCTGAGGGCATCTTCATCGCCAAGGAAATCAATCGTATGGTGGGAGGCGTGGGCATGTTGGAAGCCCACGCGCAAACACATCAGGAAGAGATTCGTTCCTTTGCCGACATTGCCATCCTTTGCCGCACCCATCGCCAATTGGAGTCAATTGAAAGATGTCTGCGCCATGACGGGATTCCTTATATGGTTTCTGGACGGGAAAGCTATCTGGAAGACCCTCAGGTGCGGGGCGCCTTGGCGTTTTTCCGCTTTCTGCTGAATCCTCAAGACCAGCTTTCTTTAAGCCGCTGTTTGGAGTTGGTATGGGGCTGCTCCCCAGACTTGATTTCCCAAGTACAGCGAATCTGCGCTCAGATGACAGCTTTGGAACCAGCGGCTTTACAGCAGGAAGTGGGTAATGAGAATCCATCTTTACAGCGATGGCTGGAGGAGGTTCAGCTGTTTCTGCCAAGGGTCACGAAGGAGCTTCCCGCCTCCCTTCTGGAGCGATGGACCGCTTCCCATGATGTCAGCGAACCCTTTTCCCGGCTCATCAGCCTGTCCTCCTTTTACCGCAGGATGGATGAATTTCTTCAAGCCCTCCTCTTAGGCGGAGAGGGTGACCTGCGCAGAATCAGCGCCTCCCATCCATCCGGAGCCGTTCACTTAATGACCCTGCATGGAGCCAAGGGATTAGAATTTCCAGTTGTGTTTTTAGCGGGGCTTAATAAGGGAGCCTTCCCTCCCCGAAGCGTTTGTGACCCTTCTGATTTAGAGGAGGAACGTCGTTTACTGTTTGTTGGAATGACACGGGCAAAGCAGGCGCTGATTTTGACCATTCCTGGAGAGGATTCTCCTTTTCTGGAGCAGATTCCTCAGGAGCTTTT
>CALWZG010000056.1 GCA_944385965.1 uncultured Anaerotruncus sp.
AATGGAAATCCTCTGATTCTGGCGGTTTCCACCAACGACGCCCTGGGAGCCTCCGCCAGAAACATCGGGCAGCTGATGAACGCCAAAAACCTGTATTTTGTGCCCATGTCCCAAGATGACCCACTGAAAAAGCCCACCTCTTTGGTGGCTCATTTTGAGCTGCTGGAGGATACTCTGTCCCAAGCTCTGAAAGGCCAACAGCTTCAGCCCATGTTCCAATGAGTCCAAACCTTCAGAAAATCTTTAAAAATCCCCGCTTTTTATTTCCAAAAAAATATGGTATCATAGTGGAAATAAAAAGGAGGCGGATTTATGGAGTATCAAATTTTCGGAAATACCTTACCAGCTGTGACCATGGTGTTACAGCCTGGGGAAAGCATCTATACCCAGTCAGGCGGCATGACCTGGATGTCAGATGGAGTCACAATGGAAACCAATATGAAGGGCGGTCTTATGAAGGGCTTGGGCCGTATGTTCTCCGGTGACAGCGCATTCCAGGCTACCTACACCGCCACCAGACCCAACTCTGAAATTTGCTGCGCCTCCACCTTCCCGGGCTCCATCATCTGCCTGGAGGTAGCGCCGGGCAAGGAATACATCGCCCAAAAAGGGGCTTTCCTCTGCGCCGAACCCACAGTACAATTCGACACCAGAATCAGCAAGATGAAGACCGGCTTCTTTGGTGGGGAAGGCTTTATCTTGCAGCATTTTTATGGGCATGGCAAGCTGTTCCTGGAATTGGATGGCTCGGTAGTGGTACGGGATTTGGCCCCTGGGGAAACCCTGAAGGTGGATACCGGCAATGTAGCCCTTTTTGAGGCTCAGGTACAATATGACGCCCAGATGGTAAAAGGCTTTAAAAATATTCTTTTCGGCGGTGAGGGGCTGTTCCTGACCACAGTGACCGGACCTGGACGGGTTTGGCTGCAAACCATGACAGCCAGCGGATTGGCTGCCAGAATTATCCCTTACCTGCCCTCCAGAAACAATGACTAGCGAAAAGTTGTCCATTCCGGAGCAGGTAGCCATTTGGGATGTGGCTCTGGACGTGGGAGTCGCTGACCGGCAAGAGTTTCAGGATTGGCTGGATGAGGTTCTGTTAGAGGCCCAGGGAGAGGATTTGATTTTGCTCACTGAGGTGTCGCTGTTGTCCTCCCTGCCCTGGAAATCCTATTGCATTCGGCTGCGGGAAAGCCTGGGAGACAGCGACTATCACTTTTCTCCCCATTGGCAGGAAGAAATGGAAGCCTGCCTGAAAAAACGGATTTTGAAGGATTGGCAGTCTGGAAAGGCTGGTTTATCAGATACTGTCCGGTACTGCCAGCGGCTTTCTTTGTGGACAGACCCCTATGGGGATTTATCCTTCCTGGAAGAGATGTACGAAATGGCGGAATTGGGCATCTCCTGCACTTTGGAGCAGGTGGCAGAAGCTACTAAAAACGCATTAGAGCTATCTTAACAGCAGGGGCCTCCCACAATGTGGGAGGCCCCTATCTGTTATTGGATATTTATTTCAGCGGTATGGGTCAGGCATAGACCAATTCCATGGTTTCCCCATTCATCACCAGTTTCATAAGGGCGGGAGGGGTATCCAAAGTCTCAATCAGTTTGAGGCTAATTACATCCTCCACCTCTTTGCGAATCACCGTCCGCAGGTCACGGGCTCCACTCTTTTTGCCGTAGGCTTTATGGGCGATATACCCCTGAACCTCAGGCTCCCAATCGAACTTGATGCCCTTTTCAGACAGAGGCTCTTTCAGTTCCTCCAGCATCAGCCCGGCAATCTGCCGGTAGTTGTCCTCATCCAGAGGACGGAACACCACAATTTCATCCACACGAGCCAAAAACTCCGGTCTCAGGAACTCAGATAATGCCTTATGAGCCCGGTCCTTGGCGATTTCGCCTACCGTCTTGGCAAAGCCTAAGGAGGCTTCCTTCCGGTCACTTCCGGCGTTGGAGGTCATAACAATTACGGTATTCTCGAAGGAGACAACCCGGCCATGGGCATCGGTAATTTTACCTTCATCCAGGATTTGCAGCAGGATATTCAGCACATCCGGGTGGGCTTTCTCAATCTCGTCAAACAGCACAACCGAATAGGGCTTGCGGCGAACCTTCTCGGTCAGCTGTCCGGCCTCGTCATACCCCACATATCCGGGAGGAGAACCAACAATCCGGGAAACACTGTGCTTCTCCATAAACTCGGACATATCCAAACGAATCAGAGGGTCTGTGGAATCGAACAGCTCCTTGGCCAGCACCTTCACCAGTTCGGTTTTTCCTACACCGGTAGGTCCCACAAAGATAAAAGAGGCGGGTCGACGCCGAGCGGAAATCTGCACCCGGCTGCGGCGGACAGCGGCGGCCACCAGTTCCACCGCCTCGTCCTGGCCGATAATCTTCTCCTTCAAAATAGGCTCCAACTTTCCAACCCGGCGCAGCTCTGTTTCCTGAATTTTAGAGGCGGGAATTCCTGTCCACAGCTCGATAACCCGAGCCAAATCCTCTGTGGTCACCGGCTGGTTCAAGGCCCTGTCCGCCAAACTGGTCACCTTCTGCTCCAGCTGAAGTTTCTGTCCGCGTAAAATGGCAATTTGCTCATAATCAGGATTTTCTGTTTCCGCTTCCATGGCTTCCAGCTTATCATTCATCTGGCCCAGTTCCTTATTGAGCTGGTCATACTCACTCAGCTCTTTATTCCGCAGCACCGCACAGGAACAAGCCTCATCCAACAGGTCAATAGCCTTATCCGGCAGGTAACGGTCGGTGATATACCGCTCAGAAAGCGTGACCGCCATCCGAGCCACTTCATTTCCCACCTTTACCCTGTGGTGTCCCTCGTAGTAGCCTTTGATACCCTGGATAACCTCCACCGCATCGCTGATGGAAGGCTCCTCAATGGTAACCGGCTGGAAACGCCGTTCCAGAGCTGCGTCCTTTTCAATGTGCTTACGGTATTCATTGAAGGTGGTGGCTCCAATCACCTGAATCTCGCCCCGGGACAAAGCGGGCTTGAGGATATTGGCAGCGTTCATGGAGCCTTCCGAGTCTCCCGCCCCCACCAGGTTATGCACCTCATCAATGAACAAAATCACATTCCCGGCTTCCTTGATGTCCTGCACCAGACCCTTCACCCGGCTCTCGAACTGGCCCCGGAACTGAGTGCCAGCCACCAAGGCGGTCAAATCCAGCAGATACAGCCGTTTGTCCGCCAGACGGAAAGGTACATTGCCGCTGGCCAGCCGCTGAGCGATTCCTTCCGCCACAGCGGTTTTTCCCACGCCAGGCTCACCTATCAGACAGGGATTGTTCTTTGTGCGGCGGTTGAGAATTTGCAGTACCCGGTAAATCTCCCGGTCACGCCCCACAATTTTGTCCAGTTTGCCTTCCTCCGCCTTCTTGGACAGATCCTCACAGTAGGCTTCCAGATGCTTATACTGTTTGGCGGGAGGCTGCTTTGGTTGACGTCGAGGGGACCGGGGACGCTCCCCAGAAGCTGGCTGCTGAGGCTGCGAGGTCCCTGGCTGCTGGGTCAAAGGATTGCTGGATTCCTCGGCAGGCTTTTCCTCCTTGGGAATCATAGCCCCATCGCCGCCAAAAAAGTTCTGCAAAAAAGGCATGGCTTGGGCGCCGCCCATTTCAAAGCCATCCTCTCCCCCAAACAGACCCATCATCTGCTCGGACATATTCTCCAGGTCCTCCTCGGTAAGTCCCATCTTCTCAATCAGGTCATTTACCGGTTTGATTCCCAGTTCTTTGGCACATTTCAGGCAAAGCCCCTCACTTACGGTTTTATCTCCATCCAGCCTGGTCATAAAGACCACCGCTGGGCGTTTTTTGCATCTTGTACAGATCATATCCATTGTTGTTTTCCCCCTTTAGGAAATGGGATTCCAATATCCGGATTATTATATCCTGTCAGTATGAACGTGGTATGAATAACTCCTAAATATCCCGCTAAAAACGGCTATTATCCCAAGTTTTAAAAGGTTTTTGGTAACCGTTACAGGAATTTTACCCCCGCTATCTGTTCCAGGGATGAAAGGGCACCAGGCAGCAGAGAGGGGTCATAAAAGTATCGGAAAAGCCAGGTCTGGCGCACCATGGAATCGGTAAATACCCACCAGCCCTGAGGGTGCAGGTACAGCATCCCCCGAATCAGGAGAGCCACCACCCACACCAGCATCAACCCCTGAAAAATTCCAATAACGCCTCCCAGCAAAGAGTTCAGGGTTCCCACCACCGGCAGGTAGTTGATAACCCCAAGAGCGGAAAGAATCAGATTGACCACAATGGTAAGCAAAGCAAAACAGAGGACAAATCCCACCATCTCAATGGCCCCAACCAAAATGGGACGCATGGTCTCATCCACTAAATCTTCCAGAAGGTCCTGGGCCATCTGGTCTGGAACCAAATCCTCCGGCAATAACTCCATCAGGGCCTGGGGCAGCTCGATGGCCTGTTCCCCTTGAGAAATTTCTTTCGCCAAATCCTGATACTTCCCAATCAAAGCGGGTTCCAGCACCCGGTCATAAAGTACCGGAGCCGCCGCCCGGCTGAGAAATGAAGCGGCTAAAATCACCCCTATGTAAGCCAATATTTGAATGATGGTTCTGACAAACCCCTTTTTAGCCGCTGAATGGGCACAATAAGCCACCACTAATATGGCTCCCACATCCAAGCAAATCCCAATTAAACCCATACCCGCTCCTTTTCTCCAAAAATAGATTCATCTTATCCTGCTTTCTAACTGGTTTCCTGTTCCGATGCAGAGGCTTCCTCCTGGGAAACAGCTTCTCCACTGGACTGAGTTTCGCTGGAGGAGTCCCCATCAGACACGCTCTGGCTGGAAGACTCCTGACTGGAGGAACTTCCACTGGAGGCTTCATCCCCTGAGGAAATTTCACTGGAAGTGTCCTGGCCGGAAGTGTTCTGACTGGAAGTGTCCTGGCTGGAACTTTCAGCCTGATTCAGAGCGTTTTGCTGGTCCTTTTGCTCCTCAATCAACCCTTTGGTCACCACCATATCCAGATTTGTGGTGGTAGCGTAGTACAAACGCTCCCCAAAAGGCTCCATACCATAAATGCTGGAAGCAGTCAAGCGGGCCATTAAAGTACCTGTAAGGCGGCTGTAAATCTCCACAGCATCTTGGCCCTCCAGATAGATGTAGCGGCTGTCCAGCTTCACATCCACCGGTTCATAATCCACTGTAATGCGGGCGCTTTCTTTCAGGTGCAGGTCCAGCGCCACCACCTCATACTGCTGCGCACCCACGCTGCTGCCAAATACCAAGGCCATACCAGACTCATCCACAGCGAACCGGTTCAGCTCCCGATTCCCATAGCTGTATTCCGCCTGTTTTTTCAAGTCAGCGCTGAAATGGGTCACCTTCTGGTCGCTGATGGCTCTTACCAGATTGCCTCCCGCATAATCCACCTGAAGCAGCAATTCTCCAGGCAGCTCCACCTGTCCCAGCTCTTTATCTGTGGAGAGGAGGAACCGGCTGATGCTGGAGAGGTAACTGCCTCCTGACACGTCCACACATCCCACCACCATCTCGTCCCGCACATCCGACAGGCTGACACTGATGATGGGGCGGTCGGAAGAACGCCATCGATAAAACCACTGCATTTCTTTATTATAAACCGTCACTTGGGCTAAATGGGTGTCAGATTGTGTCGCCAACACAAAATTCCCGTTGGAGGCGATGTCCCCTGTATAAATATTGAAATCTGATTCCATGGAGTTCACCAGCCCGGACTTGGAGTACAGGGACACCTTTACTCCCCCCTGGTCGTACAGCAGGGTTCTGTCCGATGAGGTAATCATCCGCTGATTGGCCATTCCATGCTGCTGATTCAGCATCTGTTTACCGGTACCATTATAGCTGTACAAATTGGTATCCGTCAGGAGCATCAGGGTATCCCCTCCGGCGCCCTCCAACTGCAACAGCTTCCCACCTGGCAGCTCCACAGGGTATCCCCCGCCTGTACCCATTTCCGCCTTCACATCGTTATAGGCGGTTTTGATATCCACCTTTCCGGCTTCCTGAATCAAAATCAAACAGAGAAACACAACCAGCCCAAAACCCGCCATCATCAACAGATTGCGAATCAGCTTTTTCCGCGCTCTGCGGCGGCGGGCTAATTGAAAATCGGTGAGCTGGGCCATTTATGTTCCTCCTTACTCGTAAAATACCTCGTCCAGATAAAGGCCATGAGGCAGGGCGGTAGGACCCGCTTTCTGCCGGTCCCCGCTTTGGATAATGTCTGGAATCGCCTGGGGCGGAATGGCGCCTCTGGACACCTCCAACAGGGTCCCCACCATAATCCGCACCATATTGTAAAGAAAGCCGCTTCCGGTAATGGAAAAGGTGACCAGCTCCCCCTCCCGGCGTACAGAAACATGGGTCATAACACGCACCGTGTCCTCCACCTTGGAACCGGCGCTGCAAAAGGCCTTAAAGTCGTGGGTTCCCAGAAATCCCTGGGCCGCCTGGTCCATGGCCTCGACGTCCATAGGATATTTGTGGTAGAGGGCCAAATCCGCCAAAAAAGGATTCTTTACTGGACTGTTCCAGATTTTATAGAGATACCGTTTTCCCACACAGTCATACCGGGGATGGAACTCCGGCGGCACCTCCCGGCAGGAGAGTACCGCCACATCCTGAGGCAGATGTACATTCATCGCCCGCACCAGCGCCTCACAGGGAATGGAGCTGGTGGTACGCAGGGTTACCGGGAAGGCGTTGGCGTGAACGCCAGCGTCGGTGCGGGAGCTTCCCTTGATGGGCAGCCGGGATTTGAACACCTGCTCCACAGCATCCTGTAATACTTGTGCCACCGTCACCTTATTTTGTTGCACCTGAAACCCATGGTAATTGGTTCCTCGGTACCGGACAATCATCAAAAGATGGCGCTCCATAAGCCCTCCCTTAACGCATGGTGAGCACCACCGGCGCCCACAGGTTAATGGCGATAACCGCGGCGAAGCACACACCCACAAAGATGGCGCAGAAAATATCTCTGCTGTGAATTTTCAGCTGCTTCATCCGGGTGCGTCCCTCCCCACCCCGATAGCACCGGCATTCCATAGCCAGGGCCAGCTCGTCCGCCCGGCGGAAGGCTGACACAAACAAAGGAATCAGAATGGGAATCAGGGCCTTGGCCCGGCGGGTCAGGCCGCCGCTTTCCATATCGGCGCCACGGGCTTTCTGGGCAGACATAATCTTGTCGGTTTCCTCCACCAGGGTGGGGATAAACCGCAGGGCAATGGTCATCATCATCGCCAGCTCATGCACCGGCAGCTTCAGCCGTTTCAGTGGGGAAAAAAGCCGCTCGATTCCATCGGTGAGGGCGATGGGAGAGGTGGTATAGGTCAGCAGGCTGGTTCCGGCAATGAGGAACAAAATTCGAATGGACATGACAATGGCGGTAGTCAAGCCCTGCAAGGTAATTTTCAAAAAGCCTAACTGCCAAAGCACCTGACCATCAATAAAAAACATATTCAGTAAAGAAGTAAAAATGATGATGGGAAGCACCGGCTTCAGGCTGCGCAGAATCATCACCGCCGGGATTCTGGACACCCCATAGGCCAGCACCAGAAAGGGAATGCTGACGCAAAGCCCCAGGGGGTTGCTGGCGGCGAAAAGCATAATGATATAGACGGTGGTGAGGACAATTTTCATTCTGGGGTCCATCTCGTGGAGGATGGACTGACCAGGAAAATACTGTCCAATGGTAATATCCTTAAGCATGAGGCACCCCCCTTTCCTCCAGCATCCGCAGCAGCTCCTGTTTAGCGTATTCCAGGGTATAGATGCTGTCGCTGACCGGATAGCCCTGGTCCCGCAGCAGCTCAAACACCCGTGTAATCTGCGGTACCGACAAGCCAATCTTCTCAATCTCCTTGGCCCGGGAGAACACGTTGGCCACATCGTCATACATCACCACGCCAGCCTTGCTCAGCACCAAAACCTTCTTGGCGTACTTGGCGATGTCCTCCATGCTGTGGGACACCAACAGAATGGTATTGCGTCTCTGCTTGTGGTAAGCCTTAATCAGGCTGAGAATCTGCTCCCGGCCTTTGGGGTCCAGGCCAGCGGTGGGCTCGTCCAAAATCAGGATATCCGGTTCCATGGCCAGCACCCCGGCGATGGCCACCCGGCGTTTCTGGCCGCCGGAAAGCTCAAAAGGAGAGCTATCCAGTGTTTTAGGCTTCAGGCCCACAGCCGCAGCCGCCTGCCGCACCCGCTGGTCAATCTCAGCGGGGGAAAGGCCCATATTCCCAGGCCCAAAGGCAATATCCTTGTAAACCGTTTCCTCAAACAGCCGGAATTCCGGGTACTGGCACACCAGCCCCACCTTGACACGGTAGGCCCTTCGGACGGTATCCTCCGCCCAAAGGTCAGTTCCATTGATATAAATTTTCCCAGAGGTGGGTTTGAGCAGGCCATTGAAGTGTTGAATCAGGGTGGATTTTCCCGAACCGGTGTGGCCGATTACTCCCACAAACTCCCCCTGCTCAATCTCCAGATTGATATGGTCCACAGCGGTTTTCTCAAAGGGGGTGCCTACCGAGTAGGTATAGGTCAGCTCCTGGGCTTTAATGGCAATCATACCGCTTTCCCCCTTTCCAGCAGGTGGCAGAGCGCCTGGGCGCACTCCTCCTCGGTGAGAATGTCCTCCGGCAGGTCATACCCCGCCTGCCGCAGCTCATAGCACAACTCGGTGGCCTGAGGCACATCCAGGCCCACCTCTTTCAGCTCCCGCACATGGGAAAAAACATGTTTTGGGGTGTCATCATAAAGGATTTGCCCATCGTCCATGACCACCACCCGGCCCGCCTTGGCCGCCTCCTCCATATAGTGGGTAATCAGTACGATGGTGATGCTGTTTTCCCGGTTCAGCCGCTGGATGGTCCGCATGACCTCCCGGCGGCCTTTGGGGTCCAGCATGGCGGTAGGCTCGTCCAGCACGATGCACCTGGGCCGCATGGCGATGATGCCGGCGATGGCCACCCGCTGTTTTTGCCCGCCGGAAAGCTGATGGGGGGCGTGGTGCTTATATTCGCTCATGCCCACATCCTCCAGAGACTGGTCCACCAGCTCCCGAATCCGGCTGGGCTCCACCCCCATATTCTCCGGGCCGAAGGCCACATCCTCCTCCACAATGGTGGCCACAATCTGGTTATCCGGGTTCTGGAACACCATGCCCACCTGACGGCGGATGTCATAAAGCTTTTCCTCGTCCTTGGTATCAATGCCGCAAACGGTCATTGTACCTTCGTTTGGCACCAAAATAGCGTTCATATGCTTGGCGATGGTGGATTTCCCGGAGCCATTGTGGCCTAAGATTGCCACAAATTCCCCTTCCTGGATGGTAAGGCTCACGCCCCGCAGCACAAGCTGGATCTGATTATTTTCCTTGGGATACCCGAAGGTAATTTCCCGTGCGGTGATGATGTCTTCCATAATTTTTAATCCTCTTTTTTCCTGTGAAAATCAATCACCCAAACTGGGTGTTATCTGCACCAAATGGCGGTAGAACCGCATGGAAGGGTCAGGCCGGTGGAGCTTACCGGCAGCCCAATCTCGTCAGCGTAAACATGTCCCCCATGGCTTTTCCCCACCGTCACTGACAGGATATAGGCCATGACAGAGGGAGAAAGACCGGTGGTGTAGGAGTTGAGCAGGAAGAATTCCGCATCCGGGGAAAGCACCCGGGCGCAGGTCTGGACCAGCTCATACACGCTGTCCTCCAGCTTCCATACCTCTCCGCCCGGTCCCCTGCCGTAGCTGGGCGGGTCCATAACCACCCCGTCATACAGGTTACCCCGGCGGATTTCCCGCTCCACAAACTTTTTGCAGTCATCCACAATCCAGCGGATGGGCCGTTCAGACAAGCCAGACAAGGCCGCGTTATCCCTGGCCCACTGAACCATACCTTTGGAGGCGTCCACATGGCATACCTTTGCTCCCGCTGAGGCGCAGGCCAAGGTGGCCCCTCCTGTGTAGGCGAACAGGTTCAGCACCGAAAGGGGTCTCTCCGCTTTGCGAATCCGGTCGGCCATCCAGTCCCAGTTCACCGCCTGTTCCGGGAACAGGCCGGTGTGCTTGAAGCCGGTAGGACGGATGTGGAACCTCAGTTCTTTATATCCAATGGTCCACTCCGCTTTTGGCAGGTCCCGAACCGACCAGCTGCCCCCGCCGCTGGCGGAGCGCTGATAGCGGGCGTTGGCTTTCTGCCATTCCACCCCCTTTGGGGTATTCCAAATCACCTGAGGGTCTGGCCGGGCCAGAATCACCTGGCCCCAACGTTCCAGCTTTTCCCCCTGGCTGGTATCCAGTACTTCAAAATCCTTCCATTCTGTGGCTGTTCTCATGCCTCTTCCTTTCCGCCGGGAGCCAGCCCAGCAATCACATCCGCCAATTCCTGGGCCACCTCTTGGATGACACCTTCCTCTTTTCCCTCCACCATCACACGGATAAGGGGTTCAGTTCCAGAGCAGCGAACCAAAATCCGCCCATCTCCCGCCAGCTGGGCTTCCAGTTTCTGAACGGTCTCCTGAACCCGCTGGCTGGTTTCCAAGGCGGCCTTCATGGCCGGGGTAGCCTTTACATTGACCAAAGTCTGAGGGTAGGTATCCATCAGCTCCGCCAGCTGGGAAAGAGGCTTCCCGCTTTTTTTCAGAATCCCCAGCAGCTGCACCGCCGAAAGCTGCCCATCCCCTGTGGTCATATGCTCCCGGAAGATGATATGCCCGGACTGCTCACCGCCCAGCACAAAATCCTCTCCCAGCATACATTCCAGCACATACCGGTCCCCCACCTTGGTGGAGCGGGTCTCAATCCCGGCCTTCTCAGCGAACTTGAACAGCCCCAGATTGCTCATCACGGTCACCACCAGGGTATCCTTCCGCAGCTTGCCCTGCTCTTTCAGGTGATGGGCGAAAATGGCCAGCAGCTTATCTCCATCCACCAGCTGTCCCCGTTCATCCACCGCCAGGCAGCGGTCCGCGTCCCCATCAAAGGCCACCCCGCAGTCATAACGCCCCTGCCGCACCAGTTTGCCCAGCTCCTCCACATGGGTGGAACCGCATCTCCAGTTGATATTGATGCCATCGGGCTCTGCGTGGAAAATTCCACATTCCGCCCCCAGTCCCTCAAACAACGCTTTCGCGGTGGCGCTGGCACTTCCGTTGGCACAGTCAATGGCCACCCGCAAACCAGAAAGGTCTATATCCAAGGTACTTTTTAGATAGTCCACATAATCTTCCAGCGCCCGGCTGGCGTGGGAAACGGTTCCAATCTCGCTGGCCCGCTTCACCTGGAAAGGAATCTGATGGTCCAGGACAATGGACTCGATTTCCTCCTCCTGGGCGTCCAAAAGCTTAAAACCTTTGGCGTTAAACAGTTTGATTCCATTATATTCATAGGGATTATGACTGGCGGAAAGCATAACGCCGGCCTGGGCCCCATATTTTGTTACCAGATAGGCCACCGCCGGGGTGGGGACAACCCCCAGGCTCACCACATTGGCCCCCGCGCTGCACAGTCCGGCGGTAATGGCGTTTTCCAGCATATCAGAGGATACTCGGGTATCCTTGCCCACCAGGAAGGTGGGGGCTGGGCCGCAGGCTTCCTCCACCACCATGGCCGCCGCCCGTCCAATATCCATGGCCAGCTGGATGGTCAAATCCTGATTGGCCACCCCCCGCACCCCGTCGGTTCCAAAAATCCTACCCATATTCTAACCGCTCCATTCTATGTAGATGGTAATGTTCATTCCAGCGTCAGCTGGTCAGGAACCTGAGCGGGCCGACCCTGCCCCTTTATCCCCAGATGGTCATAAGCCAGCAGGGTGGCACAGCGCCCTCTTGGGGTCCTGGACAGGAAGCCCAGCCGCATCAGGAATGGCTCCACCACATCCTCGATGGTTACCGCTTCCTCTCCGCAGGCCGCCGCCAAGGTTTCCAGGCCCACAGGCCCGCCGTTATAATTTTTAATAATGGTTTCCAGAATACGCCTGTCAGCGGAATCCAGCCCAAGCTGGTCAATCTCCAGCCGGTCCAGAGCCACCGAGGCAATCTCTTTGGTGATGACCCCATCTCCCATCACCTGGGCAAAATCCCGTACCCGCTTCAGCAGCCGGTTGGCGATACGGGGGGTACCGCGGCTGCGGCGGGCCAGTTCATAGGCTCCCCCATCGTCACAGGGGATGCTCAAAATCCCAGCGCTGCGTTTGATAATGACCTGTAAGTCCTCATCGCTGTAAAGCTCCAGCCTCTGGATCACCCCAAAACGGTCCCGCAGAGGGGAGGTCAGCTGTCCGGCTCGGGTGGTAGCCCCAATCAGGGTGAATTTCGGCAGGTCAACCCGGATGGACCGAGCGGAAGGCCCCTTCCCGATGATGATGTCCAGGGCGAAGTCCTCCATAGCCGGATAAAGGACCTCCTCCACAGAACGGGAAAGGCGATGAATTTCATCTATAAATAGTATATCATTTGGTGCCAAATTTGTGAGTAAAGCGGCCAAATCCCCCGGTTTTTCAATCGCTGGGCCGCTGGTAACCCGGATATTCACATTCATCTCATTGGCGATAATATTGGACAGGGTGGTTTTTCCCAAACCAGGAGGACCATACAGCAGTACATGGTCCAGAGGCTCCCCTCTCCCTTTGGCGGCCTGGATAAAGATGCTCATGTTTTCCTTTACCTTGTCCTGCCCGATATACTCGTTGAGGGTCTTGGGACGCAGGGTTGCCTCCACATCTGTATCCTCCGGCGCGTAGTCCGGCGCCATAATCCGATTCTCAAAATCCATCTCAAAGCTGGTTTCCCTGTCGAACATCCCTCATCCTCCCTTCTCACATCCGAGCCATGGCCCGCAAACCATACTTAATCATCTCGTCCACCGGGGTAGCGGGGTCCAGTCCAGCCAGTGCCCCGGCGGCCTGAGACTGAGCGTAGCCCAAGGCGCACAGCGCCGCCATCGCTTCAGCCATGTTGGAAGCTTCCCGTCCCATTTGGGCGGTTACTGCCGCGGCTTGCGGCGACAGGTCCTCTTTGGTAATTTTATCCTTCAATTCCAATAATATCCGCTGGGCCAGTTTAGCCCCTACTCCCGGCGCTCTGGTAAGGCTCTTGGCGTCTCCTGACGCCACACACAGGGCCAGCCGGTCCGGGGTTAAGTCCGAAAGGATGGCCAAAGCGGACTTTGGACCCACCCCAGACACATTGATAAGCATTTTAAACGCATTCAGCTCCGCCATATCGTAAAACCCATATAAATCCAAGGCGTCCTCCCGCACATTCAGGTGGGTATACAGGGTGACCTCCTCCCCTACCGGCGGCAGGCATCCCAATGTGGTCATGGTGGTAACGCATTTATAGCCCACCCCGCCGCAATTGATGACAGCCAGGTAGGCTTGGGTATGAACAAGTTTTCCTGTCAGGGAATAGAACATAGGACACCTCTTTTATTTCAGATAGGTCAGCCTGGAACCAGCGCAGTTTCCATGGCAGATGGCTAAAGCCAGGGCATCAGCGGTATCATCCGGCTTTGGAATTTTTTCCAGATGGAGCAGCTGACGGGTCATCTCCATCACCTGCCGCTTTTCCGCTTTGCCATAGCCTACCACACCTTGCTTCACCTGCCCAGGCGTATATTCATAAATAGGGATGCCTCTCTGCTGGGCGGTTAACAGGATAATCCCTCGGGCTTGAGCCACATCAATTCCAGTGGTTTTATTATTGGAGAAAAAAAGCTGCTCCACCGCCATCACATCTGGCCGGGCTCGGTCCAAAAGGGAACTCATATCATTATAAATCATTTCCAGTCTGGCCGGAAACGGCAGATTCGCCGGTGTGGTGATGGCGCCAAAACGTATAGGTGCGAAACGGCCATATTCACAGTGTACAACACCATATCCCACAATCGCATAGCCAGGGTCAATCCCCAAAATTATCACAGGCATCCCCCCTGTCTAACCTATATCCGATTTATTATATCACACCCCATTACCATTGAACAAGCCCCGTCTCCTCGCATTTTGCCTTACGGATTCTTATGTTTTTTGACAATTTTCACAGGAATCCTCTCAAAAATCCTAAAATAAAAATTTTTTAAAATTTTCTCTTGCATTTTTTAAAAATACCTGCTATAATAAAATCCGTCACTTAGTGGCGATACATTACGGACGGTTAGCTCAGCTGGTAGAGCACCTGCTTGACGTGCAGGGGGTCAGCGGTTCGAACCCGTTACCGTCCACCATCTTTTATCAATCGGACGTCCATTTTTAAATGGGCGTTTGTTTGGTAGATATGAGTAGGTCCCATCCGGCACAAAGTGCGTTCCTGTCCCTCAGCCTGAGTTAGCAATACAGCAGGTTTTGACTATCTTGGAACGTTTGTCAAAGCGGTTACTATGTAACCATCAAGCCTTTGGCGCGCTGGATGCACACTATCAAAGGCACTTTGTATCCACACTTTGTATGGGTATTAAGTTGTTTTATGTCAAACAGATCAGATGTCGGCAAAAACAAACGGATCTGTTGACGGCAAAGGAAGAAGGCCAAAAGATGCGGTACTCTAAACTCAGCATCTTTAAGCCCTCTTGAAAATGTATCTTGGCTGTGATAAACTCACAGTAAGACCCTCTCATAAGTCTTATAGATGCTGTTACATCTTTTAAGGCGCATGTCTACTTGGTGCTGGTAACACCAGGTAGACTATGGGAGTTATTTTGCTGTTCAAAAATAAAAGCAATGCTTATATTATACCATCCTTACCCAAGATTTCAAGGGTTTTTCTGGTATAAAATACGATTTAGGATAGAGTACAATACAATTGCGTCATGAAGCGGGGATAAGTTCCCCGCTTTTTCTCATTGGTGGCAGCAGCATATGGAGGTTATG
>CALWZG010000057.1 GCA_944385965.1 uncultured Anaerotruncus sp.
GCTTATTTCTCCCAGTGCGTCCGGGAAATTGAGAAAAACCGTCAGTGGACAGCCCAGCGGCTGAAAGAGCTGGGCTTCACCCTCACCGATTCTAAAGCGAATTTTGTGTTTGCCCAGACTCCGCGGATGGAGGGGAAGGCTCTCTATCAAGCCTTGAAACAAAAGGGCGTTTTGGTGCGCCGGTGGGACCAGGACAGAATTGCAAACTGGCTGAGAATCAGTATCGGGACAGACAAACAGATGCGGTGCTTTATAGACTGTGTGAAGGAAATTTTGGAGGGGACAAATGCGGACAGCGGTGATTAAACGGGACACAACCGAAACTCAGATTTCTCTGGAACTTTCTTTGGAGGGGTCCGGAAAATACCAGGTGGACACCGGATGCGGATTTTTGAACCATATGCTGGAGCTGTTCGCCCGTCATGGAAGGTTTGACCTAAAGGTTACCTGCCACGGGGATGCCCATGTGGATTACCACCATACGGTGGAGGATGTGGGCATCTGTTTGGGAAAGGCTTTCTCCCAAGCCCTGGGAGAGATGCGGGGAATCACCCGGTATGGGAACTTCCTTTTGCCTATGGATGAGACATTGGTGCTTTGCGCGGTGGACCTGTCCGGCAGAACCGCCCTGGGCTGGGATTTGGAGCTGCCAAGCCAGCGGGTGGGGGATTTTGATACCGAGCTGGTGAAGGAGTTTTGGCTTGCTTTTGTCCGGGAATGTCCCTGTTCCTTCCACCTGCGGAAGATGGCGGGGGAGAATACCCACCATATCATAGAGGCGGCCTTCAAGGGGGCCGCCCGGGCGCTGGCCCAGGCGGTGGCCGTAATCCCAGGACAGGAGCAGGAAATTCCCAGCACCAAAGGACTGTTGGTTTGAGTGAAAGGGTGAGGGTACATGATTGCCATTATTGATTATGGGGTAGGGAACCTGTTCAGCCTGTCCAGCAGCCTGGCGTATTTGGGATTGGACAGCCGGGTAACCGCCTCTCCTCAAGAGATTGAGGCAGCGGACCGGATTATTCTGCCAGGGGTAGGGGCCTTTGGAGACGCTATGGAAAAACTCAGGAACACCGGCCTTATCCCGCTTATCAAAGAACAGGCGGAGAAAAAGCCCCTTTTGGGCATCTGCCTGGGGATGCAGCTCCTTGTCGAGAAAAGCTATGAGTATGGGGAACACGCCGGACTGGGATTGATTCCAGGGCAGGTGTGCCCTTTGCAGGATGACCTGGTTCAGTTGGCCCAGCCTGGGAAAGTGCCCTTGAAGGTACCCCATATGGGCTGGAACCGGCTGGATTTGATAAAACAGGACCCCTTGTTCTCCTATCTTCAGCAGGGGGAATACGTCTATTATGTCCACAGCTTTTACGCCAAAAACTGCCGGGAGCATACCTTGGCGGACAGCGGCTATGGGGTGCGGGTCACCGGGGTTGTGGGTTCAGGTAAGGTGTATGGGGTGCAGTTTCACCCGGAGAAAAGCGGGGACACCGGGCTTAGGCTGCTGAAAGCCTTTGCCCAGCTGTGAAAGGGGTGCGTTTGATGGAATTGTTTCCAGCCATTGACCTGCGGAATGGGCAGGTGGTAAGGCTTTATCAGGGGGATTATAACCAGATGACCGTCTATTCCAGCGACCCGGTAGCAATAGCCAAGGGCTTTTTGGAAGCAGGAGCCACCAATCTCCATGTGGTGGATTTGGATGGGGCCAAAGAGGGAACAACCCCTAATTTTGACACAATCTCCGCCTTGATTCACCAGAGCGGCCTGCGTGTTCAGGTGGGCGGCGGCATCCGCACAGAGGAGCGGATTCGGGGCTATCTGGAACTGGGAGCGGCCCGGGTGATTTTAGGCACCGTGGCGGTAGAGAATTTCCAGTTTACCGCAGAGATGGCGGCCCGGTATCCAGGACAGGTAGCTGTGGGTGTGGACACCAAGGATGGCTGGGTAGCCACCCATGGCTGGACCAAGGTGACCCAGGAATCCGGGGAAGCCTTTTGTCGGCGGTTACTGGAGGCCGGGGTAGATACGGTCATCTGTACGGACATCAGCCGGGATGGAGCCCAGAAGGGAACCAATCTGGAGCTGTATCAGCGGTTATGCGCCATCCGGGGGTTGAAGGTCATCGCCAGCGGCGGGGTAGGCAGCCTGTCAGAGCTGGAGCAGCTGACCCGGATGGGGGCCTGGGGCGCTATCCTGGGGAAAGCGCTGTACACAGGGAACCTGGATTTGGCCCAGGCGGTGAAACTGGTAGGGGGGAAAAGCTGATGATTACCAAAAGGATTATCCCCTGCCTGGATGTAAAGGATGGCCGTGTGGTCAAGGGAACCAACTTCCAGAGCCTGCGGGATATGGCGGACCCGGTGGAAATGGCCCGCTTCTATAACCAGGCGGGAGCGGATGAGCTGGTGTTCTACGACATTACAGCCAGTGTGGAAGGGCGCAGATTATTTACAGATATTTTGGAGCGGGTGGCCAGAGAAATTTTTATCCCTTTGACGGTGGGCGGCGGCATCAACACCCTGGAGGATTTTGACCGGGTGCTGAAGTGCGGCGCAGACAAGGTAAGCGTCAACTCCGGCGCCATCCGCCATCCAGAGCTGATTCACCAGGCGGCCCAGAAATATGGGGACCAGTGTGTGGTCCTGTCCATGGACATCAAACGGGTGGATGGAAAGTTCCATCTGTTTGCTAAAGGAGGCCGTGAGGACACCGGAATTGACGCCTTGGAGTGGGCCCGTCAGGGAGCCGCCCATGGCGCTGGGGAACTGGTGGTCAATTCCATTGATACCGACGGTGTAAAGAATGGCTTTGACCTGGAACTGCTGGACGCTGTGGCGGAGGTGGCGAAGGTTCCCATCATCGCCAGCGGGGGAGCGGGACGGATGGAAGATTTCGCCCAGCTGTTCACCCATCCTGGGGTGGACGCTGGATTAGCCGCCAGCATTTTCCATACAAAGCAGGTGGAAATCGGGGCATTGAAACAATATTTGCAAAGTCAGGGCGTGGAAATGCGCCTGATAAAAGGAGCGGCAGAAAATGAACTTAAAATATGACGAAAAGGGCTTGATTCCCGCCATCGTGCAGGACCACTATACCAAGCAGGTGCTGACCTTGGCTTACATGAACGCTGAAAGCCTGGCGCTGACCATGGCGGAGGGGAGAACGGTGTTTTACAGCCGCAGCCGGCAGCAGCTGTGGCGGAAGGGAGAGACCAGCGGGAATATCCAGCGGGTGGTTTCCATTACAGCGGACTGCGATGGGGACGCCTTGGTGGTGGAGGTGGTCAAGGAAGGCCCAGCCTGCCATACCGGCGCAGAAAGCTGCTTCTTCCAGCCGGTGTATCTCAGCGAGGAGCTGAAACCCTTTGCCTATGAAGGGCTCTATGAGTTGATTAAGGGTCGTAAGACCCAACCCCAAGAGGGCAGCTATACCACCTATCTGTTTGAAAAGGGGATTGACAAAATCCTCAAGAAGGTAGGGGAGGAGTGTACAGAGGTCATCATTGGGGGCGCCAAGCAGGATAAGGCGGAAACCATTTATGAAATTGCAGATTTAACCTACCATGTGATGGTGTTGATGGTGCAGCTGGGAATTACTGTGGAGGACATTACAAAAGAGCTGGAAAAGCGCCATGTAGTAGACCATAAAGTAAAACAGGAACGGATGCAGTAAGAAAAAATATAGAAAGAAGGATTTATTATGGAATCAACCTTGCAGGATTTGAAGAATCGCCGGAGTATACGGGCTTTTAAGCCGGAACAGGTGAAAGAGGAAGATTTGCAGAAGGTTTTGGAAGCGGGAACCTACGCCCCCAGCGGAATGGGAAAGCAGCCAGCTAAAATTGTGGTGGTCCAGGACCCAGAAACCATTGCCAAACTTTCCAAGATGAACGCCAGCTTTTTCCCCACACCCATTACAACA
The DNA here is from genome assembly GCA_944385965.1 of uncultured Anaerotruncus sp. Lineage (GTDB taxonomy): Bacteria > Bacillota > Clostridia > Oscillospirales > Ruminococcaceae > Anaerotruncus. The sequence goes on from CALWZG010000057.1 coordinate 3,916, forward strand.
GACCCCTTTTATGGGGCGCCTACCGTTCTGGTGGTGCTGGTAGACCCCTCCCGGCCCACCTGTGTGGAGGATGGAAGCCTGGTGATGAGCAACCTGATGAACGCCGCCTATGCGGTTGGCTTGGGTTCCTGCTGGGTTCACAGGGCCAGACAGGAGTTTGACTCCCCAGAGGGAAAGGCCCTGCTGAAAGAGTGGGGCATCCAGGAGGATTATATCGGTGTGGGGCATTGTTTGTTGGGGTATCCCGCCCAGGAAGCTCCAGAGCCTAAGCCCCGAAAAGAGGATTATATTGTGTATGTCCGCTGACACAGCGAAAAAGCGTGGTTCCCAAACAGGAACCACGCTTGAAAAATTCAATACAAGAGGGGGCGGCCTGGCCATAAACGCCGGGAGCCCCTTTTCTGTATAAAAGCGGATTTATGGAACCGCTTGATGATAAAGTTCAGAACTTTTTGCGCAGCATTGTAAAGTCAAAAAAGTTGGTGTAAAATTCGTAGGAACGCATGACCGGGCGGCTGAGCTTGCAGTATCCCACCTCGTCCAGCAGCATCAGGGCCTCCCCGTCAGCCAGCTGAAGCCGCTGACGAATGGCAGGGGTGGCGTTGGTGGGAATCACCTGGGCAATATCTGTCACCACTGTAAGTCCGCAATGGTGATACAGAATATCAAAAATAGGAAGTGACCAGTCAATATCCTCATAATTCAGCTCGCTGAACAAATAGAAGGGCAGATAGTCGATGGAATAGATGACCGGCAGTTCCCCAGCCAGCACACGCTTCTCACAAACAATCACCCGGGCGCCAGTATCCAGATGGAGTTTGCCGGCAAGCTCCTCGTCAGCCCGCTCCAAACGCACCTGAATCTGGTCACTGTGAGGATGATAGCCGCAGCTTTGAATCAGTTCATAGTATTCGATTTTCAAATCCAGCCGGGTATTTAAATTCACGATTTCCCGGTTGATGACCGTGCCGATTCCACGGACCCGCTCGATGAAGCCCTCCCGTTCCAAATCGGAAAGGGCGTCCCGAATCACTGTGCGGCTTACCCCAAGACGCTCTGACAGCTCCACCTCAGCGGGGAGACGCTCAGCGTGGGCGAAGACGCCCTCCTTCAGCTCTTTAATCAGTAGGGAGCTGATTTGGGTGGACATCAGTTTGCCGCCAAAATGGGGCAGGTCGTACTCTGGCATGGTAAAAACCTCTTTTCTTGAAGGGATTCCCGGTCAAACGATAAAAATGGCAAAATATCAGGGAAGATTTTGGGCTGAATCCCACTTGTAAGCCATTGGGAAATCCGCTATCATAAAGATAAGTAATAAGTATGACTATTATGCAATAACAATAAATACAGGAAAAAACCTCTGCCAGGTCATGGCGAGGATTTCAGTTAAATTTAGTATACTAGACTCTTTGAGAAAAAACAAGGGGATGTTCCAAGGGGGAAATTTTTTTGAGTGAAGGATATGTTTTAAAGGGAAATTTATTATACAGCACATCGCCGGAGCAGATGGTCAGTGTACCAAATGGGTTTCTGGTGTGCCAGGAAGGAAAGGTAGCGGGGGCGTTCCCTGCGCTGCCGGAATGTTATAAAAACCTGCCTCTGGTGGATTATGGGGACCGTCTGATCATTCCGGGACTGGTGGACCTGCACCTGCATGCCCCTCAATACGCTTTCCGGGGCATCGGCATGGATATGGAGCTGCTGGATTGGCTGGAAACCCATGTGTTTCCAGAGGAGGCCAAATACAAGGATTTGGAATACGCCCGCAAGGCTTATTCCATCTTCGCCTCGGACCTGGCGGCCAGCGCCACCACCAGAGCCTGTATCTTCGCCACCATCCATCGGCCCGCTACTCTGCTTTTGATGGAGCTGCTGGAGGAGACCCGAGGGGTAAAAGCCCTGGTGGGAAAGGTGAATATGGACCGCAACAGCCCAGCGTTTTTGTGTGAGGAAAGCGCCCAGCGCTCCTTGGAGGAAACCGCCCTTTGGATTGAACAGGGGCGGGGACGTTTTCAACATGTGGGCATGGTGCTGACCCCAAGATTCACCCCCTCCTGCACAGCCCCATTGATGAAGGGCCTGGGAAGATTGCAGAAGGAAACCGGCCTGCCGGTTCAGTCCCATCTTTCGGAGAACCTTTCAGAGATTGAGTGGGTGCGGGAGCTGTGCCCTGGGGCTTCCAGCTATGGGGAAACCTATTATCAGGCGGGGCTGCTGGGCGGGGAAGGATGCCCCACCATTATGGCCCATTGTGTCCACAGTTCAGAACAGGAGATGGCTCTTTTGAAAAAGCAGGGGGTCTATCTGGCCCTTTGCGCCCAATCCAACACAAATCTGCGTTCAGGTATCGCACCGGTGCGGGCTTATATGGAGCAGGGAATGAATCTGGGCTTGGGGACCGATGTGGCGGGAGGCAGTTCATTGTCCATCTTCCACGCTATGGTGGATGCCATGCAAAGCTCCAACCTGCGCTGGAGGCTGGTGGACGACAGCTGGAAACCTCTGACCGTGAAAGAGGCGTTTTATCTGGGTACTAAAGGAGGCGGCTCCTTCTTTGGGAAGGTGGGGTCTTTTGAGGGGGGATACGCTTTTGACGCAGTGGTGCTGGATGACACAGGATTGCCCCATCCTCAGCCCCTCACCCCAGAGGAGCGGCTGGAGCGGATGCTGTATCTGTCAGACGACCGGCAGATTTATGCGAAATATCTGGAAGGGTATCAGGTGTTCCAGAAGGGAAACAGGACCGATGCCCTTCCTCAACAGAACTGACACAGCCTAAAAAAGCCAGATAGGAGGTAAGCTTATGGGAATTGGCAGCAGAATCCCCCGGGTAGACGCCTTTGAGAAGGTAACCGGGCGGGCTCGTTATACAGATGATTTTCAGATGCCGGGATGCCTTTACGCCAAAATCGTTCGCTCCACCATCGCCAATGGAAAGGTGCTGTCCATACAGACAGACCAGGCCCGTCAGGTGGAAGGGGTTGTGGAAATTTTCACCTGTTTTCAGGTGCCGGATATTCAGTTCCCCACACCGGGGCATCCCTGGTCGGTGGAACCCGCCCACCAGGATGTGAGCGACCGTAAGCTGCTGAACCAACGGGTGCGCATCTATGGGGACGAAATCGCTGTGGTGGTGGCGAAAGACCCATTAGCGGCAAAAAAAGCCGCCAGTCTGGTGGAGGCCCAGTATGAGGAGTATCCTGTGGCCCTGACCCCAGCCCAGGCGATGGAGCCTGGATTCCCGGCCATCCATGAGGAAAAACCCAACAATATATTAGCCCACAGCCATTTCCAACAGGGAGGGGTTCCCTTTGAGGAGGCGGCCGCTCAGCCAGGGCTGTCCCTGGTGTCCGGTACCTATCAAACCCAGACGGTTCAGCATTGCCATATCGAGCCGGTCATCAGCTCCGCTTATATGGAAGGGTCCCGCATTGTGGTGGTGTCCTCCACCCAGATTCCCCATATCGTGCGCCGGGTGGTGGGGCAGGCTCTGGGTGTTCCCTGGGGACGGATTCGGGTTATCAAACCCTATATTGGGGGCGGCTTCGGCAATAAGCAGGAGGTGCTGTATGAGCCGCTGGCGGCTTGGCTGACCTTGCAGCTGGGAGGCCGGCCGGTGAAGGTGGAGCTGACCCGTGAGGAAATCTTCTCCTGCACCAGAGTGCGTCATGCCATTGAGTTCCAGCTGCGGACAGCGGTCAGAGCGGATGGGCGGCTGATGGCCAGAAAGTTCACCGCCTGGTCCAATCAGGGGGGATATGCTTCCCACGGACACGCCATTGTGGCCAACGCTGCCAACGGGTACCGGCATCTTTATCAGGATGAGCAGGCTTTGGAGGAGGATGCTTACACGGTCTATACCAATATTTCCAGCGGAGGGGCCATGCGGGGATATGGGATTCCCCAGCTGTGTTTCGCCATGGAGAGCCACATGGATGATGTGGCTGCCGCCATCGGAATGGACCCAGTGGAGTTCCGGCTGAAAAATTGTATGCGTCAGGGCTATGTGGATCCAGGAACCGGAATCACCTGCTATTCCTCCGGCTTGCGGGAATGTTTGGAAAAGGGCATGGAAGCCATTGGATGGAAGGAAAAGCGGTTGGCCGCCAAGGACCAGAACGGTTCCCTCCGCCGTGGGGTAGGCATGGCCATGTTCAGCTATAAAACCGGGGTTTACCCCATTTCCCTGGAAACCGCTTCCGCCCGCATGATTCTGAATCAGGACGGTTCCGCTCAATTGCAGCTGGGGGCCACGGAAATTGGTCAGGGGGCGGACACAGTATTCACCCAAATGGCCGCTGAAACCACCGGCATAGAGGAAAGCCAGATTCATATTGTGTCCTTCCAGGATACCGATGTGGCGCCTTTTGATACCGGGGCTTACGCCTCCCGGCAGACCTATGTGACCGGTATGGCGGTGAAGGATACCGCCATGCAATTTAAGAAGAAACTTTTGGAATACGCAGGATGGCTGCTGAAACGTCCCCAAGAAGAATTGGACCTGCGCCATGGAAAAATTGTGGAAAAGACGGATGGAAGCCCTCTTCTGACTTTGGAGGAGCTGGCCATGAACGCTTTCTACAATCTGGAAAGGTCTGTACATATCACCGCGGAGGCCACCCACCACTGCAAGGACAATACCTTCGCTTTTGGAGCCTGCTTTGTGGAGGTGGAAGTGGACATTCCGGTAGGAAAAGTGAAAGTCCTGAAGATTCTCAATGTCCATGACAGCGGGGTGCTGATAAATCCCCAGCTGGCGGAAGCTCAGGTCCATGGAGGGATGAGCATGGGTCTGGGATATGCGTTGGGAGAATGTCTGCGGTATGATGCCAAAGGCCGGCCCTTAAACGGAAATCTGCTGGATTATAAGCTGCCCACCGCTATGGATACCCCAGAACTGGAAGCGGATTTTGTGGAAACAGTAGACCCCAGCGGCCCCTATGGAAATAAGGCCCTGGGAGAGCCACCAGCCATTCCGGTGGCCCCCGCTGTGCGCAACGCCATCCTCAACGCCACTGGTGTGGCGCTGAACCGGCTTCCCTTTGACCCCCAGTCTTTGGTGGAAACCTTTACAGAAGCCGGCCTGATTGAAAGAAGGGAGGCTGAGGTTCATGTATGATATTCAAAGCTTTTATAAAGCTGCCAATGTGAAAGACGCGGTGCGGGCCCTGGAGGCCAATCCCCAGGCGGTAGTGATTGCCGGAGGAACCGATGTGCTGGTAAAAATCCGGGAAGGCAAGCTGGCGGGCCGGGATTTAATCAGCATCCACGACCTGCCGGAACTAAAAGGGATTTTTATGGAGGAGGATGGTACCATTCTCATTCGTCCCTGCACCTCCTTCTCTCAGATTGAGGGGCATCCCCTGATTCAACAGAAGCTGCCCATGCTGGCCCAGGCGGTGGGACAGGTAGGCGGCCCTCAAATCCGCAACATGGGGACGGTGGGTGGAAATTTGTGCAACGGGGTCACCAGTGCCGACAGCGCTTCCACCCTGCTGGCCATGGATGCCCAACTGGAACTGGAAGGGCCGAAAGGGACCCGTCGGCTGCCGCTGCGGGAATTTTACGCTGGGCCGGGGCGCACCGTTCGGGAACATGAGGAGCTTCTCACCGCTATCCGGGTGCGGAAAGAGGATTATGAGGGATTTTGCGGGTATTACATCAAGTATGCTCAGCGCAGCGCTATGGACATCGCCACCTTGGGATGCGCCGCCTATCTGCGGCTGAGCCCGGACAAAACCCATATTGAGCAGCTGCGGCTGGCCTATGGGGTGGCGGCGCCTACCCCCATCCGATGCGGAAAAGCGGAACAGGCCGCCCAAGGCCAGCGGCTGGACCAGCAGCTGCTGGAACGGATAGGGGAGGCGGCTGTCAGTGAGGTGAATCCAAGAACCAGCTGGCGGGCTTCCAGAGAATTCCGGCTTCAGCTGGTAAGAGAGCTGGCGAAACGGGCCATCGCCCAAGCGGTTGTGAAGGGAGGAGGCGAAATCCATGCTTGAAATCATTCGGATGACGGTGAATGGGGAGCCGGTGGAACTGGCGGTGGACCCCAGGGAATCCCTGCTGGATACCCTTCGCCAGCGGCTGGGACTAACCAGCGTTAAGCGGGGATGTGAGGTAGGAGAATGTGGAGCCTGCACTGTTCTGGTGGATGGGCAGGCAGTGGACAGCTGCATCTATCTGACTATGTGGGCGGCTGGAAAACACATTCTGACGGTAGAGGGCCTTATGGGGCCCAACGGGGAATTAAGTCCCATTCAAACCGCTTTTATTGAGGAGGCGGCGGTGCAATGTGGGTTCTGCACACCGGGGCTGATTATGACAGCGGTGGAGATTGTGGGAACAGGGAAGCGTTATACCAGAGAGGAGCTGCGCCGCCTGATTTCAGGGCACCTGTGCCGCTGCACCGGGTACCAGAATATCCTAAACGCCATGGAGCGGATTGTGGAGGAAGCTTATAAGAAGTGCGGCGCCTGACATGCGAAATTTTTCGCAAGACGCGAAAATAATTTGCAAAACTACTGGAAAAAAGAATTTTGGTGTGGTATAATAAAAACAGAATTTAAAAACAGGAGGTTGCTTCCCATGAATAAAGTTCTTGTCGCTCAAAATGCTCCCGCCGCCGTAGGTCCTTACTGCCATGGTATGCAGTGCGGCAACACCGTTTATACTTCCGGTCAGCTGGGCTTGGACCCCGCTACTGGTGATTTCCCCGCAGGAGGCGTGGAGGCTCAGGCTACACAGGCTTTGAAAAACTTAGGTGAGGTGCTGGCGGCCGCTGGCATGGGATTCGCTGATGTGGTGAAAACCACCGTGTTCCTGGCCAACATGAGTGATTTCGCTGCCATCAACAGCATTTACGCTGAGTTCTTTGGAGACAATAAGCCCGCTCGTTCCTGTGTGGCTGTGAAGGAGCTGCCCAAGGGCGGTTTGTTCGAGATTGAGGCCATTGCTGTCAAATAAGCTGGTAAAAAATTTTTGAGAAACCAACCATAGACAGAACCCCCTGTATAGGTTTATTTTCCTATACAGGGGGTATTTTTGCTTATGGAGCTTTGGAAAAGGATATTCCAGGAGTTTTGAGGGTTTTTGGCGGATTTTCCTTGAAAAAAAGCATTGGGTCAGATATAATATAAAATTGTGAGACCATCGGTCATTTTGTTGTCAAATGGACGCATGTAAATTTCCGCGTGGAAGCCATTCTTCTGGTGACCCGCGATTTGTTTGGAGGAAGGTTATGCGCAAAGAATTGGAAAAGGTCTATGACCCCAAACAGGTGGAGGACAAGACCTACCGGTTTTGGCTGGATGGAAACTACTTCCACGCCGAGGTGAATCCTGAGAAGAAGCCCTACACCATTGTGATTCCCCCACCGAATATCACTGGAAAGCTGCATATGGGACACGCTCTGGACGAGACCTTGCAGGATATTTTGATTCGTTGGAGAAGGATGCAGGGCTATGAGGCCCTTTGGATGCCGGGAACCGACCATGCCTCCATCGCCACCGAGGCGAAGATTGTGGAGGCCATGAAGCAGGAAGGCCTGACCAAAGAGGATTTGGGACGAGAGGGCTTCCTGAAGCGTGCCTGGGACTGGAAACGCACCTATGGGGGAACCATCATTGAGCAGCTGAAAAAGCTGGGCTGTTCCTGCGACTGGGAGCGGGAGCGGTTTACCCTGGACGAGGGCTGCTCCAAAGCGGTCCGGGAAGTGTTCGTCAAACTGTATGAGCAGGGCCTTATCTACCGGGGCGAACGGATTATCAACTGGTGCCCCCACTGCAAGACCTCTATTTCTGACGCTGAGGTGGAGTATGAGGAGAAGGAAGGGGCTTTCTGGCATATCAATTACCCCATTGTGGGGACAGACCAAGTGCTGGAAATCGCCACTACCCGTCCGGAAACCCTGCTGGGCGATACCGCTGTGGCAGTCCATCCTGATGATGAGCGGTATAAGCATCTGATTGGCAAGATGGTGCTGCTCCCTCTGGTAAATCGGGAAATCCCCATTGTGGCGGATACCTATGTAGAGATGGACTTTGGAACCGGAGTGGTGAAGATTACACCTGCCCACGACCCCAACGACTTCGAGGTAGGGCTGCGGCATAACCTGCCGGTCATCAACGTGATGAACGAGGACGCCACTATCAACGAACAGGGCGGCAAATATGCCGGCATGACCCGAGAAGCCTGCCGGAAAGCCATTGTGGCAGATTTGGAGGCAGAGGGTTATCTGAAAAAGGTGGAGCCTTACAAACACAATGTAGGCTGCTGCTACCGGTGCGGCACCATCATTGAGCCTCGGGTCTCCAAACAGTGGTTTGTGAAGATGGAGCCTTTGGCCCAGCCTGCCAACCAGGCGGTGCGGGAGGGGAAAACCAAATTCGTCCCCGCCCGGTTTGATAAAATCTACTTCAATTGGATGGAGAACGTCAAAGATTGGTGTATCTCCCGGCAGCTTTGGTGGGGACATCGGATTCCCGCTTGGTACTGTGAGGACTGTGGGGAACTGATTGTTTCCCGTCAGGACCCGGACAAGTGCCCGAAATGCGGAAGCACCCACATCCATCAAGACCCGGATACCCTGGACACTTGGTTCAGTTCCGCCCTTTGGCCCTTCTCCACCTTGGGATGGCCGGAGAAAACCAAGGAGCTGGAGTATTTCTATCCCACCAATACCCTGGTGACCGGATATGATATTATCTTCTTCTGGGTGGCCCGGATGATTTTTTCCGGTGTGGAGCATATGGGACAGGTGCCTTTTGACACGGTACTGATTCACGGTCTGGTGCGGGACGCCCAGGGCCGGAAGATGTCCAAGTCTCTGGGCAACGGCATTGACCCCTTGGAGATTATCCAGCAGTACGGCGCGGACGCCCTGCGCTTCACCCTGGCTACCGGAAACAGCCCAGGGAACGATATGCGTTTCTCTGACGATAAGGTAAACGCCAGCCGTAATTTCGCCAATAAGATTTGGAACGCTACCCGGTTTATTATGATGAACCTGTCTGACCAGGTGGAGAAGCCGGAGCTTCCCGAAAACCTGGCCATTGAGGATAAATGGGTGCTGTCCAAATACAATACCCTGGCCAAAGAGGTCAATGAGAACCTGGAGAAATTTGAGCTGGGTATGGCGGTTCAGAAGCTGTATGACTTTATCTGGGATATCCTGTGTGACTGGTATATTGAGCTTTGCAAGTCCCGGTTCCAGGCGGGCGGGCAATCCTCCCTGGCGGCCCAGAAGGTGCTGGTCTATGTGATGAGCAACACCCTGAAGCTGCTCCATCCCTTTATGCCCTTCATCACCGAGGAGATTTGGCAGGCCCTTCCTCACGAGGGAGAGAGCATCATGATTTCCAAATTCCCGGCCTATGACGAGGCTCTCAACTTCACAGCAGAGGAAGCCCAGTTCGGCAAGGTGATGGATGCCATCAAAGGGGTGCGGAACCGCCGCAGCGAGATGAATGTACCCCCCTCCAAGAAAGCCCATCTGTATATCGCCACCAAGGAGCCAGAGGTGTTCCGGGAGGGAGCGCCCTTCTTTGAGCGTCTGGCTTCCGCGGCGGGTGTTTCGGTGGAGGAGAACTTCCAGCTGGAAGGTGCGGTTCAGGTGATTACCGATGCCGCCCGCATCTTTATCAAGATGGATGAGCTGATTGATAAGGAGAAGGAGCTGGCCCGCCTGTCCAAAGAGAAGGAAAAGGTGGAAAAAGAGATTGCCATGGTGGAAGGCAAACTGAAAAATGAGCGCTTTGTGTCCAAAGCCCCTGCTGCTGTTGTGGATGGGGAAAAGGCGAAGCTGAAGAAACATCAGGAGCATCTGGCGAAAATCCAGGAGTCCATTGCCGCTTTGCGGTAAGGGGCACCTCTGCCAGGGTTCCGAAAAAAGCCGCCCTGGAACCGCTGGGGCGGCTTTTTCTATAAAGGAGGTATGGCTGTGAGTGATTATTGGGAGGCTTTGGATTATATCCATGGGCAAAAAAGGTTTGGCAAAACCCCTGGGCTGGACAATATGAGAAAGCTGATGGAGCTTTTGGGAAACCCTCAAAAAAAGCTGAAATTTATCCATGTGGCGGGGACCAATGGAAAAGGCTCCACCTGCGCTATGATAGCTGGGATACTCCAGACGGCAGGCTATCGGGTGGGGCTTTATACCTCCCCCTACATTGTGGATTTCCGGGAGCGGATTCAGGTGAATGGGGAGATGATTCCCAAGGAAGCCCTGACAGAGCTGGTGGAGCGGATTCAGCCGATGGTGGAGCAGGTGGGAGAACTTACGGAATTTGAGCTGATTACAGCCCTTGGATTCTGCTGGTTCGCCCAGCAGAACTGTGATATTGTGGTGCTTGAGGTTGGGCTGGGAGGGCGCTTTGACGCCACCAATGTGATTGATGCCCCCTTAGTGGCGGTCATTACCCCCATCGGCCTGGACCATACACAGGTGTTGGGGGATACCATCCAACAGATTGCCCGGGAGAAATGCGGGATTTTGAAACCAGGCAGCCGGGTGGTGACCAGCGGAAACCAGGATGTGGACGCACTGGCCGTGATTTTGGAAACCGCCTGCGCCAATCAAATGGTGGTGGTGCAGCCCACCCTGAAAGCGGCAGAACAGGTCCATATGACACTGGAAGGAACCGACCTGATTTATAATGGGTACCAGCTCCATATCCCCTTAGCGGGAAAGCATCAGATTGACAATGCCCTGACCGCTTTTGAGGCGGTGTCTGAACTGGAACTGCATTATGGATTTCAGGTGTCGGCTGAGGCCATTAAAAAGGGGATTGCAGGGGTACGTTTCCCAGGCCGGATGGAGGTGGTATGCCAAGACCCATTGACCATTTTGGACGGCGCCCACAACCCCCATGGAGCCAAGGCCTTAAAAGAGGCCCTGTCACTGCTGGAAGGCAGGCCAATCACTGCTGTGATGGGGGTGCTGGAGGATAAGGACAGCGAAGGAGTTTTGGAGCTGCTGGCCCCCTGCTTTAAAAGGTTGATTTGTGTCACCCTGTACGGCAACCCCAGGGCCTTGGATGGCCACGCCTTAGCTGCTCAGGCGGATGCTCTGGGACTTCAGGCGTCAGCGGCCCACAGCCTGGAGGAAGGGCTGGAGTTGGCACAGATGGTGGCTCAGGCCGAGAAAGGCGTGGTGGTGGTCTGCGGTTCTCTCTATCTGGTTTCCGGACTGCGGAAGATTTTGAAAGAAAGATAACAGCTGCCCCCCTTCGACAAGCTTTTTAATGAGAAAGCCCTATTCTTATGAATAGGGCTTTCTTTTTATGCGGATTATTTTGAGATTGGAGTGGAATTGGATGCCGGTTCAAATAGAAATTGTGGACGAGCTTTGTATCGCCCGTCTGATAGGGGATATTGACCATCATATCGCCAAAGAACTCCGGGAGGAGATTGACCAGGCGGTTCTGAGAGCCAAGCCCAAGGAGCTGGAACTGGATTTTCGGGAGGTCAGCTTTATGGATTCCTCGGGAATCGGCCTGGTGATGGGCCGTTATAAGCTGATGCAGGAGATTGGGGGAGAGCTGCGGCTGATTAACATTGCCAGCCATCTAAAAAAGGTGATGGTGTTGGCGGGGCTGGACCGGCTGGCGATTTTGGACAAGCCGGAACGGAAACCCACCCAAAAAACACAGCAAGGAGGGGATGAGGCGTGAAAGCCATCAATACCATTAAATTACAGATTGAGGGGCGTTCGGTGAACGAGGCATTTTCCAGAACAGCGGTGGCCGCCTTTGCCGCCCAACTGGACCCTACCATCGAGGAGCTTTCGGATATCCGCACAGCGGTCAGCGAGGCGGTGACCAACTGCATTGTTCATGGGTATCGGGATAGGCTGGGGCTTGTGTACATAACCGCTTCCCTTTACGCAGACAACCGAATTGTACTGAAAATCAAGGACAAGGGATGCGGAATTCCAGATGTGGAAAAGGCCATGGAGCCTTTATTTACAACCGCTCCTGAGGAAGAACGGGCAGGGCTTGGCTTCGCGGTGATGCAAAGCCTGATGGACAAGGTGAGTGTTCGCTCAAAGGAAGGGGTGGGAACCACAGTCACGCTGGAAAAACAGCTATCCCGAAAAGAGGCGGCGAGTAAGTGTTAGAGTGTAAGGAACGACGGGAACAAGTCATCTCCCAGAATATGGGGCTGGTACATGCCTGCGCCCATCGGTTCAAAGGCCGGGGAATCGAATACGATGACCTGTTCCAGGCGGGCTGTATGGGCTTGGTAAAGGCGGCGGACGCCTTTGACGAGGGGCGGGGGGTCCGTTTTTCCACCTATGCGGTTCCGGTGATTCTGGGGGAGATGCGCCGCCTGTTCCGGGATGGGGGCTCGGTGAAGGTTTCCCGTACCCTCAAGGAGCTGTCCATGAAGCTGCTGCGCCAAAAGGAGGAGCTGTCCAACCGTTTGGGCCGGGAGGTGACCGTGGAGGAGCTGGCCAGGGAGATGGGGCTGTCCAGGGAGCAGGTAGCGGAAGCCCTCTGCGCCGCCACCCCGCCGGTATCCTTGACCGAAAGCCAGGAGGATGGGGGAGGGCAGATTGATTTGCCGGTGGATTCCCCGGAGGACCTGCTTTCAGACATCATTTCCTTGAAACAGGTGATTGGGGACTTGGAGCCGAAAGACCGGAAACTCATTGTTCTTCGCTATTTTTCCGGAAAAACCCAGGTGGAAACCGCCAATGTCTTGGGGATGACACAGGTACAGGTCTCTCGGAGGGAAAAGAAGATTCTCACCGCCCTAAGGGAACAGCTCTTATAACCACATTTTCATAAAATCGCTATGGGACCGGGCCGTTGGAAGAACGGCCCGGTCCCATAGATCAAGCAGCAGGTCCCTGCGGACGGGGCGATTCGAGGGCAAAAGCCACCCCCTCCACTACCGCCGCTGGTTGTAGCTGATACTGCATCTTATGCGGCGGAAGAAAAGGGGGCCACAGGAAAGGTTTTGGTTGGGAAGAGGAGTTCACCCAATTGAATGGCGGTTGTGAACTTTTCAGGGGCGCTATGGCTTTCTGAGAAAGGTTCACAGGTCAGAATTTTTTTTTGAGATGTGGTAACGGAGAGGATTGGAGATTGGATACCACACCCCTTCCCGTGAAGCGTATAGTCGGCCGCAGGAAGGACAGTGGTAGAGAGGACAGGGAACCGGTTGGCTTTCTTCTGGAAAAGGGAGCCATACCTGACGTCCATCCGGCTGTGCTTGCAGGCAGCAGCCTGTCAAGCGGATGGGGCGGGGGCGATGGAGAGCGTACCCACTAGCCCCACCGAACCATTTGGAAAAATCCATAGCCGCCCTCCTGCATCACATCTCACGGCCCTCGAACGCCACCCGACGCTTTACATCCTCCATCAGAAGGTGAAATTCCTCAGGGTTCAGGGATTGGGCGCCATCACACAGGGCCTTTTTGGGGTTGTTGTGAACCTCCACCATCAAGCCGTCCGCTCCGGCGGCAATGGCGGCTCTGGCCAAAGGCTGTACCATCCAGGCCATACCGGCGGCGTGGCTGGGGTCGATAATGATGGGCAGGTGGGAGAGACGCTTCACCAAAGGAACCGCTGACAAATCCAGATTATTTCTCAAAGCGGTCTCAAAGGTGCGGATACCCCGCTCGCAAAGGATGATCTGTTCATTTCCTCCCGCCATAATGTATTCGGCAGACATCAGCCATTCCTCAATGGTATTGGAAAGTCCCCGTTTCAGAAGGATAGGTTTGTTAAGATGTCCAAGGGCTTTCAGCAATCGGAAGTTCTGCATATTCCTGGCCCCCACCTGAATGATGTCCACCTGCTGGAACTCATCGATTTGGCTGTCGCTCATGATTTCGGTGACGATGGGCAGGCCAGTCAGCCGTTTGGCTTCCAGCAGAAGCTCAATGCCTTTCTCCTCCAGCCCCTGGAAGGAGTAGGGACTGGTCCGGGGTTTGAAGGCCCCTCCTCTGAGGAATCCGGCGCCGCTTTCCTTTACCGACTGGGCTACATTGGCCAGCTGCTCCTGACTTTCCACCGAGCAGGGACCTGCAATGACCTGGAAGGTTTTGGGGCCGATTTCCCGCCCCTCCACCGAAATGGTGGTATCCAAAGGATGGAACCGGCGGTTGGCCAGCTTGTAAGGTTCAGAAATACGCTTTACATCCGCCACAGCGTCATCCGCCAGCAGATGGTCGATATCCACACTGGCGGTGTCTCCCACCAGACCCAGCAAGGTAGAGTTGACACCCTGGCTGAAATGGACGGTCAGCCGCTGGGATTCCAGCTGATGAATTAAAGTTTGTACTTTATCTTGAGGAGCGTTGGGTTTCAAAATTACAATCATAACAAGTCATTCCTTTCCAAAATAAAAACAGGCAGCCTTTGTGGGTCAAAGGCTGCCTGTTTACGTACAGAAGCTCATCCAGCGTTGGATGGCAGCAGCTTAAGACCCGTCTCCATAGGATACAGGCAGTAATAATAACCAGTATAAGCTTTTGCCAATCTGCAAGCCAGCATACAAAGCTTCCTCTCTTTAACACATTTATGCGTTTATGTATTAAAGTATAATCGGACAGAGGGTGTTTGTCAAGAGCATTTTGTAAGTTTTAGGAAAAGACCCTTAGATGGGATGGAAAGGGTCTCTTGACAGACGGGAAAGGATGCGTTTACAATGAAAGCGAAAGCTTTGGAGACTTTAAAATGGAATAAGGAGGCGTCTGTCATGGAACGAGAAGTGCTGCTGAACAATGGGGTTAAAATCCCTGTGATAGGGCTGGGAGTGTACAAGGTGACTGACCCCGGCGAGATAGAAGTGGCGGTAGAATCCGCCTTGGAAGCGGGATACCGTGCCTTTGACACCGCCCAGATGTACCGTAATGAGCAGATGCTGGGACAGTCCCTGAAAAATGCCGGAATTCCCAGAGAGGAGATTTTCTTAACCAGCAAGGTGGATTTGGGCAATATGGGGTACCAAAAGACTCTGGACACCTTTCAGGAAAGCTTGGAAAAGCTGCAAACAGACTATCTGGATTTGTTCCTGATTCACTGGCCGGGACAGGATAAGGAGCGGGTGCTGGAAACCTGGAAGGCGATGGAGGAGCTGTATCAAAAGAAAAGGATTCGGGCGCTGGGGCTGTCTAACTTCAACCCCAGACATTTGGAGTGGGTGCTGGAATCTGCCAGTGTGAAACCGGTTTTGAATCAGGTGGAGCATCATCTGCAATTTCAAAATACCCAGCTGGCTTTGTGGTGTCAGGAGCGGGGAATTCGTATGCAAGCTTGGTCCCCTCTGATGCGGGGGAATCTGACCCAGCCCCAGCTGCTGGCTTTGGCCAAGAAGTATGGAAAAACACCCGCCCAGATTGTTCTGCGCTGGGATTTGCAGAATGGCTATCTGGTCATTCCCAAATCGGTTCACCGGGAGCGGATTTTTGAGAATATAGACATTTTTGATGTGGAGCTGGAGCCGGAAGATATGGCCCTTCTCAACAGTCTGCATACCGGCCAGCGAATCAGCCATGACCCGGAAGTATTTGACTTTTAAGGGGCCTTCCAGAAATAGAAATGGGAAGCCGTTTATAGGAGAGGCGGGAACCTATTGTGTCACTGACCAACCACAGATATTCTTTTGTGTCCCAGCAGGAAGGGTTTTACAATCAGAACCGCCATATCTTTGGGCTTATGAAAGGCGCAGTTTTGGAGCAGGTGTACGCTGTTTGGGATTGCTTGGAACAGAACTGGTTTGGTGAGGCGCCCATGTTGGTGAAAACCTCGGCGGGTATCTTGTCTGTCCATGTAAAATCCGATGAGAAAATCGCCATTGGATGGAATGACTTTTCCCTGTCTGAAAAGCCCATATGGTTTGATGAAACACAAAGGGAAGAGGTCAAGGGGCTGAACTGGGTGGAGGACTTGGAATGGAGGGTATATGAGGACGCTTCTCCTGTCCGCAATGAGAGAATCGAAAAGATTTTGTTTCACCCCGCCAGCGGCCAGTGGGGCGTTGGAATCGGTTTAAAATGTACCTCTGGTCAATGTTTGTGGCTCTATGACAGGGGAGATATGATTTCCGCCAAGATTGAAAGTATGGACAACCCCTCATAAGTAAAGCCGCTGAAGCAGCGCTTTTGAGGAAATCTTGAAATGGCATTTTTCCACAGATTTACTCATAAACTTGTCTTAGAAAGATGACAAGAGGTGGAAAAATGCAAGCATATGAACGGAGACACTGGTCCCGGATGTCTAAAAAGAAGAAAGAGGAGGACCCTTATACAGTTGTATTGATGACCCAGGTGATTCTTTGCGTTTTGGCCCTGATCATTGGATACTCTCTCAAGGAAAATCCACCGGAGGGATTTGAGGAACTGCGCAGGGAGTATTTGGAGCTGGTGACTGCTGAGAAAACCCAGATTCCCAGTGGGATGGGAGAACAATTGGTGATTTGGGGCGACCAGGCCCATGAGATGGTCAGCGCTTGGGTATCCCAGGCGCTGGAGAAAAGGGAACAAGCCCGTCAGTTCATACAGCCGGAACCAGAATCCACAGGAGAGGCTTTGTCTGGGCAGGGGGGATGGATGGGCTCCCCAAAGGAGGAGGGAAAAGCCCTTCCTGATTCCTGCCAAGCGGCTCCTATTTGGATGAATGTACCGGTCAACCCTCCTGTTTCCGGGCAGGTGACCTCTGTTTATGGGTATCGGGAACACCCCATTACCGGTTCAGAGGATTTTCATAGAGGGGTGGATATTGCGGCGGCTCAGGGAGAGGAGATACGGGCTTCTCTCCCTGGTCAGGTGGCAGAAGTTGGAGATTCCCCCATTTATGGAAATTATATTACCCTCGACCATGGAAATGGTTTGCGGACCACCTATTGCCATTGTGAAAGAATTATCGCTCAGGAAGGGGCCAACCTCCGGCAAGGGGAACTGATTGCCACGGTGGGCAGCACAGGAATTTCCACAGGCCCTCACTGTCATTTTGAGATTTCCAAGGATGGCTCTTATTATAATCCAGCCTGGGTTTTGAGGGCATCTCTATGAAATTTCAGCTTTTTGGGATTCGCTGTACCGCCCGATTTGGCTTTTTTCTGGTGGTGGCCCTTTATATGGCGCTGGATGAAAGTGGGATGGGACTGCCGGCCTTGGCGGCGGTCCTTCTCCATGAAATGGGACATCTTTGGATGCTCCGGTTCACCGGCTCAAAAATTCCGGCGGTAGACTTCCAGCCCTTTGGGGTGCGCTTGTTGGTACAAAGGGGAGGTGTGAGTGTTGGGCAAGAGACCCTCATTTACCTTGGGGGAATCCTTATGAACGCCCTCTGTCTGCTGCTTTGGACCCCTTGGCGAGGATGGGACGGCTTCGCTCTCGCCAATGGAGGACTGCTAATCTTCAATCTGCTTCCAGTGGGAAGGCTGGATGGAGGACAGTTGGTCCGTTTGGCTCTGGAAAATCGTTTCCCTCCCCACAAGGCGATTCTTTTTCATGGATTGATTGGCATGGGAATTCTGCTGCCATTAGGAGTGGGTGGGTGGCTGCTTTTAATGCAGGGGAATCCCACTTTACTTTGTACCGTTGTTTATTTGGCCCTGACAATTTGGAACGAGTAGAATCTTTAGAAAATTAGGATTGTTCTCAAATACAAAAAGTGATATAATCAGTCTGTAATAAGCACAGAAGCTCATATAAAGTAAAAATAAAAAAGATGGGGCTGATTAAATCCAATGGAGCTTTCGCAAGGGTATATAGGGTCGGTTTGTGAGATCAAAGATCAGGATAATCATGTAATCGCTGTGGGAGTAATTCAGGAGATCAACGAAGAGAAAGGCTCTATCTATATTGGTGAGTACAAGGCTGCCCTCGAGCGGATTAAACATCATACAAAAGCGGTTGTCAGTATTTTTAACTCAAAGCTGGGCAGAACGGCTTTGGAAGGTTGTTTGGGCTTTTATAGCCAAGGGCTGCTGGCGGTGACTGGGGCACAAAATATTGAGGAGAAAAGAAGTTTTTTAAGGGTGAACGTGGGGCAGTGTTCGGTCATCAGTTATACGGACCCTCAGGGGGAACTGGGGGAAGCCAATGTGGAAATTAAAAATATCAGTTTAGGTGGAATTGGAATTTCCTGTGAGGAATTGTTTGAAAAGGGGCAGATTTTGCTGATAGATGTCTCCTTGGATGGAAGAACCACAGATATGCTGGGATGCTCGGTGATGTGGAGAAAGTCATTGCCAGAGGGGCAGTTTGAATATGGGTGCTGTTTTCAGGAGCTGGAACAAAGTGAACATGCAAAATTAAGCATGTTCATCTTTCAGCGTCAGCAGGAAGAGGTCAAACTGCAAAAAAATGTGGATTTGGAATTATGATTCAGGTGATGAACGAGCCGCCTTGTTGTCAGGCGGCTTTTTCTGTGAAGGGATTTCAGAACCCTTGCAATCCAAGGATGGGTAGTATACAATAAAGGCAGCTTCAACCAGCCAGACGCGCTTGGTGGAAAGAATGGAAAGGATGTTTTACAGGTTTGGAAAATGTGCAAAAAGCGTTGGAGCGGGTACTGCTCCAGGTACAGCGTCCCGCCAGATACACAGGTGGGGAGTTGGGAAGCATCGTAAAAGACCCTTCTCAGGTGCAGGTACGGTTTGCCTTCTGTTTCCCTGACCTTTATGAGGTGGGAATGTCCCATTTGGGGATGAAGATTTTATACGCTCTGCAAAACGCCAGGGAGGACTGCTGGTGTGAGCGGGTGTTCGCCCCAGGCCCGGATTTGGAAGGCTTGATGCGGGAACACCATATCCCACTGTATGGTCTGGAAAGCTTTGACCCCATCGCTGATTTTGATATCATCGGGTTTACCCTCCAATATGAGATGAGCTTCACCGCAATTTTAAATATGCTGGATTTGGCGGGACTGCCTGTCCGCTCCAGCCAAAGAGAAGCGCTGGCCCCGATTGTGGTAGCGGGAGGCCCCTGCGCCTGTAACCCAGAACCCTTGGCGGATTTTATTGATTTGTTCCTGCTGGGGGAAGGGGAAGAGCTGAATATGGACCTGATTGACTTGTATAAGGCATGCAAGCAGGAAGGCGTCAGCAAGAAAGAGTTTCTCCGCCGGGCGGCCCAGATTCCTGGGGTTTATGTCCCTTCCCTCTATGAGGTGACCTATCACCAGGATGGAACGATACAGCAGGTCCTTCCCAGGGATGGGGCTCCAGCCGTAGTCCATAAACGGATTGTGAAGGATTTGGATAAGGTATTTTACCCGGAAAATTTTGTGGTGCCATTCACCGAGGCGGTTCATGACCGGGCAATGGTGGAGGTACTGAGAGGCTGTATCAGAGGATGCAGGTTTTGCCAGGCGGGATTTATTTACCGCCCATTCCGGGAGAAGAAGCCGGATACAGTGGATAAAAACGCCCACGCTCTTTGCGACCATACCGGGTATGATGAGGTTTCCCTCACCAGCTTGTCTACCAGCGATTTCTCGGGCCTGGAACCTCTGCTGGAAAAGATGCTGACATGGACCGAGCCGGATGGGGTGAGCATTGCTTTGCCCTCTCTGCGTGTGGATAACTTCTCCAAAGAGCTGATGGACCGGGTGGCGGCTGTCCGAAAATCCTCCCTGACCTTCGCTCCTGAGGCGGGAACCCAGCGGATGCGGGATGTCATCAACAAGAACGTCACCGAGGAGGAGGTACTGCGCACCTGCCGCACCGCCTTTGAGGGAGGGTATACCAATGTGAAGCTGTACTTCATGATTGGACTGCCCACCGAAACAGATGAGGATGTAGCTGGAATTATTCATCTGGCTCAGAAGGTGGTGGAGGAATTTTACCACACCCCCAACCGTCCCAAGGGCAGAGGCGTCAATGTGACCGTTTCTGTGGCTTGTTTTGTACCCAAGCCATTTACCCCCTTTGAGTTTGAGCCGCAAGACGGAATCGAGAGCCTGCGCAGGAAGCAGAAGATTTTGTTGGAGACGGTGAAATCCAAAAAAATCAGCGTAAAATACCACGACAGTCCCACCAGCTTTTTAGAGGCGGCGCTGGCCAGGGGCGACCGGAAAATGTGCGCTATGATTGAGCATGCCTGGCGTCAAGGCTCCAAGCTGGACGGCTGGAGTGATTATTTTTCCATGGAGCGCTGGGAGGAGGCCGCCCAAGCCTGCGGAATCGACCTGGGCTTTTACGCCAACCGCTCCCGTTCCTATGATGAGGTGATGCCTTGGGACCATTTGGATTATGGGGTCAGCAAGGCGTTCCTGATTCGGGAAAATCAAAAAGCCCATAGCGATGCCGCCACCCCAAACTGCCGGCAGCATTGTTCCGGCTGTGGAGCCAATCATCTGCTGGGAGGTGCCTGCTTTGGGTGATTTGTTGTATCAAACAGCTGTAAGAGCCTTTTTCAGAAAAGAAGGGCGTGTAAAATATATTTCTCACTTGGACTTGGTGCGCTGTGTCTCACGGGCGCTGAAACGTTCGGGGCTGCCTGTGTGGCATACCCTGGGTTTTAATCCCCACATCTATACAACCTTCGCTCTGCCCCTGGCTTTAGGGTATGAAAGCCGGTGCGAGTCGATGGATTTTCGTCTGGTGGAGGACCGTCCCATGGAGGAGGTCCAGGAGCGTTTGAATGAGGTTCTGCCTTCAGGAATCCAGGTGTATCAGGCCAAACCACCTAAAATGAAACCGGAGTCCATCGCCTGGGCGGATTATGACATTGTAATGGAAGTGGACAGTCTTTCCGGGGAAGGGCTTTTGGAAAAATTTCAGGAGTGGCTGTCCCAGCCCCAGCTGATTACCATGAAGCGGGGAAAAAAGGGAGAGAAAGCCATTGACCTGAAACCCCACCTTCAGGTGTGGAACCTCCAAGCCAATCCATCACAGCTGCGCATGACCATGCGTACCGCCGCTGGAACCACCCTCAATATCAATCCCACCCTTGCGCTGGACGCCTTTGCCCTTCAGGGAGGGGAAAAAGCGGATTGGCTTTCTGTCACCCGCACTGCCATCCTGACAAAAGAATTAGAGCCCTTTGAATGAAGAAGCTGCTGAAAATTTATCAGGAAATCAGAAAAATGCTTGCATTTAGGGAAATCTTATGATAGAATATCAAAAGTGTGTAATGAACGTTGTGAATCCGCAACGGGTCTTTATGCCCAGCCAACAGGCTGCACATCAAAGCCGGACAGTCCTCTGCCGCATGATTCGGGAATGAATGTCCGTAAATTTAGGAGGAACAAAAATGGATGCTTTAAAACACATTGTCAGCGATTGCCTGAAAACCGATATGCCTCAGGTGGAGATTGGTGACACCGTCAAAGTGCATGTATGGGTTATTGAGGGCGAGAAAAAGCGTATTCAGGTTTTCGAGGGAACTGTCATCGCCAAAAAACATGGCGGTATCTCTGAGACCTTTACCGTTCGCCGTGTAGCTCATGGATGTGGCGTGGAGAGAGTTTTCCCCATCCACTCCCCCAACATCGACAAGGTAGAATTGGTTCGCAAAGGCCGTGTACGCCGCAGCAAGCTGTACTACCTGCGTGACCGTGTTGGTAAGGCTGCTAAGGTTAAGGATGTTGTTCGCTAAGCAAAGTTGTTTTCAAAAAGACCAGAACCTATCAAGGGTTCTGGTCTTTTTCGTTGGATGAAAAATATAGAGAATGGCAATGGTTTTTGACAGAATAAAAGCCATGCCTCCATGGTTTGGAGGCATGGCGAAATTTGGAGAGCGGAAGAAGGAAGGTTTTACCGGCGGGCTTTTTTAGCCTTTACCACACCAGCGGCGGACAAGGAAGCGATGGCAGCCATAACAGCGGCTGGAATCAAATCGCTGGCACCAGTATCAGGGTTGTTTTTGTCGGTATCGGTTTCACTGCCATTGGAAGAATTGTTGCTTTCTTCATCAGATACAATGGTACCGTCCTTAATCAGCTTGTCGGTCACAAAGAAGCTGTCCAAACGGTTGGTGCGGAACTCCAAGGTGTTGTCCTCCTCGTTAAAGGTGGCCTTGATGCGGTAAACACGGCCATCAGCATAACGATAGGTGTACATCTGGTCAAACTCGTCCATAATGTCCTCCACATCCAAGGCTAATGTTCCAGTGGCGGAGAAGGAGGGTTTTCCGGAGAAGGAGAAGAACTTGAACTCCTGCTCAGGGAACTTGGACAAGACTTCTTTGATGCCAGCGTTTGAGGAGAGCATATTCTTGGTTCCCTCGTCAGTGACATTTACAGTAAATTGCCACTGAGGACCAGCCAAGGTAACATTCTTATAGTCATTGATTTCTGCGATTTTGTCAAACTGGCTTTCGGTGATGACAGGGTAGTCCTGGTCAATTTCGATGATGTCCCCTTTGTCCAAACCGGAAACATAGTCCCCATTCATCTCGGCATAGCCGTAAGAGAACTCCACTTCCTGGGAAATAACAGGCAGGTTGTCACTCTTTTTAACCAATTTAATGCGGTATTTGGAATCTAATTCTTTTGTGGCATTGGTGTCTCTGGTCTCCACATACAGGTAATAGACACCCTTGTCTTCCTCAATTTTGAAGTTTTTTACACTGTTGCCGGACACGTGGGCATAGGTGAACTTGTAAGAGTCCATATGCTCCTGGCTCAAAGCCACATCCTGGCCCTCAATGGTGAGTTGTACAGGAAAACGATATTCCTTGCCAGGCTCCAGCAGGTCGTCCCCAAGGACAATGCCATCTTCATCCGCGCCAAAAACAATGGCGGTAGGCTGGGATACAGCATCGCTTTCCTCCTGGCCATCCTCATTGACATCCTCCTGAGGAAGTTCTTCCTGAATGTCTCCTTCGCTGGAGACCGCAGAGCTGGAAGACTCGTTGACTTCAAGAATGTCCATCTCGCTGGCAAACACGGCAGTGCTGACAGACAAGGCAGCGGATACGGCGAGCAGAGCGGCAATCGCTTTTTTCATGGTTAGGTTTCCTCCTGAAAATAAAAAAGGTTTTCGCTTTCCGGGGGTCATTTGCTGACCGCCTCGGAACGATGCTTAGTATACATGCTCCACAAGTCTTTTTCAAGAGGATGTTGTTACCATTTTGTAATTTATCTTATAAATATTAAACATAAATATCAAATATAAATATGATTTAATTATGCTAATATTCTAATTCCTAAACTTCGCCAGTTCTATATCCTAGTAGGGAGAAGTTTTTCTGCCTAAATTTCGGATACATTGAAACAATCAGAAACAATTTGCTTTTAAGGTGTCTGACTTTCCTATTTATAATAAGTATCTAGCACTTGGTTTGGAAACAATCATTCTATGGAGATGGATTTGATAATTGGTGTATGGGTTTGATTTGGTGATGCAGGAGCCAGAGCGGCAGCCTATTTTCTTTCCACATGTCACAAAAGCAGGAGCAAAACTTGTATAGAGAAATTTAAAATAGAACGATTTTCTTTAAAATGTATAAATATTACTATTAAATAAATATATATTCATTTTTGAGATTTTAGTGCTTTGCAAAATTAAAACTGAAAAGGGGGAAAGATTTGATTTTTGCAGCTGCAAACCAGACATATTTTGGAAAGAATTGGAGTCGATGTATTGTTTTTTTAAATTTTAAGATGCAATCTAAAAATGTCTCTTATATATGGATATTTGATTCTATATTTTATAAGACGACAAAAATAATACATAGGTTTTGATATTCTGTCGTAAAATGTAGAAAATTAAGAGCAAAAATTATCTATTTTATTAGAAGTTTTTTTAATTTTTATCTAGACGATTCCTAAAAAATGTACTATACTAGTATCATAAGAACTGAAAACGGTTCTTATGATACTTTAAAAATCAGGAGGACTTATATTATGAGAAGAAAATTGATGGCGCTGTCGCTGGCCTCGATTATGGTTGCTGGTTTAGCGGCTTGTGGTGGTAGCGATAATGCATCTTCTTCCACTCCAGCCAGCAGCAGCGCTGATGGCGGTTCCGCTTCTTCCGCAGCTTCTTCTGAAGCATCTGTGGCTTCTGACCTGAATGTAGGTGTATTCTATTATACATATAGTGACACCTATATCACCAGTGTACGTACCGCTTTGGATGAGGCGCTGACTTCCGCTGGAATTAAGTTCCAGAACTTTGATGGCAACAGCAATCAGACAACCCAAAATGAGCAGATTGATACCGCTTTGGTACAGGGCTGCAACCTGCTGGTGGTAAACATTGTTACTTCCGGTTCTGTGGACGCTTCCCAAGCCATTGTGGACAAGGCCAGCGCCGCTGGTGTTCCTGTTATCTTCTTCAACCGTGCGGTTGAGACCGACGACCAGGAGGGACAGGTACTGGGCAGCTATGACAAGTGCGCTTTCGTAGGCACCGACGCTCCTGAAGCGGGTCATATGCAGGGCAAGATGATTGGTGAGTATCTGATTGAAAATTATGACACTGTGGACCTGAATGGCGATGGCCAAATCAGCTACGCTATGTTCATGGGTCAGTTGGGCAACGTAGAGGCGATTTACCGCACCCAGTATGGTGTAGAGGATGCCAACGCTGTTTTGACCGAAAATGGTAAGCCTGAGTTGGTGTACTTTGATCCTTCCAATACAGATCATTATCAGGTAGACCAGGACGGAAACTGGAGCGCTACCGCTGCCAATAACTACATGGTTACCAATCTGGCTCAGTACAACGAGGAGAACGGCAACATGATTGAGCTGGTCATCTGCAACAATGATGGTATGGCCGAGGGTGCAGTCTCCGCGTTGAACGACAAGGGCTATAACCTGGGCGATGGCAAGAGCAAGACCATTCCTGTCTTTGGTGTTGACGCTACCGACGCTGCCAAACAGCTGATTGCTGATGGCAAGATGACCGGTACCATTAAGCAGGACGCTGAAGGTATGGCTGAAGCGATCGCTTACC
The DNA here is from genome assembly GCA_944385965.1 of uncultured Anaerotruncus sp. Taxonomy (GTDB): domain Bacteria; phylum Bacillota; class Clostridia; order Oscillospirales; family Ruminococcaceae; genus Anaerotruncus. Next base: position 28,780 of record CALWZG010000057.1, read on the forward strand.
TGATCAACAATGTAGGACAGGGTAAAGAGCTGATGGCTGATACTGAGAACTATAATATCTCTGAGAATGTCAGCAACAAGATCTACATTCCATACGCTACCTACACTGGTGAGGGCGACGCCGCTGTTGAGGCTGAAGCTCCCGCTGAGGAGGCCGCTTCTTCCGAGGCCGCAGCTTGATGGTGGATTTCTCACAGAAGAACTTAGATTGAAACATAGGGAAGACCGGCTGTCGTTTCGGCGGCAGCCGGTTTTTGGTGGATATGGCTTGTGTCATATCCAGCCAGAAGGAGGAGGCAGGATATGGATCAGGAAGTACTGCTTGAAATGAAGGATATCTGCAAGGAGTTTCCTGGCGTAAAGGCGCTGGATCACGTTTCCTTAAAAGTAAAGCGTGGAAGCGTTCACGCTTTGATGGGGGAAAACGGGGCTGGTAAGTCCACCTTGATGAAATGCTTGTTTGGCATCTACTCCAAAGACAGCGGACAGATTTTCCTGGAGGGCAAAGAGGTTGATTTTAAGAACTCTAAGGAAGCTCTGGAAAACGGCGTAGCTATGGTGCATCAGGAGTTGAACCAAGCGCTTAAGCGGAATGTAATGGATAACATTTGGTTGGGACGTTATCCAAAAATCGGTGGTCTGATGATCAACGAAAAGAAAATGTATAACGACACCAAAGAGGTCTTTAAGGAACTGGGAATTGATGTGGACCCCCGCAGAATTATGAGTACCATGCCAGTTTCCCAAAGACAGATGGCGGAGATTGCCAAGGCGGTTTCCTTCCATTCAAAAATCATTGTATTTGACGAGCCCACCTCCTCTCTGACCGAGCAGGAAGTGGAGCATCTGTTCCGAATCATCAATATGCTTCGGGACCGGGGCTGTGGGATTATCTATATTTCCCATAAGATGGCGGAGATTCTGCGCATTGCGGATGAAGTCACAGTAATGCGGGATGGTACCTGGGTAGCTACCAATCCAGCTTCTGAGCTGACAACAGAGCAGATTATCAAGCTGATGGTTGGACGGGAACTGGGCAATCAATTCCCACCCAAGACCAACAAACCTGGTGAGGTTGCTCTGGAGGTAGAACATCTGACAGCCCAATATTCGCTGTTGAAAGATGTGTCTTTCTCTGTGCGCAGAGGAGAGATTGTAGGACTGGCTGGCCTGGATGGCAGCGGCCGTACCGAGACCTTGGAAAATATATTTGGTATCGCCACTCGCAAAGATGGAGTTATTAAATTGGATGGCAAAGTAGTGAAGAACCAAAACGCCCGGGAATCCATTAAAAATGGATTTGCCCTTCTGACCGAGGAACGGCGGGCAACCGGAATTTTTGGTATCCTGAGTATTCGGGAAAATACAGTCATTTCCAGTTTGAAAAAGCATCTGCGGTTTGGCATCGCGCTGAGTGAGCAATCCATGAAAAAGGATACCCAATGGTCTATCGACGCTATGCATACCAAAACGCCCACACAGGAAACAAAAATCCGTTCTTTGTCGGGAGGTAACCAGCAAAAGGTAATTTTAGGCCGCTGGCTGCTGACAGAACCGGAGGTTCTGCTGCTGGACGAGCCTACACGTGGAATCGACGTAGGCGCTAAATACGAAATTTATCAGCTTATCATCGACCTGGCAAATAAAGGCAAAATCGTTATGATGGTTTCTTCTGAGATGCCGGAGCTGCTGGGTGTCTGTGACCGTATCCTGGTTATGTCGGGCGGCCGGCTGGCGGGTGAGGTTGACGCGAAAACAACTACGCAGGAAGAGATCATGACCCTTGCTGCGAAATATGTGTAAAAGGGGGCACCAGTTAGATGAACGGCATTGGATTAAAGCAAAAATTCGATAATTACAAAAGCCTGGATTCTCGGGATAAAAAAAGATTTTGGACAGAAGGACTCATCAATAACGCTTTGTATATTCTGTTGGTGATCGCGATTATTTATACCTATTATAAAAATCATCTGTTCCTGTCCACAAACTCCATTATCAACATTGTAAGCCTTTCCGCCGCGAACCTTCCTATCGCCTGCGGAATCGCTGGATGTATCGTTCTGACAGGTACCGACCTGTCCGCCGGACGTGTGGTTGGTCTTACCGCTTGTATTTCCGCATCTCTGCTGCAATCTATCACTTACGCTACCAAGATGTTCCCTGGAATGGAGCCATTGCCCATTCCCTTGGTCATTTTGATTGTAATTGCGGTAGGCGGTATTGTAGGTTGGGTCAACGGCTTCTTCGTGGCGAAATTCCAGCTGCATCCATTCATTGTTACATTGGCCACCCAGTTGATTGTCTATGGTACTTTGCTTATGTATATCATGATCAACGGCAATAATGGACAGCCTCTGTCTGGATTGGATCAGTCCTTTAAGGATTTCGTTACTGGTACTTTGGTGAACTTTAAAGAAACCAATATTCCTTTCCTGAATAAAATCGCCATTCCTAACTATGTTTGGTATGGATTGATTACAGTGGCCATTACCTGGTTCATCTGGAACAAGACCACCTTTGGAAAGAACATGTTCGCCGTAGGTTCTAACCCAGAAGCGGCCAACGTATCTGGTGTAAATGTAATGCGTACCACCATTTTGGTTCACACCTTGGCGGGTGCTATGTACGGTATCACTGGATTTATTGAGTCCGCCCGTATCGGTTCCAACCAGGCGAATACCGGTTTGAACTATGAGTGCGACGCCATCGCTGCCTGCGTAATCGGTGGTGTATCCTTCGTAGGTGGTACTGGTAAGATCAGCGGTGTTGTAATGGGCGTGTTCCTGCTGAGAATTATCTTCGTAGCGCTGAACTTCCTTTCCATCAACATGAACATGCAGTATATCATCAAGGGATTGATTATCTTGGTAGCTTGCGCCATTGATATGAGAAAATATCTGGTTCGCAAATAATGAGTGGTTTTCACACCTCTTTCCGATGAGTGAAGAGGTCCGATACCAAGAGTTTGTCCAGATTCTATATCTGTTCAGAGGAAGACTTTTTAAGGGGTCTTCCTCTTTTCTTTGGAGCGTTTCTATGATACACTAAACAAAATGGCCTATAAGTCAGGAGGTATCCTATGGATGTGAAAGATGAAAAAGCAACAGCAGAGTCTCCCGCTGATGCCGCCGAGCAAAAAAATACGGTCCCTGCGCCATCGGAAAACCCAATGGTCAAAAAAAGATGGTTTGGGCGAGGAATCTATGGCAGTAAAGATGTGCCAATCCGCATTTTAGATGGGTTCATTTTGACTGTGGTGCTGGTTATCATTGTTATGATTGTCTATTTTGCCATCAATGGCGGATTTTGGGTGACATTCGATACCCAAGGGGGAAATACCATAGAGAAACAAAAGCTGCGCCATGGAAACTTGGTGTCAGAGCCAGCGGAGCCTGTAAAGCCTGGTTATACCTTTGAGGGTTGGTATAACCAAGATTTAAAGTGGAATTTCGCGGAAAATGAGGTGACAGGAGATTTAACACTGGTGGCCTCCTGGAAACCGGCAGTCATCCTTGTCAAATTTGACCCAGCGGGAGGCACCTGTCCCACAGAGTCCAAAGAGGTGACCTTTCAAGAGCTTTACGGGGAACTTCCTGTTCCTTCCAAGGAGGGGGCTGTCTTTGAGGGCTGGTATTACAGCGGACAAAAGATTGAGCCGGATACCCAAGTGCAAATGACAGGGGAACATGTACTGACCGCTCAGTGGAGTGAATAAAAAGAGGGCCTGACCTTTCTTGGTCAGGCCCTCTTATAGCATATTTTTCAATCCTTGGAAATCTAATTTATATAGGGTGTTTTCACAAAAATGCGTTTCTTTTTTCTACAATGCTGCCCATGACAAACAAAGTTGAGATTGATATAATCAAAAAAGAATAGAATTTGTAAGTCAGGGGAGGGGTTTTATGAAAAGCAAACTGCGTGAAATCTGCCTGATAGGGATTTTATTGCTGTTTCCTTTGGCCATTATTTTGGGTGTCAGCGCTGAGAGTCAAATGGGTCCCCTGTTTTGTGATGGATACCAAACATTGAAGGGAGAATGGTCTTTTTATTGGCAGGAATTGTTGGTCAGTGAACCTTCTCCTTGGATGAGCCAAGGCCAGTCAATCCTGCGTCCAAGAACTTGGACAAAGGTTTCTCAAAATCAGACACCTCAGCCTGGGGGCGGATATGCCAGTTACAAAAGACAACTGCCTGACAGCCCCTCAGGAGAATATGTACTTTTGGTTCCAAATCTGGCGGGTGCTTACCGAATTTATTTAAATGGGGCTTTGGTGACAGAATGTGGCGATTTTTCCAAAGACCCTGGAATGGTATTGGCGGATAATCAGCCAGAAGCAACCCCGTTTGTGGTCAAGGACGGGGAATCCTATGAAGTCATTGTGGAGTGTGCCTCCCAAAAATCAGGAGGGCTGTACCGGGCCCCTGTGATGGTTCCATGGAACCTTTACCAAACGCAAAAACAGCTGGGGCTGGCGGTTTCCTTATTGGTTTTAGGCGGACTGTTTGTTATTTTTCTGCTGGGCCTTTTTTTCTACTTTTTTATGGAGGTGCGTACCTATCATTTTGCCTTTCCGGTGCTTCTGTTTACGCTTTTAGTGGGGTTTGCCTGTACCGCTGAGCGTTTTCCGCTTCTGCGCTTGGTGTTTCCCTTCATCAGCTACGAGGATATAGAATTGATACTGCTGGCGGTTTTTTATATACAGTGGTTGGCCTGCATCTCTTATATCAATCAATTCTTTCATCTTGAAATGCATCCTTATACCATAGTTGCGTTAAGTGCATTTCATCTTTTTCTCTTTTCCCTCTATTTGTGGCTCCCGCAGCCCATTTATACCCAGTATTTCCGCTATATCTGTCCCTTTGCCGCTTTTATGAGTGGATTTGTGTTGGCTTATCAATTTTATGAGAAACTGCGGCAGAAGAAAAAGCATCTTTTGAACGCCGCAGCCCAGACGGTTTGTATCCAGATAGAGCTGGGAATCCTTCTGCTGTTCTGGGATGGGCTTCTTGGGGCGTGGTCCCTATGGCTGACTGTGGTTTGCATTTTTGTATTTTCACTGCTTTTTCTTTGGAGCTACGCCCAACAGGTTTCCAGATTATATGAGGACAATCAACATATTGTAAAGATGCAGGCGGAGGTGACACAGGCAAACATCCGGCTTTTATTGAGCCAGATTCGGCCGCACTTCCTGTATAACACCCTGAACGCAATTTGCGCCCTCTGCCGAACCGACCCACACCTGGCGGAAAAAGCCATCATCCAATTTTCCAAGTATCTCAAAGCCAATATGAACGCCATTGAAAAAACCGAGCCGGTGTTGTTTGAGGAGGAGCTGACCCACATCCAAAGCTATGTGTGGATTGAACAGCTTCGTCTGGATGACCGGCTGAAGGTGGTATTTGACCTTCAGGAAACAGAATTTTATATCCCCATCCTTTCGGTGGAACCGTTGGTGGAAAACGCCATACGGCATGGCATCAGCAAACAGCGGGAAGGGGGAACCGTAACCATTCGTACCTATAAGGATTGGGAGAATTATTATATTCAGGTGATTGATGATGGGGTGGGATTTGAGGATGGAGAAATCAGCCAGTATCATTATGAGCGGCTGGCTTCCACTGGCATTAAAAATGTGGCCAACCGGCTTTCGATTATGATGCATGGGGAACTGAAAATCGAGAGCCAGAAAGGGGTTGGCACTACTGCAACCATCATTCTGCCCATAGAAGACAATTACACCGGTCCATTTGAGCTGATTTACCGCACCAGAAAGGGGGAGCTGATTCGATGCGTTTTATAGTGGTGGATGATGAGCGATTGTCCCTAACCTTTTTTCAGCAGGTATGTGAGGAAATCAATCGGGAATATCAGGTGGAATTTTTTCTGAGTCCTTTGGACGCTTTGGATTACGCTGAGAAAAATCCAGAAATTGATATTGCCTTTTTGGACATTGAGATGCCGGAGATGACTGGTATTGAGATGGCTTTGAGGCTCCGTCAGCTTATCCCGCATATTTCCATTATTTTTGTGACAGGACATGACCATTACGCCCGGCAAGCCTTTGCAGTACATGCCAATGGTTTTATTTCCAAGCCTTTTGACGGAGAGGAAATCCGTACGGAAATTGAAATCATCCAGAAAAACCGTCAGCCTGCTCCTCTTCCGGAAAAGAAAATTTACATACAGACCTTTGGACATTTTGAGCTTTTTGTGGATGGGGAACGGGTGATGTTCCATCTCAGCAAGGCCAAAGAACTGCTGGCCTACCTGGTGGACCGCAATGGCAGCGCAGTCACAACCGACCAAGCCATAGGGGTTCTGTGGGAGGAGGCGCCAAATGATGTGACCACCCAAAACCGTTTCCGAAAAACGGTCCGCAGCCTGAAGCAAACCCTGGAGCACTATGGAATAGAGGACCTTTTTCAAAATGACCGAAACAGCAAAAGTGTGAATCCGAAACTGTTTTCCTGTGACTACTATGATTTTTTACTTGGAAAGGCAGAAGCGGAAAAGCGTTTTTTAGGGGAGTACATGTCCGGTTATTCCTGGGGGGAAGCCACGTTGGCTTCCCTGCTTCAAAAGCAGCCTATTTTATGGAATGAAAAAATAGATATATAATTTTAGATGGGTGTTGATAAAAATTATAGATTAAGCCTAAAAAGGCACGGAAAAGGCACATTGGGACTGTTAAAATAAAAACAAATCCAACCCTTAGTCTCAAGTAACTTGGAGGTGTGTTTGTATTATGAGTACAGGTCCAATCGCTTTAGTTGTTCTGGCATGTTGTATCGCTTTGCTGATTGTAATGATTTGCAAATGGAAAATTCACCCCTTTTTCACCTTGATTATTGTGGCGATTCTGGGCGGTCTTGCCTTTGGATTGGACCATGGGCAGATTATTGGGATTGTTACAAAGGGATTTGGTGACACCATCGGTTCTATTGGAATTGTAATTGTTTTGGGCTGCGCCATCGGCATTATTTTGGAGGAGACTGGCGGTGCCTTTGTATTGGCCAATACCATGCTGAAACTTGTGGGCAAAAAACGTTCCGGTTTGGCCATGTCCCTTACCGGTTATCTTGTGTCTATTCCGGTATTCAGTGATTCCGCCTTTGTCATTATGTCTCCTGTGGCCCGTGCCTTGTCTGCCCGCAGCGGAATACCCCTGGTTTGCTTGGCGGGTTGTCTGAACGCGGGCATCCTGGCCACCCACGCTATGGTTCCTCCCACACCCGGCCCCATCGCCGCTGCTGGCGTTTTTGGAGCGGATTTGGGAATGGTTATCCTGATTGGCCTGTGCGCCGCCATTCCATACACACTGGTGGCCTCTCTGTGGTCAAACAGCCGGTATCTGCGGAATAAATACCCCTATGTGGCCAAGATGGAAAATATCTCGGCGGACGATGATTTTGAGATTAAAACGGATAAGAATTTACCCAGCAAATTTTTGTCTTTTGGCTGCATTTTAGTGCCGGTATTTCTCATTTGTATCAGTTCTTTCGCCAGTCTGTTTTTAAGCGCTGACTCTGAAGCAATGAAATGGCTCACCTTTATTGGTTCTCCTGTGGTGGCCTTGATGGTGGGGCTGGTAATCGCCTTGTTCCTGGACCCCAAACGCTTGAACCGCAATCAAGTTTATGAATGGTTCAGCGCTGGTGTGGAGAAATCTGGATTTATTGTTTTGGCCACAGGAGCGGCGGGGGCCTTTGGAAATATTCTGCGCTCCACCGATGTGGGTAATTATCTGGGAGAATTGATTGCGGGAACAGGATTGCCTTCTGTGTTTGTTCCGTTTATTATCACCGCCCTGATTATGGCGGCTCAGGGTTCCGCTACCGTTTCCCTGATGACTGGGGCCGCAATCACCGCCCCGATGATTGGGGCGCTGGGGCTGCATCCCGCTATCGCTACCATGGCAGTAGCGGCGGGAGCCACCTTTGCCACCCACGCCAATTGCAGTCACTTCTGGGTAGTTACCAAGATGTGTGATGATATGCCTTTGGATGAGGGTTACCGGTTGGTTACTGTTGGGACCGCCTTGGGTGGCCTGGCCTCGATTTTGATGGTCTGGATTTTGTCTTTTATCATCGTTCCTTAGAGAGGAAATTTTTAGGAGGAAATCAGCATGTATGACCCTATGGAAAAGAGTATCTCTCAATTGCAGACCGCTCTTTCAGAAGGAAAAGTGACTTCAGAGGAGTTATGCCAATTTTATCTTCAGCGTATAGACGCCTATGACAGGCAAGGTCCAGGGCTGAACGCGATTGTGGAGGTGCATCCAAAATGGAGGGAACAGGCGAAAACCTTGGATGAGGAGCGGGCTTGCGGAAAGATTCGAGGCCCTTTGCATGGAATCCCCTTGGTCATAAAGGATAATTTCAATACTTGGGACCAGCCTACCACCGCTGGAAGTGAGGCTTTGCGAGGCAGCCAGCCTGGGGAGGATGCCTTTGTGATTCAAAAGCTTCGGCAGGCGGGAGCGGTTCTCTTGGCTAAAACCAATCTGTCTGAGTTTGCCCGGCATGGGTTGACGGTGGGTTCACTGATTGGACAGACCAAAAACCCTTATGATTTTACCCGGACGCCTGGCGGCTCCTCTGGAGGAACCGGAGCGGCTGTGGCGGCCAATTTTGCCGCCGCAGGCCTGGGGTCAGATACGGTAAACTCCATTCGCAGTCCAAGCAGCGCCTGCTGCCTGGTGGGGCTGCGCCCCACGACCGGCCTGCTTTCCAGAAGTGGAATTGTTCCTTGCTCCTCCACCCAGGACACAGGGGGTCCGCTGGCTCGCTGGGTCACCGATGTGGCGATTTTGATGGACGCTTGTGTGGGGATAGACCCTAATGACCCCGTGACGAAATGCCATAGCGGCCATGTTCCATCTACCTATTTGTCTTGTTTAAAGAAGGATGGGCTGAAAGGAAAACGGATTGGGCTGCTGAAAACCAATTTCGGCACGGATTCGGAGATTCTTCAAGTGATGAAGCATGTGGAGACAGTCTTAAACACCCAAGGGGCGGAGACTGTGAATGTGGAAATCCCTGAGTTTGCATCTGCAAGGGTCTTTCAGGAATGTGATGTTCAAAGGTTTGAGACAAAGCCTTTGATGGACGCTTATTTTTCATCCGTTCCCAACTGCCCTGTGAGCAGCTTAAAGGAGTTGGTGGAAGGAGGAAAAATTCATCCAACCATCTACGCTGACCTGAAAGCCTGCGCTGATTTGGAGAACCCTCTGGAGCAGCCGGAATATAAGGACAGATTGGGGCGTATCGCCCGCAACCGGGCGATTGCCTCTGAGGTGATGGAGCGGGAACACGTGGACGCTTTCTGTTATCCTCATCAACAGATTTTGGTGGTAAAGATAGGAGAAGGGGAGCAAGGAGGCAGAAATGGAATCTTGGCGGCTACCTTAGGCTGGCCAGCGATTACATTGCCGGGAGGATTTTCCACACCAGAGCCAACAGCGCCTTTGGGGGTTCCCATAGGGGTGGAGTTTATGGGAGCGCCTTGGAGCGAGGAAACCTTATTGGAGATGGCTTATACTTTGGAACAGGCGCTTTCTGTACGTCAGCCCCCAATTCTGTAAGGACATGATTCATTAGAAGTAAATAGATTGAGAGGCGCTCTCCTTGATCAGGAGAGCGCCTCTCAGTTTTACTTATATAAAATAGGAGGAAAACCAACTGTTAAGACTGGGCTGTATTTGTGGCTGGTAAAGGGAAATTGGACTGGGAACCAGCAGGCACAAGCTGCAGCTTTAAATCTTCAGGAAGGGTATTGTAGGGAATGAACACCGTCTTGTAATCGCCAGCCTTATTGTCATCTAAATAGAAGGTCGCTTGAACCAGAGGATCTTTTTGATCCCAAGTACACACTACAAGTTTAGACAAGGCACGCATGCTCTCAAAATCTTGAATGACTACCTTGTTTACATCGTTAATAAGGCCTTCATCCAAAAACTCATCAACAATTTCTTGGGTGTTTTCCCCGAAATACTGGGACAATTCCTCAGTGTCAACAGAAATGCCGTAACGCTCATAATTGAAACTATCTATCATACCAGGATATTCTTCCAGATACTCCTGTGCCTTGGAAATCTGCGCTAAAGCCTCTGTAAAGGTTTCATAGGTATTTGTGTAGCTGTAAAAATCTTGCTGTCTGACAATGGCTGGAGGCTCACTAAACTGAAGCAGAGGTTCCAAAATCACTCCAGAAAACTCCTCCATATCTGGTTCAATGGCATCCAAATACCCTTTCTGCCGCAGGAATTGAGCGGTTTTTCCCCCATCCGCCACCAGATAGGTACTCACATAAGAAAACTGTTCCAGCCGATACTCAGGAGGATTGTTGCAAGTAAAGCTAAGCTCTGCCACAGCTTTCTCGGAGGGAGCCCGCAAGTCCTCTTCAGTCAGGGAAAGCTGGTCTTGCCGGATGGCTTCCAGAAGAAGTTTGGAATCATCTTGAGACAAATGAAGGGTTTGGGTGGTGGAATAGAACATATCGGAGAGATTCCATTCACCAATCCAACTGGGGTCGGTGAAAAAGACGGGGGAGGTCTGCTCTAAAAATTCTTGGGAAACCTCCAAGGGTACCAATTCCTCATAGGCCGCTAAAGATGCCTCATGATAGGAACGCACCAATTTCCCTCCATTTTTCAGGTGATAGGTCAGGCGAATGGTTCCATATAGGGAGGTATCCTCATTGGAAAAATCCTCTGTGATTCGTTCAATGTCTGAGGGAGCTTTCTGATAGTCCTCAACAATATTTTGATGGAAAGCCAGAACAGCCTGAATATTTTCGGAGTCGGTCAATTGCAATGGCTTATCGGTATAGGAAAGCCGGGTAATGACTAAATCATCAGGAGTAGGGTTGGTGAAAACTTGGGTTACTTCCTCAGAGGCCGCCAACGAGGAAACGCTGTTGGAGGATTTATTTGGATAAGATAACTCCACAGAAGTTACTTTTTGGGCGGCAGGGACCCGAGTTTCAAAGCCGAACCAGCCATTCATCACCAGAGCGAAGCTGCAAAGGGAGATAGCTATCATGCCCACACCTAAAGGAAGTCTTTTTAAGATGGTCTTAAAGCCTCGGTTCAGAATCGCCTCCAAAATCAGGAAGGTCAAAACACCACCAATAGCAGCCCAAGCCAAGAAGGTGAAGTCATCCCGCCACAGCAGGGACGAACGCAGCAGAGAGGAGAACAGCAGTCCCATCAGGCAGGATACCACCAGGATGGCGATAAACTGGCTGATTAACGGCAAAATTCCACGGGAGGTTGTGGTTTCTGCCCGTTCACTGTGACGTTTGCGGTAAATCCGCAAAGCAAGAAAGAACAGAACCACTCCAATCAGCAGCCAGGTCAGCAGCATCCAATTGCTGCGGGTGTAGTAGTGGGCGTTTTCAAAGGAGCTGTACCCCATAGCAGAAAAGAGAATTTCACGTACTGGCATAATCATAGTGGGGGTAGTGTTGAGGATGTAGAAACCGGTATCCTCAGTGACTTCATAACCATACAGATACAAAGAAGCCATGAGGGTGAATAGTCCAGTAATGGCGGGACCTGCACAAAGCAGTTCGCAGGAAAGGATAAAATTATCAAAGACTGTACCGCAGAGAACCGCGACAAAAGTGGCAATTGCATAGATGGTGAAGGCACATGCCAGCCATCCAAGGGTATCCAAAGCTAAATTTCCCAGAAGGTGGGGAAGAAATCCAAATCGGGCGGTTTGGGCGGTGGCAATGATTACCCCAGACACCACCACAGGAATCGCCAGGTAGGACATAGCCACCGCCAGATTGGCGGTCAGAAGGGCCTCACGGCTCACCGGAAGGGCGTGGTAGACATCAGCGGCTTTTTTGCTGTGCATATAGCTGTTTAATATAAGGGCTAACAGCAGGGGAAGCAGAACCATCAGACCAGAAAAGATGAAAACTGCCAAAGGTGTAAAACTTTTAGCGGGTCCCATCAAATCAAACAAACCTATGGTCAGAGGCTCAAGATGTGTGGTGCCAAGGTCACCCCTGGGGTCCCGGGAAATTTCCAGAAGGTATTGAACAGGATAGAATAAGAAAATCAAGGCAGAAAATAAACCGAAATATCCAAGTCCCCGTTTAAAGTTGCTTTTATATAACCCCCAGAAATGGCTTCCTTTAAAAGATGATGTTGTTGTAGTCATATCCTACTGCCTCCATTTCATGGATAAATACTTCCTCCAAGGTGAGGGGAACTCCCTCCGCAAAGATGGCGCCCCGCTCCATAAGAAGCTGAGAAACCTCCTGAGAGGTACCCCTTGCCACCAGATTGATGAGACTGCCAATCTGGGATTTCTGCATGACCTGAATCCCTTCCAAAGCGTTTTCGGGGAGGCCGCCTTTGAAAGCGGCGTGAACCTTGCAGAAACCTAATTTCAGCTCGTCGATTTCTTTCTCAAACAAGATATGTCCGTGATGCAGAAGTCCTACATGGTCGCACAAATCTTCCAGTTCCCGCAGGTTATGGCTGGTGATGAGAATGGTGGTTTCCCGGTTGGCGATGTCATCAGCCAGCAGTTTTTTTACAGCGCCCCGAATCACTGGGTCAAGTCCATCAAAGGCCTCGTCCAGCAGCAGAACGTCCGGCATACAGCACAGCCCCAGCAGCAGGGAAACCTGACGTTTCATGCCTTTTGAGAAGGTATGCACTTTTTTATTGGGCGGAAGGGGGAAGATGGAACACAACTTGCTGTACCGCTCTCTGGAAAAGCTGTGATAAAGGTTTTGATAGAAAGTGGCCATATCATTCATAGTGGCCTGAGGCAGAAAATATAAATCGTCCGCCACAAAGAAAATCCGTTCCTTCAGCTTGGTGTTCTCATAAACCGGCTGACCATCCACCAAAAGGGTTCCTCCATCGGGCTGATACACCCCGGCTACCAACCGCAGGAAGGTGGATTTACCGGAACCATTGGAACCCACCAAGCCATAAATGGAACCCTTGGGGATTCTGGTAGTCAGCGCCTCCAAAGCCACAAAATCATCAAAGCATTTGACAAGGGATGTTGCCTCAATCATGTCAGGTTTCCTCCTTATATACCACGTCCACCAGATTGATTACGGTTGTCTTGGTGACACCTGCCCGGCGGCCTTCCTGCAAAGCGTTTTTGAGACGCTGGATATTCTGCTCCAAAAGAATTTCAGAAGCTTTTCCATTAGGCGCAATAAAACTGCCTTTTCCCGCCACTGAATAAATGATTCCCTGACGCTCCAGTTCCTGGTAAGCTTTTTGGACGGTATTTGGGTTTACCCCCAAATCTCTGGCCAAGGCCCGCACCGAAGGAAGCTGGTCATTGGGAGAGAGGACCTCCAAGGAAATCAGTTCATTCATTTTGGCGATTAACTGCTCATAGATGGGCTGCCTGTTTTGCAGGTCCAGTTGGATCATCTTCTCACCTCATTCGAACTGTATTGTTTGTTCTATGTGTATTATATCGATTAGTACAGTAAGAGAATACCATATCTTTCAAGAAAATGCAAGAGGAACGGAGCAAAAGTTTCCAAATTTTCTGATTTTAGGGAAACCTGCTGTTAGGGATTGACTTTTTTGGTAGATGTGTTTTATAGTAATAAAAGTATCATTGTATGATCACACTGGGTCTGCTGGTGTGAGATAGATTGTAAAATCAAAAAGGAGTCTGGATATGGAAAAGAACAAAATTTTCAGCCGCGCCTTAGCCGCAGCCTTGGCTTTGGTTATGGTAGTTTCCGCTTCCGCATGCAGCCGCAGCAGTGAGCCGGAGCAAGAGAGTTCGTCTTCGGAGACATCCTCCTCTCAGGTGGAGAGCAGCAGTTCCGAGCCAGAAAAGGAAAAACCCAGAGAGGAGCCTGTACAGCCGGAAGCGGATGTTTTGGAAAAGTTGAATACAGCTTATAATCAAAACAATGATGTGGTAGGCTGGCTGCAAATTCCCGATACGGAGATTGATAATGAGGTCCTGCACTATCCAGGGGATGCCAACGACCCAGCCAACCCCTATTATCTGCGCCGGGATATTACCAAGAATTATAACTGGTATGGCTGTTATTTCGCGGATTATGAGTGCGAGTTTGGGGACCGCAATGATTTGTCCTCCAATACCGTGATATATGGCCACAGCATGGATGACAACCCCTCCAGTGTAAAGTTTTCTCAGTTGAAAAAATATACGGATATTGAGTTTTTGAAAAACCATCCCTATATTTATCTGACCACCCCAGAGGACAAGCTGACCTTTAAAATTTTCGCGGTGATGTATACGGACACCAATTTCATCTACAACTATGTGGATTTTCCAGCGGGTCCCCAGAAAGATGTGAAACTGATGGATGTGGTAAACGAGGCAAAGAACCGTTCCCAGTTTGACATTGATGTGGATGTGAATGAGGATGATAAGATTATCACCCTGTCCACCTGTACTTATATTTACGGGTCTCGTGAGGATCAGCGCTTTGTTGTTATGGGACGTCTGACTCGTCCTGATGAGGAGATGGCAGCTACCGTCAGCGCTGAGAAAAATGAGGATGTGAAGGCGCCTCAGTTCGCCTGAGTTCGCTTTAACCAGGTCTGAGACTAAAACGCTGGAGCCATTGGTTCCAGCGTTTTTCTCTGAAAGAAGGGGGGCGATTGTATGCGCGATTTAGGGGACATTGTGGAGCCGCTCTGCGATTGGTATGAGCAGGCCCATAGGGCGTTGCCTTGGCGGGAGGAACAAACTCCCTATCGGGTTTGGATTTCTGAGATTATGCTCCAGCAGACCCGTGTGGAAGCGGTAAAAGGATATTTTGCCAGGTTTTTGCAGGCATTTCCCACGGTGGAAGCCCTGGCCCAAGCCCCGGAACAGCAGCTGCTGAAGCTGTGGGAAGGATTGGGGTACTACAATCGGGCCAGAAATCTGCAAAAGGCCGCTCAACTGGTAGTGGAAAGATATGGTGGGCAGCTGCCGGATACTTACGAAGGTTTATTGGAGCTTCCTGGAATTGGGAGCTATACCGCCGGAGCGGTGGCTTCCATCGCTTATGGCAGGCCGGTTCCGGCGGTGGATGGCAATGTGCTTCGGGTCATTTCCAGAATTACTGCCAGTCGGGGGGATATCGCAGACCCGAAAACGAAAATGAAGATAGAGCAGGCCCTGGGCTTGGTGATTCCAGAGGATAAGCCTGGGATTTTTAATCAGGCGCTCATGGAGCTGGGGGCTACCATCTGCGGACCCAACGGCCCGCCTGACTGCGCTGGCTGTCCTTTGGGAAAGCTATGTGAAGGACACGCTTTGGGTGTGGCGATGGAGCTGCCGATTAAAACGCCCAAAAAACCTCGAAAGATTCAGCACAGAACCGTTTTGGTGCTGATTGGGGATGGTAAGGTAGCCATCTCCAAACGGCCGGACCAAGGGCTTTTGGCTGGGCTGTGGGAGTTCCCAAACTTTGAGGGACAGTGGGACCAGTCCCAGGCGGTGACAGCGGCCCGGGCCTTGGGATTGGAGCCTTTGCGAATTCAGCCTATGCTGGCTGCCAAGCATATTTTCACCCATGTGGAATGGCGTATGAGCGGTTGGCGAATGTGGGTGGAGGAGACCGCTCCGGTTCCAGGAATTTTTTGGGCGAACCGAACCCAGCTTCAAAAGGAATATCCCCTTCCATCCGCCTTTGCCGCTTACCTGAAACCCCTTCTGGAAGAGGACATTCAGCTGACTTTTGACAATTTTTAAGTGAAAGACATGATTTGTTTACAATTTAGCCATGAAAAAATGCTATATTAGAAACAATCTATGGAAAAAATTTGTTGAATTGCCAGAAAAAGATTTGGGAAGGAGTGACAAATATGGCGGGAAATAACCCTTTTCTGGAAATAACCCCTCAATTGGAAGGATGGGCGGCGCTTTGCCAGCGAAATGAGTATATTGAGGAAACTCTTTATGAAAAGTTCGATGTAAAGCGAGGACTCCGGGATGTGAATGGCAAGGGAGTTCGGGCGGGTCTGACCCAAATTTCCCAGATCGAATCTACACAGGTGGATGAGAGTGGCTGTGAGGTTCCCTGCGAGGGAAGGCTCTATTACCAGGGAATTGATGTTAAAGACTTGGTACGTGGATTTATCCAGGAAAAGCGCTTCGGTTTTGAGGAAACCACCTATTTGCTGTTGTTTGGAGGATTGCCTACCCGATCTCAGTTGGCGGAATTCACCTCTCTCATCTCTACCTATCGGTCTCTGCCCACCAGCTTTGTGCGGGACATTATTATGAAGGCCCCCAGCCGGGACATGATGAATACCTTGGCCCGAAGTGTGCTGACCCTTTATTCCTATGATGAGAAGGCGGATGACATTTCTGTTCCCAATGTACTCAGACAGTGCCTTCAGTTGATTGCCCTGTTCCCCATGCTGTCGGTTTATGGCTATCAGGCTTACAAACATTACCATGAAGGCAAAAGCCTGTATATCCACCAGCCCCTTCCAGAATTATCCACAGCGGAAAATATTTTGCGGATTCTACGCCCTGATAAGAAATACAGTCCCTTGGAGGCTCAGGTTTTGGATTTGGCTTTGGTACTCCACGCGGAGCATGGAGGCGGAAATAACTCCACCTTCACCACCCATGTGGTAACCTCCTCAGGAACTGACACCTATTCCGCGGTAGCGGCGGCGATTGGTTCCTTGAAGGGCCCCCGGCATGGAGGCGCCAATATCAAAGTGGTGCAGATGTTTGAAGCCATGAAACGGGAGCTGTCCGACTGGAACGATGAGGAGGAAGTGGCGGATTATCTGCGCCGGCTTCTCCGCAAAGAGGCTTTCGACCATGCTGGATTGATTTACGGTATGGGACATGCAGTTTATTCCCTCTCTGACCCAAGAGCGGACATCCTTCGTTCCTTTGTGGGGCGCCTGGCCGCTGAGAAGGGAAAAGGAGAGGAATACGCCCTTTATTCTATGGTGGAGCGCCTGGCTCCAAAAGTAATTGGGGAGGAGCGGAAAATTTACAAAGGCGTTTCCGCCAATGTGGATTTTTACAGCGGCTTTGTGTACAGCATGCTGAACCTGCCCACCGAGTTGTTTACACCGATTTTCGCTGTTTCCCGTATTTCGGGATGGAGCGCTCACCGCATTGAAGAACTGTGCAATACAGGAAAGATTATCCGTCCCGCTTATATAAGTGTTCATCCAAGAGCGCCTTACATTCCATTGCAGGAGCGGGCGGAGTAAAACAGAGGGGGAGCCGGAAAGAAAAGCGAAAAAATTTTCCGGGAGGTTGCTATGGGCCGAATCTATTTAAACCGATTGTTCCCCAAAAGAGAAAAACCTCAGACCCCTGAACAGGAAGTACGTTCCGAGTACCTGCGTTACCTGATTCCTACCATTGTGGGAATGGTGGCGCAGGCCGCCTATTGTTTGGCGGATGTGTTCTTTGTGGGAATTGGCGTTGGAAGCGATGGCTTGGCGGCGTTGAATGTGGCTCTTCCTGTTTTTACCATTTACAGCACCTTCAGCGTTATGCTGGGGGTGGGAGCCGCCACCACAATTTCCATCTGCCGGGGCAGAGGAGAAGAGGGTTTGGCGGATCAGGTGTTTACCATAGCCATGGGGACGCTGGTGATGGTGGGCATTGCTTTGTCCCTGATAGGGGTCTTTTTTTTGGAGGAGATAGCCCTTCTGTTTGGGGCTACCCAGCGAATCGCTCCGATGGTGGTGGAATATTTGCGTCCAATAGCGCCAGTTTGTGTGGTATTTATGCTTTCAAGTACCCTAAGCATCATCGTCCGCGCCGATGGGAACCCCCACCTTGTAATGACCGCCGGTATGGTGGGAAACAGTGCCAATATTATTTTGGATTATGTGTTTGTGATTCCTATGGATATGGGGGTATTTGGAGCTGGATTGGCCACCGCAGTTGGTCCCATGCTTAGCTGTGCCCTGTTGACCCTGCACTTTGTCAGACGGTATAATAAGGTCCATTTTGTAAGGTCCTGCTTTCATCCCAAGCTGTTGATTCGGGTTTTTCGAAATGGGGTAGGCTCAGGAGTTTTGGAAGTATCCTCCGGGTTTGTGATTCTGCTGTTCAATGTGTGCCTGCTTCGTGTCAGCGGAGAGACCGCTGTGGCGGTGTTCTCCATCATTTCCAATATCGGTTATGTGGGGAAGGGTATCTTTAATGGGATGGCCCAAGCCGCCCAGCCGATTATCAGCGTCAGTTATGGGGCCAGATGGTACAAACGGATGGGGATGGCCAACCGGGACGCTATGCTGACCGCCCTGTTTTTCTCCCTGGGGGTTTATGTTTTGCTGTTCTTGTTCCCACGGCAGATGGTTTCTCTGTTCGTTTCCTCTGAACCTGAGGTAGTGACCATGGGAGCTATCGCGGTGGTTTTATACTTTATTTCCCTGCCCTTTACAGGCATGAATACCATTTTGATGTACTATTTTCAATCCATTGAGCGGTCACTGTGTACCTTTGCCATCGCCATTCTGCGGGGAATCTTACTGGTGTGGGCCGCTTTGGAGCTGTTTTCAAGACTATGGGGACTTCATGGGGTTTGGCTGGCGCTGACCGCCGCAGAAGCCATCACCTTTTTAGCGTTTTTCCCTGTGGAACGCTTGGTTTCCAAAAAGCTTTTGGCCAAGGAAAACCAGGCCCAAACTGATTAAGGAGAGGATAAAATGGCAACCATTCAGGAATTGATTCAAGCCTTTGACAAAACAAAGTCTAAAGAAACCTATCGGCAGCTTGTAGGGTTGTTGAAAACTCAGGAGACCCTTTGGGTAGCCCGTTCGGTCTATACCGGCAGCTGCTATTTAGGGGCAGAGCGGGAACAAGCGGCGGCCTACGCTTTTTCAGAAAAGGAATATTATGAGAAGTTCCAGGAATGGGCGGCCCAGCAGAAAATCCAAGTGGTTGGTGAGGAGAACCATAAGCAGCATCGGGACCGGCTCTGGGAGGAAATGTATCTGGCTGGAGCGGAAGTTTTAATTGTGGATAATGGGCAGACCTATTTGGGCATCAGCCTGGACCAGCTGATTGAGAAGAAGAAAGGGGTCATTCAGCCTCAGGGGCAGCCTTTGGTGCTGAACCATGAGCTGGGCAGAGCCACCAACACCTTTTTCCAGGCTTTGGGCCAGAAAACCCAGGCTAATCTGCGGGAGCTGGAATCCAATATGTTCCAGGAGATGAAAAAGGCCAGTTATCTGGTGCCTATCGCGGAGATGGGCGGAGAAGCGGGGGAAAAAGGACAGCGGGAGATGACATTCCCGATTCTGAAGGATAAGGACGATAAACCCATGCTTCCCGTGTTTACCAACTGGGCGGAGTT
This sequence comes from uncultured Anaerotruncus sp., assembly GCA_944385965.1. GTDB lineage: Bacteria > Bacillota > Clostridia > Oscillospirales > Ruminococcaceae > Anaerotruncus. Next base: position 48,088 of record CALWZG010000057.1, read on the forward strand.
TGTGCGCTATGACCCCCAGAAGAAGCTGAAGGGTGGCGTGTTTACCTTTGAAAATATTATGGAGCTGGCGGAAAAAGTCGGTATGGTGATTTTAAATCCCTTTGGAGTGAAGCTGCTGCTGAACCCTGAGCGGCTGAAGGTGATTTCCCAGTCCAAGCCGGTTGAGAAGGGAGCCCAAGCACCCGCTCCTCAACAGCCAGTTCAGGTGCCAGTGCCATTGATGAAGGCGGTAGCGGCCATCTCAGCCCAGAATCCCCAGGTGAAAGCCGCTTGGCTGCGCTTGATGGAGCGGGATGGGAAACGCAGCTGGCTGGTGGTGCTGGATTGTCCTGAGGAGGGCAGGGAGGAAATCTTCCATCAGGTGAGCCTGATTGCCTCCCCCACAGTGAAAGAAAAGGGAGCCCATATTACCCTGATGCCGTTGGATCATCCTGTGGCCCAGGAAGCCACCAAAGGAGTTCCGCCTTTTTATCAGAGACAAGAAGAACCTTCCGATTCTTCGGCGGAAGCTTAAATACAAAGGCCCATTCTCCCAGGAGGATGGGCCTGTTTTGAGCCATCCCATAAAAAGGGTGTTTTTGATGAGAGGCCAGGGAAGACGGATTGGAAAGGGGGTGGTTGCGGATAGCCAATCCAGTTTATGATTATTTGAATACCCATGGCCCATGTACCCGCCAGCAGCTGGTGGAGGGACTGGGCTTGAGCATGCCCACCCTGCTGGAACAGCTGAAGCCGCTATGGGAGAAAAATCTTGTGGAATCGGTGAAGCGGCTGGCTTCCACAGGAGGGCGCCCCGCTGAAACCATCGGCTGCAATCGAAACGCTAAATACGCGGTGGGATTGGATGTGACCTTATACCATCTGGGCGGGGTGGTAGTGGACCTTTCCGGGAGTGTCATCAAGCACCAGTACACCAATTTGCCATTTTCCAATACCACATCCTATTTTCAGCAGGCGGCGGAACTGGTGAGGGGTCTGCTGGCAGATGGCAGGGTACCTCTGGAAAAGGTGCTGGGGGTGGGAGTATCTGTTCCGGGAAAGTTGTCCAAGGATGGTCGAACATTGGAGTTTTCTCCTGTGCTGGACTTTCAAAATGGAAAAGCCCAGGATTTTGGAGCTTTTCTGCCCTTGCCTTACAGATTGTGCAATGATGCCAGGGCTTCCGGCTGGGCGGAATATTGGAATGGAGGACATCCCTCTGGAGATTTGGTGTACCTTTCTTTGAACCGCATGGTGGATGGGGCGGTGTTCCGGCAGGGAGAACTGGTGGAAGGCCAAAATAACCGAAGCGGCAGCTTTGGCCATATGATTTTGACTCCTGGAGGAAAACGGTGCAAGGTTTGCGGTATGCGAGGCTGTATGAACGCTTATTGCAGCATCCAGGTATTGGCGGATAGCGCCGGAGGACGATTGGACAACTTTTTTATCAATTTGGAGCGGGGAAATTTAAAGCATCAGGAAATTTGGAGAAAATATGTGGACCATCTGGCCCAGGGAATTTCCAATTTAAGAATGGCCTTTGACTGCGATGTGATGCTGGGAGGACATTTGGGAACCTATCTGGATGACCATTTAGAGGAGCTGCGAAAGGCAGTTTCTTGGCGAGACCCTTTTGGTGAAAAAGGGGAATACTTAAAAATAAGCAGCTATAAGCTGGGAGGCGCCGCGGTGGGTGCCGCCCTCTCCTATGTGCGGGATTTTCTGGCTAACTTGGAATCGTGAATTTCAGCAGTCCCCAGAAATAAAGGGAGGCTTGCAACCCAAGACGGTCCATGTTAATATGGAGAAAGAATATGGGAAGGAGGTGGTGCCTTGTGGGAGATTTGATTAAAAAGCGTTTGACGCAGATGACCTCCACCGCTGGGTGAGCGGCTAAGATAGGGCCAGATGCCCTCGCGCAAGTTTTGCGCGGTTTGCCGAAATGGAAGGACCCCAATTTGCTGGTGGGGTTCGATACCAGTGATGACGCCTGTGTTTATCAGCTCAGTGACCAGCTGGCGATGGTACAGACGGTAGACTTTTTCCCGCCTGTGGTGGATGACCCTTATGCCTTTGGGCAAATCGCCGCCGCCAACGCCTTATCAGATGTTTACGCCATGGGAGGCCGCCCGGCATTGGCGATGAACCTGTTGTGTTATCCCACCTGTCTGGAACCAGAAGTGGTCCAAGCCATCCTGGCGGGTGGATATGATAAGGTGCGGGAATCTGGAGCGGTTATTGCGGGTGGACATACCATTCAGGACCCAGAGCCTAAATATGGGCTTTGCGTCACAGGATTTGTGTCTCCGGACAAGGTGCTGGCGAATGTAGGCGCTCGCCCAGGGGATGTCCTGCTGCTGACAAAGCCCTTGGGAGTGGGTGTCATGGTCACCGCCGCCAAGGGAGAACTGCTGGAAGAACAGGAGATGGCGCCTGTGATAAACAGCATGTCCACCCTGAACAAGGCGGCAGCGGAAGCTCTGGATGGGTTTGAGATACACGCATGTACCGATGTGACAGGGTTTGGCCTGCTGGGTCATGGATTGGAAATGATGGAGGGTTCAAAGGTCAGCGCCCGGATTCAAAGGGAGGCCCTTCCGGTATTTCCGAAAGCTGTGGAGCTGGCGGAAATGGGGATTTTACCCGCTGGCGCTTACGCCAACAGGTCCTACCAGGAACCTCGCATTTCCTTTGGAAGTAAAGTGCCTTTGGTCTGGCAGGATTTGATGTTCGACCCGCAGACTTCCGGTGGTCTGCTGATTGCGGCGGCGCCGGAACAGGCGGAAAAACTGCTGCTCAGGCTTCAGGAATGCTGCCCATGGGCCAGGCTGATTGGGGAAGTCCTTCCGCTCCAGGAAAAGTCCATTTATGTGGAATGAGGCAGAGAGCCCGCCCTGCTGAGAGGTAAGCTCTCTGCCCATCCCGCGGCCAAAGGCCGCGGCTCTTTTCAGTGTCAGGTGACACGCTCGCCCGCCGCTTTAGGCGGGCTTTTTTCCGGAAGGAAACAGCTGAACAAAGGCGAAGTCCAGGAGTTGTCAGAACTGGAAGCGCTCGCCCAATAGATAAACAATAAACGGGGGATGGCCATATGTCAGAGCAAAGGCCGTTAGTAGGGCATCTGTTGGCCCTATTGACCATTATGGTTTGGGGGACTACCTTTGTATCTACAAAGGTGCTGTTAAGGCAATTTTCTCCCTTGGAGATTCTGGTTTTACGCTTTGTAATCGGATACTGTGCCTTGTGGGCAGCTTATCCCAAAAGACTGCCGTGGAGCGGCCTGAAGCGCGAGGCTATGTTTATAGGCGCTGGAATCTCTGGGGTCACCTTGTATTTTCTTTTGGAAAATATCGCGCTTACCTATACATACGCCTCCAATGTAGGGGTGATTGTGGCAGTAAGCCCTATGTTTACCGCGCTGTTAGCGGGCTTTTTACTGGAGGGGGAACACCCTGGCAAAAGATTTCTGCTGGGATTTGCAGCCGCCATTCTGGGAATTCTGATGATTAGTTTCAGCGGAAGCGCCCTGCATCTGAACCCTTTAGGGGATTTGCTGGCCTTTCTGGCGGCTTTCGCTTGGGCGGTATATTCTATTTTGATACGTAAAATGAGTGCTTGGGGGTATCATACCATCCAGACCACCAGAAAGATTTTTGGGTATGGATTGTTGTTTATGCTGCCAGCTTTAGGTGTGTTGGATTTTCGATGGGACTTTTCCCGTTTGCTGGAGCCTTTTATGCTGCCGAATCTGCTCTATCTGGGACTGGGCGCGTCCGCTCTTTGTTTTGTAACCTGGGGAGCGGCGGTCAAGATTTTAGGTGCTGTAAAAACAAGTGTGTATATTTATTTGGTGCCGGTGGTGACCATAGCGGCTTCGGCGGTAGTCCTGAAAGAACAGCTCACTTGGATGGGCTTGTTAGGTATGGTATTTGCACTTTCTGGATTGGCTATTTCCCAAAAAGATGAAAAAAATTAAAAAAATTTAAAAAAACACTTGCCTTTTGTTTGTTTCTTTGCTATAATAACAGAGCAACAAACGCCGGTATGATGGAATTGGCAGACGTGCTGGACTCAAAATCCAGTGGTAGCGATACCGTGTCGGTTCGACCCCGACTACCGGCACCAAAAAAAGACCAGTCATTTGACTGGTCTTTTTCTTTTTACAAAAATTATGTTTAAATGTGAGCTATATGATAAAGATTACAGAGCAATTAAAATAATTGTAGGGGAGGAACCTATTTGGTGAGTCTGCATAAAATAGACTGAACCAAAAAAGAAAGGGGTTCTTGTATTATGATTACAAATGTTGACAATGCTTCCGCTTTGGCTGCCGAAGACCAGACCTGTCCCACCATTGGGTATCAGTCCGCGTCCATCTGCGTACCTGTAACAGTTACACCCTTTGCAAAGACCGGGGCTACCATGACAAAATGCTGTGGGGCTCCTGTGGTTGTACCGGGAAATGCCACTTGTGCCGGCACCAGAGGAGGCTCCTGTGTCTTTACCCTCAGCCAGGATATTTGTGTAGCTGTTCCTGTTGAGTTTGGCGCGGTAGCGTCGGTAGGTGACACCTATGTAAACTGCAACGCCGCTTCTGCTGAGGATATCTGCACTGGATGCGATGGTACTCCCGTTCCTCCTGTGGAGGTTGTTCCTGAGACTTAAGTTTTAAAATCAGGACAACGGAGATTGAAAGAAAGGCCCTCTTTCCATAACTGGAAAGGGGGCCTTGTCAGCTGCATCTCATTTACAAGACGCCAAAAGAGCTTCTTTTTTCAGATAGGACTTTGTTAATGCAGCAACCTCACCTGAAAGGGCCAGAATTCCAATCAGATTGGGCAAAGCCATCAAACCGTTGAAGGTGTCAGAAAGATTCCACACCAACTCCAGTTTGGCGACACATCCAATCCCAGCCAGCAGCACAAAGCACAGACGATAGATTGGAATGGGTTTTTCCCCAAACAGGTAGCGGAGAGACAGTTCTCCATAATAGGACCATCCCAAAAGGGTGGAAAAGGCGAAGCAGGTGATAGAAAGGGCAATAAACACCCCTCCGAAAGAGCCGAACACACTGGAGAAAGCCAGTACGGAAAGGGCAGCTCCTTCCAATCCAGAATGCTGGGCGTTGGTGGTCAGAATAGCCAAAGCAGTAATTGTGCATACCACCAAGGTATCCAAAAATACCTCGAAAATTCCCCACATACCTTGACGAACCGGTTCTTTTACATTGGAGGCGGAGTTGACCATCACCGAACAGCCCAGCCCGGCCTCATTAGAAAAAACGCCTCTGGCAACCCCATAGCGCACAGCATGGCTGGCCAAAATTCCAGCAGCGCCGCCTCCTATGGAGGGCCAGCGAAAAGCCTCCTGAAAAATAGTCCTTAATACAGAAGGGACCATAGAACGATTTAAAAAAATCAGTACCAGTCCCCCGAAGATATAACTGAGGGCCATGAAAGGGACCAAGCGTTCCGCCACCGAGGCGATACGCTTTAGTCCACCCAAGATGACTAAGCCGCCAAACAGGGCAACCAAAATTCCAACAGCGGCGGGGGAAACTCCAAAAGTAGAGGACAAGGCTCCAGCAATAGAATTGGATTGAGTCATACAGCCGATGCCGAAGGAGGCCATCAAGCAGAAAAATGCGAACATCACCGCCAGCCATTTGCAGCCCAGTCCTCGTTCAATGTAAATCATAGGCCCGCCGGACCAGTTTCCTGACGGGCTTCGATAACGATAGTGGTTTCCCAGCACATTTTCCGCGAATTTTGTCATCATGCCAAACAGGGCACTGAACCACATCCAGAATACAGCCCCAGGCCCTCCTGAAACGATGGCGGTGGCTACCCCCACAATATTTCCAGTTCCAATGGTGCCGGCCAAGGCGGTGGTGAGGGCTTGGAACTGTGAGATAGAGGAGGCGTCACTTTTATCCCGAACAGTCCGTTCCTGGAAGATAGCCAGCAGGGTACATCGTATCCAAAGGCGAAGATGAGTGATTTGAAAGAATCCGGTGCGCAAGGTAAAATAGAACCCTGTAACCAAAATAAATCCAATCATGGCAGGCCCCCACACCAAGGCGTTGACCTGCCTTTCCAGATGAGATAAAATCCGCAGAAACTCCGTTGGATACTCCCTCCCGCTCAAATGCTTTTATCACATTTTATGCGAGAATTCCTAAGTCCATGCCAAGGGCCCCATCCTCCCGGAGAAGCAGTTGGGCAGGGGGCTGCTGGCCCGCAAACAATTGTGGGGAAAGGGTATAGGCGTAGCTGCCAGCGTTGGAGACCGCTAACAGATCCCCAATTTTTGGGGAGGGAAGCAGAATGTCTCTTGCCATCTGGTCGGCGGCGGTGCATAGGTTTCCCGCCACCTGTACTCTTTCCAGAGGGCCTTCTTTGCCTGGCAGGAAAAATCGGAAGGCGTCCTGACAGGTATACAGAGGCTCCGCTGCGGCGGGATTCTGGGACCAGCCTTCCACCAGAAGCGCCATGGAAGGCCGCAGAAAACCGTTCAGGGTGTTCTGTACCAACAGGAATTTTTCTCCCCGACATTCTTTGATGTCAATGATACGGGCGGCGTACCACCCAGCCTGACAGACAGGGAACCGTCCAGTCTCTAAAAGCAGCTTTCCAACCTTTTGGGCGTGAAGTTGTTCCGCCAGAGCGGCGCAGGCAGCTCCAACTGCCTCCAAATCCAGAGGGGTTTGGTTGGGAGCGTAGTTTATACCAAGTCCGCCGCCAAAGTTCACAAATTCCAAGGGACCTCCAAAAAGATGGGCGCACCGCTGAGCCAGTTCTCCCACCTGCTGGTAGTAATGGGACAGGCCATCCGCTTCCAGCTGTTGAGAACGAAGATGGACGTGGATGCCCACCAATTGTAAATGGGACAAGCGGTTTAAAAATCCCTTGCTGGCGAAAAGCTGCTGTTCTTCCACACCGAATTTACTGGGGGCAGGGGCGAACTGGGGATGTACACGGATACCCACTTTGGCCTGCTGGCAGCGCTTGGCGGCGATTTCTTCCAGAAGCTCCAGTTCATGGAGGCTGTCAGCGATGATGATACAGTTATCCCAAGCCTTCTCCAAATCGGAGAGCCTTTTGGCGGGAGCGGAATAATAGATTTGCTGAGGCCCCAAACCATGCTGATGGCAGAGAAGCACCTCCCGCAAAGAGGCGGCATCCGCCCAGACTCCTTGGTCAAAAAGAATGTTCAGGACTGGGCCAAAGCAGTTGGCCTTCACCGAATAGAGGAGTTGATATTGGGGAAAAGTCTTCTGCAATTCCTCAATGCGCTGCTGAATGATGCATTGGTCATAGAGATAAAATGAGTCATAACGCTGTCCGCCAGCCAATAGGGCGGCTTCGATTCGCTCCACAATGATGCCTCCTTTGTTTGGGTAAAGTTATCTGAAATGTCAATGGAAAGGGCGGCTATCAACAGTTCTGCTGTTGGTCTTGTGCTTATTATATCATAGTTGGACACAAAATAGATAGAGATTTGTTCACAAATTATACTTGATTTTCTTGGAAAAAGGGTTACAATTGTATTAGCACTCGAGATAGTAGAGTGCTAACGAATTTGTAAATCTTAGTTTTAGAATAGAGGAGGGTGTCTATGAACGCTCAAAAATTTACCCAGAAATCCCTGGAGGCGATTCAGGAGGCCCAAAGCTTGGCCACTGAATACCAGAACATGCAGATTGAGCAGGAACACCTGCTGGCTGCCTTGATGAGCCAGGAGGATGGGCTTATTGCTCAGATGCTCAAAAAGATGGAAACGGATGTATCCGGTTTGCGGGGGGCGGTCCAGAATCAGGTGGAGCGCCTGCCCAGGGTGACCGGACCCGGACGGGAACAGGGAAAGATTTATATTTCCCAGGATGTAGACCGGGCTTTGGTTGCCGCTGAAAAAACCGCGGAACGGATGAAGGACGAATATGTGTCGGTTGAACACATCATGCTGGCTTTATTGGACCAGCCCAATTCCAATCTGAAAGCTCTGTTCCGCCAATATGGCTTGGATAAGAACAAATTTTTGTCCGCCCTGGCCAGTGTCCGGGGAAACACCCGTGTGACTTCCGATACCCCGGAGGATACCTACGACGCCCTGAAAAAGTATGGTTCTGACCTGGTGGAGCTGGCCCGCAAACAAAAGCTGGACCCGGTAATCGGCCGTGATAATGAGATTCGTAATGTGATTCGGATTCTGTCCCGAAAGACCAAAAACAATCCGGTGCTGATTGGTGAGCCTGGCGTTGGTAAGACCGCCATTGCGGAGGGCTTGGCTTTGCGTATTGTCCGTGGAGATGTGCCGGAAAATCTGAAGGACCGCACGATTTTTTCCCTGGACATGGGAGCCCTGATTGCGGGAGCCAAATTCCGAGGGGAATTTGAGGAACGTTTGAAGGCGGTTTTGCAGGAAATCCGCAAGAGCGAGGGCAAAATCATCCTGTTTATTGATGAGCTGCATACCATTGTGGGGGCCGGCAAGACCGAAGGTTCTATGGATGCCGGAAACCTGCTGAAACCCATGCTGGCCCGGGGAGCGCTGCACTGCATCGGAGCCACCACCCTCAATGAATACCGCCAATATATTGAGAAGGACGCGGCTTTGGAGCGTCGGTTCCAGCCGGTGCTGGTGCCGGAGCCTACGGTAGAGGACACCATCTCCATTCTGCGGGGACTGAAAGAGCGGTATGAGGTTTATCATGGGGTGAAAATTCAGGACCAAGCCCTGATTGCCGCCGCCACCCTGTCCAACCGTTATATCTCTGACCGGTTTCTGCCGGATAAGGCCATTGACCTGGTGGATGAGGCCTGTGCCATGATTCGTACTGAGATGGATTCCATGCCTGCCGAGCTGGATGATCTGAGCCGGAAAATCATGCAGCATGAGATTGAAGAAGCCGCTTTGAAGAAGGAAAAGGATGCCCTTTCTCAGGAACACCTGAAGGAAATCCAAAAAGAACTGGCGGAGATGCGGGAACAGTTTAAGGGCATGAAGGCCAAATGGGAAAACGAAAAGAATTCCATTACCAAGGTCCAGAAGCTCCGTGAGGAATTGGAGCAGGTGAACGCTGATATTGAGAAGGCGGAACGGGAATATGACCTGAACCGGGCCGCCGAGCTGAAATATGGAAAGCTGCCCGCCTTGCAGAAGGAGCTGGAGGCTCAGGAGGCGCTGGCCAGCGAAGCCGAAAAGGACACCACCCTGCTGCGGGATAAGGTGACCGAGGAGGAAATCGCCCGGATTGTGGGCCGCTGGACCGGTATCCCGGTGGCTAAGCTGATGGAAGGAGAGCGGGAAAAGCTGCTCCATATGGAAAGCATCCTGCATCAGCGGGTTGTGGGACAAGATGAAGCGGTCACCAGCGTGGCCGAGGCGATTCTCCGCTCCCGGGCGGGTATCCAGGACCGGAACCGTCCCATTGGCTCCTTCCTGTTCCTGGGTCCCACCGGCGTTGGAAAGACCGAGCTGGCCAAGGCGCTGGCCCAAGCTCTGTTCGATGACGAAAAGAATATCGTTCGGATTGATATGAGCGAGTATATGGAGAAATACTCGGTAAGCCGCTTGATTGGAGCGCCTCCAGGATATGTGGGCTATGAGGAGGGCGGTCAGCTGACCGAGGCTGTGCGCCGCAAGCCTTATTCGGTGGTGCTGTTTGACGAAATCGAGAAGGCCCACCCGGATGTGTTCAATATTCTGTTACAGGTGCTGGATGATGGCCGTATCACCGATTCCCAAGGCCGTACTGTGGACTTTAAAAATACCATTATCATCCTGACTTCCAATCTGGGTTCCCCCTATATTTTGGAGGGTATCGGCTCCGATGGTCAAATCACCGAGGAGGCTCGCAAACAGGTGGAAGGGCTGCTGAAGCAGCAGTTCCGTCCAGAATTCCTGAACCGGTTGGATGAGATTGTATTCTACAAGCCTCTGACCAAAGAGGAAACCTTCAAGATTGTGGATTTGCTGCTGGTAGGCTTGCAGAAACGTTTGGCGGACAAACAGCTGACCCTCAGCTTAACCGAGGATGCCAAGCAGCTGGTAGTGGAGCAGGGATACGACCCAGTCTATGGCGCTCGCCCCTTAAAGCGTTTCCTGCAGCATAAGGTGGAAACCTTGATTGCCCGGACCATTATTGAGCAGGATTTGCTTCCCGGTACTCATATTACCATCGACGCCCAAGATGGCCAGCTGACTTTGACCACCCAGCGTCAAGCTTAAAACCCAAGAAATTAGGACAGCCGCCCCTTCAACCATAATAGGTTGAAGGGGCGGCTTGTTTCTTTAGGTCATTAAAGTTGGGTCAGCAGACCGGCCAGCATAGCGATACGGGGGAGATAGCTTTCGGTGTCCAGATGCTCGTTCAAAGCATGCATACCGCTTCCAACAGCACCCAATCCATCCAAAGTGGGACACCCAACAGAGGAAGTCAGATTGCCGTCAGAACCGCCGCCTACAAAAGCTTTTCCAACCTGGAAGCCCAGGCGCTGGGCACATTCAGAAGCGGTCTGGAACAGCTTTAAGCTTTCTGGGGTTTCCTCAAAGGGCAGGCGGCCTTCATCGTTGTCATCCAATTTGATGGTGCATTTGGGGTCTACCGGTTTCAGATTGGACAGAAGCTCATGAATTCGTTTCGCTTCCGCCACGGTGGTGGTTCTCAGGTCCACTTCCAACCGGCAGAAATCGGGAATCACGTTGGGCTGGGAACCTCCCTTAATCACCCCTACATTTAAAGTCGTTCCCTTCTCATAGTCACTGAGGGATTGGATGTACAGAATTTGATGGGCGGCTTCCTTGATGGCGGAAGCGCCGCCCAAAGGGTCATTTCCGGCGTGAGCGGCTTTGCCGGTGATTTCTACTCCATAAAACCGTACGCCTTTCCGTCCGGATTTTAAATCCCCATTGTTGGCGGCAGGCTCAGCAATCAGAGCCGCCAGACTTTTTTTCGCTTCCTCCTCAATGGCGTGGCGGGAGGTATGGCTGCCTGGTTCCTCATCGCTGTTAAATAAAACGCAGATTTGTTTATCCAGGGGGATGTTCAGCTCCTTGCAGGCTTTCAAAGACCAGATAACCGAGATATCCCCGGATTTCATGTCCAGTACACCTGGACCATAAAGTGCCCCTTCCTTTTCAACAATAGGAAGCTGGTCCTTTTCCCAAACTGTGTCATAGTGTCCGATCACCAAAATTTGCTGTTCCTGGGTTCCATATCTAAAAACCAGATGGTCTCCGGCGGTAGGCTGGCTGATAACCCGGTCGGGCTCTAGTCCCAAACGGTTCTTGACAATCTTCCGAAGCACCGCCGCGCACTGGTTGGAAAGCTCAGGCTGGGCGCTGGGAGAAGGGGCTTTCACCAGTTCCAGCAGGTCGGAAAAAATCTCCTCCTTATGGGCCTGCAGATATTCCAGAATTTGTTGTTCATAAAAAGCCATCATAGATCGTCCTTTCTTTGTGGGATTCCAATGGAATCTGTCTGGGGATAGTATAGCACAGAAAAAAGATTTGCGCCAGTGGAAAACACCAATCCCCCAGTTATGGAAAATCAAATCAAAGAAAGGTCTCCTTCCGGGTTTGAATTAAAAACGGAAGTACAGGTAGGCTGGAACCGACAGATAATCCAAAGGGTCCACAAGTTCTTCGTTTATGAACAGTGCCAAATGCAGGTGAGGACCGGTAGAGGCTCCACTGCGGCCCACCTTTCCAATAGGCTGTCCCTGGGTAATCAAATCTCCCGCCTGCGCTGAAATTTCCCCACAGGAGGCGTAAAGGGACTGTGTCCCATTTCCATGCCCTATCAGAAGATAATTGCCTAAGGTTGGGTCCTGGCCGGTTTCCAGCAGGACCCCATCTGCCATGGCGTAAATGGAGTCCCCCTCCTTGGCCGCCAAGTCCACAGCAGGATGCTGGTCAGAAAAAGAGGCAGCCACCTGCAAATCCTCTCCCTGCTCCAGGGGAGAACTCAATTGAAGTGCCTGGGTATCAGCGGAAGTCCAGGAGACCGATTGATAGGCCAGCTGTTCCCCTGAAGCGTCCAGCAGCCAGGCGTCAAATCCCAGTTCCAGAAGGGAAGGCCCATCAAAGGTTTGCTGGTAGGTTTGCCCAGGTACCCATGCACCATCTGCATTTTCCTGCTCAAACCAGTGAAAGGACATACCGGAATCTTCCCCCATCCGCATCCGCCCAGAGACTAAAATATTCCAATAGGCACCTTGAGGCGGAGGTGTCTCAGGAATGGTAAAGGAGAACAATCCAAGGGAATCCTCTATCTTCACTGAGGAAATCAGCTGTTTCATCAGCAAATCTTCCTGGGATTCCAGTTCTTTCGCTTTGGATGCGATAAAGATGGCGGTAGGGCCATCCGCCCCTCCAATAATACCAATCGCACTTTGATAATTCAGATAAGAGGCCAGCCAGATTCCCGCTGCAATCAAAACCAAAGCACCGCAAGCCCCAATGACGATTTTTTTCCGGGAGGGTTTTGGCTGTTCCAGAATCAGGCTCAGCCGCTTCCTCAGATTTTCTTTTGTCTGACTGAAAGCGCTGGAAAGGGGCGGCTGGCTCCAGGACGCTCCCATCATATTGAGAATTGCCATACTGTATCCTTTGCGTTGGGACTGGTCCATCCCCTGAACCATAACCATATCACAGGCAAATTCGCATAGGGTGTTTAACCTGCGCTCCAAAACCCAGGCGGCAGGGTTGAACCAGTGGAGAATCCGAGCCGCCAGCGCCAGAGACTTCAGCAAAGGGTCCCTGTTTTTAAAATGGGTCAGTTCGTGGAGCAGGGCCAGACGAAGGTCTTTCTGGGAAAGGGAAAAGGTTGGGAGAAAAATCACAGGCCGGAAAACCCCCACCAGAATCGGGGACCCAGTCAAAGAACAGGAACGCAGGGCTGGAGCCGTATGGAACCGCTTTTCCTCAACGCAGGTTTGATAGAGAGCCAGGATAGCGGGGTCGGTCACAGGCTGGCTGTTCCGGCGCAGAAGCTGGCGGAATCGAAGAATACTCCATAAGGTTTTCACAAGCAGAATCAGGATGCCTAACCCCCAAAGAATCGCCAAGACCTGTCCCACCGACAGAAAATTTCCCCCGTTCCCTACATTGGAGCGGATGGGGGATGGGACGGGAACCAAGGGTGTAGTGCGGATAGCCATTTGAACCGTATCCAGCCCAAGGGTCTGCTCAAGGATGGGGGAACGGTGGGGCAGAATCCCTTCTATCCAATCAAGAGGAATCAGAAAGAATAGGGAGGACAGGCTCCAAAATAAATACTGCCAGCCAGGTCCCAATTTTTTCAAAAGGGGATGCAGCAAGCCCAAGAGGACTACAAGCAGACCCCCAGTTATGGTCATGGGCAAAAGAATTTCATTAAAAAGGGTTTCCAAATACCACAAAGACATTGCTATCTCACCTCTCCTTCAGCCATTGTTTCAATTCAGCGATTTCCTCTGGGCCCAAACCATGGCTGTCATAAAGGGCAGCCACCAGATTTTTCACACTGCCCCCATGGACAGTCCGCAGAAATTCCTGGGTTTCCTGGGCTCGATAGGTTTCCTCGGAAACCTTGGGGGAAAAACGGTTCTGCCCGCTCACTTTTTGACAGGAAAGCATCCCTTTTTCCACCAGCCTGGACAGAAAGGTGGAAACAGTTTGAATCTTCCATCCGCGGGTAGGGGAAAAAGCTGTGACCAGTTCTCCCGCCGAAACAGGATGCCCCAACTGCCAGATTTCCCGCATAATCAAAAGCTCCGAATCAGATAGACGCATGTTGAATCCCTCCGTTTCTACATAATGTAGTAACAAAATTCTACTACATTATGTAGAAAGTGTCAAGACCTGGAACTTTACCATTTTTTATGATACAATAACCATAAAGTGGCTGCCGCACAGTCGCCAGACCACTTATACAGCAGAACGATTGATTCCCCTGAGAGGATTCAACGGAAAGGAAGATTTTAGAATGACTGTATTTAATCACTTTAACTTTAATGTGCTGGACTTGGAGAAAAGCTTGAAGTTTTACCAGGAGGCGCTGAATCTGCGCCCGGTTCAGGAGAAGAATGCGGAGGATGGTTCCTTTAAACTGGTTTATCTGGGAGACGAGGCAGGAACTCCCTTTTCCCTGGAGCTGACCTGGCTGCGGGACCGGAAGGAACCCTATAACCTGGGGGATTTGGAATACCATCTGGCGTTTGTAACCGATGAATATGATAAGCTCCATGAAAAGCATCAGGCTATGGGTGTCATCTGCTATGAGAATCCCGCTATGGGTATCTATTTCATCCATGACCCGGATGGATATTGGATTGAAATTGTGCCAAGCAAGAATTGAGATGGGCGAAATCCGGGAAATTCGGCCAGGTGAGGCCCCGGCCCTAGCTGATTTATGGCTGGAGGCCAGCAAGCAGGCCCATAGCTTTATTCCCCTCTCTTATTGGGAATCCCAAAAGCCTTTTGTGGAGTCCTGTTTTTTAAAACCGAAGGTCAAGACGTTGGTCTGGGACTCCTCAGGGTGTTTGATGGGTTTCCTGTCCCTGTTGAATGAAGAATGGATAGGGGCTTTGTTTGTGTCCCCAAACTATCAAGGGCAGGGGATAGGAGGCAGTCTGTTGGAAGCCTGTAAAGAAAAAAGCTCTCAGTTGGCCTTGGCGGTTTACACGGAAAACAGCAAAGCCTGCTCCTTTTATGAGCGGCATGGCTTCCAGACGAGGGAGAAACGGATGAGCCAGCAGCCCCCTCATCTGGAGCGTGTCTACCATTGGAATCGGGAAAGATAGATAATGCGGCAGATTCACTGGATTTGCCTGGGAGTTTGCCCATAAAGAAAACCCATTCGCTCCGGCGAATGGGTTTTCATCATACATATTTTAAAAGTTTGGTTGGACAAAAGAAGTCCAGGGCTTATAGTTCCCAATTGCAGGGCAGCTCCATCAGCTCTATGTAATGGGCAGCGGAAGCGGCGTTTTTGCGCAGCTCCTCCGGTTTGATTGCCCGCTTGACCTGAGCGGGGCGCCCCATGGCCACCGAGTTATCTGGAATCACGGTTTTTCCGGTTACCAGAGACCCAGCCCCAATCAGGCAATTCTTCCCGATTTTGGCCCCGCTGAGGACGGTGGAGCCCATCCCAATCAAGGTTCCGTCCCCGATTTCACACCCATGCAAAATGGCTCCATGGCCTACCGTAACCCCATCCCCAATCACCAAGGGATTGCCCCGGTCGGTATGAAGTACACAGCAGTCCTGAATGTTGGTGCCAGCTCCAATTTGGATGGGTTCAATGTCCCCCCGGGCCACCGCGTTGAACCACAGACAGCTTTTTTCCCCGATGGTCACATCCCCAGAAGCCACAGCCCCCTTCATAAGCCTGGCGGTGGGGTGAATAACAGGTTTTACCATTCCCAATTCCTCCTTTGAGATTCAGTAGTTGGAACCGCCCGCCAAAGACTCATCCTGGTCAATCCAAGCTTTGGCAACATCAATCACCCGGTATTCATCCTGGGTATCCCGAACGATGACGGTGGAAATTCCGGCGTTAATAATCAGACGGGTACACATGGAGCAGGGGCAGGCGTTTTTCACATAGCTTCCGTCGCTCATTTCCTTGCCTACCAGATATAAGGTGGCGCCCAGCATATCCACTCTGGCGGCGTGGATGATGGCGTTCATCTCCGCGTGAACCGACCGGCACAGCTCATAACGTTCCCCTCTGGGAACGTTCAGTTTGGCTCTGGTGCAGTAGCCAAGGTCGGAGCAATTTTCCCGTCCGCGGGGAGCGCCCACATATCCGGTGGATACGATTTGGTCGTTCTTCACGATAATGGCCCCGAAGTTTCGCCGCAGACAGGTGCCTCGCTCGGCCACAGTTTCCGCGATATCCAAATAATAATTGATTTTATCTCGTCTTGTCATATTGCTTTCCATCCTTTATAATAATATTTATGTAAGAGGGTGACCAGCCAATCTATTCGCTGGACCCCATAAGGAAGACGTGACAGCTGAAAAATCCAGCTGAGACAGGAGTGAACATGGAGCAGCTTTCCAATATAGGTGTGATTCGAGATGTACTTACCCGCCATGGTTTTTCCTTCTCTAAGGCTCTGGGACAAAATTTTCTGGTAAATCCCACCGTTTGTCCCCGCATGGCAGAGCAGGGAGGCGCCGCCCCAGGGGTGGGCGTTTTGGAGATTGGGGCGGGGGTTGGTGTACTCACCGCCGAACTGGCCAAACGGGCGGACAAGGTGGTTTGCGTGGAAATCGACAAACGGCTTTTGCCTGTACTCTCGGAAACCCTGGCGGAATTTGAGAATATTGAGATTGTCAACGCGGATGTGATGGAGGTGGATTTAAAAACCCTCATCCAGGAGAAATTTCAGGGTCTGGAGGTGGTGGTCTGCGCCAACCTGCCCTACTATATCACATCCCCTATCCTGATGCGGCTGCTGGAGCAGCGGCTTCCGGTGCGCTCCATCACCGTGATGGTGCAGAAGGAGGCGGCCCAGCGGATTTGCGCTTCCCCTGGCTCCAGGGAGGTGGGGGCGGTTTCCATCGCCGTCCGGTATTACAGCCAGCCCAAGGTGCTGTTCCAGGTATCCAGAGGCTCCTTCCTGCCGGCCCCGGATGTGGATTCCACTGTCATCCGGCTGGATGTACTGGAGCATCCCTGTGTACAGTCCGACCCAGCCGCTTTTTTCAAAGTGGTGCGGGCTGCCTTCTCTATGAGGCGGAAAACCCTGCCCAATTGTCTGGCGGGAGGATTGGGACTGTCAAAACAGCAGGCGGTGGAGCTGTGCCAAAAGGCCCAGGTGCCTCAAAACGCCCGGGCGGAACAATTGTCCATGGAGCAGTTTGCGGCTTTGGCCGATGTGTTGAAAACAGGGGAGGTTTAAAGGCAGAACCGCCTAATCAGGATTTTATTATAAAGGAAAATAGCAGCCCCGTCAACGGCTGCTCAGGAGAGATATGAGCGGGAACATCAATGTGATGGGAGACTGGGAAAATGAAACAATTAAGCTTTGCCACAGGTTTAGCGTTGGCGGGACTCTTGGCTTTGACAGGATGTGAAAGCGCCCAGGAGGAAAAATCACCCTCTGTTTTCTTGAGTATGGGGGAAACTATAACTCAAATTGAGATTACCCACCAGGAAGCTGGACAAACAAGTCAGTGGGTGGTGGATGGTTCTCAGGCGGATGTCTTATGGGATTGGGTATTAGAATTGGAGTATAGCCCAGCTGCGTTTGAGGATGGTCAATCCCCAGGAGATGCTGATGGGGGAGAGACTTATGACTTTCGTTTGAATGACAAAGAAAAAGGGGAGTTTTGTTATGTCATCAATGGGAAAGCCGATTGTTATTTGCTGATAGAAGGGGATTGGTACACGGTCTCAAATCCATCCAATCCGCCAGTTCAGGAGCCCGACAGCAAATCCCTGACCCTGGAAAAAGTGATAGCGCTGTCTGAAAAAGGCCAAGAACTGACATGGGACGATTTTGAGGGGTACCCTTATGAAGATATAGGTTCAGGGCTTTATATCCAACGGTATCCTGTGGGGGAATCCTATTACTTGCTGATAGGCGGGGTACCCAATCAAAAGCCCTTTTACATTCGGCTTCAGCGGGTGGGAGAAACGGATGAATTTATTGATATACGCACAGATTCCGTGAAAGATTTTTTAGAGCGATGGGATGGGAAATGAGCGATGCTCATGAGGGATTAAAGGCGAGAGGACTGCTTCCATCCAAAAAGCCGGGAGGGCAGAGCGTAGGCGAAGGAGATGCCCAAGGCGATGGATACCGCTAATTTCAGGGCCAGGCCGCCGCTTTGCAAAACCAAAAAATCCTGCCCCGCAAACAGATAATAGGCGGTGGAGTAGATGGCGGCTCCCGGGACCAGGGCGAAGATTCCGCAGATTAAAAACACAATGGTAGGGGTGCGCCGGATGGTGGAGAACCAGCGGGACAGAGCGGTCAAAAGGAAAGTGGCCGCGAAGGTGGAGACGATTTGAGAGCCATTCAGCTGCATGCCCACCAGGTAAACCCACCAGCCAAAAGCGCCGGTAAGCCCACAATAGAGAAAATGGCGGGGAGGGGCTCCAAAGAGGACAGAAAAGGCCACCGTACCCACAAAGGCCAAAATCACTTGCAAAATCACAGCGCCACACCTCCCAACAGGCTGTAAAGATACATCACCGAGCTGACCCCCACAGCGATATAGCCAGCGGTCAGCAGGGCGTCCACCAAGCGGATGGTCCCGGCCAGGTAATCACTCTCCAGGAAATTGCGCACAGAATTGGTAAGCGGTACCCCTGGAACCAGAGGAAAAATAGAGCCAATAATCATCATGTCCAGCTGGGTGCCTGTCCCAAAGGAAAAAAAGACGCAGCATACCAAGGTAGCCACAGCGCTGCTGAGGATGGTGGAAAGGATTTTGGACGTGAAGATGTATTTACAAACATAGGAAAGGAAAGCGTAGAGGCTGCTTCCCGCCAGAAAGGCCACAAAACAGTCAGCCCAGCTTCCCCCGACCAGATAGGAAAAGGCCCCGGAGCCTATCCCAGCGCACAGCACTCGAATGGGGCGGGGAGCAAGTCCCATTTTTTGAATTTCCTCCAAACGCTGGAGGGTCTCCTCCGGTGTGCGCAGTCCCATGGCAATCTCCCGGGAAAGGGTATTCATGGCCTCCACCCGGCTTAAACAGATGGGCAGAAGATGGACGTTTCGGACCTGGGCGCTGTGCAGCTGGCCATCCACCACTACCGAAGCCAAAATCCCATTGGTGATGGTGAATACGCTGAACTCATGGAGCCCAAATTGCCGGGCCGCGTGTTCCATCATTTCGTTGGTTCTGAAAATTTCGCCGCCGTTGGACAGCATGGTTTCCCCAAGGCTGATTACCAAATCGAACAATTCCTTTTGCTGCATCTACCCACATCCTTCCCGAAAATCCGGCTAATTCTAACATATATGGGGGATAGGTCTTTGTCAAGAGAAAAAAGACGAGGATTTCCCTTGAAAAAATCATTTTTTCCTTTTGTTTTTGAAAGATTCTGGTGCGGAAGGACCAAAATATGGTATACTTCTAAAAAACAGCGTGTAAAAACGCGGACTGCGAGGTTAAAACTGTGAACTTAAAAAAATATAAGCTGCTGACCTATTTGGTGTTGCTTTTGGCGGTGGGCGCTTACATCTTTGTGGAGGCCCCCAACCTGAATCCGTTTTTTTATGCGGACGGCGCCTTTTTCTGGGCGGTGGTCATTACCGCCTTTATTGGAATCTGGGCGCTGCTCCGGTTTGGAGAGCTGACCCTGGCTCCTCACATGAGCGACAAAGGTCAGGCGAAACCCTTTAACTATGTGCCCAATCGAAAGTTTCCTGTGTGGATTAAGGTGCTTTTGGCCATTCCCTGGGTATTTTTGGTGGTGGTGACCATTGCATCCTCCTTTATTTTTAACTGGAAAGCTTACAGAGACCAGCTGGGTACGGAAAAACCAGTTCAGTTTTCCCAGGAAATGCAGGTGATGGATGTAGACCAAATTCCCATTGTTAATCAGGAGTTGGCCAATATTTTGGCGGACAAAAAGCTGGGAGAGCGGGCCGGTTTGGGCAGCCAGGTGGTGATTGGCGCAAACGACGCTACCATACAGCGGGTCAATGGGAAACTGGTATGGGCGGTACCCCTGTACCATTCGGGATTTTTTAAATGGATTACCAACCTTTCAGGAACCCCAGGGTATATTTTGGTTTCCGCCACCGACGTAAACGATGTGGAGTATGTGGAAACCCATAAGATTAAATACCAGCCAAACAATTATCTGCTGCACGATTTAAAACGTCATACCCGTTTTTATGGTGGCTGGTTTGATGGATTGGTGGACCCTTCTTTTGAGATTGATGACCAGGGACAGCCTTATTGGGTATACACCACCTATAAAAACCTGAGAGGGTTCAACCTGCCGGAAGCCACCGGAGCTTGGGTCATCAACGCCACCACCGGTGAGATGCAAAAATATACCATTGAGAACATTCCAGAGTGGGTAGACCGGATTCAGCCGGAAAGCTTCATCATCAACCAGATTAACAACAAAGGCGAGTTTGTACGGGGATGGCTGAACTTTGCCGACAAGGATAAGTACCGGGCTTCAAACGGGCATATGATTGTCTATAATAATGACAGATGCTATCTGTTTACAGGCTTCACCAGTGTGGGCGGAGACAACAGCGCCATTGGATTTATGATGGTGGACATGGTTACCAAGGAAACTTTGGTGTATCAGATGCCTGGTGCTACTGAGGAAGCGGCCCAAGGTTCCGCCCAGGGCAAGGTCCAGCATTTGGGTTACCGGGCGGACTTCCCGCTGATTATGAATATAGATGGTCAGGCCTCCTATTTCATGCCCTTGAAGGACGCCAGCCGGCTGATTAAACAGTACGCCTTTGTTTCCGTGGAGAACTATTCCATTGTGGGAACAGGGGAAACCATTGAACTGGCTATGCGGGATTATCGGCAGGCGCTGCGGAACAGCGGTGTGGAGGCTTCCAAAGATCCCGCTTCCACAGAACAGAAGGAGCTGCGGGGAATCGTGGCCCGCATCGGGTGGGAACCTACCCCGGATGGAGATGTGGTTTATCGTATGCTTCTGGAGGGAACCAGCGACATTTATTCCCTGGCCTCTGGCCTGAGCGACCAATTGGCTGTGACACAGCCTGGGGACACGGTTTGGTTCCGTTATACAGCGGCGGACAAAAATGCGGTGGAGTTTGTCAATGAAACCATTGGAGGATAATCTCCATTCAGAAAGAGGCCGGAAGTCTGGACAGGACTTCCGGCCTCTTGGTACTTGGGGAAAAATTTATTCCGGTTTCATAAATTCCCGGATGAGGGAATCCTGAGGAATCAGGCTGGGGGAGATGCTGGTAAAATAGGAATAGGCGTGATGAAGCCGCTCAATGGCCGCTCCATAGGTGCTGTTGTGATTGGAGCTGGCCAATGCCCGTAAAATCTCATCGTGATACAGATAAGGCTCATAGAGATGGGCGGAATCAATATGCAGGTCAGCGTATTGACGATAGGGACGAATGTAAAGTTCCTCACCCATCATCACATAGTCCCACATCTGGAAGGTTTCATCGGCGGTGGTATCCCGATAGGTAAAGTCTCTCAGAATACGTCTGGTAAGCCGCAGGTCTCTGGCAGACAGAAGAATCTGTCCACTTGTATCCACAAAGTTGCTGTGTACACTGATATAAATTTTAACGCAGGGATAGCCCTCCATCGCCTGGGAAATCCAAGGATGCAAAGCGTGAATCCCTTCAAAAATCAGCAGAGAATCCTGGTCAAAACGAAGCTCTATGGTTTGGCTGGCCCGCTGGTTGACCGAGAAATCGAAAATCGGGAATTGGGCCTTTCCCTCCTTCAGAAGGGTCGAAACCGTTTTGTTGAAGTGGTCTAAATCCAATCCCTCAATACTCTCATAGTTTTGATAGCCGTCCTTCCATCTGGGAAGTTCGGCGGCGCATTTATAGAAATTGTCCAGAGAGATGGAGCTGACATGCTTCCCACGGCGGGTCAATTCCTGGGCGATTCGCTGGGATGTGGTGGTTTTGCCTGAGGCGGAAGGGCCAGTAATAAAAATCATCAGGCGCCCTTCCTGAAGAATGTAATCGCATACCTGCTGAATTTTCTGATGGTAAGCGTCCTCTGCCTTTTGAACAATGGCACTGGGGTTTTCCTCCATCTCCAAGGCAAAAGAGGGTACAACGATTTGGTCTAGGATGGGGTTGTATTTTAACAAAAGGAATCCTCCCTTCAAAGTTACTCCTTAAAAGCCTATAAAAAATAAGTCTGATTCTTTATAGCATATGTTAGTTTCTATTATAATATAGCAAATTTGAGGAATCAATGCAGGATTTGTAAATTCTATGCTAATTTATACAAAAGTCTGAAATAATAGCGCGCTTTATCATCTATTCTGCTAAAACAAACAAAACTGTCTTGAAAATTTTGTGATAAATGTTACTATATAAAAAGACTTTTCAGCAGAGGACGGTTTTAGATGTTTACCAAAAGAGATTTAGCCCGATTGATTGTGCCGCTGATTATTGAGCAGATTCTGATGTCTACCATTGGAATCGCGGATACATTGATGGTTTCCTCGGTGGGTGAGATTGCCATGTCAGCTGTTTCCCTTGTGGATTCCCTGAACAATCTGCTGTTGCAGGTATTTGCAGCTCTGGCTACGGGAGGCGCCATTGTATCCGCCCAGTATTTGGGCCGGGGGGATTTGGAGAAAGCCAATTCCGCCGCCCGACAGCTGCTGGTGCTGACCACTGGATTTGCCTGTGTGCTGGGTGTGGTGTGTTTTGCGGGCCGAATCCCCTTATTAGGTTTTTTGTTTGGCTCTGCGGAACGGCGGGTTATGGAGGAAGCGTTGGTATATTTAAGCGTATCAGCCCTTTCTTACCCTTTAATCGCTCTGTATAATGCCGCCGCCGCCATTTTCCGTGTCCAGAATAACTCCCGAATCTCCATGCTGGCGGCCGCTTTGATGAATGTAACCAATATCCTCTTTAACGCTTTGTTTATCTTTGGGCTGCATATGGGCGTGGCTGGCGCTGCGCTGGGTTCTCTCATTGCCCGTGGGTTTGGCGCGTTTTTCCTTATGTGGCTGCTGCACCATCCTCAAAATCAAATCTGGGTGGCCTTTCCCGTTTCTTTGCGGCTGGAATCCCAGATGGTTGGAAATATTTTGCGAATTGGAGTCCCCAATAGCATAGAGGCGGGTATTTTCCAACTGGGAAGGGTATTGGTGCAAAGTATAGTGGCGCTGTTTGGTACAGTGGCTCTGGCTTCCAATGCGGTGGCAAACAGTGTTATGACCATTTCCCAGATGCCAGGAAGCGCCATTGGTCTGGCCATTGTAACTGTGGTGGGCCAATGTGTAGGCGCTAAGCAGTATGACCAAGCCAAACGATATATGATAGGACTGCCCTTGATGGCCATGGGAGCTATGGGAATTTTGAATCTGCTGATTATCCTGGGTGTACATCCGGTGGTAGGCTTGTTCTCCAGCCTGTCTGCGGAAAGTGCCGCCTTGGCCTGCCGGATGATTGTGGTCTGCTGCCTGCTGAATATTGTATTTTGGCCTATGGCTTTCGTGCTGCCCAACGGTCTGCGTGCCGCCAGTGATGTGAAATTTACCATGGTGGTCTCGATTCTGTCCATGTGGACCTTCCGGCTGGGGCTAAGCTATGTGCTGGCGAAAAACACAAATCTTGGCGCTATGTGCATTTGGTACGCTATGGGGCTGGACTGGCTGTTCAGAGCGTCCTGCTTTTTGGCCCGCTGGGCCAGCAACCGCTGGAAGAAGAATCGGGCCGCGGAATAATACGTTTATAGAAAAACAAAAGGGAGCTTGGAAGTTGTCCAAGTTCCCTTTTGCTTATCAGATGGGTGAGAGAGCTGTTTGTCAGGTTTCCAATAGGGGCATCAGCTGGTTTCTGCAAATCCATTGCGCGTTATATTTATTGCGAATGATGGTTTTCCCGTTTAGGCTGCGGTCCTCACGCATCAGGTTTACAATCACACGCCCATGCTCCTCATAATATTCCTTTTCAGAGGGATTGTACTTTTCATGGGTGTCATACCCAAAGTTCCTTGCGTCCCAGCGCATGAAATAGGCCCCTAACGCTCCTCCTAACTCTTTTAGCGCAGGGACGGCTTCATTTAAAACAAGGAAATTTCCTCTGCTGCCGGCTTCCAATACAGTCAGCCCAAAAGATTCGGAATAAGATGGACAGATAAAGAGATTTGACAGCTGGAACAGCTCAAAAACGCCCCGCCTGGGAAATCCATCTGAATATCCTGCATCAGATGTGAATAACATATCGTCCGCGCAAAGCCCGTATTTTTTACCCTCCATTTGAATCATCCCTTTATAAATGGCGCTTGGAATATCAGCGCTTGGAAAGTCGCAGAAAACCACCTTGGTACTCTTTTCGGTTTTGGTCTTGATGGCCCCCGCCAAAGCAGCAACCTTTTCAAACCTTTTTCCAGTGGTTAATCTTGCAGGATAAATAATGAGAATCTCTGCGTTGATTAAATCTATACAGTCCGCTACACGCTGTACCTCTGGACTCATGGATTCAATGAGAGGCAGCGTATTGTAAACCACCGCGCATTTCCCTTCAGGAATGTCATACTGCTTGGCCAAGGCGGAAATGCCGGAATAGGTGGGATAAACAAACTTTGTGTTGGGCATGCCTGTGAATCTGGCGGAAAAGGGATATTCCAGTTCTTTTGGGCGATTGACCGGCAGGGAATGGGTAAACGCCAAAAAACGCAGATGAGGCAGTTCTTTCTGGGCTTTTCTGATGGCGATGTTATGAACCAAATGCCACCCTTGATACAGAATATCATGCATAATACATACATCCACATCCTTTAAATGTTTGACAAAATCTTTGGCGATTTCGTCAGCCTCCTCAAAGAATGTTTCATGTACCTTCCCGGTTCCGCCGGAGTAATCATGCCATCTGATATTCTCCCCATTTCTGGTGTTGGTGATTTTAACCCATTCCAGCTTCTCATCCGAGAAGACACCTGTCCGTTCCGTATCAGGACAAGTTTCACTGACCAAAACTTTAATCTGTACATTGGCCTTCAGCAGCATTTTAATCTGGTCCGCCACAACATTTACCAGGGAATAGGTGGTTGATAGGCCGGAAAACATGGTCAATATAGCGACCCGCATAGAAAATCCCTCCGCTTTTATCGTTTTTGGCGCAACATAAATCTGCTGCGCCAAAAACAAATTTATCCTAAATTATTCACGGAACAGTATCTGAATTGATAACAGTACCATGAATCTGAAAATTGATCCATGCAGCCATAACATCACTCAATTAACCCGTCAAAAGGGTATAAAATCCCTGT
>CALWZG010000058.1 GCA_944385965.1 uncultured Anaerotruncus sp.
GGACTCGAACCCGCGACCCCTTGATTCGTAGTCAAGTACTCTATCCAGCTGAGCTACGAGCGCAAACTATTAAATTTTAGGCAAAAAAGTGGCAGACTCGCTGATTCGTAGCCAGTCACTCTATCCAGCTGAGCTACAAGCGCATCTCTTTTACTTGTCCTACTGAATTGGAATCAGCTTATATATAATAACAAGAAATGGATGACTTGTCAAGACTTTTTTAATTTTTTACCAGTTTATTTTTTCAGAGAAAGGCCTGCCTGGGAAGGCAGGCCTTTCTATTATTTCAATTCGGAGGTAAACTCTTTGCGTTCCTTGGCCTGTTCGGCACTGATGGGGATTAAAGTGGGCTGTTTTTTTCCAATGAACTCAGGCTGTTTGCGCTGGCGAACATCCTGCGTAACCTGCTGGGACAATTCATAGGATGCTTCCTCCTCTTGAACCAGTTCCTCTTGAGCGGATTCTTCAGAGGACTCCTCATCCACATCCTCTTCCTCCACAGGCTCTCCGTCCAGCAGATAAATGTCCACTGTACGTCTGCCATTGAGGACACTTTCTGCATAGGTGTCATAGAACAAATCCACATCCACCACATTGTAAAGCAGTCCTGTCCCGGTATCCGCAGCTACCGCGTAACCATAAACAAATTCCCCATCACTGGAAGTGATATAAAGTCTGGAACCATAGGGAATCTCATTGGGGTTCACCGCCACATGACCAGCAGTGGCCTCTCTGCCGCTGGCGGTACGGGCCCCATCATAAGCGCTGTATCCGGTAGCTACCTGATCTGTCAGAACTTTGGAATACTCGGTTGGAACTCCATTCTCATCTGTTTCCACACCAAAATCCAAGGGAGACACAGGGTCGTTGGAGCCTACCAGCAGCACCTCATCCACAGGAGCTTCCTCAATTTCTTCCTCCAACAGCTCAGGGTCCCCAGGTTCCCCATCAATTGTGGGTTTTCCATAGGTGCGTTTGGCCAAACCATCTTTTCCCTCTTGGACCAGTTTGGTATTTCCAACCTCCAATAAGGGGGTCTCCTTTTCATAGGTTCTGTAAGGAACCACCTCTTCTACGGTGTATTCCTCCCATTCCACACGCCGCAGTACTACATCGCTTCCATCCCGCAGCTCGCGGCTGGCTTTTGGGGAAATCTGGTCATCCTCATCATAAAAGATTCCCGCCAAATCCAGAGTCTCCTGAGCGGTGGAACCCTTAGGTACTTCCAAGCAGGTTGTTTTTCCATCCGCGGTCACTGTAACCTCAATCATAACGGGAGCTTCGTCCTCCGAGCTGGTTGCTGCCGCGGAAATTAAGGTGCTTGGGCTTACCAGCATCACCAATATCAGCATCAGGGCCAGTAAGCTTCGTCGTGGGATCTTCACTTGACTTAAGATTGATTGCATATTCTAACTCCTTTTCACCAATCCGCCATTGGGCGGAAACATAGGGTTGTGTCCAGCAGCGTCCCGCTGGAAAATTCGCCCTGTGTCTAGTATGCCAGAGCTTTTGAAATTATATGCAACCGCTGAATTTCTGTCAAGTTTTTCCCTGCAAAATGCCCTCGTTTTGCCCAGTTATTCGACTTTTTCAGCCCCTATTTTTTGTGCAGTTCTGTATATGCATTTCAAAAATCACCGCTGTATGTTATGCACATATCCAAAATTCCAATCTTTTCATAACACCCATTTTATTAATCACCTTTCTTGAGCAGATTCCAAACATACTGTACAAGCACCGCTACCCCTGTATCCATAGCTCGCTCATCAAAAATGACCTTTGAATTATGCAGCCCTAACCGGCTTTTTTCCTCCTCATTGGCGGTACCTATAAAAAACTGGGCCCCTGGACAATCCTCCAAATAGCAAGAAAAATCATCGAATCCAGGGGAAGGCAACGCCAGATCCAAAATATTCTCTTCTCCAATCGACTGGCTGGCTGCCCGCAGCAAATCTTCTACCACCCTATCATCATTTATCAGCGGCGGAACTGAGATTCCCTCTTGTTCAACTACGCCTTTCGCACCCATGGCTTCACACACATTTTTGACAATGCGATCCATCGCTTCCAGATTCTTGGCTCTGGATTCTGGATAAAAGAACCTCAGATTACCCGTCATGATAACCTCATTGGGAATTACATTGGCCGCAGTTCCCCCATGGATCGTCCCGATGGACAGAACTGCTGGTTTAACCGCCGAATTTGTGCGGGAAATCACCGTCTGCAATTGGGTTACCACGTAAGCGGCTGTTACAATCGGGTCTACACACCGATGGGGATAGGCTCCATGTCCCCCTTTTCCTTCAATCCTTATCTTGAAGCTGTCACTGCCAGCATTAAAGATTCCCTTCCGAATCCGAATTTTTCCCGCAGGGGTATCCGGGTGGGTGTGTACTCCTACAATATAATCCGGTTTCGGCTCATTGGTCATACATCCGGCCTGTATCATCTCCCAAGCCCCTGTGCCTGTCTCCTCCGCCGGCTGGAACAAAAGTCTTACATTTCCCCTCAGCTGCTCCTTATGTTCCTGTAAAATTTTCCCGCAGTACAATAAAATAGCGGTATGCAAATCGTGTCCGCAGGCGTGTGACACGCCTTCACAGACAGAAACGAACTCCAGACCGCTTTCCTCAAAAACAGGCAGTGCGTCAATATCCTGTCGAATGGCGATTGTCTTTCCTTTTTCAGCGCCCCGGATGATTGCACTTACCCCTGTTTTTAAGCCGCACTCCTCTATCTCAATGCCGTATTCGTCCAATCTTTGGCGAATAAATTTTGTGGTGCGCTCTTCCTTATGACTTAATTCGGGATGTCTGTGCAGGTATCGTCTATCCTGATACATCTGCTTCCGATTTTTTTCAATCTCATTCCACAAATTCATAGCCCTTTTCTCCTCCACAATCCGCTCAATCCCATATTTTATTTCTCTATTATACTCTAAAGAGATGAAGCGGCAATCCCTCAATTTTGTCAAAAGATTGGACTTTTGTTTTAGTTCCAGATCTCAAACAGTTCATCTTTGTGTGATTTTCAGATACACGAATATACAAAAAGCAGGAGATACGCTCCTTGCGGAGCGCTCCCCTGCTCTATAAGGCTTTTTCTTGCCTGCAATTCTTGTTTCTTGTGTGCTCCCTGCTTGCTTCTTATGAAGCAAAAGGAAACACCTCCCAGAACCCACAGCTCCAAAAAGTACTGAATTTTCCTGCAAATCCACGTCCTGAGACGTACTGAAAAGTAAGAAAAATTAGCGCTTGGAGAACTGAGGAGCGCGACGAGCGGCTTTGAGGCCGTACTTCAATCGTCTGAGCGATGATTTTCCTTGATATTCCGGGCTTTTTTGAGCCTCGGCCCCTCGGTTGTCCTATTCCTTAACCAAAAAACAGGCCACTT
>CALWZG010000059.1 GCA_944385965.1 uncultured Anaerotruncus sp.
AAAGGTTCGAATCATGCCAGTGCCTAAAATCGGCCATAGGCGATCTTTTGTTTCAGAGCTGAAATTTGGGACACAAAAACCCCGGAAAAGGGCGATCGGATGCGGGTTTATCCGCATCCGATCTAAAGTGTTCCCGCTTGATGGCTGGGCTAGTTGGATTCGAACCAACGAATGCAGCAGTCAAAGTGCTGTGTCTTACCGCTTGACGATAGCCCAATGATGAAGCCCCGCCCGCGATGCGGTCGGGGCTTTGTGGGGTGGATAGTGGGATTCGAACCCACGGTCTTCAGTGCCACAAACTGACGCGTTAACCAACTACGCCATATCCACCATATTTGGCGCGCCAGGAGGGACTCGAACCCCCGACCTATTGCTTAGAAGGCAATTACTCTATCCAGTTGAGCTACTGGCGCATCTTTTATGGGGGCGAGCTTGTGCGATGGAGCGGGTGATGGGAATCGAACCCACGTGTTCAGCTTGGAAGGCTGACATTCTACCATTGAACTACACCCGCACTTCAAGCGACGTGATTTATTTTAGCAAACATTTCGCAATCTGTCAATAGGTTTTCGTCATATTTTTTAGAGTTTTTTTCCCATGTTGCCAGAGGGTGGAAAAACCGTGAATAGCCTGTGAATTCTCTATAAGGCAAAGCCCTCTTATCTTGCAATCTTTTCCCGGTTACGGTATACTGATATAGATGTGGAAGTTATTAGCTGGTTTATTTTTTGCCGCTTTTCAGTAAGGAGGCTTTTTTTATGATTCAAATTTCCCCCTCCATCTTATCCTGCGATTTTGCCCGGATGGGAGAAGAAGTAAACGCTATGTATAAGGCAGGAGCCGACCTGATTCATTTTGATGTAATGGATGGCCACTTTGTTCCCAACATTTCAATCGGACTTCCGGTATTGGCTAGCCTGCGCAAGGCTACCAAAGCGCCTTTAGATGTGCATTTGATGATCAGCGACCCGCTTACATATGCTCCTCAGTTTGTGGACCACGGAGCGGACATTGTGGTATTCCATATAGAAAGTGACAGCGACCCTCGCAAGGTTATTCAAGCCCTTCGGGACAAAAATGTGGGGAAGGTGGGCCTTTCTTTGAAGCCTGGCACCCCTGCCCAAGCGGTATTCCCCTATCTTGAGGAATTGGATATGGTGCTGGTAATGACCGTAGAGCCAGGGTTTGGAGGGCAGACATTCATGGCGGACATGTGTCCCAAAATCACTGCCATCCGACAAGAGTGCAACCGTTTGGGCTTAGATATGGATATTGAGGTGGACGGAGGCATCAACGCCGAAACCATCAAGCAAACTGCCCAGGCGGGAGCCAATGTATTTGTGGCGGGCAGCGCCCTATTCGGGAAACCCGATTACGCGGCGGCCCTGCGCACCCTTCGGGAGAACGCCCAGTCTGCTTTCAGCCATCAGCCAAAATAAGGAACGTGCGTCTTTAGGGGTTCCAGGCTCAACTGCCGGATTTTTCCTTGAAGGATTTCCCCACAGCCATCCTTCTTCCGCCTGAAGCCCAGTGCGTCCTCCCCTCTTTTTATGAGCATAGATTGGGTTTATGCTACCTGTACGGGGGAACACAATCCAACATAAACCTGAAGGGTTTCTTTTATAAGGTTGGCAGCAGCCTTGGCCAAAGCCTTCAGGGGGATAAAACTCAAGAAATGGAGTCCATACATGGCAGGTTATTTCTACAAAGGGATCCTTTTACAGCAATGCAAGGAACCCGCCCTTTCCCGTGAGCTGCGGGAATTTGTCAACGCGGATCATATTGGTGTTCAGATGAGCCGCCCCCCCATAGAAGCTCCTGAGGAGCTGAGCGGGAAGGAAATTCTTCAAGTGGCTCAGGAGGCCAATATTATAGATGAACGGGATGGTGTCCCCCTTTGGAAAAAGCTCAGCGGTGAAGATGCTTCTCCAGTTCAGCTTCTCTTGGGGGATGCCATTGATGATGAACCCTACCTTTCCAGCCAACTAAATCCTCTTTTAAAAAATCAGGAATTGGCGGCGGCGGGGCTGCGTTTCGCCCAAAAGGCCACCCAAGCCGCTCAAGCGAAATTCGCTGTCTACAAAAACCTTACCGATTTAAAAACGTCCATCCCCAAACAAATCGGCGGTTTCCCGGTATCCCGGGTTCGTGGGCGGTATCCTGCGGAGTATCAAGCGTCCCTGCGATTGGACCAAGAACAGGACGTGCTGATGATTGGGGTTTGCGCCCTGATTCATCTGGCGCGGGCTATCCTATTCAATAAACCGCAAGTTACCGCTTTTGTCACCGTGGCGGGAGATTGTGTGGGAAATCCTACAAACTTGGAGGTCTCACTGGGTGTTACGGTGGCCCAGGCCCTGGAGCGCTGTGGTCTGATTGATGACCCGGCTCGGGTAATTATTGGTGGGTCCATGACCGGCATTAGCGTGATTGATACCGAGAAAACCTTAATCACCCCCATTACCAGGGGAATTTTGGCTTTCCGGAAACCCACCGGGCATTTCCGTTTTTCCTGCATTGGCTGTGCCCGATGCGTCCGGGTCTGCCCCCAAAATTTGAATCCCTTTTATCTTTATCGCAGCATCCAATCGGGCAGAATCGAACATCTGAAGCTTCTGGACGCCCAAAAGTGCATCGGCTGCGGAACTTGCAGTTATATGTGCCCCTCCAAACTGGATCTGTCGGAAACCATCCAGGCGGCCAATCAACAATTCAAAAAACGTACCGCCTCTATCAATACCACCCGTCAGCTTTCCCAGCAGGCCCGAGAGACGGACAAGCAGGCATTTTTAAGCAAGACCGCTTATGAGGAGCAGCAGCGCCTCCACAAAAAGGCGTTAAAAGAAATTCAGCGGCAGGAAAAGAAAAGGCACACCCAAGCGGTTATGGACTATGAGCAGTCCAAACGTTCCTGTGATTTGGAGCTGGAACAAACATTGAAATCTATCGCAGAGCGATTGTCCCAGCGGCAGGCCGCTGTGGAAACCGCCAAAACTGATGGGCAGCGGCTGGTAAATCAGGCGCAGCAGGCTTTGGATCGGGTTGTTCGGGAATGCGAGCAGGAAATCCAGCGGGCCAAACGAACCCTTGAAAAACAGCAGGCCCGTTTGGAAAAAGCCTCTGATGCCCAGCGCCAGGCCGATTTGAAGGGGGATCTTTCCATTACTCAGCTTCATATCCAGGCCAGCCAAGTGGAGTTGGAAAAGGTCCGGTCTGAGTATTCCAAAGCTTTGGAAAGCGCTCAAATCCAAGGGGTCCAAATGGAGCAAAACGCTCGGGAACAGTTGGAAAGCACCAAAACCCAAGCGGCTGAACAGGAGGCCCAAGCCCGTCTGCGTCATCAGCAAACCCAAGAGGAACTGGAAAATTCCCATAAGGAAACATTAGAAGCGATTGAGCGGGAATTCCTCCATCTGCGCCAGCAGGCGGACCTGGAACTGGAAACAGTCCGTCTGGCGGCAATTCACGCCAAAAATACCGCGAAAGCCGCTAAAATGGCTTTAGACGGCCATCCGGAATCTGAAAGCCAAAAGAAAGGGGGCGCCACTTATGAGACTAAATAAATCTCCCGCTCCCCATATCCGGTTTCAGGACAGCAACCGTACTTTAATGTGGGATATGATACTGGCTTTGGCTGTTTTGTATGGTATCGCCTACCTTTCCTATGGGTGGAGAACCATCGTGCTGGGTGGAACTGCTATCGGTGCCGCTGTGATTTGTGACGCTCTATGCGTTTTGCTGCGAGGCCGACGTCCCAATATCTGGGACTTTTCCCCAGTGGTCACCGGGATGATTCTGGCTCTGACTATGCCAGCTACCATTCCCTATCCCATTGTAGCGGCCTCTGCCGCCTTCGCCATTTTAATCGCCAAGCATCCCTTTGGGGGAACCGGCCATAACCTGTTCAACCCGGCGGCGGCGGGCTTTGCCTTTGCGGCCACCTGCTGGCCAGGGCAGACCTTCTCCTATCCCACCCCTTTCCAGCATTTGCCTGTATTTGGAACCATCACAGCCCAGCTTCAGGAAAATCCTGTATTTGTTCTGAAGGTTGGAGGACTACCCAGCAATGACCCCACAGACCTGCTGTTGGGGAATTATCCTGGTCCTATGGGCGCCACCAACATTCTGGTGATTCTGGCCTGTATGCTCTTTCTGATTTATCGCAAAACCATCCGGTGGCAGCTTCCAGTCTGTTTTTTGGGGAGCTGCGCTCTCATGGCTTTCCTCTTTCCCCGGGTGGGAAGCGGAAGAGGCCTCCAGTCCATCATTTATGAACTGATGTCCGGTCTGCTGTGCT
Source organism: uncultured Anaerotruncus sp. (assembly GCA_944385965.1). Lineage (GTDB taxonomy): Bacteria > Bacillota > Clostridia > Oscillospirales > Ruminococcaceae > Anaerotruncus. The sequence continues at coordinate 4,298 of CALWZG010000059.1, forward strand.
TTGGGGCGGTCTTTATGACCACCGACCCGGTGACCAGCCCAAAACGTACCTCCTCTATGGCCATTTATGGAACCTTTGCCGGAATTCTCACCATGCTGTTCCGCTATCTTGGAGGGTATGAGTCCACCCTTCCTTTCGCTCTGCTGTTGTCCAACACACTGGCCCCTGCCATTGACCGGTACAGCGAACAGGCTTACCGTTTATTAAGGAGGAAAAAAGTTGAAGCTGCAAACCATTAAACAACACCGCAGACGCAGCCGGTGGAGCTATGGACTGTTTCACGAAAACCCTGTTTTTGTGGCGGGTCTGGGGCTGCCCTTGGCTGTGATGTGTACTTATAGTGTGACAACCGCGGCGGCGGTTTCCCTGATGATGGCTTGCAGCCTGATTCCCACTGTACTGCTGGCTTGTCTCATTGGTGAGCATCTTCCCCGCTTATTCCGGCTGCCGGTTTATACCCTGTTTTCCTTGCTGCTGGTATCCGCCTGCCGGACCCTGATTCTGGCCCGTATCCCTGCTGTGCTGGACTCCATGGGACTTTATGTACCTATTATCGCGGTGAGCAGCCTCACCATTACCCTTTGCCAAAGATATTCCTTGTCGGTAGCCAAGCCAGGTATGGCTTTGGTAGACGGGATTTTTTACAGTTTAGGGTTCACCATTGCCATGCTGCTGATTGCCTGTATTCGGGAACCTATTGGAAACGGCACCTTAGGTGGACAGCCAATCAATCTGCCGTTGCGTCTGCCCAACATTCAGTTTGTATTTTTTGGGTTTATTTTAGTGGGATTGCTTTCCGCTTTTTTCCAGGCGGCTCATCGGGTGATTCTTGGCTGTCTGTACCGGCGTGAAAATTCCACTGAAGCCCCCCGCTCCCCTCACCGCTAACCTTGGAGGTATTTATGGAAACCATTCAGGAACTATTTCTTGTGCTTTTAAGCGCTGTCATCCTGCAAAATACCCTTCTGGCCCGGGGCCTGATTCCTGGCCGGGATGACCTGAAACAGGCTTGCAGTGGGCATGTATGGGCTTTTGGCGCTGGGCTTGGCTTGGTCGCCTGTCTCTCCACCTTATTGTCCTGGCCCCTTTACAAACTTGTCCAGCGCTCCTCCCTTCTGCATGAAAAAGCCCCCGTCCGCTACTTCATTGTTTTAATTTGTTTGTGCCTGTCCTATCTTTTTTGGTGGGGGATTACCCGCCGCTTTTTTCCGGGGCTGCATTACATCCTGCGAGGCCTTTTGAGCCATGCGGCTTTCGGCTGCGCAGCTTTCGGCTCCATTCTGATTGCCCTTTCTTCCACCTATAGATACGGCTTGGGAACCGCCCTGCTGTTTGTGGCAGGGTCTTCTCTAGGATACACTCTGGTATTATGGTTAATCCGTGAGGGAAAGGCCCGCCTGGCGTTTTGTGATGTACCCAGACCGTTCCGAGGCGCTCCTATCCTTTTACTGTACATAGGTTTGTTATCACTGGCGGCTTATGGTTTAATTGGACATCAACTTCCTACATAATTGTTTTGTCAGTCAAACTTGAATCCGATAGAGTGGTGAAGGTTATGCCAAAAAAAGGTTATAAAATTAAACGATATCATAGATCTTATTCCCGCTATTCCCCCGGTGTTCTTTGGCTGCGCCGCATTGGAGCCTTGGCGCTGATATGTGTTCTTGGATTCATCGGTTGGAGCGCTTATGGCCCAGTGATGGAGTATCTGACCCGGGAGGAACTGCCTGTGCATGTGACAAGCAGCGTTCCCAGCTCCTCCTCCGCAGAAGAATCTCCATCTTCTTCCCCTTCTTCCTCCCAGGAAGAACAAGAACAGGCTCAGCCCACCGTTTCACCTGCCCAATCTTTAAAGGCGGTTTACCTGCCCACCTCCCTCATCTCGGATTCCAATCAGCTGCAAGCTCAGCTTACCGCTTTATCCGCCGCTGGTTATAATGGAATTTTGTTTGACTTAAAGGATTCCAATGGCAATATTTTATATCAATCAGGCTTGGAGCAGGTGGCTGAAATTAACGCCCAAGTTTCCAACCCTTTCAATCTTTCAGCGGTCTGCCAAACCATGACCGCCTCTGGATTCACCCCTATCGGCCGGATTCATGCCTTCCGGGACCCTATCGCCTCCAGCCGGATTGAGGATGCTGGCGTTCAATACAAGGGCAGTAATATTTTATGGCTGGATAATTCTTTGGAAAATGGCGGACGCTCTTGGCTGGACCCCTATTCCCCCCAAGCGAAATCCTATCTGAACGCTATTGTGCAGGAAACTATATCCTTAGGAATTCAACAAATTGTAATGGATAGTGTTCATTTTCCTATGGGTTATGGATTAGAATTGACCCAATACGCTGTAGATTCCGCTACCGTTTCCAAAGGGCAAGCTCTGTCTAACTTTTTATCGGAAGCACAAACCGCAGCGGGTCAAATTCCTGTGACTCTGTATTTATCTGGTCCTGGAGCTTTGGGACAACAAAACACTTACTATGGCGGTACCCCTCTGGATTTGTGGGACAGTCTGCTTGTGGACGCTACTCTATCTCAGTTCAGCGATGGTCTGGTCATTGATGGACAAACGCCCATTGAGGCTAACACCTTGACCCCTCAATTTGTGCTGGAAACCATGATAGACACCCTTGCCCCCTATTCCAGCAATAAGTCTGTCATCTATCTGCTGCCATCTTCCCCCAGCATTGATAACACGTATAATGCGGAACAGTCATCACAAAATGTTCTTAGTCTGCTTGAAATCCTTACAAAATATTCCATAGAAAATTTTGTCCTGTATCATCCCAACGGAAGCTATCCTGCTTTATAAAACAGACACAAGGAGGAACCCTTGTATGGCTTTTCTTGTCAAAATCTTTCCCGCTTCCCCTGATTTTGAATCGCTTCATGTGGCTAAATTGACCTGTTTCCCCTTGGAAAAACGGGATTACAAACCTTATTCCCAAGCCCGGATTTGTTTTGCCGGGGATGGGCTTCATCTGCAATTTGTCAGCTTCGAGGCCACCCCTTTGGACGACAGCTTTATGAAAGGAATTTTTTCTTTGACTCCTGGCCGCCCACTCCTTTCCCTCTCCTTATACGCCAACCAAAAGGCTCAGGTTGCTTTGGAGGAGGAAACCCACTCCACCAGCTTAACCAATTTTATGACCCATTTCTTCACAGGGGAGGACCTGCAAGGGGTTTATTGGGGAGGCAATTTATTTGTCCCCAACGGGGTTCTGGCAGAAAATTTTCCGGATTTTTCAGTAAAACCAAAAGCTGTATTCCAGGGGAATTTTTATAAAATCTGTGAAAATCCTCAACGGCCTCATTACGGATGCTACTATTCCACGGATTTTTCCAAGGGGCTTGGTCACCCCGAAAATCTGGGAGCCTTTCAGCTAATGGATTTTTAGAAGCTTACACCAATTTAATAAGCCAAAAGGGACGCCACAGGCGTCCCTTTTTTATCAGATTTCTTCCCATTTTTCCTGGCTGAGGATTGTGATATGATTTTTTCTGCCTTTATCTATGGTTACATCAATCACTGGCTCCACAGGTTTGCTTTGTACCATCTGCCTGCGCCGCAGGGCCTCTCTGCGCTTCTTACGTCTGCGATACTTGGCTAAAAGGTATTGACGGATACAGAACAAGGCCAGTCCACCTAACACCAACAATAAAAGAAGCGCTAGACCTACCCAAGCCAAGGGATGTTTCCAGAAGGCTGGAATCCTCCCTTCAGACTGAGGCTCTTCCAGTTCCTCCTGGGCAGGGGCTGGCCCCACCGGGGCCGCTTCAAAAGTCATGGGAAAACGAGCTACTTCCTTTCCCATATAGGACAACGCCTGCTCTGGTGCCGCCAAAACCGCTTGATAAGGCTCAGCGGAGCTGTCTATGGTCAATTCCAGCTGGGATACTCCTAAATTAGCTGGAAGCAGAACCGGCAGGTTCTCCTCCATGCTCCAAATACCATCCTCTCCCTGTTGGTCCGGAATTTGGGTGCTGGGTACCCATTCCCGCCGGAAATTCTCAAACCCATAATCCAATAATGCGGTAGAGTCCTTGAACTCTGCGTCTACGGTACCAGAGGCTTTTAAAACAACGCAAGCCAGTGTAATATCATCCCGCTGGGCTAGGGTCATAAGACAGGTTCCTGCCTCCTCTGTCCAGCCGGTTTTTCCCGCGAACGCTCCTGGATAGGTGTCATTCAGGCAGAACATATACTGCCTGTTTCTCAAAGTTCTGGTTTGTGATTGCTTATTGGTAGGGGGAATCTCATACACCTGAGTTCCCGCCAATTCACGAAACTGAGGATATTTCATAGCCTCTTTTGTGAAAAGCGCTAAATCATAGGCTGTGGTATAGTGGTCATCTTCAGGAAGCCCATTGGCATTGGTAAAGTGGGTATCCTTAGCCCCAATTTCTTGGGCTTTCTGGTTCATCATCTCCACAAATCCATCTATGGACCCACCAATCTGAACCGCCACCCCATTGGCCGCATCATTGGCCGATTCCACCATCATGGCGTATACCAGCTGCTCCAATGTCAGCTCCTCATCATAATCCAAAGCAATATGGGTGGTGTCCTTTGGAACAGTGTCCACCACCTCATCCGTGACGGTCACCAAATCAGAAAAGTTTCCCCTTTCCATAGCCAAAAGACAAGTAACAATTTTGGTTAAGCTGGCGGGATACATCCTTTCCCGCTCATTTTTGCCCCATAAAACCTGTCCTGTATCCATATCCATTAGAATAGCCGCCTGGGAATACAACTCAGGCGGCTTGAGGCCCTCTGAATCTTCAGAGGATTCCTCCTGGGCAAATACGGGCAAGGGAAGCAACAGCAACAGACAAAAAATACAAATGATTCTTTGGAATCCCTTCATGGGAACCTCCTGGATAAAACTGAAATTTTCTTGGAAATGACCCATTCCGCCAAAGTCAGATTATACCCTAGAAACGGGAATGGGCATCGCTCATGCATTGTCTTGGCCATAAAATGTATAATAAGTCACTCTGCGGTTATTATACCATAGCTGCAAGCCCTTGGGACTTGTGCGCCGCAAAGCGGCGGAAAACCGACATAGTCGGTTTTAGGCTATGGTGTAACAAGCGCAGAGCGTGGCATTTCGCCGCGCTGAGCCGCCCAGAGGCGGCTACAAACAGCTTTGCTGTTTGTCCTGCAGTTATTATACCATGAAGGAAACTTGAAAGCAACGGAAAAAACAAATGGTATAATTTTCCTTATTTTATCCGTTCAATATCTCCACCTAAGGAACACAGATGGTTCTCAAACATCTCATATCCCCGGTCGATGTGCTCAATAGCTGTAATTTGGCTGACGCCGTGGGCCGCCAAAGCGGCCACCGCGATAGCCGCTCCCCCTCTTAAATCGGTACAGCACAGA
>CALWZG010000060.1 GCA_944385965.1 uncultured Anaerotruncus sp.
GCTTGAAGATTTCCATTTCCACACGCTCCGCCACACCTACACAAGCAATCTGCTTTCCGGCGGTGCAAAACCGAAAGATGTGCAGGAACTTCTCGGACACTCTGATGTCAGTACCACAATGAACATCTACGCTCACTCTACAAGAGAAGCGAAGCGCACTTCCGCAAGGCTGCTGGATAAGGTGGTCGGCGGAGAATAAAATGTTGCCCTTGTTGCGGCTCGTAAGGGCAAAAACAAGGGCAAACAGATAAGGTTTGAACGGAAAACAGGTGTGAAGCCTTGAAAAATCAATGGTTTTTGAGGATTAGATAGTTAAATGCAAATTTGGATATTTTTTATGAGCTTCTCTTAAAAGCGCAAGAGGACGACTATCTGGCTTGCAATTAAAATCGCCCATCAGAACTGTGGGGAGAGGGGTCTGGCGTTGGAACTTATCCATATACTCCAGAATCACTTTGATGCCCAACTCTCTGGCAAAGCCGCAGATATGGTCTAAGTGGGTGTTAAAAACCCGGATGGATTGGCCTGTGTCTTTCAGATAGAGTTCAGCCACGGTACAAATTCGTGGAAAAAAGGCAAAATAGGCCCGGCTCAATTGTTCCGGCCGTTTGGACAGCCAAAAGGTCCGCACCAGTCGGGACTCTATCTGCTGATTGTTTACGATGATGTCACTGTGCTCATCCTCCTTGGGCTTGCGTCCTTGAAACCGCCCAAATCCCAAAACACTGTACCCCTGCAATAAGGAGGAGATATCTTCCCGCATGGTGGGGAGGAGCTCCTGCACACCAATAATGGCGGCCCCGCTTTTGCTGACCCATTGGGCCACAGCCTCCTTGCGTTCCCGCCAAAGGTGGGAACGGCGCAAGGGGATTCCATAGTCCCGTTTGAGATTAAAGGAAGCCACCCGAATCAGGGCATCATTTTTCATATGAATCCCTCATTTGCTCAGATTGATTTATTTTCATTTTAGCATCGCCCATTGGAAAAGACAATGTCTGAACTTGCCAAAAAGGGAAGTTTCAGGAAAAAGAAATTCCAATCATTTTTTGAGAGATAAAAGGCTTTCACCTTGTCAAAGGAAGGTATAGGATTTATAATGAAAACAAGAAAAGATTTTCCTGAAAGGAGGGGCGGAATGGAAAAGGCTTCTAAAATTTTTTTCCTGCCCGAGGCAGGAAATCTTGCATTGGATAAGGAGCAAAGCCCACCAGAGGACAAGCCGGGGATTTATCCCTGCCCCTGCTGCGGGTATCATACCCTGCCTGTGCCGTTGGAAGAAGCCTTGGCTTATATTTGCCCTGTATGCTTTTGGGAAATGGATTTATTTGTGTTAAACGAGGATGAGGAAAGCGATTTGAACCATGGACTGACCCTGTATCAAGCTCGGGAAAATTATCGCCGCTATGGGGCGGTTTTACCTCGATTCAAACAGTATTGCCGCCCGCCTATGGAGCAGGAGCGGCCCAAGGAGGAATAAGCGGATGAGATTGGATTACATAAAATCAGAATTTTTCCCTCATAGCGGAAGGGGGAAAGGGCTGTGATTCTGACTTTGAATTTAGAGGCGGGGATGCCTACTGTGGAGATGGCCAAACAGCGGATGAACAGCGGGCTTCGTTCCGCCCGTTCCCAACGGATTAAGGCGGTGAAGCTGATACATGGGTATGGCAGCTCTGGAAAGGGGGGCCGTATCAAACGGGAGGTACACCGCCAACTGGAAACGATGAAACTGGAGGGGATTATTCGGGAGTTTGTGAAGGGGGAGGAGTTCTCTCCCTTTGAGGCAAGCGCCCGGAGAGCCATTGACCTGTGCCCAGAACTGGCCAAAGACCGGGATTATTCCTATTGCAATCATGGGATTACGGTGGTGATTTTATGAGAGGAACCCCTGTGCTGCGGGAAAAACCAAAGGTAGGCCATCCCTATTGGGAATGGTTCCAGGACTGGCTGAAAGAATGGTGGGTTTTAGGTCTTCCGCTTCTCTCGTGGGGGTTGATATGGATAGCGGGACATTCTCCTCAATGGGTGGAAAGTTGGTATTCTACAAAAGTTTATCTGATAATAGCCACCTGTTTGGGAGCGGTGACCTCGCTGTTTCCCTTTTCGCTGATGGAACTGGGAATCTTGGCAGCGTTGGTGGCGGTTGTTGTTTTAGCTGTACTGGGAATGACAGGGAAGCTCCGTTTTCGCTGGAAAAAGCTGCTGAAATATGGGATAAAATTGGCCTGTGTGCTGGTGTTGGCATTTACTCTTCTCTGCGGACTGAACTATTACCGGCCGGAATTGAGTCAGTTAATGGGGATGGCAGTTATGGAATCCCCGGTCAGCGAGCTGGAAGGATTGTGCCAGGAGCTGGCTCAAAAAGCCAATACCCTCCGGGAACAACTGGATCAGAGGGGGCAGGTTATGGCGCTGAAGACGGGGAACCTGGAGTTGATGGACCAAGCCAGAGAAACTATGGGAAGTTTGTCCCAGAACAGCGGCGGACAGCTTTTTCCAAAGCTGCCCATAAAACCCAAACCGGTGCTAAACTCCTGGTGGATGTCCATGCTCCAGTTAACGGGAATTTATTGCCCCTGGACAGCGGAGGCCAATGTGAATGTAGCCGCACCAGATTACTCCATACCCTCCACCACCTGCCATGAGCTGGCCCATACATGTGGTTTTATGCGGGAGGATGAGGCCAACTTTATCGCCTATCTGGCTTGCCAGGAAAGCCCATATCTGGAGTTCCAATACAGCGGTGTGATGCTGGCGCTGCTTCACGCCACCAACCGGCTGTACAGCGCGGACGCCGAAGGTTTTTCCCGGGTGTGGGGAACCCTGTCTCCGGAAGTGCTTTTGGATTTCGCAGACAACAATGACTATTGGGCGAAACGGGAAGGTCCGGTGGCGGAAATTTCGGATGCGGTGAATGATGTGTATTTAAAGGTGAACGCCCAATCTGATGGGGTGCAAAGCTATGGACGGATGGTGGATTTGCTGTTGGCGGATTACCGGCAAAGGAATGGTATTCTGTAAATGGAAGGAGGCAGAAACCTCGTCCAACCTATCCAGGGGAATTTTGGAGAATTTTGACCTTTAATGGAAAAAAGACAAAAGATTGTTGTGAAAATTTTCCATTTTCGACTATTGAATCTGACTATGGGAAATGATATGATAGTAAAAATATTTTTACCCGCAGATGAGACTGGAGGATGCTATGCTGAATTTGAATGAGCATGAGAAATTTCTCAAAGAGGGACTGACCTTCGATGACGTGCTGCTGATTCCGGCCCGTTCGGAGGTAGTGCCCGCGGATGTGGACATCACCACCGAACTGGTAAAGGGGATTCGGCTGAACTCCCCATTCCTGACCTCCGCTATGGATACGGTTACCGAGTCCAAAATGGCCATCGCCATCGCACGGGAGGGCGGCATTGGAATTATCCACAAAAATATGTCCATTGAACGGCAGGCCGCCGAAATTGACAAGGTGAAGCGTTCGGAGAATGGGGTAATCGCTGACCCGTTTTTCCTGTCCCCAGAGCATTTTGTTTATGATGCGGAAGAGATTATGAGCAAATATAAGATTTCCGGCGTCCCCATTTGCGAGTCCGATGGCAAGCTGGTGGGTATCCTGACCAACCGGGATATGCGGTTTTTGGAGGATTACGGCCTGAAAATCAAAGAGGTCATGACCAAAGAGCATCTGGTGACCGCTCCGGTGGGAACCACCATGCGTCAGGCCCAAGAGATTCTGCGTAAGCATAAGATTGAGAAGCTGCCCATCGTAGATGAGCAGTACCACCTGAAAGGGCTCATCACCATCAAGGACATTGAAAAGGCTGTGCGGTATCCCAATTCTGCCCGTGACCGTCAGGGCCGCCTGCTGGCTGGTGCGGCCATAGGCATTACCAAGGATTTTATGGAGCGGTCCGAGGAACTGATTCACGCAGGTGTAGATGTTCTGGTGCTGGATTCCGCCCATGGCCACAATGTAATGATTTTGGATTGCCTCAAGCAGCTGAAAGCCAAATTCCCCACCATGCCGGTTATCGCCGGAAATGTGGCTACCGCCCAGGCAACCATAGATTTGATTGAGGGAGGAGCGGACGCTGTAAAGGTAGGAATCGGTCCTGGCTCCATCTGCACAACCCGGGTGGTGGCTGGTATTGGTGTTCCCCAGCTGACAGCGGTTTATGACGCCGCATCCGCTGCCGCCAAGTATGGAATTCCCATCATCGCTGATGGCGGCATCAAATATTCGGGAGACATTGTAAAAGCTTTGGCGGCAGGAGCCTCCACAGTCATGCTGGGCTCCCTGCTGGCTGGCTGTGAGGAATCTCCAGGAGATACCGAGATTTATCAGGGCCGCAGCTTCAAGGTCTACCGGGGAATGGGCTCTCTAGCCGCTATGGGAGAAGGCTCCAGTGACCGGTATTTCCAGGAAAATAACAGCAAAAAGAAACTGGTTCCGGAAGGCGTTGAAGGCCGGGTTCCTTACAAGGGGGAAGTGGCGGATACCATCTTCCAGTTGATTGGCGGACTGCGGGCTGGTATGGGTTACACAGGATGCGCTACCATACCAGAGCTGCATGAAAGGGCCCAGTTTGTCCGTATCACAGGAGCTGGCTTGAAGGAAAGCCATCCCCATGACATTTATATTACAAAAGAGGCTCCCAACTACTCCATCAACCCCTAAGACCAGGATGTTCTCAAAGGAATAAAAGAATAGAGGTCCCCCGGCAAAGCCGGGGGACCTCTATTCTTTTATAATCACAGCTTGCTTCGACCTGGATGACCACGGTCATTTTTATGAAAAACAAACCAGACATATAGTCCGGCGACACATCAAGTGACAGCCACAGAAAGGCAGATTACAGCTTTGTGGAGGCAGAGGCTTCCTGTTCGGCTTCGGTACTATCCAGCAGGTTTACAATAGAGGGGTCCTCCGGGGAAGCTTCTTCCTCCTGAAGATAACGCTTTTCTACATCCTCCACAATCTCCTGCAAGGTATCAACCCGGCCGTTGAGCTGGAACAGGATGTCCTCCAAACATTTGCGCAGACGGGCGGCGTCCCCTTTGAAGTCACTCAACTCTCCATAAAAGCCCTTCATACGCTCCTGGGCTTCCCGGGCCATTTCTTTTGCTTTCAGCTCAGCGCTGGCGGTGATGCGCTCAGCGTTCTGGCGGGCCTCAATCAGGGTATTACCCACCTGGGTGGAAATCTCGTCGTATTTTTTGCTCTTAAAGTCCAAACTTTCCACCCGGAATTGAAGCTGCCGATTCTGTTCCAGCTGGATTTCCAGCTCCCTTTGGCAGTCTCCCAGTTTTTTCTCAAGCGCCTCAATCTGCTGGGCCTGCTGTCCAATCAAGGTTTGGGCGTGGCCGGAGGATTGGCGGTCCAGTTCCAGCTGTTCAGCTACGGTTTCCAGTTTGCCGTTTTGGTCGGAGAGCTGCCCCTCTAACTGAGCGATATGGGCCTCCAGTTTTTGAATGTGGGCCAGTTGAGAGTCCTGGGCTTTTTCATAAGCTGCCAGCTTTTCCTGATAATCCTGTTCAGAAGCCTGGAACTTCTCATTTAAAGAATCTATGTAAGTCAAAACCGCCTTTTTGTCAAATCCCCCAAAGGTTGTCGTTTTGAAAAAACCAGCGTCACTCATTTTTTAACATCCTTTCCCTGTATAAACCGAAAAATCCTAAGAGATAACATAATTATACCATTATTCCATTGAAAAACAACGGGAATTTTTCGGAAGTTCCTACTAGGATTCCAGCTTTTGTTATGGTACAATTTATAAGAAAAAGTCTTTGGGGCAGAATAGGGGGAAAAAGCATGAATAAAGTGGTGGCGTTTGATTTGGATGGAACCCTGAGCCAATCGGACGCTTATTTGCTGCGGGCCTATGAAGGCGGGTTGGAAGCTATGGGGATGCCCATGCTTCCAAAAGAGCGGCTGATGCAGATGATTGGGGGGACGGTGGACGATAATAAAGAAATCATCCTGCCGGAAGGCTCCATGGAAAAATTTATGGAATACCTGCATGTAGTGGATAGTTTAGCGGAGAAATACGCCCGCTTATATGGGCATACCTATCCAGGAATTCCCGAGGCCCTGGCCCAGCTGAGAGAGAAGGGGTATAAAATCGCCCTTTGCTCCAACGGGGCGGAAGGCTATATTCGGTTTATTCTGGATGTTTTAGGGATACAGGAGCTGTTTGACGCGATTCAGCCCAATATCCCCGGCTGGAATAAGTCGGATTTGCTTCGCAAGATTCTCAAGGATTTCCAGACTACCCAAGGAGTCATGGTGGGGGACAGGCATTTTGACTGGGAAGCAGCCAAGGATAATCAGGTCCCCTTTATTGGATGCCTCTATGGACTATTCCCCAATGAGGTGGAGAAGGCGGAGTTTACCATCTCAAGTCCAGAGCAGCTTCCGGCGCTGGTGGAATCCATCCTGGGTCCAGTTTAAGGAGTGTCATCACACTGCAACAGAAAATACCGGGCTAGCAGCACCAATACAGGGGCGCAAATCATGCCAAGAAGGCCAGCCGCCCGCAGTCCGGCGTACATGGCGGTGATGGAGACAATGGGGTTTAAACCCAGTTGGGCTCCTACGATTCTAGGCTCCAGAAGGTTGCGCAGAATGGTCATAATCCCAAACAGGGCCAACAGGCCCCAGCCGCCAGGGTAGTCCCCTCCCGCCAGCAGGAACAGCCCCCAGGGAACCAAAACCATTCCGCTGCCAATGAGGGGCAGCAGGTCCACAAGGGCGATGAAGACGGCCACAGGCAGCACATATTGAAAGCGCAGCAGCCAAAGGCCCGCCACTAATTCCACAAAGGTGATGGCGGTAAGAATGGTGTAGGCTTGGATGTACTGCCAAATGGTGTCCCGCAAAAAGATTTGCAGGTCATCAATCCGCTTTTGGGCCTTGGCAGGGAATAGAGCCCGCAGGGCAGCCCCCACTTGATGATAGTTCACCCCTACCAGCATGGAGATGGCCACTGTAAAGACAGCGGCAAGGAGAAGGATGGGCAGCCGGGCCGCCAAAGCCGCCGCCCAGCTTACAAGGTGGGCGGAGCAGTCCACAGCGGCTTGCTGGGCCGCCTGAGAAACAGCAGCGTAAAAACGCTCAATGCCCGCTCCTGCCTCAGGAAAGCAGCGGGCCGCCAGGCTTAAAAATCCCTCCCGAAATCGGGTCAGCATAGGTTTAGCGGTTTGGGCGTAAAGTGTGGGGAACCGTTCCAGCAGGTCGTAAAGCTGGGAAAGAATGATGGTGAAGAATAAAGCAATCAGGCAGGAAACCACCAGATAAAAACCCAGCAAAACCACCCTGGCGCTGGCTTTTTCGGAAAGGCCTGTGCGCTGGTGCAGGCGGAGGGCAGCGGGGCGCAGCAAGGCGGCGATGGCCACCCCTAAAAGCAAGGGAGCGAACCAGGAAAACAGATATTTAAAGGTGAAAAAAAGCAATACGCCGGTGACGATCCCGGTCAGGCCAAGCCGCAGCCAATCTTTACCCAAAACAGCACCTCCTTTCCTGAAAAATAGTATGCGAGAGTACCTGTTGATTATCACAGGGGATAACTGGGCAAAAGAATTGTGCAATATTGCTGGTTTCAAGTCGAGAATGTTAGTATTATCTGGAAATACAGCCCTTTACTTCTGGGGTTTACTGTGGTATATTGTATTCATGCACAATACATTAGTATTTGAGAGGTGGACGACGGGTGGAGGAGCTGAACTATCTCCTGGTGGACGCCAAAGTTCTGCCAGAAGTTTTTATCAAGGTAATTCAAGCGAAGATGCTTTTAGCGAAGGGGAAAGCCAAGAATTCTTCTCAGGCGGCTTTGATGGCGGGGGTCTCCCGCAGCGCCTATTATAAATACAAGGACGCGGTTCATCTTTACGACGAACGGATGGGAGACAATCTGGTGACCTTTGGGCTGACGCTGGAGGACCGGCCGGGCGTCCTGTCCAATGTGTTGGGAGCGCTATACAAGGCGGGAGCCAATATCATCACCGTGAACCAGAATATTCCGGTGGATGGGGTTGCCATTGTGTCAGTTTCCGCCAAGGTAGGGCCGGAGAGTCTGGGCCGTGAGGAAATTCTCCAAACGCTGAACGCGTTGGATGGAATTGTAGAGGCGAAAGCCATTTGAAAATAAGTTGATTGGGGATGGAGGATGGTTATGAATATTGCTGTATTGGGATACGGCACGGTAGGCTCAGGAGTGGTGGAAGTTTTCTTTAAAAACCGTGAGAACCTGCAAAAAAAAGCAGGACAAGACCTGGATTTGAAATATATCCTGGATGTGCGGGAGTTTCCCGACAGCCCTTACGCCGACCGGTTTACCAAAGATTTTCAGCAGATTGTAGAAGACGATTCGGTGAAGGTAGTGGCTGAGGTGATTGGAGGATTGGAACCCGCCTATACCTTTACCAAAACCTGTCTGGAACATGGAAAAAGTGTGGTCACCTCCAACAAGGAGCTGGTGGCCCAAAAGGGAGCGGAGCTGTTGGCTATCGCCCGGGAGAACCATGTGAACTATCTGTTTGAGGCCAGCGTTGGAGGGGGAATCCCCATTATCCGGCCTTTGCATATGTGTCTGGCCGCCAACCGGATTGATGAGATTGCTGGAATTCTCAATGGAACCACCAACTTTATCCTGACCAAGATGATTCGGGAGAACATGTCCTTCCAGGACGCGCTGGCCCTGGCCCAAAAGCTGGGATACGCAGAGCGGGACCCTTCCGCCGATGTGGAGGGGAAGGACGCCTGCCGGAAAATCTGTATTTTGGCCTCCTTATCTTTTGGGGAGCATGTGTTCCCCAAGGATGTTTATACAGAGGGCATTACAGAGATTACCCTGGAGGATGTGGCTTACGCCGCCAGCTGTGACTGTGTGATTAAGCTGATTGGGCGGGCGAAACGGGGCCAGGATGGGGAAAAGATTATGGCCATGGTTTCACCGGCCTTTATCCATCACGAAAGTCAGCTGGGTACAGTAGACGATGTGTTCAACGGGATTTTGGTCCGGGGAGACGCCACCGGGGATGTGGTGTTCTATGGAAAAGGCGCTGGCAAACTGCCCACTGCTTCCGCTGTGGTAGGGGACATCATTGAGTGTGCCAAGGCTTCCGATACCAGCCCTTCCTTGCGTTGGAATCCGTCCCAGGGAGGCAACGTGGCTGACCATCTGGAAAACAGTACCCGCATGTATGTGCGCCTCCAGTCCGACACGGTGAAGCTGCCTCAAATGCTGGAAAAGCAGTTTGGCCAGGTACAGCCTTTGTCCAGAGACGGCCAGCCTGACAATGAGTTCGCCTGCATCCTGCCGGAGCGCAAAGAGCGGGAGATTGAGGAGGAGCTGTCCAAGCTGACCAATATGGGGGTTGAGATTCTTGGGAAAGTGCGGGTGCTGGATTACTGATGGTAAAATTGCGAATTCCCGCTACCAGCGCTAATATTGGCCCTGGCTTTGATTCCATTGGTTTGGCGGTGAATCTGTATAACCAGATTACTATGGAGGAATGGGACGGTTGTTCTATCCAGACGGTGGAGGGTCCAGCCGCCCCCACCGATGAGAGCAATCTGATTTACTCCACCGCCAAAAATCTTTATCGGGTGTGCGGAATTCCCTTTAAAGGGCTGCGGATTACACAAGCCAACCGAATCCCTTTTGCCAGGGGATTGGGGAGCAGCTCCGCCTGTGTGATTGGAGGGCTGAAAGGAGCCAACGCCTTGATGGGAAACCCGGTTTCCGATGATGAGCTGATTAACATTGCCGCCCAGGTAGAGGGGCATCCTGACAATTCCACACCGGCCCTCACCGGCGGTCTGGTAACAGCGGTGATTCATCAGCGGCAGGTGTATTACGTCAAGCAGGAAATCAAGGACGATTTGCGTTTTGTGGCGATTGTGCCGGATTTTGAGCTGAAAACCAGCAAAGCCAGAGCTGCGCTGCAGGATACCGTACCCAGAAGGGATGGGGTGTTTAACCTGTCCAGAGCGGCGCTGATGTCGGTTTCTTTGTACAGCGGAAATTACCAAAACCTGCGGGTGGCGGCGGATGACCGGCTGCACCAGCCCTATCGCCTGGGCCTGATTCCCAATGGGGCCTGGGTGATGGAGGAATGTTATAATTTGGGGGCTTACGCCGCTTTCATCAGTGGCGCGGGCTCTACCCTGATGGCCATTGTGGATGCCAAGCGGGTGGATTTCGCCAATTGTGTACAGCGAAAACTGCGGGAACGGGGACTGGATGGCTGGCAGGTGCATACATTGTCAATAGACAACACAGGTACTGTGATTGAAGAATGAGTTTGATGATGGAGGAATACCCATGAATTTAGTGGTGCAAAAATTTGGGGGAAGCTCGGTAAAGGACAAGGAGCGCATTTTCAATGTGGCCCGCATCATTACCGAGACCTACCAAAAAGGCAACAATGTGGTGGTAGTGGTTTCCGCGCAGGGGGACACCACCGACGATTTGATTGAGAAGGCTCTGGAAATCAACGAGCACGCTTCCAAACGGGAGATGGATGTGCTGCTGTCCACAGGAGAGCAGATTTCCATTGCCCTGCTGGCTATGGCCATTGAGAAGCTGGGCTTCCCGGTGGTTTCCCTCACCGGATGGCAGGCGGGCTTTTTGACCGATTCCACCCATGGGGCCGCCCGCATCCGCCGAATCAATAAGGAGCGGGTGGACAATGAGCTGTCCAAGCGGAATATTGTGATTGTGGCTGGCTTCCAGGGCATCAACCGGTATGATGACATCACCACCCTGGGACGGGGCGGCTCGGATACCAGCGCTGTGGCTTTGGCCGCAGCTCTTCATGCCGACCTGTGCCAGATTTATACCGATGTGGACGGTGTCTACACGGCGGACCCCAGACTGGTTCCCAACGCACATAAGATGGATGAGATTACTTATGACGAGATGCTGGAGCTGGCGACCTTAGGCGCTGGCGTGCTTCATAACCGGTCGGTGGAGATGGCCAAGAAATACCATGTGAACCTGGAGGTTCTCTCAAGCTTAACTCAGAATCCCGGCACCAAGATTAAGGAGGTTGTCAAAGTGGAAAAAATGTTGATTAGAGGGGTTGCCAGAGATAACGATGTGGCACGAGTTTCTATTTTAGGGGTGCCGGACCAGCCTGGCATCGCTTTTAAGATTTTCTCCAAGCTGGCGGCCTGCAAGGTAAATGTGGATATTATCCTTCAGTCCATCGGACGTGACAACACCAAAGACATCAGCTTTACCATTTCCCGGGCCAACAAGGAGCAGGCTCTGGAGATCATGGGGGACTTGAACCAGCAGTTTGGTGCCAATGGAGTGGTCTGCGATGACAATATCTCCAAGGTGTCTATTGTGGGTGCGGGTATGCAGTCCAATCCAGGCGTGGCCAGCAAGATGTTTGAGGCGCTGTCTGAGGCGAATGTGAATATTCAGATGATTTCCACCAGCGAGATTAAAATTTCTGTTTTGGTGGCCTTGGAGGATTCTGACAAAGCCATTAACGCCATTCACGACGCTTTTGACCTGTAAAAAGCAGCCGTTTTTATGATGAGCGGCCCTGGACGCATTTACGTTCGGGGCTGTTTGTTTCCCTATCCAAGAAGGCATCCATGAAAAGGAAGAGGGGCGGCATTGATTGCGCCGCAAAAGGGAGGAAAAAATGGAATATCGTTTTCTGCCAGGAACCGGTTTAAGGGTTTCTCGTTTGTGTTTAGGCACTATGACCTTTGGAGATCAGGTAGGACAGGAGATTGCCACAGCGATGATACGCTATGGTCTGGAGCAGGGGATCAATTTCATAGACACCGCCAATTGCTATAATGAGGGTGCCAGTGAAACGATTTTGGGCAAAGCGCTGGAAGGCTGCCGGCATCAGGTGGTGCTGGCCAGCAAGGTGGGGATAAAATGCGGCCCCAAACAGTCCAACTATGGATTATCCAGAGGACAAATCATCCAGCAGGCAGAGGCTTCTCTCAAAAGGCTGAATACCGATTATCTGGATATTTACTATATGCATCTGCCGGATTACAATACGCCCATAGAGGAAACTTTGGACGCTATGACCTGCCTGATCCGCTCTGGAAAGGTGCGGTATATAGGGGCTTCCAATCACGCTGCCTGGCAGCTGTGCCAGCTGCTTTACGAGGCGGAGAAACGGTATCTCCTGCCGCCCTGTGTAACCCAAGTGGTGCTGAATCCTTTGACCAGAGGGGTAGAGCAGGAGCTGGTTCCCTTTTTGGGGAAGAATCCTATGGGGCTGGTCACCTATAACCCTCTGGCGGGAGGTCTTTTAAGCGGCAAGTATGTAAAACACACCTTAATAGAAGGGACCCGATTTTCCAGAAATCCAAAATATAAGGAGCGTTATTGGACAGAGGAAAACCTGAAGGCGATGGACGAGTTGGATCACTATGCCCAGGAAGCAGGAATTTCCTTATTGGAACTGTCCATGCGCTGGAGCTGGTCTCAGCCTTATGTGGATTCCATTTTGTTGGGCTTTTCCAGGATGGGACAGCTCCAACAGAACATTGGAAGCATACAGGCGGGCGCCTTGCCGGTACATTTGATTGAGGCTTGTGACCAGGTGTGGGAAAAAGTTTCGGGAAACCGTTTTTCTTACAACAGATAATTTGACAAAATTACGTAAAACTCCCTTGAAAACGCGGATTTCAAGGGGTTTTTTTGTTAATTTCCGGTGGAAAAAGGGGGAAGTTAATTTTTCCCATAGAGGGAAAAGCACTTGCATTTATTGGGCATTATGGTTATAATAAGAAAGACATAAGTGGTGAAAAGTGGTGAAAAGTGGTTTTACCCCCTTGGGTTGAATGGGGAAGACTTGAGGAAAGGGTGAAAGAAATGCTGACAGGCCAGTATGTCCATAGTATGGACACAAAAGGCAGGGTGAATTTTCCCGCCCGCCTGAGGGAAGAACTGGGAGAGCGTTTCATTGTCACCTATGGGTTGGATAACTGTCTTTTCGTATATTCGATGGAGGAATGGGCTTTATTGGCGGATAAGCTTCAAAAGCTGCCCATTTCCAAAGCCAATAAATTGAAGCGATTCTTCTTTGCCTGCGCGGCGGAAGTAGAGCCAGATAAGCAGGGACGGATTTTGATTCCGTCCCATCTGCGCAAATATGCGGGATTAGTGCAGGAAATCACCATCGCGGGTGTATCAAACCACGCGGAAATTTGGGACAGCGGCCGCTGGGCTGAGATGAATGAGGAGTTAACCGCTGAGTCTATTGCGGAAGCAATGGATGAGTTGGGATTTTAAGAGATGGAAGAATTAGAGTTTAAACATGTTTCGGTGCTGCTTCAGGAGTGCCTTGAAGGATTGAATATCAGGCCGGATGGGATTTATGTGGATGGTACCGCCGGTGGAGCCGGTCATTCCAGGGAGATTGCCCGCAGGCTTACCACAGGACGCTTGATTGCTTTGGATAAAGACCCGGATGCGATTCAGGTGGCTGCCCAGCGCCTGGCCCCATATCCCTGCGCCCAGGTGGTGCAGAGTGATTTTTGTGGGATGTGCCAGGTGCTGGACCAACTGGGAATCCCAACGATAGATGGTGTGCTGCTGGATTTGGGGGTTTCGTCTTTTCAGCTGGATACTCCGGAACGGGGCTTCTCTTACCAGCATGACGCGCCTTTAGATATGCGTATGTCCAAAACCGGCCTGTCCGCTTATGATGTGGTAAATGGCTACGAGTTTGGGGAACTTTGCCGGGTGTTCCGGGAGTATGGAGAGGAAAAATTTACCCCTGCCATCGCTAAAAGAATCATTAAAACCAGGGAAAATCATCCTATACAGACCACAGGGGAATTGGCCGAGCTGATTAAGCAATCCATACCCGCCAGGGCCAGACGTGAAGGCGGGCATCCTGCCAAACGGGTATTCCAGGCCATCCGCATAGAGGTCAATGGGGAACTTTCCAGCCTGTCGGTATTTTTAGAGCAGGTATTTGACCGATTGAATCCAGGGGGACGTATGGCAATCATTACCTTCCACTCCCTGGAAGACCGAATGGTGAAGCAGCGGTTTGCATCTCTGTGCAGGGGATGTACCTGTCCGCCAGACTTTCCGGTATGTGTATGCGGCAACAAGCCTCAGGGCAAGCTGATAAATCGTAAACCCATTGAAGCCTCAAAGGAAGAATTGGAGGCCAACCCAAGAAGCAAGAGCGCCAAGCTGCGGGTACTTGAGAAATTATAAAGAGATTTCTTGGATGTGTGGGTGCGCGGGAAGAAACTCTGGGGATATGGAAAAGATTTTTAACCTCAAGTTGGGGTTATCAATAAAAAGATAGAGAGAAGGGAAGACCGTTGCAGACGCATTATCTTAACTTTGGACCATTGGTGGGCGCCAGTTCGGTGGCTTATGATTTGGAGAAATTTCAGACCCGCTCCAAACAACGGGGCCGCAAGCCCAAGCTGCGTGTTGCGGCTCCATCGGCAAAAGCCAGAGCCAAAGCTAAAATGATGCTTTTTGTGAAGGTTATGGCGGCGCTGGCGGTAGGCATTCTGATTGTGGTGACAATGCTTTATAGCCGGGCGGTTCTGACCGAGTTAAGTCAGCAGGTGGCTTCCAAATATAACGAGCTGGAAGAGTTAAAAAGTGAGAATATTCGATTGCAGGCGCAATTGGAATCGGCTGTTTCCCTGCGCAATATTGAGGAATACGCCACCCAGCGGTTAGGTATGTCCGCTATGGACAAGCAGCAGGTGACATACATCAATTTAAGTGAGGGAGATCAGATTGAGCTTACAGACCAATCCCCCAAGCAGACGCTGTTTGACCGGATTCGCATTGTGGTCAACGACTTGGAGGAATACATTCCAGAGCAGGAAAATATAGATGGAGTATGAAAGATTGGGGCTGTCAGCAGCATGAAAGCAAGAAGCACTTGGGGGACCTCAAGAGCCTTCTTGCTTTCCTCTCTTTCAGGAGAAAAGCGACAAAATCTTACAGGAAAGACCAGGTATCAATTTTATGTCAAAGCAACCAAGTTCACAAATGAAATACCGTATGATTGTGGTTCTGTTGGGCATGGTGCTGGTGGGATTTGTGGTTGTTCTGCACCAATTATTTGTCCTTCAGATTGTGGAAGGGGAGGAGTGGCAGAGTGAGGCTTTGGACCATCAGCTTCGCTCTCAGGAAATCGCGCCTAAGCGGGGGGTTATCTATGACACCAATATGACCCCATTGGCCAGAAGCGCCACAGTTTACACGGTATGCATCTCGCCAGCGGAGATTTTGACCGGCAGCAACAGTGAGGAAAAGAAGCAGGAAGTTTCGGATACTTTGCGCACCATGCTGGGGGTGGACCCAGCTTTGGTGGAGCAAAAGATGAAGAATACAGGCAGCTTTTATGAGCGGGTGAAAACCAAGGTGGAAAAGCCGGAGGCGGACGCCCTGATGGAATTTGTCAGCGAAAACAATGTAAAGGGCATCTTCCTGGAGGAGGATACCCGCCGATATTATCCCTATGGAAACTTCGCGGCTACCGTGTTGGGATTCACCAACAACGACAATGTAGGCGCTTATGGTTTAGAGTCTTATTATAACAATGTGCTGGCGGGGACCCCGGGCCGCAGTGTGTCTATGCGCAACTCGGTAGGAGTCACCATGCCCTTGGAATACGATGAAACCTATCCAGCCCAGGATGGGAATTCTCTGGTTCTGACCCTGGATGAGAAAATCCAGCATTATTTGGAGAAAAACCTGGAAACAGCAGTGAATGAGCATCGGGTATCCAACCGGGCTACCGGCATTGTGATGAATGTGAAAACAGGGGCCATTTTGGCCATGGCCAGCAAGCCGGATTTTGACCCCAACGACCCCTATACCATTTTTAGTGAAACCAAGCGGGAAGAACTGGAAGCCTTAAATACGGTGGAGCAGAAGGAGCAGTACCAGACAGCGAAACAGCAGGCCCAGTATGCCCAGTGGAGAAACCCAGCGGTATCCGACCCCTATGAGCCTGGTTCGGTTTTTAAAATCATTACCGCCTCAGGCGCTTTGGAAAGCGGGGCAGTGGACCATAATACAGGATTTTATTGCCCAGGCTATAAAGAGGTAGCGGGAAGAATTCAGCGCTGCTGGGTTTATGGACAGAAAGGTATTGGTCACGGACAGCAAAATATTGCGGACGCCATTCGTAACTCCTGCAACCCCGCTTTTATTGAAATCGGACAGCGGATGGGTGCCAAGGTGTTTTATGAAAACTTCAGCAATTTTGGCCTGACCGAAGGTACTGGCATCGACCTGCCAGGAGAGGCTGGAAGCATCTATTATACAGACAAAAATATGGGTCTGGCGGAGCTGTCCTCCTCCTCCTTCGGCCAAACCTTTAAAGTGACCCCCATTCAGCTGATTACCGCCTGCTGTGCGGCGGTGAATGGCGGGAAACTGATGCAGCCTTATATTGTACAGCAGATTATTGATTCGGAAGGCAATGTGGTCAGTTCCACTGAGCCAGTGGTAAAGCGACAGGTGATTTCAGAGGCGGTTTCCAAGGATATGTGCGAAATGCTGGAAGCAGTGGTGACAGAAGGCTCCGGTTCCGCCGCCAGAGTGCCTGGCTATCGGATTGGAGGAAAAACCGGAACCTCTGAAAAGATTGATAAGTACGAGCAGGAGCGCAAGGAGAACCCAAACGCCCAGATGAAATATGTCCTTTCCTTCTTTGGGTTCGCTCCGGTGGATGACCCGGAAATTGCTTGCTTGGTGCTTCTGGATGAGGCGGATGTACCTAACCCCTACGGTTCTACCGTAGCGGCCCCCGTCGTAGGGGCGGTGCTGGCGGATGTATTGCCTTATGTAGGGATTGAGCCTCAATATACCGAGGAAGAATTGGAGAATGTGGCCACCACCACACCTCTGCTGCTGGATAAGGATATCCATGAAGCGGAGTCCATCCTGCGCATCGCCGGCCTGAAGTATCAGATTGTTGGTGAGGGAACCACAGTTGTGAAGCAGGTGCCAGGCTATCAGGAGCCTTTGCCTAAGGATGGCCGGGTGGTCATCTACACAGAGGAATTCACCGATGAGCAGATGGTGGAAGTCCCCAATGTAGTGGGAATGACTGTGGCCCAGGCCAACCAGACCCTGGTAGACCAATATAGCCTGAATATTTCCGTGTCGGGAACAGGGTTGGAAGGCTCCAGCGGCCGAGCGGTTTCCCAGAATCCAGTGGCGGGAACCAAGGTGGCTCCCGGTACCATCGTGGCTGTGGAGTTCCAGGACCCCAATCTGGCCGGATAAAAAGGCCGCCCAATGAAAAAAGGAGGCGCGACAGCTTATGCTTCTGACCCAATTATTGAAGGGTTTCCCCTGGGAGGGGGAAATCCAGGATTGTGAAATTACAGGCGTCACCGCCGATTCCAGGAAGCTGGAGCCAGGGATGCTGTTTGTTTGTATAAAAGGCGGACGATTTGATGGGCATGATCACGCCGCTCAGGCGGTAGAGGAAGGGGCCGCGGCGGTAGTGGCGGCCCATGACCTGGGCCTTCCCAACCAGATTCTCACACCGGACACCCGTCTGGCTTATGGGGTGCTTTGCGGGAACTGGTTTGGGAACCCCGCCCAAAAGCTGCATCTGGTGGGTGTGACAGGTACCAACGGGAAAACCACAGTCACCTGTATGCTCAAACACCTGTTGGAAACAGGGGGCCATAAGGTGGGCCTGATGGGGACCATCCATAACGAGATAGGGGAAATCGAGCTGCCAGCGAAGCACACAACCCCTGACCCGCTGGCCCTGCACAGCATGCTGGACCGGATGGTCAGTGCGGGCTGTGATTATGTGGTGATGGAGTGTTCCTCCCACGCTCTGGACCAGGAGCGTCTGGCGGGGCTCCATTACGATACCGCTATTTTTACCAATTTGACCCAGGACCATCTGGATTATCACCATGATATGGAGACCTATTTCCAAGCCAAACGCAAGCTGTTTGAAATGTGCGACACCGCTGTATTGAATCTGGATGACCCTTATGGGCGGCGACTAGTGAAGGAGGTTTCCTGTAAAACCCTGACTTTTTCCACCCAGGACGACCAAGCGGATTTTACCGCCAAGGATATCCGTCCGGCGCCGGATTCCAGCCAGTTTATGCTGGTGGGGAAGGAAAAAATCGCTCGGGTTCGGCTGCCCATTCCGGGGGATTTTTCCATCTCCAACGCTATGGCCGCCGGGGTCGCCGCCATGACCCTGGGAATGGGGCTGGAGCGGGTAGCGGAAGGCTTGTGCAGCTGTACAGGGGTGGTGGGACGCATCGAGGTCATGCCTTGTGACCGGGGCTTCACAATCATCCGGGATTACGCCCATAGCCCGGATGGACTGGAAAAGATTATCACCACCATGAAGAAATTCGCCAAGGGCAGGGTGGTGACCCTGTTTGGGTGTGCCGGGAATCGTGACCGTGGCAAGCGGAAAATCATGGGAGAGATTGTGGCCAGATTGTCCGACTTTGTGATTCTCACCTCGGATAACCCTCGAGATGAGGATGAGATGCAGATTATCAACGACTGCCTGCCGGGAATTTTAGAGCATCCTGATACGCCCTATCAGGTTATTTCCGACCGGTACGCCGCCATTGAGTGGGCGCTGGATCATTGCCAAAAGGATGATATTTTGATTCTGGCGGGAAAAGGCCATGAAAATTACCAGGTATTGCGGGGAGAGACCATCTGCTTTGATGAAAAAGAGGTGGTGGCTCAGCTGCTGGCCAGAGGAAAGGACGAGAGAACCCATGGAACCCATGACCATACAGGAGATTGCCCAAGCTGTTAACTGTCCCGGTGTGTATGAGGGAATCATCCACGATATTTCCACCGATACCAGAAACCTGCCGGAAGGATGTCTGTTTGTGGCCCTGAAAGGGGAACGGTTTGATGGGCATGATTATATCCGCCAGGCTTTGGAAAATGGGGCGGCCTGGGCCATCGCCCAGGAGCCCAGGGACTACGGCAGCAATCGGGTACTTTATGTAGAGGATACCCAAAAAGCCCTGATGGAGATTGGGCAATATTACCGGAGCAAGTTCCAGATTCATTGTGTGGGGATTACCGGCAGCGTAGGGAAAACCACCACAAAGGATATGATTGCCCAAGTGGTTTCCGCCGGCTTTAAGACTTTAAAGACCCAGGGAAACCTGAACAATGAGATTGGACTGCCAAAAACCCTTCTGAATCTGGACGCCAGCTATGAGGCTGCTGTGATTGAGATGGGGATGGAAGGCTTAGGGGAAATCGCCGCTTTGTCGGCGGTTTGCCAGCCGGAAATCGGGGTGATTACCAATATTGGGGTGAGCCATATCCAGCGACTGGGCAGCCGGGAAAACATTTTGAAGGCCAAGCTGGAACTGGCGGATGCCCTGCCTGATGGGGCGCCACTGTTCCTGTGCGGGGACAATGACCTGCTTAGCCAAGTGAGGCAGCCAAGACTGAGGGTTCAGTTTTATGGAATCGAAAACCCCGCCTGTGGGATTCGAGGCAAGAACTTGAAAGCTCAAAATGGATGGACTGTTTTTACCATTGAGGCCCAGGGGGAGGCCATTGAGGCCAGGATTCCCTGCCTGGGCAGCCACAATGTCCTAAACGCTTTGGCAGCCTTTGGGGTGGGACGGGAGCTGGGAATCCCGGCCAAGGAGTGTGCCGCCGCTTTGGAGGGATATGTACCGTCAGGGATGCGGCAGCGTCAGGTGAAATTCAATGGTTGCACAGTGATTGAGGACTGCTATAACGCCTCTCCCGATTCTATGGAGGCGGCTTTGGCCACCCTGGAGAAATTCCCCTGTTCCGGCAAGAGAATCGCTGTGTTGGGGGATATGCTGGAGCTGGGGCCCATTGCCCATGAAGCCCATACTCAAACAGGCGTTTTCGCTGCGACCCATGGGGTGGACCTGCTGCTGGCGGTGGGGGAGCTGGGGGCGGATTATGTGGCGGGAGCCAACGCCCTGCGCCCCATTGGGACCCACTTTTCAAGCAAGCAGACGCTTTTGGAGCGGCTCAAACAGGTGATATCCCCAGGCGATGTGATTTGGGTGAAAGCCAGTCGGGGGATGCGGATGGAAGAAATCCTTCAAGGACTGTATAAGGGAGATTGATGATGAATACAACTGTTTTGCTGGTGACTTTGCTGCTTTCCTTTGGAATCACAGCCTTGCTGGGATTTCCCCTGATTCCTTACCTGCGCCGGCTGAAATTTGGCCAAACTATTTTGGATATTGGACCCTCCTGGCATAAAAAGAAACAGGGAACTCCTACCATGGGCGGCATAATGTTTGTGATTGGTGCAACAATAGCCATAGCGGGCGGATATTGTCTGCTGGTATTTTACCAGGCAGCTCCTCAGGGTTTGGGAACCCGATTCTTTGGGGGTATCGTCATGGCGTTAGCCTTTGGGGCGGTTGGGTTTCTGGATGACTACATCAAAGTGGTGAAGAAACAAAATCTGGGGCTGACCGCCAGACAGAAGTACCTGTTCCAGCTGATTATAGCGGTCTTTTATCTGACCATGCTGTATCTATCAGGGGACACCTCCACCATTGTGCGGATTCCTTTTTTGGGGCAGCTGGATTTAGGGCTGCTGTATTATCCTTTCGCGGTGATTGTGATTACTGGGTTTGTCAACGCTGTGAACCTGACAGATGGCATTGATGGGCTGGCCTCCTCGGTTACCTTTATGTACGCTTTGTGCTTTATTGTGATTTCGGGTATGCTGGCTCAGGCCTACACCGGCGTAATCGCCGCGGCTCTGGCGGGAGGAACCTTAGGATTTTTGGTATGGAATTTCTATCCCGCTAAGGTGTTTATGGGAGACACAGGTTCTCTGTTTTTGGGAGGCTTGGTGGTTGCTTTGGCCTTTGATGTAGGATTCCCGCTGCTGCTGGCGCTGGCGGGGATGATTTACTGGTGCGAGGCCTTTTCGGTCATGCTTCAGGTGGGTTACTTCAAACTGACCCACGGCAAGCGCATCTTTAAGATGAGCCCTATCCATCATCACTTTGAGCTTTCCGGGTGGAGCGAGGTTAAAATTGTGACCGTTTTCTCCTTGATAACCTTGGTGGGTGGTGTGCTGTCCATTCTGGCGGTTTTAGCCATGTGAGCGCTCCTTAGAACCATGGGGCATCATAAGTCTGTTTACAGGGGAAAGTTTTTCCACATCCCAAATTGATTGGAAAGGGGGGCGTTCTATTGAGACACCCGATGGCGGCAAGGCCGCCGCGGCATCCAACAGAGCGTAAAGAAAAATCTCATATCGGCGGCATGGACCTGACCTTTCTTGTGTTGGTGCTGACGCTGCTATTTATCGGGTTAATCATGTTGTTCTCGGCAAGCTATGTTTACGCTTATTACAACGATGGAGGCGACAGTTTCCACTATATCACCCGGCAGCTTTTGTTCGCGGCGGTGGGTGTGGTGATGATGCTGGTGGTTTCCAGAATTGATTACCATATTTTGCAGAAGTTTGCCTTTCTGCTCCTGATTGGAACCCTGTTTTTGCTGGTGCTGGTGCTGTTTTATCATACAAGGGCCAACGCCCGGCGCTGGATTCCCATTATCGGAGCGTCCTTTACCTTCCAGCCATCAGAGCTGGCCAAGTTTACCATTGTGGTGCTGTTCGCCCATATGATTTCCACAAACTATGAAAAGATGAAAAACCCTAAATACGGTTTGTGGCCTTTTGTAACGGTGATGGGCATGATTGCCTTTTTGATGCTGCTGGAACCTCACCTTTCGGGAACGATTCTGATTGTCTCCATCGGATTGGTGATGATGTTTGTGGGAGGAACCAGTATCCGGTGGTTCGTGGGCGGCGGTGTGCTGCTGGCCGCGGCCATCGTGGTGGCGGTTTTGATTCCCGGTGTTATCACTTATGCCCAAGGTCGTCTCATCAACTGGATTGACCCATTCGCCGACCCACAAGGGGGCGGCTACCAAACCATTCAGTCCCTATACGCCATTGGCTCTGGAGGCTTGTTAGGGGTAGGACTTGGAAATTCCAGACAGAAGCACTTATACCTTCCTGAACCTCAAAATGACTTTATTTTCGCAGTGGTTTGTGAGGAATTGGGATTTGTGGGCGCTACCATTATTATCTTAATCTTTGTGTTGCTGCTTTGGCGGGGGTTTGTCATCGCCATGCGCAGCCGGGACCGTTTTGGGTCAATGCTGGCGGTTGGGCTGAGTACACAGGTGGGTGTGCAGACCATTTTGAATATCGCTGTGGTCAGCAACACCATTCCCAACACAGGAATCAGTTTGCCTTTCTTCTCTTACGGAGGAACGGCGTTGGTTATGCTTTTGGCGCAGATGGGGGTTATCCTGTCGGTTTCAAGGCAGACCTTATTAGGAAAAGAATAGCGGCGATTGGGAGAAATGACAGATGAAATTGCTTTTCGCGTGCGGCGGGACCGCTGGGCATATCAATCCAGCCATTGCCATGGCCAACTATATCAAAGCCCGGCATCCCCAGGCGGAGATTCTGTTCGCGGGAAATCCAAAGGGAATGGAGGCACGTCTGGTACCAAAAGCGGGCTATACCTTTGCCCCTATTGAGATTATGGGGTTTCAGAGGAAGCCCAGCTGGTTTAATTTCAAGTACAATATACGGGCGGTGGGATGCCTAGCGCTTAGCTGGGGAAGGTCCAAACGCCTGATTCAAGGCTTTGACCCAGATGTGATTGTAGGGACAGGAGGCTATGTGAGCGGTCCCATTCTCCGTGAGGGCGCCAAGCTGGGATACAAAACCATTACCCATGAGTCCAACGCCTTTCCTGGGGTGACCACTAAGCTGCTGGCCCGCACTGCGGACAAAGTGCTGATTTCGGTGGAGGAGGCTAAACGGTACCTGCCTCATGGCCGGGAGTATGTGGTCACTGGAAATCCGGTGCGGGAGGAGATTTTCTTCGCCAATCGGGAAAAAGCCAGAGAAAAATTGGGAATCTCCAAGGAGCAGGTGTGCATTGTCTCTTTTGGAGGCAGTTTGGGTGCCAGACGGATCAATGACGCAGTCGTGGGCCTAATCGCTTGGGAGCGGCGTCAGGGGGAAGGTCGTTTTTATCATATCCACGCCACCGGCTCCTATGAGAAGGAGCGGTTTCGAGAGGCGCTCAAACAGGAGGGTATCCCCCTGGAAAGCCTAGGCTTGGATATACGGGAGTACATCAATGACATGCCGGATTGTTTGGCCGCCGCGGATTTGGTGATTGCCCGCTCGGGCGCCATGACCCTGTCCGAACTGGAGGCCAGCGGCACCGCTTCTATTCTGATTCCGTCCCCAAATGTGGCGGAAAATCACCAATATCACAACGCAATGGTGTTGGCGGAACATGAGGCGGCGGTGGTGATTGAGGAAAAAGACTTGACCCGCCAGCTCCTTGAGAAAACGGTGGAAGGGCTCTGTGCCCACCCAGATACCCTGAAGCGGCTGGGAAAAAACGCGCAGGCTATGGCCATCACCGACGCCAACCAGCGCATTTACGAACAAATTTTGTCCCTGATGGAACAGAAAAAAATCAGCTGAATCAAGGGGGAGGCTTTCAGAAAAGGGCCTCCCTTTTCTGTTTTGAGAAGGTGATTCAGAAACGGAAAATTTGCCCAACTAATAGGGATGTGGTATAATAACCGCAAGACAAACAGCAAAGCTGTTTGTGACCGCCCTCTGGGCGGCCCAGCGCGGCTATGCCGCGCTCTGCGCTTGTTACACCATAGTCCAAAACCGGCTGTGCCGGTTTTCCGCCGCTTTGCGGCGTACAAGCCCTTTGGGCTTGCAGCTATGGTATAATAGCCGCAGAGCGGCTATTATACATTTTATGGCCAGGACGATACGTGGGCGATGCCCACTCCCGTCCCAATGGCCAATTATACTATTCACACCTTGTGTTCATGGTATAATAACCGCAGAACAAACAGCAAAACTGGTTGCAGCCGCCTTTTGGGTGGCCTGGCATGGCCTAATGGAGCGCTTATAGTCAGTGAACTTAATAAAACCAAGAATGGATAAAATACATCCGAGGATGGAGGAACTATGAATCTATTATTTTTAGGGGATGTGGTTGGACAAGCGGGCTGCGATAAGGTGCGGCAGGAGCTGCCCCGTCTGAAAAAACGCTATGAGATAGGAATTGTAATCGCCAACGGGGAAAACTCGGCGGAAGGAAATGGAATCCTGCCTCACAGCGCCAAGCACTTGATGGACAGTGGGGTGGATATTATCACCACTGGCAATCACAGCCTGCGCCGCCGGGAAATCTATGACCTTTTGGATGAGCGCATGGGGGTCATCCGTCCGGCCAATTACCATCCAAGCGCGCCAGGGGAAGGTATGTTTTTTTACGACGACCCGAAATTCCCTCTCTGTGTAATCAACCTGCAAGGCCGGGTGTATATGGAACCGGTTCACGAAAGCCCCTTTGATTGTGCCGACCGGCTGCTGGAAAAGGTGAAGTGTCCCAATATCCTTGTAGACTTTCATGGGGAGGCCACCGCTGAAAAATACGCTTTGGCCCATTATCTGGACGGACGGGTTTCGGCGGTGATAGGAACCCATACCCATGTGCAGACCGCCGACGAGCGGCTGCTGCCCAAAGGAACCGCTTTTATCAGTGATGCGGGGATGTGCGGTGGCCGGGATTCTATTTTAGGTGTGGTGAAGGAAAAAGCCATTCAGAGGCTGCGCACCGGCCTGCCCACTCGATTTTCCAATGACCCGGAAAAGGTGGAGCTTCATGGGGTAGTTCTCCGGTTCGGACCCAATGGAAAGGTTCAGGAGATTTTTCGGGTGGTTCAGGAGTAATTGTTTACAAACTATCATTGAAATGGATAACAAGAAAAGGGTATAATAGCCCAAGAAGGCGGAAAAATCCTTTTAAGCAGGGGTTGCCGCTTTTTGGAATCAGCAGGGAAATGGGAGGTATCTATGAGAAAACGATTGCTTGCTCTGGCGCTGGCGGTCAGCCTTTTGGCTGGGTGTGGTTCCGTCGGTTCCCAAGAGTCAACAAGCTCCGCTGCCTCCCAAACTCAGTCCCAAGTGGAGGAATTGGAGGAGACACAACCAGAAACCGTGAAAGAATTGCGTTTAGGGTACAATGTAAATGATACTTTGAATCCGTACACCATGACTACTCAGTTAAATTTGGGTCTAACGCCTCTGCTTTATGACAGCCTGGTAAAGCCAGATAAGTCCTTCCATCCAGTGAACCAGCTGGCTCAGGAGGTAGTGATGACAGGGGACACCTGCACCATTACTTTGAGAAAGGACGCTCTGTTTTCGGATGGAACCCGACTGACAGGAGAAGATGTGATTTATTCTCTGGGTCTGACCATTACGCCGGGGGGATATTGGCAGCAGCAGCTGACCAATATGGCGGGATACGCTTTGGACCAGGAGGGGCGGGTGGTGATTCGGCTCCATCAGCCGGACGCAGACTTTCCTTTGCAGCTTACCTTTCCTGTTGTAAAGAAAAATACAGGCCAGCAGGATTATCCTGTGGGGGTAAGTCGTTTTTATGTATCCGGTACCTGGGGAAACACAGGGGTGACTCTGACTGCTAATCCATTGTATTATGGAGAACCCACCACCATAGAGACCATTCGGCTGGTGAAGGTAACTTCATCGGATGGATTGGCCTTTGCTGTAAAGTCTGGGGATGTTGATTTGGCCTACTCGGACCTGGAAAATCAGGATTTGGGAAGTTTGGCCGCTGGCGGACAGAATATTGCCTTGACTAATTTTGTGTATCTGGGAATCAATGGTGCCAACAGTCTTCTGTCCCAGCCAAGCTTTCGGCAGGCGTTGGACGCCGCCCTCAGCCGGGATGAGTTGGTTTCAAAGGCATACGACACCAAAGCTACCTCCACCCAATATCCTTTTCACCCGGATTTTTACCGGCTGGAAAACTTAGAGCTGTCCACCCCCAGAAGGCTGGCGGTAGCTGAGCAGCTGCTGGAGGGAATGGGACTGGTAGAGGAAAATCAGGACGGTTATCGTTTGAGGGATGGACAGCCCATCACCCTGCGGCTGCTGGTCAACAGTGAGAATACCTACCGCAACGCAGTGGCCACTCTGGTGGCGGAGCAGATTCGTCAAGCAGGGATTCGGGTGAATGTGGTATCCCAAACCTTTGACCAATATCAAGCCAGCTTGGCGGCGGGGCAATATGATCTGTATATTGGGGAAATCCGTCTCACCGATAATATGGACTTTTCCACGTTAATGCCAGGAGGAGCTTTGGCTTATGGGGCGCCGGAAAATCAAGCCCTTTCAGATTTGTACTGGGCCTATCGTTCCACAGGGGAGGGGATAGAGGCGTTTTGTCAAGCGTTTCTGGAAAGTCCGCCTTTTCTGCCATTGGTATTTTTGCAGGGAACCGTGGTTTCTCAGCGAGAATTTCGCTCGGAAATAGTTGCAACTCAGCAAGATATTTTCTATAATATAATGGAATGGTGAATTTCAACAGGCGGCAGTCAAAACGCCTTTTGTTTAAAGGAGGTCAATCAAATGATTCGGCTGGAAAATCAATATGGGTCCATCGGTATTTCCCAGGAATATTTCGCCAATCTGGTGGGAAAAGCGGTCTCTGAGTGCTTTGGGGTAGCGGGTATGGTGAACTCACCAACGCAGGGTATCCGTTCTGCCATTTCTCATAAAGATGCCCCAGACAAAGGGGTCCGTGTGCGAACCACCAATAATGGGCTGATTGTGGACCTGCATATCGTTGTGGTATATGGCATGAACATCGCCGCCATTGTGAAAAGTATTGTAAATAAGGTGCGCTATACCGTGGAACAGGCCACTGGGTTGGATGTGGCCAAGGTCAATGTATTTGTGGATTCTATGAAAACGGAATAACGCCTCCAAAGGGAAGGCGAAACTGAACGATGGAGGTCAAACAATCGTGATTACAGGCCAAATGCTCCGGGACGCTTTTATCTCTGGAGCCAATGAAATCAGCAATCAACGCCAGCGTGTGGACGCGCTGAATGTGTTTCCTGTACCGGACGGGGATACTGGAACTAATATGTCTATGTCCGCCTCCAACGCCAAACGGGAATTAACCAGATTGGCGGATGACGCCACCGTTTCCCAGGTGGCGGATGTGTGCGCCTCAGCGCTGCTGCGGGGTGCCCGTGGGAACTCTGGGGTGATTCTGTCCCTTTTATTCCGGGGCTTCTCCAAGGGTCTCAAGGACCAGAAGGAGGCGGACTCTGCCCATCTGGCGGAAGCTTTGGAAAAGGGCGTGGAAGCGGCTTACAAAGCGGTTATGAAGCCCACGGAAGGCACCATCCTGACCGTAGCCCGCTTGGCAGCGGCCGCCGCCAAGGAGGCCCTCAAGGATAACCCAACCCCGGAGACCCTCTGGAAAACGGTTATTGAGGCGGGCAATGAAGCCTTGGCCCAAACCCCCGAACTCCTTCCTGTGCTGAAAAAAGCCGGCGTGGTGGACGCGGGCGGTCAGGGCTTGATGGTCATTTTTGAAGGTATGGGCAAGGTGTTCTCAGGGGAAGGTATGGTGGAGCCTCAGGAAGCCCAAGCAGGCGCTGGAAACTCGGATTCCATCCATCCAGACAAAAACGCGGCTGGAGAATATGAGGGAGAGATTACCTTCACCTACTGCACCGAGTTCATCATCCTGAAAAAAGAGGATTGCGGGGATCCCCAGGAGCTGAGAGCCTATCTGGAAACCATTGGGGACTGTGTGGTAGTGGTGGATGATGCGGACATCATTAAAACCCATGTGCATACAGATAATCCTGGTTTGGCACTGCAAAAGGCGTTGGAATTCGGTATGCTCACCAATATGAAGATTGAGAACATGCGGGAGCAGTTCGAGAACCAGAAGAAAAAAGTGGTGCAGGCGGTTTCCAATCAAGGCTTCCAATACGCTGTGGTGGACCCCTCCCGGGAATATGGATTTGTCGCGGTGGCGGCGGGAGAAGGAGTGCATCAGCTGTTTGAGGATTTGGGTGTGGACAATATTGTGTCTGGCGGTCAAACCATGAACCCCTCCACAGATGATATTCTGTCAGCGGTTCACGCTACCCCGGCGAAAACCGTTTTTGTGCTGCCTAACAACAAAAATATCATTATGGCCGCCGAGCAGGCCACAAAGCTGGCTGACCGGAAGGTGGTTGTCCTCCAGACCAGGACCATCCCTCAAGGACTGGCTGCTATGCTGGCCTTTGACCCAGACCAGGATCCGGCACAGAATCAAATAGCCATGCAGAAGGCTTATGAGCGGGTAGGCACTGGACAGATTACTTTCGCCGCCCGGGACAGCGATTATGAGGGCCATAAGATTAAAAAGGGTGAACTGCTGGCACTGGAAAATGGGAAACTGGCCTTTACCTCAGAGGATTTGGTGAAAGCCGCTGTCAAGCTGACCCGGAGCCTCTTGAAAAAGGATACCAGCTTTGTGACCCTGCTGTATGGTGAGGATGTAACGCAGGAAACCGCTGAAAGCGTTTGTCAGGCGGTTTCCGCTAAATTGCCTGATGATGTGGAGGTCGCGCTGATCCAGGGCGGACAGCCGGTTTACTACTTCATCATTTCGGTGGAATGAGCAGGGCTTTTTATCAATCCAAAGGCTTTCGGTGGAAGCAGCCCGCCATGGCGGTGCTGCTTCTCCTTTTTACCGCTCTCATGGCCCAAGCGGTTCTGCCTTTGGGGTTTACACCGGTCCCCAATACCTTCGCATTGATGGGGGTTTATCTGACAGGGGCTTTTCTGGACAAAAAATGGGCACTTTTCTGCCAGGTCTGCTATGTGGGCCTGGGGTTGGCTGGACTGCCTGTCTTTCCAGGAAGCGTCAGTGGACTGCATGTGATTTCCGGCCCCACAGGAGGGTATCTTTTGGCATACCCCTTGATGGCGGTTCTGATTGCCTATGGATTGGAGCGATGGGGGAGAGGCATTTTCCGTCTGACTCTTTTTATGGTTTTAGCTCAGATTTTTGGGTATCTGATAGGGGGAGTCCAGCTGCTGCTGATTACAAAGGCTCCCTTAGACGCCGCCTGGCAAATGGGAGTGGCTCCATTTCTGCTCCCCGATTTTATCCAGGCGTTGGCGTCGGCTGTGATTGCCGCTGTGGTCGACCGGGTCAGCAGACGTTAAATGGTTCCTGACCAGTTTTATCCCCAAATAGGAGTAAAACCTTGCTTGATAGCGGGTGGCGTGTCAAAAAATGTATGGAATTGTTTTAGAATCGCCCCGGTGTGGACAGGGTAGCCAGTATGCCAGTGCAGAACCTCAACACCTATGTGGATGTGGTGTGGCAGGAGATGATAGATTGTTGCCGGATGGACGAGGACGAGTATTTCGGCCAGTTTGTCAGCGAGGACATTTGAACCGTTCACAAAGGGGACACAGCGAGGGCGCGCCGGTCAATACGGTGGCTGATCCATATCCTGAACAAATCCTCCCTGCTTAAAACCCACGGCTGGAAAAAACCTGCCTTTCCAATGGTACAGGAAATTAGTTTTTGATTGAATCTCGCTTTGGCAGCTTCTGACGTTTCAGGGTGGGGAAATCTGCTTTATGCATCAGCTTGTAGGCTGTGGATGGAGCAACTCCCAGCACACTTTGCCACCATTTCAGCGTTTAGGAACAGCGGCAGTTCTTCATCGCTTTTGTAGATGAACTCTTTCATGCGTTCCTCCCTTCGACTGCAAAAGAAAAAGACATACATACCCTGGACAACACAACAACGGCACATCACTTTGTGTCTGTATGTGTGATTCAGTTTGGTATGTATGTCTGTTCGACTTAAAATGTTAGCAGTGCGCCAACTATGTTTAGAACAAATGTTCTTTACTTGTATTGCAGCATAATGATTTCTGGTTTGTCAAAAGAGTACTGGATATTCTGGAAATATCTTCATCCCAAAATAGAGAAGGATCAGCAGCTGCTGATCCTTCTTTTGGCAGTATTGTTATAAAACTGTTAATCCCACCAAAAGTACCAAACAGTGGACTGCCGCAGTACATCGGCTAGAGCGCCCACGGTGGCATCCTCAGGCTCCTGATCCACAATATCCGGGCAGAACCCATATTGCTCTATTGCTACTTCCATGGCATTCTCCTTGGATACAGGGACCGGAAGTTCAAATTCCAGCTCGTCGTGGCTTATGGCTGAGGGCACAGCGCCATGCTGTTCAAACCAGTATTTGGCCACTGCCATCAACTCCAGCGTGTTAGGACATTCATTCCAGCCACCAAAGGGCAGCCAGGCAAAGATTTCCCAAGGGTTCTTCACCGGGATTTTAGCCAGAATGAGAGGATAGGTCATATGGTTGTTGGAATTCCAGTAGCTTGAAAAACGACGGTTATCATATCCGCCCTTCATCTCGCCCAAGACCTCCTCATCCCAGTCCATATCGTCATCATCGGCTTCTTCCTTGCGCTGCCCAATCATTTCTTCCAGAACCGTCTTTCCGTCCTTGATAGGAGTGGCAAGTATTTTTTTGCGATATTCCGCTACCTTATCCGGATCAAAGGCATAATCATTCTCGCCATCGCTGTCCGGGTCGGAATTCAGAATCAGGCATTCCCACAAGATTTCGTCATCCGCTTTCATCAGAACCGGTACGAATCCCTCTTTGACACTTTCCCGTTTGGCATAGCTATATGCTGACATGATGGGATCATCGTCTGCCATCGAGGGGAAATAGGTACATTCACAGTCCAGATATTCCATCATGGCTTTTGCAAGTTCCGAAGGCTCCAGAGTGTCCTCATCAAAATCCTGCCCCTGCCAGTTGACGAACCGTTTTTCAATCACTTTTGCCATGGCCTGATAATAGTCCTCATCAAAGGGAATAAACAGATAGGCTTCATCCTGGAACTTATCGGAACCATATTGCTCTGAGCCGAAATATTCCAAGGCATAGTTGTCAATGTCGCTGGGGAAATAGGGGCTGTCTGCCTCTCCATAGTAGTATCCGGCAAAGGCCGCGCCTTCCTTGTTGAACAGTGCCCCAAAAAGCTGCCCGTTCAGCTGGTCCCGGATAAAGCCACGCAGATCGGCGCGACTCAGATCCGCCATAAACGGCTGCACCTGCTCCCAGTACCGCTCCATAAATTCCGCGCTCATCAGGTCATGCTCCATACACCAGCGCAGATAGATTGCCATGTGGTTGTAGGCACTCAGCTCATCCACCGGCAGACCCTTTTCACGAATGGATTCCAAATGCCAGGCGGCATCGTCCATATCGCCGGTGAACTCCTCCTCCGCAAGCGTTCCTCTGGTGATGGCATTCTGGCGGGTGGGATTGACCACAAAACTGATGCCTGCCATCTTTTCCAGCAGAGCGTCCGCGTCATGCTCCATCTTATATTCCATCTCATTCTGATAGAGAGGGATTACCTGATAGAAGTTGACCTCCTCTCCGTCCTGCAAAGTGCAGACCTCGCTGCCTTCCTCCACGCCCTGGGGATCGGTCAGAATAGCACCGCAGAGCTTCGTGTTCTCTGCAAAGGGCGACTGCTTGTCCATCGTGTGGCCAAAGCCCAGCCAGGTATCACTGGAAATGGGCAGACGGGCCAGCACCTTCAAGGGGCCGATGGGCCAGTACCACCGCTCCTCCTTCAGGGACTGCTCATCCAATTTCCAAGCCGGCGGCAGGGCGATGGCCAGTTCCGCCCGCTCCAGCTTGTATTCTGCCAGTTCCTCCGGCACATTCATCCGGTGAGCCCCCATGCCCATCGTCACCAGTGTGTAATAGTCTCGCTCCTCAGAAGGCGGAACAACGCAGATGTCCACATGGATGTCAGGGGAAACCAGCTCATGGAACACATGATCAAACTCACCAAAGGTGTTTTTGATGTGCTGCTCTATCGCAGACATCACATCCTCCGTATAAACCTCCGGTTTGTTGCTTTCCGTTG
>CALWZG010000061.1 GCA_944385965.1 uncultured Anaerotruncus sp.
GACTGAAAATCCTCGTGTCGTTGGTTCGATTCCGACCGAAGGCACCATTTGCGGGTTTAGCTCATCTGGTAGAGCGCCACCTTGCCAAGGTGGAGGTAGCGAGTTCGAGCCTCGTAACCCGCTCCAACAAAAAGAGCGCTTTGTAGGAACACAAAGTTCTCTTTTTCCATATACTGGGTATATGGAAGCGGCGCCATAGCCAAGCGGTAAGGCAGGAGTCTGCAAAACTCTCATTCCCCGGTCCGATTCCGGGTGGCGCCTCCAAAAGAAAAACAGACAGCGCTGTGGGAAACCATGGCGCTGTTTGTTTTTGCAATCGAAAAAATCTCCTTCCGCCCTTTGCACAGCTTGAGTGTCTGTGCAGGTTTGGCGGAAGGAGATTTTTATTTCATAGAAAATGGAGCGTCAGACCCTCAAAGGATTAGTCAAGGATTTGGCCTTGGGTAGAGATGGTCACCACCTGCCAGGGGATAAATTTTCCGCTGTTTCGCAGAGCGGTTTCGGCTGCCCGCTGAATCCCTCCGCAGCAGGGAACCTCCATGCGTACAATGGTCAGGCTCTTAATAGAATTTTGGCGGATGATTTCTGTCAGCTTTTCGGTATAGTCCACCGGGTCCAGCTTGGGGCATCCAATCAGGGTGATGTGGTTACGGATAAAGCGGTTGTGGAAATCCCCATAGGCAAAGGCAGTGCAGTCGGCGGCGATGAGCAGATTGGCATTGTCAAAGTAGGGCGCCTGGATGGGAACCAGCTGAATCTGAACAGGCCATTGAGACAATTGGCTGTCCCGTGTGTGGGATTCCGGTTGGCTGTTGGTCAGAGGGGAGAAACTTTGAGTCCGGGAACCAGGGCATCCGTGAAAAACAGGAGCTGCTTTTCTTTCGGTCTGATGTTTTTCAACAGCCGCCGGGTCATAGGGAGCGGCCTCCCGCTCCTCAAAAGAGATAGCGTTGGTTGGGCAGGCGGGCAGGCAATCCCCCAGCCCATCACAATAGTCGTCCCGCAGCAGCTGGGCTTTTCCATTCACCATCCCAATCGCCCCCTCGTGGCAGGCTTTGGCGCACAATCCACAGCCATTGCATAAATCTTTATCAATTTTAATAATTCTGCGTTTCATAAAGAGAAATCCTCCTAAATTTGAATTGACCTTGATGGAGAAAGTATACTATACTAAAAGAAAAAAGTCTGTTGGATTTCTAACATATCGGAGGAAAAGTATGGAACAGATTCAGGGATTGTCCAAACTGCTGCAAAATAATCCTTTGTTTGAAGGAATCTCCCCTTCGGAGGCAAGGAAAATGCTGTTCTGCCTGAACCCCAGACAGGTTCAGTTTGAAAAGGGGGAAACTATCTTCCAGCGGGGAAGCAGCATTTCCACCCTGGGCCTGATTGCGGAAGGAAGGGTTCTCATCTTGAAGGAAGACTACTGGGGACACCAGGAGATTTTGGCTCATCTGGGCCAGGGGGATTTGTTTGGGGAAAGCTACGCCTGTCTGCCGCAGGTTCGGCTGGAGGTGTGGGTAAAGGCGGAAACGCCTGCACAGATTCTGTTGCTGGATGTAAGCAAAGTGCTGTCTGTCTGCTCAAGCGCCTGCCAATTTCATAACCGGCTTCTGAAAAATCTCCTTTGGGTGATGGCCAAAAAGAATCAGATGCTTTCCCGGAAGATGGACTGCATTTCCCCCCGCACCACTCGGGAAAAACTGCTGGCTTACTTTTCCCAGCAGGCCCAAGCCCATGGCAACAGGTTTCAGATACCCTTCACCCGGCAGCAGCTGGCGGATTATCTGTCGGTGGACCGCAGCGCTATGACAGTGGAATTGTATCGTATGAAGCGGGATGGCCTGGTGGATTTCCAGGGCCGGGATTTTTGGTTGATTTGACAATAGATTTTGAAAATTCAATCTGCTATCCTGTCATTATAGACAGTGGGACCTGTCTAAAGGGACTTTTAAGAACATAGGAGGGAATCGGATGACAATGGTGACCAAAGAGGAAATTCCTAATTTTCAGGATGTTCCCCTAGAGCCTTTTTTGACAGATTTGAAGAAGCTGTGCCGGGGAGCTTGGGGAACCGATTGGACCCCAAAAGGAGCCAGTCAGGCTGGAATGGAGCATCTGCGGCAGCATAGCTTTCTGCCGGAAGCTTTTCTGGCCTACTACGAAACGGTAGGCGGGGAGCCTTGTCTGATAAAACAGGGGCTTTTGCCGGCGGAACAGACCTACATTGACCATGAAAGAAATTATAGCCGGCACGAATTTTTGGTCTACTATAAACCGAAAAGAGGAGAGGAATTCTCTTTTGCCCGTCTTGAGCGAGACTGTCCCTGTGGTGGGGTGGCGTTTTACAGCGCCAATGACACTTATACCGGTTTTTTAAATACGTGGTCCCTTGCGTACAGTGACCGGCAAGCCCTCAGTGAGGTACTGCTTAGACATACAGGGGTGATGCTCAGTAGAAGCCTTCCCAATTGTGTATGGGTCAAGGTATCCCTATCTAACAAAGGCAGCCTCTCACCCTACCAGGCGGCAGCCAAAAGGCTAGGAATGGAGCCTTTGGACAGCGTTTCCTGGGGATGGCACGCCTTCGCCGCAGATGAGGAGAAGGGGCTGCTTTTGGAGTTCTGCGACGATGTGAAAAAGAAATGCCTGGTTTACAGCCAGGACCCCAAGGCGCTGGAAGCGCTGGGGGAGCGGTTCCAAATTTTCTGGGAGCGTCGGGATGGGGAGAAAATTTTGAATCCGGAAACTTTTATCCAGACACCTCCGCCCAAGACCTTTGGGGAAAAGCTGGACTTGATGGCGTCGGTGCTGCTGGGCAAGCGCAGCATGGCCCTGCCCATGAATGAGATTGAAAAGGCGGAGAAACGGCTGGGCATGGTGTTCCCGGAGCCTCTCCGGGAGTTTTACCTGCGGTTCGGCAAGGGTGGCAAGCTGCTGACCGACGAAAGCCTCAACACCATCTATACCCCAAAACAGCTGAAAAATTACACGGTGGAGCAGGAGGACGATGACCAGTATGCGGATTTGTCCCCAGAAGAGCTGAGCGCTTTGGGCGGGGATTTGGTGCTGGCAGAGGAAAACCAGACGGTCTGGTGGTGCCGCCTGGACCAGAAAACCGGGCGGCCGTATCTGGACCTGGGGGATGGAAAGCGTCAGGAGCTGGATATGGATTTGGAGGACACCCTGCTGTGGCTGCTGGCTCAGCAAAGCTTGGGCTTTTTGGCCAGGGGCGGCCCCTGCGAGATAGACCAGGAGGAGAAATTCAGAAGCTTTATGGAACACTTTTTCATTTTCCTCAACAAGGGACCGCAGGAAATTTTTGTGAATCCTGACCGTGGCCTGGTGGGATGCCGGGAAAACGAGGGCCTTGTGTATATCAAAGCCCGGCAGGGCAGAGCTTTGGAGAAGCTGGAGGAGGACACAGGGCTGCTGGTGGGGGATTTTTAAGGACTTTCCTCAAACCTCATCTAAAGTTACCGCTAAAAGCAAACAGGGGAACGCACAGCGTTCCCCTGTTCCCATATTTCAAAAATTTATTCTTCTCCCAAATCCATAGCCAGGTCTCGGGCGGTTTCCATCCAAATACTTTTGGCAGCGGCGCCTTTTTCCCACAGGCCGGTGGCTGCCACTACGCCGCAGTCCTCCCAGTTCAGGTAGTCGGTGAGTTGGTCATAGGTGGCAATCGCTGGCTCAAAGCTGTCCTCATCGCCGGAAGCGCCCACGATTACAAAGGCACTCTGCTTGCCGCTGAAGGTGTCCATCTTGTCATCTTGGCATAAAGGGTAGAACCGGTCAATCACCGCTTTCAGCTGAGCGGAGATACCGAAAAAGTACAAGGGACTGAAAAAGACAACCATATCTGCCTGATTGAGCAGAGGATACAATTTCTGCATGTCATCCTCTTGAACGCAGGGTTTCCCATCCTTGCTCCAACAGCGTCCGCAGGCCATACAGGGATGAATGGAATGGTCCGCCGGCCGGAAAATATCCACCTGGCATCCCTTCTTCTCAGCCTGAGCGGCGAACTCCAAAGCCAGAGTGTCGCTGTTGCCGCCTTTGCGGGGGCTGCCCGCCAAAATTAAAACACGCTTTGCCATGTTTGGTTCCTCCTCATATCAGTAAGCGATGATGACGCCGCCTTTGTTGGCGTACATGGAGCTGAGTCCTCCGGTAGGAATCACCTTAATATCCTTAAAATTATACAGCCGCTTGGCTTCTGCCTGAAGAAAATGAGCCTGCCGTTCATTTTGGCAGTGGGTAATCACCAAAGTCCGGTCCGAAAAATCGCTGCCGGTTTCCCCGATGATTTCCACCAGACGGGTAAAGGCCCGAAGGGAACCACGGGCTTTTTCATGGAGCTTGATAGCTCCATCGTCCGATGTCATAATTGGACGCAGGGACATGGCGGAAGCCACATAGCCCACAATCCGGTTCATCCGCCCGCTTTTAATCAGATTATCCAGATTCTCCAAGATAAAAAAGGTTTTCATTTCATGGATAAAAGACTCCACCTTCTCCACAATCTGCTCAAAAGAGCATCCAAGACGGGCGTACTCAAGGATTTTCAGGCTTACCGCGATCTCTCCGGCAGAGGCGGACTTAGAGTCAAACACATGGATTTTTCTTTGCCGGTCCTCCAGGGATACCAGTTTGGCAGCGATTTGGGCGCAATTGTGGGAGCCG
Organism: uncultured Anaerotruncus sp.; assembly: GCA_944385965.1. Lineage (GTDB taxonomy): Bacteria > Bacillota > Clostridia > Oscillospirales > Ruminococcaceae > Anaerotruncus. The sequence goes on from CALWZG010000061.1 coordinate 4,687, forward strand.
CTCAGCTTGGCGGACAGGGTCACCATAAATTGCTCCAGTCCCCCCAGACGAAGCCGCTGGGCGTAGCTTTCAGGGGAAGGGCAGGAGGATTTGGGCAGATTCTTGCTGGAATACATAGCCTCAAGAAACGATGGGATGTCCATAGTCTCATCGTCGATATAATCCACCCCATCCACAGTCAGGGTCAGAGGAGCGCTTTGGGCATGCAGTTCCTCTTTTAATTCCGGTGTCAGTTCGCAGCAGCTATCAACAACCAATTGATAAGGCAAAATGATTCCAACCTTTCCTCAAAGCGGCGCCAAGCCGCCTTTTGTTTCTAACCTAAGAGATTATCCTTATCATATCTTATCATAGATAGAAAATCAATGATAAAGAGTTAAAATCCTCAGAGATTTTTGTGGAAATTTATTTTTTCAGCCTCCTTTTCCCCAACCGGAATGGGCTTTCTATTGACAAAGGCAGATAAACCATGTAATATGTAAGCCGAGGTTAACTTTGGGATAATTCACATCATAATGTTAGGATATGCTAACCAAGAGGGATGAGGAATATGACACTGGATCAATTAAAAGTAGGAAGCAGCGGAGTCATTCAAAAGGTAGGGGGTAGTGGAGCGCTGAGGCGCCACCTGCTGGACATGGGGCTGACCCCAAAAACCACCGTTATGGTGCGCAAGGTGGCCCCTATGGGAGACCCCATAGAGCTGCATTTAAGAGGCTATGAGCTGACCCTGCGGGCGGAGGATGCCCGGGAGATTGAGATTGAGGAGGTCGCCAAATGATTTTCGCTTTGGCAGGCAACCAAAATTGCGGGAAAACCACCCTGTTTAATCAATTGACCGGCTCCAACCAGCATGTGGGAAATTTCCCGGGGGTGACGGTAGAACGGAAGGATGGAGCCATCCGGGGGCATAAGGATTGCCTGGTGGTGGATTTGCCGGGAATCTACTCCCTTTCCCCCTACACCAATGAGGAGATTGTCACCAGGGATTTTCTGCTGAAAGAGCATCCCGATGGCATCATCAATATTGTGGACGCTACCAACATTGAGCGGAACCTTTATTTAAGCATGCAGCTTATCGAGCTGAATCTGCCTATGGTGCTGGCGCTGAATATGATGGATGAGGTCCGCAACAACGGCGGGACCATTAAAATCAAGGAGATGGAAGCGGAATTGGGGATTCCGGTCATCCCAATTTCTGCCGCCAAAAATGAGGGTATTGACGAGCTGATTGAAAAGGCTGTCACCTGTGCGGAGCAGAAACGCAGACCCCAGCGGATGGATTTTTGCTCCGGCGCTGTACATAGGGCTATCCACGCCATTGCTCATCTGGTAGAGGATCACGCAGAGCGTATCCAGGTTCCATCCCGCTTCGCCGCCACCAAACTGGTGGAAGGAGACCTTCCCATGATGGAACAGCTGAAGCTGTCCGAGAATGAGAAGGATATGGTGGAGCACAGCGTCACCGAGATGGAGCAGGAATTGGACACCGACCGGGAAGCGGCTCTCGCGGATATGCGGTATACATTTATTGAGCGGCTCTGCGCCAGCACGGTGGTCAAGCCCAGGGAAAGCAAGGAGCATCTGCGCAGTCTGCGGATTGACAGCCTGCTGACCCATCGGTATCTGGCTATCCCCATATTCCTGCTGATTATGATGCTGGTCTTTTGGCTCACCTTCGGTGTGATTGGCAGTACCCTCAGTGACCTGTTCTCAACTTTGATTGATGGGGTGACCGCTGCCGCTGATAAGGGACTGACCATTTATGGTATCAATCCGGTGGTCCATTCCCTAATAATTGATGGGGTGTTCGCCGGGGTAGGCTCGGTGCTTTCCTTCCTGCCCACCATTGTGATTCTGTTTTTCTTCCTGTCCATTCTGGAGGACAGCGGCTATATGGCCAGGGTGGCCTTTGTTATGGATAAGCTGCTGCGGAAAATTGGATTGTCCGGCCGCTCCTTTGTCCCCATGCTGATTGGGTTTGGCTGTTCGGTACCCGCCATTATGGCCACCCGCACCCTCTCCTCTGAGCGGGACCGGAAAATGACTATCCTGCTGACCCCTTTCATGTCCTGTTCTGCCAAGCTGCCCATTTACTCTATGTTCAGTGTGGCCTTTTTCCCAAATCATGCGGCATGGGTGATGATTTGCTTGTATGTTGGAGGAATGGCGGTAGGTGTATTAAGCGGGCTGCTGCTGAAAAATACCGCCTTCCATGGAAAGCCGGTTCCCTTTGTTATGGAGCTGCCCAATTATCGGATGCCAGGTGCCAAAAATGTGGGCCTGCTTCTTTGGGACAAAGCCAAGGATTTTCTGACCAGAGCCTTTACCGTTATTTTTGTGGCCACCATTGTGATTTGGTTTTTGCAGACCTTTGATACCCGGTTTAATGTGGTGGCGGACAGCGCCCAAAGTATGCTGGCGGGCATAGGACGTTGGATTGCCCCCATCTTTGTCCCCTTGGGATTCAGTGATTGGCGGGCGGCCACCGCCCTGATTACAGGGTTTACCGCTAAAGAAGCGGTGGTCAGCACTTTAGCAGTACTGACAGGGGGGAATACCGCCACCCTGCCTGCTACCCTGGCCCAGATGTTTTCCGTTCCCGCTGCCTGCGCTTTTCTGGCGTTTACCCTGCTGTATACCCCCTGCGTAGCAGCCATTGCGGCTGTGCGGCGGGAGCTTTCAGGAAAATATGCTCTGCTGGTGGCAGTTTATCAGACCGCTGTGGCTTGGGCTGTGGCCTGCCTGGTGTATTTTGCGGGGAATCTGCTGTCCCGCTGGGGAAACCTTCTGCTAGGCCCTGGGGACTGGATTTTGCTGGCGATTTTGTTGGTGGCAGTAGCGGCGGCCTTGCTGAAAATGCGGAAGGGTACTTCCTGTGCCCAAGGCTGCGGAGGATGTCCCCATCAGGGAAACTGTCATAAGAAATAAAGGGTTTGCTTATGGCGGGAACCCATCAATTGACATTCCAGAAAAAAGCCGATATACTGAAGATACTTGAAATACATCAATAAGGCGGGTGTCCTGTGAGACGTACCCGCCCAGGTCAGTCAGAGGAGATTTATATGCTGCGTAGATTGAATGAAAAAAGCTGGAAAGAACTGGACGCTTTAAAAAAAGAGGAAGTTTATCTGGTGCTGCCCATCAGTTCCCTGGAGCAGCATGGGATTCACCTGCCGGTGGGAACCGATGACTTTACCATGGAAGCTGCTTTGAAGGATTTGGTGGATTGCCCCGAGCTGAAGGGGGATTTCTGGCTGCTGCCCTCCATCCATTATGGAATCAGCCCAGAGCATCTGGACTTCTGCGGCAGCTTTACCCTCACACCTCAAACCCTTTGCGCTGTGGTGGAGGATTTAATCCATTGTATGACCGTGCATGGATGGAAGAATCTGGTTTTGCTCAACTCCCACGGTGGGAATACCAGCCTGCTCCATGGGATGGCCCAGACTTGGAAGCGTAAGTTTGGGGTGGATATATTCCATGTGGATTTCTGGGGTTCAGACTTTTTCAATGATGCTGCGTCTATGCTGCAAACCCCTATCCAGCTGGATATACATGGAGGGGAGATTGAGACCTCTCTGTTGTTGTACAGCCGTCCCCAAGTAGTGAAGGAAGCGGAACTGAAAACTATGACTGACGACCTGCCGGAGCTTCCAAAATATCGGGGTTCCTGGACCGCTAAGGAGTTAAGCCCCAAGGGCGCTTTGGGCGGAGCTACCAAGGCTTCTGCGGAGACTGGCAAGGCGTTATCGGAATTTGTGAAGAACAAGGTAATCTCCCAGTTGGAGGCAATCGCCAGGGGAGAGGGCTGACCAAGTGTGGTTGGCGGACCATGACAGAAATAAAAAGCACCGCCAAAATTGGCGGTGCTTTTCCTATTCAGAGGTTGGCTTATTTGCTGTGAATGATTTGCTGCCGGATTTCTTCCTCCAGGGTTTTCAGCTGCTCTTTGGATAGATTGGAGGTTTGGACAGGAGGAAGAATGTGGAGGTTTACATGGGCGGGTTTAATCCACATGCCATTGCCCTCCATGGCTTTGTAGGAACCATCTATGCAAACAGGAACGATGGGGGCACCAGTTTTGTAGGCGATGCGGAAAGCCCCTGATTTAAATTCCCCTACTTCATCCCCCCGGCTGCGGGTTCCCTCTGGAAAGATGGTCATGGAATAGCCATCCCGCAGGTTTTGGATGGCTTGGTTCAGAGCCTTCATAGATTCCCTGGGATGGTCACGGTCGATAAATACGCACCCGAAAAGCCGCATCCAAATGCGGATAAAGGGGAAATACCGAAGCTGCATTTTGGCTATAAATCCATGAGGACCATCTAGATAACAAAGCAAAATGGGAATATCGAAATAACCTTGGTGATTGCAGACAAAAACACAAGGTACCTGAGAAGGGATATTTTCCTGCCCGGTGACGTGAACGGTAACTCCAGCTAATTTCAATAAGCTCCTCATCCAAAATGTGACAATTTTTCCAACAAAAGCGTCCCGGCGGGCCAATTTGCCATGGCGATGCAGGTAGATGGCGTAAAGCATCTCCGGCACAAGGAGAATCAGAGAAATCCAAAAATAACAAAACCAAAGGATGGTTCTCATAAAAAAGCTCAGCTCCTCACCAAAACCCAAGAAAATGGCTTATCCAAACGGGCCCAAATCTCCATGATAAGGGTTGGCCGCTTAATACATCATTATACAGGAATCATCAAGGGAACGCAAGCCAGCTTGTCAGGGTTTTGAGGGGGATAGAGCGGTATAGAGAGGAAGGATAAAATGATAGAGATAAAGCACTGTGACCTGTGTCCAAAGCTGTGTGGCGCAGACCGTACCAAAACAACAGGCCTTTGTGGAGGGGGAGGTCTGCCTAAATTAGCCAGAGCGGCGCTACATCATTGGGAGGAACCCTGTATTAGCGGCACTTACGGGTCAGGGGCGGTGTTCTTTTCAGGCTGTTCTATGTGCTGCTGTTACTGTCAAAACGCCCAAATAAGCGCCGAAAATTTTGGGAAAGAGGTGGATGTGGAACGTTTGGCGGAAATTTTTCTAAACTTGCAGGAGCAAGGTGCCCATAATTTGAATCTGGTCAGCGGATCTCATTACACCCCTTGGGTGATAGAAGCTTTGAAAAGGGTCAGGCCAGCCCTTCATATTCCAGTGGTGTGGAATTCCAGCGGTTATGAGCGGGTGGAGACCTTGAGAGCGCTGGAGGGATATGTCCAGATTTATCTGCCGGATTTTAAATACGCTGACAACCACAGGGCGGAAACCTATTCCAAAGCTAAGGATTATTTCTCGGTCACCAGCCAGGCGGTACAGGAGATGTTCCGCCAGGTGGGAAAACCGGTGTTCCAGGGGGATTTGCTGGAGCAGGGACTGGTGATACGGCATCTGGTCCTGCCAGGCGGGATGGAGGATTCTATGGCGGTTTTGGATTGGCTGGCTGAGGCGTTTGGTGAGGGAGAGTTCCTGTTAAGCCTGATGAGCCAATATACACCGGCTTATTATAAAGGGGAATACAAGGAGCTGACACGCAGGGTCAGTACCTATGAATACAACCGGGTGCTGTCCCATGCCCAGGAACTGGGTTTGTCCGGTTTTATGCAGGAACGGGATGCCGCTAAAAAGGAATATACCCCGCCTTTTAATTTAGAAGGGATTTAATAGAGATGGGCCATTCTATCATCTGTGTGTTTACCTTTGAGAGGTTGTTGAGATAGATGACGCTTTTCCTGGGCCAGACTGCTGTGCAGGGCCCGGCGGGCCTTACGGGGAAGAAAATGGATGACATAGCGGCGATGGCTGGCCCTGGCAAAGACCCATCCCATTCCGCTGAGCAGCCCAATTTGCAGAAGCATTTGAAGCACATTGATATTTCCTTCCTCCCAGGCCCCCATGGTTCCAATGATACCGAATAGACATAATAAAACTAAAAATTGTAGACACGAACGAATAAACTTTACCATTCGCATAGATAAGACCTCCATAAGTGGTTTGTGGTCTTACTATATAACAACAATTAGTTGTTGTTAATAGATAAAACAACTAATTTTATAGAAAACATTGACAAAAACAACTAAGGGCAGTATAATGAAGTAGTAAAAAATCTGCCAAAGGAATGGAGGGGAAAACGATGTTTGCACAGCGGTTAAAAGAATTGCGGAAAGAACATGGACTTTCCCAAGTGGCGCTGGCAAGCCAGCTTGGAATCAGCCAGCAGGCGGTTGGAAAATGGGAAAACGCCCGCTCCACACCAGACCCGGCTACCTTAAACCGCCTGGCGGATATTTTCCAGGTTACAGTGGACTTTTTGCTGGGACGGGATGGAACTCCTTATCTGGCGGGAAGCGATGGGATGCTGCCCATTCTGGGAACGGTAAAGGCGGGGTATGACGCTTTGGCTTTTCAGGAATATTACGGCATGGAGCCAGCGAATGTGAAAAATCCAGCGGAATATTTTTATCTCATCGTCCATGGGGACAGTATGGAGCCTAGAATCCGCAGCGGGGATTTGGCGTTGGTACATCGGCAGCCGGATGTGGAGAATGGGGATTTGGCGGTTGTATTGGTGGACGGTGAGGAAGGAACCCTGAAACGAGTTCTGAAAAGGAAGGACACAGTAATTTTGCAGCCCTTTAACCAAGCTTACGATACACAGATTTTTATGAAAGAGGAGCTGGCCCGGCTGACCATCGTTGGAAAGGTATTGGAAACAAAAACCAAATGGTAATTGCATTTTAGGGGATTGTGTGCTACACTAAACTGGAATCAGGATGAGAATTGATTTTGGAAAGGCAGGAAACAGATTATGAATATCTGGCATGATATTTCCCCTAAACGGATTACAAAAGATGATTTTATCGCGGTTATTGAGATTGAGAAGGGCGGAAAGAATAAGTATGAGCTGGATAAAGAAACAGGTCTGATTATTTTGGACCGGATTCTTTATACCTCTACCCACTATCCCGCCAACTATGGATTTATCCCCCGCACTTATGGCGATGACAACGACCCTTTGGATGTATTGGTGGTGTGTTCTGAACCTTTGATTCCTTTGAGCTTGGTTCGGTGTTATCCCATAGGGGTAATTTCTATGATTGATAATGGAAAGTATGATGAGAAAATCATCGCCATTCCCTTCAGCGACCCCAACTATAACACCTTTAAGAGCATTGAGGATTTGCCTAAGCACATCTTTGAGGAAATGCGGCATTTCTTCACCGTTTATAAGGAACTGGAAGGAAAGCAGACTGCGGTAAATGAGGCTTCCGGTCCAGAAGCAGCTTTGGAGATTATCCAAGGCGCTATTGACAGATATGTGGATAAATTCTGCAAAGGCTGAAAATAGAAGAGTTTAAGAAGGCGTATTCCCTTGTGAGAATGTGGCTTCAGTAAAAAAGGGAACCTTTGTGAAATGGTTCCCTTTTCTTTTTAGGAGGTTGACAGAGTGGGAGTGGCAGTGTTTTGCTTGGCGCAGGTGGGTGCGATGGCGTTTATGGTAGCGGCTGCTTTTTTTTTCATTGCCAGAGCCTTTTGGAAGGGAAAAAGACTTGAGAATCGTTTGTGGCTGCGGCGGACGGTTTTGGCGGTTTATATTGGTATCGGTGCAGCCGCCGCTGTGATAGGGATGTTTAGCTTTGGATTCGCCGTGGACATTCTTAGAGTCTTTTGGTTCTAACAAAAGGGATGATATTTGATAGGCAGGCAGAGTTTTCCGAAAGATTGGCCGACCTACAAAAAGAGCGTGGAATTCAAATTCCACGCTCTTTTTACGGTTAGAAAGCCTTAATATTTGTCACCATAGGATTCATCATCTGTAACCTCATACTCAAGGGAAGGAGTTTCCAACTCTTGAGCGTTGGCGAACTCATTTTGCAGCTGGAACTGACTTACCAATTGTTTGAGCATCTGGGCCTGTCCAGACAGCTCCTCGCTGGCGGCGGCACTTTGCTCCGCGGTAGCACTGTTGGTCTGTACCACGCTTGAAATTTGGTCGATTCCAGAGGTAATTTGAGAGATGGAGGAGGACTGGTCCTTAGCTGCGGAGGAAATTTCGTTCATAGAAGTGGTCACCTCATCTGTACTGAGTACCACATCGGCCAGGGAATGGGCGGTTTCTTGGGCAATTTGAGTTCCTTTTTTCACCGCCTGCAAAGAGGAAGCGATGAGGGCGGAAGTGTTTTGAGAGGCTTCTGCGCTTTTGGAGGCCAGGTTGCGTACCTCATCAGCAACCACAGCGAAGCCTTTTCCGGCAGCACCGGCCCGAGCGGCTTCCACGGCTGCATTCAAAGCCAGAATATTGGTTTGGAAAGCGATGTCTTCAATGGTTTTGATGATTTTACCAATTTCCAAGGAACTTTTGTTGATATCATCCATAGCGTTGGTCATATCGCCCATTTGCTTGTTGCAAATGGAAACCAGCTCTTTGGTTTTCTCAATTTGATCATAAGCGTCTTCAGCGTGAGAAGCGGTCTCGTTAACTTGGTTGGAAACCTGGGTAATGGTAGCCGCCAGCTGCTCAACCGAAGAAGCCTGCTCAGTAGCGCCTTGGGCCAATGCCTGCGCACCGGAGGAAACTTGGTCAGAGCCAGAGGAGACCTGATTGGCGGACCGCTCAATTTGGAGCAAGGTTTGGCTGATTCGGCGTTTCATTAAGTCAGTAGACTCAAGCAAAGGCTGAAACTGTCCAACATAGGCCTCTTTATGTTGCGATTCCGCCACAAAGTTTCCATTAGCCATCTCGCCCAGTAAAGATTGCAGGTCAGAAATCACCCGGGAAAGTTGGTTGCTCATACCCAAAACATTGTCCGCCAAATGTCCCATCTCATCTTTGGATTTGTAGGAAATTTGAACATTCAGATTGCCGGCACTCATCTGTTTTGTAGCCTTTTGAATCTCAGAAATGGGGTGGGTTAGAGACTTGGTTACATAGGAGGCCAGCAGAATGGTGACAATCACCATAGCTACCGAGCAGACAAGCAAAAAGATGAAGGCTTGATTTTTGACGGTAACAGAAGAATTATAATAGCGGTCCGCGTTTTCAGCGGTCAAAACGACCAATTGGTCCAGAATTCCTTTGGCGGTTTCGTACTGAGGCAGCAGATTATTCAGATAAAGTTTAGAGGAGGTAATGCGCTGGCCGATTTGCAGCAACTGAAAAATTTGCTCCCGGTCATGGGTAGAGGCCGACATAACCTCCTTAAAAGCGGGAACGAGGGTGCTGTCATCTTGGAAATTGTTCTCTAAATAGGCGATGCTCTCTTTCATATTATCCAAAGACGCCTGGGCCAACTGGATATATTGAGCGGTCAAAGTCTCATCTTCAGTCATAGTAGCGCTGCCGATATAATTTCCTACCGCTTCAATATCGCCTTTTAGCTGAAGTGCGTATTTAGCATTTTGATAGGGTGACGCATAAAAATTGCTAAAGTTTTGGGCGGTTATGATCAAGCTGGAAATAGAGATACCCACCATTACACAAAAGAAAAGAACAATTATACTAAATGTAATCAAAAGTTTATTTCCGATTTTAAAATTTCTCATAGACACAACTCCTACAAATAATTAGTCTCCAACTTTTAGTTTTCCTTGTGACTCTCTGTATTCGGCATAAAAACAAAACCCCAACACAAAATTTCCAAAAAACTAACATAAATCATACCATAATTATATTATGTATTCAAATGTTTTTTATAGGTTGGTCGAAATATCCATATTTTAATCCGTTTTTTATAGCAAAAACCAGAGAAATTAAAGTTTATCTCTATATAATTTGGTAAAATTATTTATAACAAACGAAAAGGTCCAGTTTGAACTGGACCTTTTCGCTGAATGGGAAATTTTTTCAGAAATTTCCTGTGTAATTTCAACAATCGCTTAGTTGGACTTTGTCCGAATCTCCTCAAGAGCGGCCTGCAAGAACTCATCCACTTTTACAACGCCCTTATCGCCCTCTTTGCGGGAACGTACAGCCACTCCGCCAGCTTCAATCTCTTTCTCGCCGATGACCAGCATATAGGGTACCTTCTCCAGCTGGGCCTCACGGATACGATAACCCACCTTCTCATTGCGGCTGTCCACCTCTACCCGCAGTCCAGCGGCGGTAAATTTATCCGCTACCTGCTGGGCGTAAGGAATATGGTCGTCGGTAACTGGCAGCAGTTTCACCTGAACAGGAGCCAGCCACAGGGGGAACGCACCTGCGTAATGCTCAGTGAGGATTCCAATAAACCGCTCAATGGAGCCGAACACAACCCGGTGAATCATAACAGGGCGATGTTTTTCTCCGTCCTTGCCGGTGTAAGTCAAGTCAAACCGCTCCGGCATCTGGAAGTCCAGCTGAATGGTTCCGCACTGCCAGGTGCGGCCGATGGAATCCTTCAGGTGGAAGTCAATCTTCGGTCCGTAGAAGGCACCATCGCCCTCATTGATAACATAGGGTTTCCCGTTCTTTTCCAGGGCGGCAATCAAAGCGTTGGTAGCCATCTCCCACTGCTCGTCGCTTCCCATGGAATCCTCCGGCCGGGTGGACAGCTCCAAAGCGTACTCGAACCCAAATACCTGATAGAAGCTGTCAATCAGCTCCATAACACCCAGAATCTCGGTTTCAATCTGCTCAGGGGTCATAAAGATATGGGCATCGTCCTGGGTAAAGCAGCGTACCCGCATCAAACCATGAAGAGCGCCGGACAGCTCATGGCGATGTACCAAGCCAAGCTCTGCCATCCGCTGAGGCAAATCCCGATAGGAATGCATCCGCCGTTTATACACCAGCATACCGCCTGGGCAGTTCATAGGCTTGATGGCGAAATCCTTATCGTCAATCTTGGTGGTGTACATATTATCTTTGTAGTGGTCCCAGTGGCCGGAACGATGCCACAGCTCCTCGCTGAGAATCATAGGTGTGCGGATTTCCTGGTAACCCCGCTTGGTGTGTTCCTCTCTCCAGTAGCTTTCCAGCTGATTTCTCAGAATCATGCCCTTGGGGAAGAAGAAGGGGAAGCCTGGACCCTCCTCATAAATATCAAACAAATCCAGCTCCCGGCCCAGCTTCCGATGATCCCGGCGTTTGGCTTCTTCCAGCATGTTCAGATAAGCGTCCAGCTCGCTGGCTTTGGGGAACGCCACACCGTATACACGGCAGAGCATCTGCAAGCTGCTGTCCCCATGCCAATAGGCGCCAGTGCATTGCATCAGCTTGATGGCCTTCAAGGGGGCCACGCTCATCAGATGGGGGCCAGCGCACAAATCCGTAAAGTCCCCCTGCTTGTAGAAGCTGATTTTTTCCCCTTCAGAAGCGTGTTTCTCAATCAGTTCCAGCTTATAGGGCTGGTCTTTCATCAGCTCCTTGGCGGCTGGTACATCCAGCTCGAACCGCTCCAGTTCCAAACCGCTCTTGACGATTTTTTTCATCTCGTCCTCAATCTTGGCTAAATCCTCGGTGGTGAAGGGCTTCTCTACATCGAAGTCATAATAGAACCCGTTGTCCACCGCTGGTCCGATGGTGTATTTGGTATCAGGATACAAATGCATGACCGCCTGGGCCATCACATGGGAGGCAGTGTGCCAGAAGGCTTTTTTGCCGTCCGGGTCATCAAAAGTCAAAATTTCTACCTGGCAGTCCTCTGTCACCGGAGTCCGCAGGTCCACTAATTTTCCATTGATTTTTCCAGCGCAGGCCGCTTTATACAGACCAGCGCCCAAGCTTTTCGCGATTTCCGCTACTGTGACGCCTGTGTCAAACTCCTTGACCACGCCGCCTTTTAAGGTTACTTTCATATTCATTCGCTCCTTTTTCAGCTTTTCACCAACAAAAAAGACCCCATCCCGCCAAATAAACGGGATGAAGTCCACAAACTCCACGGTTCCACCCAAATTGCGCCTGAAAGCGCCACTCGTCGGCTGATAACGGGGCCAACCGTCATGCTCCTCGCACACGCTCAGAAGGTGGTGTTTTCAGCGAACCCAGCCAGCGGTTTTTCAGCCACGAGCCGCCTCTCTTTTGGGTGGGGATTCCCGCCAAAACTTCCTTCGTCATCGTTTTTCCCAATTCGGGATACGTCCTTAATTGTTTAGTTTCATAGTATCACCCGCCGCTTCTCTTGTCAATATCAAATTTTCTTGACAATTATGTATTTTCTATATAAAATAAAAATGTCATGCAGTATGTTTTATGGTACTTCATCGTTCACAAACTTTTGTAGAATTGTTGGCGCACCTGTAAATATTCTATCCTGGTCCTGGGTTTTGGGACTGCTTTGTCAGTTTTGCAGGACTTGGATTGCGGACATTGACAATTGTATAAAGAGGAGGTAAGCAGTCCCTATGAGCCCCATTGGTATTGTCCCATATGCAATCTCCCTGATCGTTGCTTTGCTTGTGGGCGCAGTTATTGCCTTCCCTCTGGGTGTGGTTTATCGGAAACACTCCGCGGAAGCCACTCTTGGCTCGGCTGAGGAGGAGGCGAAACGCCTCATCAGCGATGCCATTAAGGCTTCCGAGAGCAAAAAGAAGGAAGCCATCGTAGAGGCGAAGGATGAAATCTACAAACTCAAGCAGGACAATGAAAAAGAGATGAAAGAACGCCGTTCCGAAGTAACCCGTTTGGAACGCCGAATCCAGCAGAAAGAGGAAACGGTAGACAAAAAGCTGGATAATCTGGAACGGAAAGAGGAGACCTTACAGCTAAAATTGAAGGAAGCTGACGAAAAACTGTCGGAAGCTGACCAGATTAAGTCTCATCAGTTTGAGATGCTGGAAAAAATTTCCGGATTTACCACCGAGCAAGCCAAAAATTACCTGCTCTCCAATTTGGAAGGGGAGCTGATTCATGAAAAAGCCTTAAAAATCAACCAGTATGAAGCCCAACTCAAGGACGAGGCGGAACAGAAAGCCCGGGAAATCATCGCCGCCGCCGTGGGGCGCTGCGCCGCTGATTACGTGGCGGAAATCACCGTTTCGGTGGTTCCCTTGCCCAGCGATGAGATGAAGGGCCGCATTATCGGTCGTGAGGGACGCAATATCCGTACTCTGGAGACATTGACCGGGGTAGATTTAATTATTGATGACACCCCTGAGGCAATTACCTTGTCCAGCCACGATGCGGTGAAGCGGGAGATTGCCCGCGTATCCCTGGAGCGTTTGATTCAGGATGGGCGGATTCACCCTGCCCGCATTGAGGAAACGGTGGAAAAAGCCCGCCGGGAGATTGAGAATAAAATCAAACAGGATGGTGAGCGGGCGGTTATGGAATGTGGTGTTCATTCCATGCACCCCGAGCTGATTCGTCTGTTGGGCCGGATGCGCTATCGTTCCAGCTATGGACAGAATGTGCTGCAGCACTCCATTGAGGTAGCGCAGCTGGCTGGTATGATGGCCGCTGAGTTGGGCGCCGATGTAAGCCAAGCTCGTCGGGCCGGTTTGATTCATGATATTGGTAAATCCATGACCCATGAGATTGAGGGGTCCCATGTGCAGATTGGTGTGGACCTGGCCAGAAAATATAAAGAGAGCCCGGAGATTATCCACGCGATTGAAGCCCATCATAATGATGTGGAGCCGAAAACCATTGTAGCCTGTCTGGTGCAGGCGGCTGACGCAATTTCCGCCGCTCGTCCTGGGGCACGTCGGGAGAACCTGGAAAATTACATTAAACGTCTGGAAAAGCTGGAGGAAATCGCCAACTCCTTTGAAGGTGTGGAGAAATGCTTTGCCATTCAGGCTGGACGGGAAATTCGCATTATGCTGCGTCCCGAGATGGTATCTGATGACCAGATGGTTATTTTGGCTCGGGAGATTGTGAAGAAAATCGAGAGTGAGTTGGATTATCCTGGACAGATTAAAGTTCACTGTGTTCGGGAAAATCGGGCCATCGAGTACGCAAAATAAAGACCTTCTACTGCTTTAGCAGCAGCTAGAAAAACAGTTTTGGACAGCGGATAAAGTAAATCCGCTGTCCATTTTTGTATACAAAATAAGGAGGAGAGAACTTATGAGCAATAAGCAATTTACCATTCTATTTATTATGTTGCTGATTGTGATTGGGCTGTTGATTTATATTGCAAACCAAAACCATCAGTTGGCGGATCATTTTTCCAATGTGAGCAATTATTTGTCGGATAAAATTGATGTTCTTACTAGTAAAATAAATGAACTAAGATAATACTTTTTGTATAAACAAAGGGATAATATTATTGTTTCTAGGTAAAAAGATACAAAATGCGTACAAAGAGAAAACCTTCTGACCGAGGTTCTTTCGGGCAGAAGGTTTTTCTTTTCACATCTTTACTACTACTTTCTCATATAAGAACATTGCTTAAACGGTTGTAGGCTGAAGATTGGAAATATCCCCAATCACAAATTGATTGCGGCCCTGTTCTTTGGCTATGTATAGGTAACGGTCCGCCGCATGGTAAAGGGTTTCCACATTTGAAAAGGAGGTAATAGGAGCCACCCCAATACTGCAAGAGATGATTTTCTTTTCACATGGAATTTGATGAATTTGTTCTTCCAAATCCTGTAAAATCTTCTCCAAATGGGAAAGACTGATAGGCTTATGGATAAAAACAACAAATTCATCTCCTCCAAATCGTCCAACAACACCAATATTGGAAAAAAAGCTTTGAAGTGTTTGGGCAATGGCGCATAGAACTTGGTCTCCTTTTGGGTGTCCATAAAGATCATTGATTCGTTTAAACCAGTCTACATCCAAAATAATAAAATATCCCGCAATTTTTCCGGAAAATTTCATTTCTCCCAAAAAGTGAGTGCAAAGAGGCAAAAGATTTTTCGGCTTAAAAGGCCGGTTAAAGCATCCATCTTGGCTTCAATGTTGATATAGAACGAATATCTACGGTTTAAGATTAAAAACACAATGACCAAAAAGGCCAGAGAAATCATTCCCAGCAAAAACTGTATTTGCAGCTGAAACAAATCAAAATAGGAGGTTTGAGATAATATGTATCCCTTAACTTGAAACATATCGCTAATTTGGTGGCTGAAATATAAAGCTACCATAAAGGAACAGACCAACATGAGGGATACAATGGCAACTGTAGCCATTAAGGAGGATTGGTGATGGGCCTCTAAAAACAGAAACTTATTTACCGCCCGAATTCGAAATAAAAACCGCTGATACGCCTCAGAGTGTTGGATAGACCATACAAGAAAAATAATTCCCATAGAAAAAAGGGATGAGGCGATATTATTGACTGTGGAAAGATTTTTAAAAGCGTCCATTGGGCGATGCCCAAGCTCTGGAAACAAGATATATAAAGCTCCATAAACCAGAGAGGAATGCAAATATCTGGCCAGAGCCGAGAAAAACAGAATCCAGAAAAGATTCCATCGGGGGACTTTTTTAGCCAAAAGATAGAGCAGTCCCACTAGAAATCCGAACAAAGCGTGGGCTGAGACTCCAGATAAAAAGCTTTTCATCGGAGATTCTCCGAAAAAAGGAGCAAAACTATGCCCAAAATCCACCATGTAGGAAGCGGAAGATTTCCATATATGAGCCAACCCAAATATCATGCCTAAAAAGGTGGACTCCAAAGGCCCCATCAGGTATCCACCCACCAAAATCGGAATACACGCGAAGGTAATCGAAAGGGGTTTTATTTCAATATATCCTAAAAATGAAAAGGACATTAACAACTCAGCGGCAACCAAGCTTCCCAAAAGATACCAATACAGGTCTTGCGTGTGCTGGGAGTTTACCGTGTCCCTCATAAACCTCACCTCACCATCTTTGTCAATCAAAAGGTCAGAGGGCGTTGTTCCACACCACGTCCAGGGAACCTTTATTGGAAAAAATTATTTCAGTGTTACAGCTTCTCGAAAAAAGAGGCATCCTTTTTGCAGACAGGACAGATAAATCCTTCTGGTAAAGTGTCCCCCTCATAAACATAACCACAGATTTTACAACGCCAGCCCTGTTTTTTAGGGGCTTGATAGGAGGAAGCTTTAGGAGGTGTTTGTTCCTTTTTCACCATATGGTAGTCTGTATAGGTCAGGACAGGCTCATTGGAAAGCAATTCCCCTTGTTCTGCCAACCCTACAAAAAGGAGATGACTGCCCAAGTCCAGCTGGTCTACAACCTTGCAGGAGAACATGGCGGCCACAGACTGGGTAGGATAGGGGATTCCAGCCGCATCAAAAGCCAGGGGAATCCCCGCAAATTTATCAACATCCCGGCCGCTTTGGAATCCAAAACGCCGGATTTGTTCCATAGGAACCCCTTGTGTAAGTGCCACCCCGTTAAATCTTTGGGACTTTTGAATCAGCTGAGCGGTAAAATTGTCTTTATGAATTGCCACAGTAAGCTGAATTGGTTCAGCGGTGACCTGAGATAAAGTGTTTACAACGCATCCACTTCGGTTTTCCTCAAAAGCTGAACTTACGATATACAGTCCATAAGTAAGCTTAAAAAAAGACTCCAAATTCATTAAATCATCCTTTCTTGGTTTGATTGTAGTATTCCCTAAACGTAGCAAAAGCTTCAATTGGTCAGAAGAATGTTTGAAGGGTCGGCAGAACTTATGGAATATGAAAAGGAAACTTCTATAAATTCTTATAGCTTCTTAAACAAGTTAGAATATGGCATTGGAAATTATAAACAAGTTAAACAAATCATTCCTGAATTACTTCTTAAATTATATAGCAAGTTCCCTTAAAAATCAATTATAGTTATTAATATTCATAAAATATTAAAAAATGAGCGAGGCAAAAGTCCACGCTCATTTTATGGAAATCACTTATTTTGTGCCGAAAATCCGGTCTCCAGCGTCCCCGAGGCCAGGCACAATATATTTATTTTCGTTCAGGTGGTCGTCCAGAGCGCCGCAATAAAGCTGCACATCAGGATGAGCTGTGGTAAGGGCCTCAATTCCCTCAGGAGCAGCGATGATACACAGGAATTTAATGCTGGCCGCTCCATACTGCTTGAGTTGATTGATAGCGTCAATCGCTGAACCGCCTGTGGCCAGCATGGGGTCCAGTACAATCACGTCCCGTTCCTGAATATCAGCGGGAAGTTTGCAGTAGTATTCCACTGGCATATGGGTCTCATGGTCCCGGTACATGCCGATATGACCAACTTTAGCGGCGGGAACCAAGGCCAACATCCCATCCACCATGCCCAGCCCGGCCCGCAGGATAGGAACAAAAGCCAGTTTGCGTCCTGAGATGACACGGGATTTCGCCATACAGATTGGGGTTTCAATCTCAACCTCTTTCATAGGCAAGTCCCGGGTGGCCTCATAACACATCAGCATGGCGATTTCATTAATCAGCTCCCGAAACTCTTTGGAGCCGGTGTTTTTATCCCGCAGCAGGGTGATTTTGTGTTGAATCAAAGGATGGTCCATAATAAAAGGTGTAAGTGCCATAATAACCTCCCGTTTTCTTCAGCGGTTTTCTAAAGCGGCTAATTTATCAATGCGGCGCTGATGGCGTCCACCTTCAAAAGGAGTATTCAGGAATACCTCCACCAGCTCAATCGCAAGCCCAGGACCTACCACCCGGCCCCCCATGCAAAGGGCGTTGGCATCGTTATGGGCCCGGGTATACTTGGCGCTGAAATAGTCGGAGCAGCAAGCAGCACGGATACCTTTGATTTTGTTGGCGGCCATGGAAATGCCGATTCCTGTACCGCAGAACAGCAAAGCCTTTTCACATTTGCCGGATACTACCGCCTCGCAGGCAGGCAGAGCCATATCTGAATAGTCCACCGACTCGGTGCTGTGGGTGCCAAAATCCTCATAAGGGATTTTCTGCTCATCCAACCATTTCTTGACCTCTTCTTTTAAGGCGTAACCGCCGTGATCCGCTGCTAAAGCTAACATGTTTTCAACTCCAGTCATTTTTGTTTGGCGAGCAGTTCTCGCTGGGCCTGGGGAAGCCGAAGATAGGCGGGAATCAAATCCTGGGCCGAAACGGTATTCCCCAGGGAGAACGCTGTTTGGGCCGCCGCCGCCAGGACACTGGCCCTGGTATACCTAAGAAAGCTCGGCGCCAGCGCCAGACAAGGAAGCTGCTCATTAAGGCTATTATAACACAAGTCAGCGCCGTCTCCAACCAGAAAAACCGTTTCTTTGACATTTTTCAAGGATTCACCCAACTGCTGAATGGGAATGGCTTGGTCCTCCGCAAGCCGGGTGATGGTATTTCCCTCCCAGCGGAACAGGGCGGTATAAACCTGGGCACATCTGGCGTCCAGCACAGGAGCCACAAGGCAGCGCTGCCCCTGGAAATGATAGGCCATGGTTTCCAAAGTGGAAACCCCTACGCAGGGCTTGCCCAAAGCGTGAGCCATCCCCTTGACAGCGGACAGGCCAATCCGCAGCCCAGTGAAGGAGCCAGGACCAGTGGTAACAGCGAATCCATCCATCTGGGAAAGGGTGGTTCGGGTGTGTTCCAACAGGTCATGGACCATAGGCAGGATGGTCTGAGAGTGGGTCAGGTTTACATTGGTAAAAAACTCCCCCAGCAGCTTGCCATCCTCCGAGATGGCGCAGCTGGCCGATTGGGAGGAGGTGTCAATGGACAACAGCTTCAAAATCGTTCCCCCTCAATGGTGATATGGCGGGTATGGTTATCCACCCGCTGGATGGTCAGGGTGATGGTATTGGGCGGCAGGGCGCCGGAGATGTTTTCGCTCCATTCAATGAGCAGCACTCCTCCAAGCTCCAGATAGTCAAAAAAACCGGTGGAATACAATTCGTCAAAGCTGTTCACCCGATACATGTCAAAATGGTATAAGGGGAGAGACCCTTGAGTGTATTCATGGACTAAGGCGAAGGTGGGGCTGGAAACATCGTCCCCAAGCCCCAAGCCTTGGGCAAGCCCCCTGGCAAAGGCCGTTTTTCCCATCCCCATCCCTCCAACGCAGGCGATGATGTCCCCTGGCTTGAGCTGGGCAGCGAACCGCTGGGCAAACTGTTCGGTTTCTTCTGTGGAATGGCTGGTAAACTCAATCAATTCTGTTCCCTCGCAATATAGCTTTCTAGCGACTGAAAAAGATTAAAACAGGCCGGAAATATGTCCTTGACTGTCCACATCAATCTGAAAAGCGGCGGGCGCCTTAGGCAGACCCGGCATGGTCATAATATCCCCGGCCAGGGCTACGATAAAGCCGGCTCCGGCGCTGAGGCGCAGCTCCTTAATCTGAATGTTGAAGCCGGTGGGACGTCCCAGTTTGGTGGGGTCATCGGACAGGGAATACTGGGTCTTCGCCACACAGACCGGAAGGCTTCCTTTGCCCAGCTTTTCGATTTCCGCTAGGCTCTTTTCGGCAGCGCCGGAGTAACGGACCCCATCCGCCCCGTAAATTTCTTTGGCGATGGTTTCCAATTTTTCCTTGATGGAAAGGTTGGTGTCGTAAAGAGGATGGAAGTGAGAAGGCTCCTGACAGGCTTCAACCACTGCCTTGGCCAGCTCTATGCCTCCCTCGCCTCCCTTGGCGAATACCTCAGACAGGGCGAAGCGGCAGCCCCGTTCCTGGCAGAACTGGGACAGTAGCTGTACCTCCTCCTCAGAATCGGTGAGGAAACGGTTGATGGCCACCACCACGGGAACCCCATATTTTTGCATATTTTCCATGTGGGCTTCCAGATTGCACAGCCCTTTTTTCAGGGCTTCCAGGTTGGGGAGGGCGGTATCTGCCTTGGGGACCCCACCATTGTATTTCAGCGCCCGAATGGTGGCCACCAGCACAATGGCGGCAGGGGCCAGGCCAGCATAACGGCACTTGATGTCCAAGAACTTCTCCGCCCCCAGGTCGGAGCCAAAGCCCGCCTCGGTGATGGTATAATCCGCCAGCTTCAGCGCCAGACGAGTGGCCCGGACCGAGTTGCATCCATGGGCGATATTGGCGAAGGGTCCCCCATGCATCAAAGCGGGGGTGTTCTCCAGAGTCTGTACCAGGTTGGGCTTTAGAGCGTCCTTTAAAAGGGCCGCCATAGCGCCCTGGGCTTTCAGTTCCTTAGCGTAAACCGGGTTGCCCTCATAGGTATAGGCCACCAGAATGTCTCCCAGACGCTTTTTCAAATCGGTCAGGTCGGACGCCAGACATAGAATGGCCATCACCTCGGAGGCTACGGTAATCATAAACCCATCCTCCCGAGGCACCCCGTTCATCTTGCCCCCAAGCCCTACAATCACATTCCGCAGAGCCCGGTCGTTCATATCCAGGCACCGTTTTACCAAAACCCGTCTGGGGTCGATGTTCAGCTCATTGCCTTGCTGAAGATGATTGTCCAGCATGGCGCACAGCAGGTTGTTGGCGGAGGTGATGGCGTGCATATCCCCTGTAAAATGCAGGTTGATGTCCTCCATGGGAATGACCTGGGCGTATCCGCCCCCGGCGGCCCCTCCCTTAATCCCAAAAACAGGCCCCAAAGAAGGCTCCCGCAAAGCGATGATGGCCTTCTTTCCGATTTTGCTCATGGCCTGTCCCAAGCCCACTGTGGTGGTGGTTTTTCCCTCACCAGCGGGTGTGGGGTTTACAGCGGTTACCAAAACCAGTTTCCCGTCCGGACGGGAGGCCAAACGCTCATAAATAGATTCAGCTAGTTTGGCTTTGTATGGACCATAAAGCTCCAGTTCCTCAGGCAGCACCCCCAGTTCCTCCGCAATTTGGGCGATAGGACGGATTGGGGCCGATTGGGCGATTTCGATATCTGTTTTCATGGGGCAAGCTCCTTTCTGAATCAAGGCTCAAAGATAGACTTGGGAGTTCTCATATAAACCGATAGGGCCAGGCCAAGTCCCAGATAACTGGCCAGCACCGAGGAACCGCCATAGGAAAGGAAGGGCAGGGTGATGCCAATAACCGGGAACATGGACAGACACATACTGATGTTGATGATGGCCTGGGCGGAAAACATGGCGAATACACCGACGCAAATCATCTGCCCCTGGAAGTCTTCCGCCCGCCGGGAATTGAACAGAATTTTAAAAAGCAGAGCCACTAAGACAGCCAGTACCGCCAGGGAACCCACAAATCCCAAGGACTCTCCAATAAACGCCATAATAAAGTCATTGTGGACCTCAGGAATGTAACGATGGTCTGGAGAAAAAATTCCTTTCCCCCACACCTTCCCGGAGCCGATGGCTAGCTTGGCCCAATATTGCTGGTAATAGTCCCCCTGTGGGTCCGCCAGGTCAGGGTTAAAGAGAATCAGGAACCGCTGCTTTTGATAATCCGCCAGCACAAAAAACCACAGCAAGGGAAAGGCCAGGGCGGCGGCCCCCAAGGCGGCGGCAATATATCGGAAGCTGAGGCCGGCGGCGAACATCATAGCCACAAAGATGCAGGCGAACACCAAAGCAGTCCCGTCATCTCCCTGAAAATGAATCAGTAAAACAGGAATCGCTCCATGCAGACAGAGGGGAATCAGATTAGAGGGTTGGTTGATATTTTCCTTTACCTTGTTCAAATGGTAGGCAAAGGCAAGGATAAAGGAAATCTTTAAGAATTCCGCTGGCTGGATGGTCATGGTGGTGAAGGGAACCTCAATCCAGGAGCGGTCCCCCTGCCGGTCGGCGGTACCAACACCCACGCCAGGGATAAAGGTAATCAGCACAAAAGCGTAAGCCAAAGGCACATGCAGCTTCCAAAGTCGTCCTAAGGTATGGTAATCGAACTTGGAAAGCACAAAGGCACAGAAAATGCCCAAAGCGGCGGCGAAACCCTGAACCGCTATTGTTCGCATGGTGAGGCCGTTTTTCCCGGCGTCCAGAATTCCCAAAAGCAATACGATACTGAACCCGGACAACCCTAGACATAACACCCAAAGCCATAAATCGGTTTGGCGCAGATAAGAAAAAATATTACGAAAAAACTTCTTCATGCAATAATCCGCCTTTTGGCGCTCCAAACATCAAAATTTGGCTGGAACAGGTTCAAGCCAATATCCACATTATATAGAAAAATCACCAGGAATTCAAGGCAAACCATCTTGAAAGGGGAAAAGATACGAGCAGGAGCAGAAAAGTAAAGCTGCCGAAAAAGTTTTTTGCCCAGCGGCACACTTTTTCGGCAGCAAAAATTGCTTTTATAAAATTAGAAGCAGTCAAATCCATGGAGGTAAGGCGTCAGCCAATGTCATCCTCCTGAAAATCATCCTCCAAATCCATATCAGCCAAAGGAATCTGGAACCAGAAGCATACACCCTCCGGAGTATTTTCCACGCCGTAAGCTTGATGGTGGGCCTCCATGACAGTTTTTACAATAGCCAGCCCCAATCCATAGCCTTCGGCCCGGGAACGGGACTTGTCCCCTCGATAAAAACTGTCGAACAGGCTTTCCAAATCCTCGCTGGCAATGGGTTCCCCTGTGTTCACAATGGAGACTTTGCACAAATTTCCCTGCTGGAAAGCCTGCACTTGCACTGAGCCTCCTTCAGAGGTATATTTCAGGGCGTTTTCAAACAGGTTGTTCACCACCTGCTGAATCTTCTGATAATCCGCTGAAACAATGTAAGGTTCGTCTACATTTTTGGAAATGGTAATCTGTTTTTTCTCAGCCAAAATCTGATAGGCCCGGATGGTCTCATCCAAAACCTCATCCAAACAGAAGATGGAGGTGGAGAGCTGGTCGATGCCGTTTTCCAGCTTGGAGAGCTGGAGCAGGCGCCCTACCATCTGAGAAAGCTGATTTCCCTCATTGATAATGATTTCGCAGCAGTTGCGGCCTTGGGGGGACAGGGATTCTTCTGTCAGCGCCTCAGCGTAACTAATCATCAAGGTGAGGGGTGTTTTGAAATCGTGGGAGACGTTGGCCACAAACTGCTGGCGCATCCGGTCGGTTTTCTGCTGCCGTATCAGATCGTTCTGCAGAACCTCATTGGCCTGGATGAGACGCTGGATATTGGCCTGGAGACGGTCTGACATATCGTTGATGCTTTCCGCCAAAAGGCCGATTTCATCCCGGCTGGTAACTGAACATTTTTTTGAAAAATCCAGATGGGAGATTTGTTCCGCCACCGTTTGAATCTCCTGGATGGGACGGGTCATTTTCCCCACCAGGAAGTAAATCACAATAGAGCCAGCGGCCAGAATACCGATGGAAAGAAAAGCGCTGTATAAAACGGCCTGGTCAGCGGTGGATTTGATGAAATCCTTTGGGGTAATCATATAGAGGTAAAGGCCATCCTCCACCTTCACCGAAAGGCTGATGGAATTATCATGGAAGGGATCAGGCTCCCTCTTGGGATCTTGATTGTTGGGCACTTGCCCCATATCGATGTTAAATTCCTCAGAGGTATTGTCAAACCGCTCCTTCAGCCCCTTTTTTTGCTGCCTATCCATCTCTTTCAGGCGGTCCTTGATAGAATCGGGCAGCGTATCAATATCAGGAGGAGGGTATGTTTCCAGTCTGTATGGAATATTCCCAATGTTGGGATAGATATAAATGGAGGTAATGTTCTCTCCATCATACCGATATAGACTGACATGAATGTTCTGATTCATAACCTCCTGAATCTGGTCATAAAAGGAGTCAGGGTCCTCAGAATAAGCATAGAGGATTTTTCGGGCACCGCTTTCTAAGTTTTCCACCTTGTTATTCAAATAGAATTTCTCAAAAAGGGTGGACCCCATAAATACCAAAAGAACTATATGCCCTATCAGAATCAGCACCACAATGGAAAATAATTTCCGTCGGATTCCCCAGTTACTCGTTCCACTCAAACTTATAACCGACCTTTCGAATGGTGACAATATTTTTGGCATAGGGCCCTATTTTGGCCCGCAGACATTTGATGTGGGTGTCCACTGTCCGGTCATCCCCACAATAATCCATATCCCATACAGTGCAGATAATCTGGTCTCTGGTCAGCACAATGTTGCGGTTTTTCATCAGATAGTACAGCAGGTCAAACTCTTTTGGAGTAGTCACAATCCGCTTGTCATCCACCACAATGCTCCGTTCCCGATAGAGTACCTTTAATCCGCCGGCGGACACATCGCTGGTATCATTGGCGTTGGTGCGGCGCAGCAGGTTTTTGACTCTGGTTACCAGAATGGTGGGAGAGAAAGGTTTTGAGATATACTCGTCCGCTCCCATCTGAAAACCGGTCAGCTCATCCAGCTCAGTATCCCGGGCGGTCAGCATCAAAATCGGCACATCAGATTTTCCACGGATTTCCCGGCAGGCGGAGAACCCATCTTTTCTTGGCATCATCACATCCAGCATCACCAGCACCACATCGTCATTGTCCTCAAAACGGTCCACCGCTTGCTGCCCATCCGCGGCCTCAATGACCTTAAATCCTTCCCGAATCAGATAACTGGAAACCAACTGCCGGATTTTATCCTCATCTTCCGCCAAAAGAATTTTACTTTCCATATTCTGTCCACCTCGTCATGAAATTCAGTCTGTAACTCAGTATGAGTGAAATATGTGAGGAAAATGTGTGGGGTTTTTAAATATTTTTACAATCTCTATTAAAGGAATTTGGTGGAAATTTCCAGAAAAAGCGGTGGAAGAATCCAAAACAGCCTTATCCATAAGGTGTGCGGAAAAAAGACCTCTCTTACTGAAAAGCGGCATGTGAAAAACACATGCCGCCCATAGGACAAAATCCAAATTTCAACTGTTCTTAAACCGGATTCCAGAACCCTTACTTAACCACAACGCCCCAGACCTCGCCGGAACAACCAGCGGCATTGGCCTCATCGGTGTCAATGTGCATAGCAGGACGGAATTGCTCGTTGACCCGTACTACCACGTCACCAAAAATCAGGGAACGGTCAGCGGAATCAATTTTCACCTGTACAATCTCTTTGTCCTTCAAACCATTTTTCTCAGCGAAAGCGGGGTCAATGTGGATGTGGCGTTTGGCGGCGATGACACCTTCTTTAATCTCCACCTCACCAGCAGGACCAACCAGCTTGCAGCCTACGCTGCCAGCGATGTCACCGGATTCCCGGCAGGGAACTCCGGAGAAGCCCAAAGCCCGGGCATCAGTATAAGCAACCTCAATCTGAGTTTTAGGACGGCAAGGCCCGATGATAGACATGCTGATGGTGCTCTTGGGGCCTACCACCTGTACCCGCTCCTCGCAGGCGTACTGTCCAGGCTGGGAAAGCTCCTTTTTATAGTGGAGTTTGGCGCCCTTGCCAAAAAGAGTCTCCAAATCCTGCTCGGTCACGTGAAGGTGGCGGGCGGAAGTTTCAACAATAAATTTGTCAGAATAAGCCATGTGAATGCTCCTCCTTTTTAATGAATCCATGGGTCAATGTTATTGTACACCTTTTTTGTTCCATTTGCAATTCTTATTGGAGAAAAACCTACCAGAAATTATGGGAAAATGTTATAATGCTTTTTAAAGGAGCGCCGCTGAACAAAATTTCGTTTTGCGGGATCTATAAATTTTGGAGCGGTGGAAGCGGGAGAACCAAGGGAGTCTGAAAACCAAACCACCGAAAGGAAAGGGAAACGAACATGATTGAGAATTTTGAGGAATTGAAGGCGCAGGTGCTGGAATGTCAGGCCTGTAAACTTTGTCAAACACGTACCAATGTGGTGTTTGGAGTTGGGAACCCTCACGCGGATGTGATGTTCATTGGGGAGGGCCCGGGTGAAAACGAGGATTTGCAGGGGGAGCCCTTTGTGGGCAGAGGCGGCCAGCTTCTGGATAAGATGCTCCAACACATCAACCTGTCCCGTCAGGAGAATATCTACATCGCCAACATGGTAAAATGCCGCCCTCCCAAAAACCGGGACCCGGAAAAGGAGGAGGTAAACGCCTGCATTGGCTATCTGCGCAATCAGGTTTATCTGATTCGCCCGAAAATTATCGTCTGTTTAGGTCGTGTGGCCGCTTGCAGCCTGATTGATTCAAACTTTAAGGTGACCAAGCAGCATGGGGAGTTCTTTGAGAAAAACGGAGTGTTGATGATGGGGACCTTCCATCCAGCGTCCATGCTGCGCAATCCTATGCAGAAACCTTTGGGTTTGGATGATTTTGTAAAGCTCAGAGAGAAGATGGACAGCCTGGGCCTGTAAGGCCCCATTTTAAAAAGCGCTGGGAAGAAAAAATTTCTTTCCAGCGCTTTTTCCATCAAGGAGAATAGAAAAAAAGGGGACTGGGATAAAATAAATAAACAGAAATTTCCCGGACAGATTAGAAGGTTTCACAAAAATTTCCAAGTCTATGGCTTTTTTCATTTAAAGCGTCTATAATGGAACCAATTGTCACTTTAAATGCGAAAAGAGGTTGTTGCAAGATGAGTCTCCAACGGCAGCCCAAAGGGATGACCCCGGCGGGCCAATTTGGAAGTAAGTTTGGATTTATTATGGCGTCGGTAGGTTCCGCCATCGGCATGGGAAATATCTGGATGTTTCCCTATCGTTTAGGTCAGTATGGCGGCGCAGCTTTTTTAATCCCCTATTTTTTGTTTGTGGCCTTGTTTGGGGCTGTGGGGCTTTCTGGTGAGTTCGCTTTGGGGCGTCTGACTGGAACAGGCCCCATCGGGTCCTACGGATACGCTATGGAATCCAGAGGAAAGAAGGGCGGCCGCTTGTTGGGGGCCATTCCTTTGTTTGGCTCCCTGGGCATCGCTATCGGGTATGCCATTATTGTAGGTTGGGTGCTGCGGTCCATTTTTGGGGCGGTAACCGGCGCCATGTTTTCGGTGGACTCTCAAACCTACTTTCAGCAGATGTCCGGCCGGTTTGGAAGTGTCCCATGGCATTTCGCGGTCATCGCTGTGACGGTGGCGATTCTGGCCAGCGGCGTGTTAAAGGGGATTGAAAAGGTCAATAAATTTATGATGCCCGCTTTTTTTGTGCTGTTTCTGTTCATCGCAGTCAGAGTAGCCTTTCTGCCGGGGGCTATGGAGGGGTATCGGTATCTGCTGATTCCCAAATGGGAAGCCCTCCTCCAAAGGGATACCTGGATTATGGCTATGGGACAGGCTTTCTTCTCCCTGTCCATCACTGGGTCCGGCATGATTATTTATGGAAGCTATCTGTCCAAAAAGGAGGATATTTGCCATTCCTCTGGGATTACCGCCTTATTGGATACCCTGGCTGCTTTGGTTTCCGGGTTCGCAGTCATCCCAGCGGTTTTTGCCTTTGGATTAGACCCTCAATCCGGCCCGCCTCTGTTGTTTATCACCCTGCCCAAGGTGTTTGACCAGATGCCTATGGGTGCGCTGTTCGCCGCGCTGTTTTTCCTGTCGGTATTTTTCGCAGGTATCACCTCCCTGGTGAATATGTTCGAAGTGGTGGGAGAGGCGGTACAGCGCCATTTGGGGCTGAGCAGAATCCTTTCCCTGCTGCTGGTGGGAGCGGCTGCCTTCGGTGTGGGTGTTTTCATCGAGTATGAGCCGTATATGGGAAGATGGATGGACACCATTACCATCTATGTGGTGCCGGTAGGTGCGGTTTTAGGCGCGGTTATGATTTACTGGGTACTGGGCCTTCCCACCATCAAAAAAGAGCTGATGTTGGGAAGAAACAAGCCGTTGTTTAAGGGCTTTGATTTTCTGGCTAAATATGTATATGTCCTGCTGGCGATGGCGGTTGTGGTGTTGAGTATCGTCTATAAAGGGATTGGATAAAGGATCAAAAGATTGTTTGGATAGAAATTTATAGACATTTTCGCCAAAGGCTATACAAAATCTTCCTTTTGTGCTATACTAAATCTATAAAGAATTGGATAGGCAGGAAAGGAGCGGTGCATATGGCAAAGCGTGTTTTGGTAACCATAGGCAGAGAATATGGAAGTGGGGGACATGAGGTTGGAAAGCGCTTGGCGCAGAAGCTGGGCGTAGAGTTTTATGACAAGGAACTTTTAGAGCTGGCCTCCAAGGAAAGCGGATTGAGCAGGGAGCTGTTTGAGCATCACGACGAAAAACCGGTGAACAGCCTGCTGTATTCCCTGTCGGTGAACCCATACTCCATCAATACAGTGGCAGGCGTCCCAGAACTGCCCATCACCCAGAAATTGTTTTTAGCCCAATTTCATACCATTCAAAAGCTGGCGAAGGAAAAGGACTGTGTCATTGTGGGCCGCTGTGCCGATTACGCCTTGCAGGATATGCCGGATGTGGTGAATGTGTTTGTGCACGCCCCTTTGGACACTCGGATTCAGACGGTTATGGAGCGGACCGGAGAAAAGTCCAACCAGGCCAGAGACTCTATTCTGCGCACCGATAAGAAGCGGGCCTCCTACTACAACTCTTACTCCAATAAAAAATGGGGAAGCCTGCAAAGCTATCATCTTTCTTTGGACAGCAGTGTCCTGGGATTGGATGGATGCGTGGAGATGATTCTGCGCTTTTTGGAGCTGCGCAAATAAAGCCAGCTTTGCGCCGGCAAAACAGAACCAGTTATAAACACAGGGGCGGGATACCGCCCCGGATTTTTTTGTCCAGGGAGGGAAAAGAATGTTCAGCGTGGTGCAGTTGGAAGGGAATGTGGCCCGGATAGAGACCCCAAAAGGGATGCTCACCCTTTCCAGAAACCAGCTCCCCAAAAATGTGAGGGAAGGGGATTTGCTGACCTTTACCGAGGGGGAAGGATGGAAGGTGGACCAACAAGCCACAGCGGTCCGGCGGAAGCTGATAGAAGAAAAATTAAACCGCCTCTGGAAAAAAACGGACTTTGGTTGACATCCGCCATGAAAACCCATAGAATGGGAGAGAAATTAACAATAGGATGGGGATTATGGTACAGGTATTGGTCAGATTATTTGTAAAGGATTATCAAAAGACTGAGGACCCAGAGGTGCGGGCACGCTATGGACTTTTATCAGGCGGTGTGGGCATTTTTTTAAACCTCTGTCTGTTTGTTGGCAAGTTTTTAGCGGGGACCCTGTCATCCTCCATCGCCATTACCGCTGATGCCTTTAATAACCTGTCGGATGCGGGCAGCTCGGTGGTAACCTTGGTGGGCTTTAAAATGGCGGGAATGCCGGCGGATCAGGAGCATCCTTTTGGTCATGGGCGGATTGAGTATCTGTCGGGCTTGGCGGTTTCTATGGCCATTCTTCTGGTGGGGATAGAGCTTCTGAAAAGCTCCTTTGAAAAAATACTCCACCCTCAGGACGTGGTGTTCAGCCTGCTTTCTATGGGGATTTTGGTGGCTTCCATCCTGGTAAAGCTGTGGATGAGCTGGTTCAATCGGACCTTGGGAAATCAAATCCAATCCACCGCTATGAAAGCCACTTCTATGGACAGCCTGACAGACGCTGTGGCTACCACGGCGGTAGCTGTGGGAACACTGATTGGTCATTTTACCAACGTTCTGGTAGATGGATGGATTGGACTTTTGGTGGCGGGCTTCATCCTGTACAGCGGATGGAATACCGCTAAGGAAAGCCTATCCCCTTTGCTGGGGGAAACACCAGACCCCGAATTTGTTGAGGAAATTCGGGATACGGTTTTGGCCCATCAGGAAATTGTGGGTATCCATGACATGATTATCCATGATTACGGGCCAGGGCGGAGGATGATTTCCTTACATGCAGAGGTACCAGCTGATTTAGATGTACTGAGTATGCATGATGTAATCGACCAAATTGAGCTGGAATTGAGGCACAGCTACCATTGCGAAGCCACCATCCATATGGACCCAATCGCCTTGGATGATGAGCTGACCAATCAGCTGCGACAGCGGGTAATTGGTTTGGTCAAGGAAATTGATTCAGCTATTTCCATCCATGATTTCAGGATTGTTCAGGGCCCCATCCATACCAACTTGATTTTTGACGCAACTGTCCCTTATAAATTCCGGCTCAGTGACCAGGAAACAGCGGAGCGAATCCGGCAGGCGGTCCATGGGATGGACGCCCAATATTTCGCTGTGGTGCGGGTAGAAAAAAGCTGACTTGAGGTACATAAATAAAGAAACAGGCCAAGAGAAAATCTTGGCCTGTTTCTTTGTATGTGTGGGTGGAAGATAGATATTAGCAATTGACTATTTTTTAACGACATCATTCTAGCATACTTCTTTTGGAAAAGCAATAGGTTTTTCGATTATTTTTTAACAAATTTAATCCAGTCCTTTCCCAACGATTGTCTTTCTTTTTTGGGGCAAGTCTGCTATACTGAGTTTAAACAAAGGGAGGAGGAATTCCCTGTGGAACAAAGTAAAATTGACCGTATCAGTCAATTGACCCAATTATCCCGGCAGCGGCCGCTGACCCAGCAGGAGCAGGCGGAGCGGGAGGCGCTGCGCCGGGAATATATTGAGGCCATGAAGGAAAGTCTGAAGTCTCAGCTGGACCACACTTTGGTGATTGATGAGAATGGGCGGGGACGGAGACTGAAACAGAAACCCAACACCTGATAAAACGAGGGAGTCCTTATGAAGGGAAAAACGGTGGGATGGCCCCTATTATGTGCAGTATTATGTGCCATTTTTTTAGTGGGGGCTCTGACGCTATATTTCAAAGGTCAACAAGAGATACAGTCCCTGCATGAACAGATAATCCACCTGGAAAATCAGCTGGAGACTGCCGCAGCCCCAGTGGTTCAAAGCGGCCAGACCCAGGAGGAGGAACTGCTGGCCGACAGCTTGGCCCAGCACCCAGAACTGATTCCCATTGAGGCGGAGTTGGGGGGAACCATGCGTTTTTACCCTCAGCTCACCAAGAAACTCAATGAGGGGTATGTTTACGCCTATGGAGAGGATGGTCATGTGGCAGTGGATATGCTGTTTCATTACCAAGGGCAGCCAGAGGAGTCCTTGGAATGGACGTTGGTGGCTTATGACGATGGAGGCGGCTGGCGAATGGCTGCCTGAGCGGAAAGGAGACACTGATTATGGATGGTTTGGAACAACTGCAAAAATATATTGACGAAAGTGGAAAAATCGTTTTCTTTGGAGGCGCTGGGGTTTCCACCGAAAGCGGAATCCCAGATTTTCGGAGCGTAGACGGGTTATATCATCAGACCTATGACTATCCGCCGGAAACCATCATCAGCCACGACTTTTTTATGAGCAACCCGGAGGAGTTTTACAGATTTTACCGTCAGAAGATGCTGTTCCGGGATGCCAAGCCAAACGCCGCCCATAAAAAGCTGGCGGAGCTGGAACAGGTGGGAAAACTGACCGCTGTGGTTACCCAAAATATTGATGGGCTTCATCAAATGGCTGGAAGCCGCCGTGTTTATGAGCTTCATGGGTCGGTACATCGGAACTATTGCCAGAAGTGCGGCAAAAGCTATCCGGTGGAGCGGATTGTGAATACCGAGGGAATCCCCCGATGCGATGACTGCGGCGGAATCATCAAGCCGGATGTGGTCCTGTACGGAGAATGTCTCGACTCGGAAGTAATGGAGGGCGCTATAAAGGCCATTTCTCAAGCGGATTTGCTTATCATTGGAGGTACCTCCCTGGCGGTTTATCCGGCAGCGGGGCTGATTCGGTACTGCCCAGGAAAGATTATCCTAATCAACCGGGAGCCTACCCCCATGGATGGACGGGCCGACCTGGTTATCAAAGGAAATATCGGTGAGGTTTTAGGAGCTGTCCAGGCGGCGCAGTAAAATCTGATGAAACGCTCACTCTATAAAAGAAAGAACACATCTCATATTTCGATACGGAACACCGGTCTATCCCGGAAGGAGTGTGACCCAAAATGAAAAAAACAGCTCTATTTTTGGCGGCTTTGCTGGCCCTGGCTGGCTGCGCGCCTGAAAGTCAGCCCACCCAGGGGGTACCTGAGGAAAGCGGGACCTCCAGTCAAATGGAAAGCAGCGTATCCCAGGCCGAGACCCAAAGTCAGTCCAGTTCTCAGGAGGAAAGTTCTGCCCCTTCCAGCTCCTCTGTCCAGGAGCAGTCCCAGCCGGAGAAAACTTCCCCGGAACAGTTGGAGGCCCCTGACGAGATTCCCGCCGCTACGGTGGAAGCCTTGGAACTTCCAGCCCAGTTATTTACTGGTGAGGCGGGATATTCGGTGGAAGCCCTGACCCCTGCCCAATATGAGGCCAGCCTGACCGCCCAAAGAGGGGGACCCCAGGGCTTTGTCAGCACGGATATTTTCCAGCTGGGCCAGGGTGGGAAATACGCCATCGCCAACGCCAATGGAAAGATTATCACAGATTTCATTTATGACCACACCGACGGAAACTTATGGGAATCCTATGGGTTGGTGATTGTCACCAAGGATGGGATGACCGGGGTAATTTCGGTGGCGGACGGTTCCGAGGTTGTTCCAGCCAACAACGGCCAGGAGTACACAGGCATTTACCCCAATGGGCTGATTTACTTGGGGGACCCGGAGGGGGACTCTTGGCGGATTATCAACCAGGACGGAAGCCTTCGCTATCAGATGGAGCGGGGGGACAAGCTGGTGGTGGCTGGCGATGGGGAATTCCTGCTTCAGGAGGGGATGCTCCGCATCTATGACCACGATACAGGCAAACTGGTGACCAACATGTCCTGCGAGGATATTGAGCTGGCGGCTCTAACCGCTGAAGGGGACGCTTTTGACGGGGTTTCCATTCAGAACAACGGAGTCTGGGGAGTGCTGGATACTCAGGGGGAGACCATCATCACCCCGGATTATGACGAACCCCTCACATTTGATGGGGATTATGCGAAGGTCAAGCAGAATGGAAAATACGGTGTGGTGAACTACAAAGGGGAACTGGTGGTGAAGCTGCGCTGGGACGACCTGATTTTAGGCAATGGAATGGCCAGTGTCTGTTCGGAGGACCGCTGGGGTGTGATTGGGGACCTGGATACCAATGAGCTGACCGTATCTCCCCACTACGATTTTGTGGGCAGGTATCAAAACGGTTACGCTTCCTTCGAGCGGAATGGGCGGTATGGCTTGCTGGATAAAGATGGCAACGAGATAATTGCCGCCAAGTATGATACTATGATTACAGCGGAACCTTATCTGGAAAAAGGCTATTTCCTGCTGGAGGGGGATGGCCCTGGCAGCGCAGGCATTGTAGGCGATGGCAAGGTGCTGCTTCCCACAGACAATTATATTTGGGGTACAGGCCTCAATGGCTACACCGCCCCGGATGAGCCCTATATCCTGTTCCAGACCCCTAGAGAGAAATTTGGCTACCTGGACGGCACAGGAAAAATTGTGATTGACGCCCAATTTGATATGGCGGATGGATTCCTGGCCGGGAAAGATGTAGCCTTTGTGAAAAAGGACGGGAAAATCGGTTTGATTAACCGGCAGGGGACTATGGTGTTGGAAACTGTGTTCAGCGATTTGGTGTGCTTCAACCCAGAGACTATGGTGGGATTGTTCCAGTACACCAGCGGGGACACCACCAAAGCCTGTCTGGCCAAAATCAATCTGAAAGGATAATGATACAGCAGCCCTTGATTTTTTGAGGGAAATCCTTTATAATTGATTTAAAATGATAAATCGGTAGGAGCTTGAAGATGAAACTGGCAAAAAGCAAACAGTACAATGTAGTTTGCTGCGCATATTGTTGTATGCGCTTGTTTGCCATGCCTAAAAACTCCTGTCAAGAGACCGTTGTTCTAATACCTGTGTGAGGCGCGTGAAAGCGAAAAATTTTTACAGGTTTTTAAGCGGCAGGAGTGAAAGCTCCCGCCGCTTTTCTTTTTGAAAAAATTTTAGGCGGATGGTATAAAACAAGTCTGGTTTATCATTTGTTAGAAGCATGTGCGGGTAGGAAAGGAGCAAGCATTGTGATGAGAATTTACGATTCTGTGGCCCAATTGGTTGGGCATACGCCGCTTTTAAGGCTAAGAAAGCTGGAAGCGAAATACGATGTAAAAGCAGAACTGGTGGCAAAACTGGAATCCATGAATCCGGCGGGCAGCGCTAAAGACCGTATCGCTCTGGAGATGGTAGAACAGGCAGAAGCCCAGGGCAGACTGAAGCCGGGCGCCACCATCATCGAGCCTACCAGCGGCAATACAGGAATCGGCTTATGCGCCATCGCCGCCGCCAAAGGGTATCGGGTGGTGATTGTGATGCCGGAGACCATGAGCCTGGAACGGAGAAATCTGATGAAAGCTTATGGGGCCCAGTTGGTTTTGACCCCAGGCGCTCTTGGGATGCAGGGGGCCATTGATAAGGCGGCGAAGCTGGAAAAAGAACTGCCTAACGCCTTGCTGGCGGGGCAGTTTGTGAACCCGGCCAATCCCCAGGCCCATTTTAAAACCACCGGGCCGGAAATTTGGGAGGATACCCAGGGAAAGGTGGACATCTTTGTAGCGGGCATCGGTACAGGGGGAACCATCACCGGGGTAGGCCGCTACCTGAAAGAGCAAAACCCCAACATTCAAATTGTAGGGGTGGAGCCCGCTTCCTCTCCGGTGCTGACCAAAGGCAAAGCGGGCCCCCATGGCATCCAGGGAATCGGGGCGGGGTTTGTGCCTGAGGTGCTGGACACCAAGGTATACGACCAGCTGATTGCGGTGGAAGATGAGGACGCCTATGCCCTGGGACGGGAGATGGCCCGTCTGGAGGGTGTGCTGGTAGGAATCTCCTCGGGGGCAGCCCTGAAAGGGGCGGTGGAGCTGGGACAGCGGCCGGAGAACCAGGGGAAGCGGATTGTGGTTCTGCTGCCGGATACAGGGGAACGCTACCTGTCCACCCAGATGTTCCAAGGGGAATCGGACTGAGCAATCATGGTGAGAAAGGATGAGGTACCTATGATGACAAACCAGATGGATGAAACCCTAAAGTCCACCATCCAAGAGATGGCGGACAATTACAGCGCCAGCGGGCTGTTTTCCGAGAATCGAATCAGGAATCTGCCCAGCCGCTCATCGGTGGTGGAGGTTCTCCATGGGCTGAGAGATTTGCTGTTCCCAGGCTACTTTACCAACACCCCCCTTTGGGAAGAACCTTCTTCCTTTTATATCGGGCATCATATCTATCGGATTTTTGAGAAGATGAAGCAGCAGGTAGAAATCGCCCTGCGGTACCATCAAAAGGTCAACCTTCCAGAGGAGGAGCATCGGGACATTGCCCAGGAGGCAGAGTGCATTTGCCTGCGTTTTTTTGATAAGCTGCCTCAGATTCAAAGGAAGGTTTTGATGGATGTGGAAGCCTGCTATGAGGGAGATCCAGCGGCCAACAGCCGTGAGGAGGTTATCTTCTCCTATCCAGGTTTGTTCGCCATCTATGTGTACCGCCTGGCTCATGAGCTTTATGTGGAGCGGGTCCCCTTTATCCCAAGGATTATGACCGAGTACGCCCACTCCAAAACCGGAATTGACATCAACGCGGGGGCCACCATTGGGGATTACTTCTTTATTGACCATGGCACAGGCATCGTCATCGGGGAAACCACCGAAATCGGAAAAAACGTGAAAATTTATCAAAGTGTCACCTTGGGGGCACTGTCCACCAGGGGCGGTCAGCGGATGTCCGGTGTGAAACGGCATCCCACCATTGGGGACAATGTGACCATCTACTCAGGAGCCACCATCCTCGGCGGAAACACTGTGATAGGAGAGGGATGCGTGATTGGAGGAAATACCTTTATTGTGGAATCCATCCCGCCCCGCACCAAGGTGAGCATTAAAAACCAGGAATTGGTCTATAAATCGGACAGCAGCTTTACTGAATAAAACAGAGCCCCCTCGTCCTGATTGGGACGAGGGGGCTGACCTTTTATTTTGTCAGGAAGTCCAGCAGGCCCTGGCATCCTTCCAGAATATCTTCATAGGCCCGGTCAAAATCTTCGGTCCACCAGGGGTCCGCAATATCCGCTTGGGGCCGACTGGTAAATTCCATCAGCTTTTTCACCTGGCAGGGGGGATGGAAGCCTATAATCCGATGGATGCTGTTCAGGTTGCGCAGTTCCATTCCGATAATCCAGTCGTATTGCGTTCCATCCTCTGGTTTCAGCTGAACAGCCCGTTTGCCGGAAGGGTCAATGCCATGTTCCAGAAGTTTTTTCCGAGCGGGCGGGTAAACCGGATTCCCAAGTTCTTCTGAACTGGTGCCAGCGGAGGCCACAAAAAACTCCGCTCCAAGGCCCCGCTTCTCAACTAAATCCCGAAAGATAAATTCAGCCATAGGGGAACGGCAGATATTCCCCAGACAAACAAAAAGAATTCGTGTCATAAAATCCTCCAGAAGTCAAAATCCTTTTAAAACAGGGCCAATCCACAGATTCTCCTGGAATACAGGGAAAAAAGACCCTGAGGGTATTATACCCAATCCTTCTCCAAAGGGCAACCCAAACAGGTTAAAAAACCTTTTGGACGGAAATCTCAACTTTGGGAGATTGGGCGATAAGGCGGGCTTTGCACTGGGGAGAGAGGCGGCATAAACAGGTGACAGCGTCTTCCCAAGCAGTTTCGGGAGCCAGAGAAAGATTCTGGACGAAGAACTGGTAAATATGGACAAACTCGTTATAAATTTTCTGGGATTCTTCCAATCCCAAAGGGGTAAATTGAACAGTCCCATAGGATTCTTTCCAGATAAGCCCGGCTTCCATCAGCAGTTTCAGGCTTTTCACAACGCTTGCCCGGCTGACGCCCAAGGCCCTGGCGATTTCCACCGAGCGGACCGCAGTTTGACCACCGCTGAGCTGGTAGATGGTCAGCAAATATTTTATGGAGGAGCAGGAGCGCATCAAATCCCTTCCTTTCGATTGTTTTCCGGACAGGAGGAAGCACAGGGCCGCTGTTTGCGGACGACCCTGTGCTGGTTTTTCAGGGACATGGCGCCCTGAATGGAAAAGGGGAAACTTTTATGTTTGCGCAATCTGCGGATTGCCGAATTCAGGAGCGGGCCAATGCCTCGCCCAAGGCTTTGCAGGAAGCTAAGCCTTCTTCATCAGGGGTTTCATTGAGGATAAGCCCCTCGCCTTGGCACAGCTGCCCGCCGGCGGCTATCAGGGAATCCTGCCAATCCCGCATCCACTGGCCGTCGCCCCATCCATAGGAGCCGAACAGAGCTACCTTTTTGCCGGAGAGGGAAAGCTGGTCATAAAAAGGCTGGAACTCTCCTTCCTCAAGCACCTCATCTCCCATGGCTGGGCATCCCAAAGCCAATTTGGGGTACTCGTTGGCCTGCTCTGGGGTCAGGTCAGACACAGAGAATAACTCCGCCTGGGCCCCAGCGGCCTGAGCGCCTTCCAGAACAGCCTGCGCCATAGCCTGGGTATTGCCGGTTTGACTCCAATAAATTACCGCCAGTTTGTCCATAGATGAAACCTCCCTATATACTATCTATCAAGCAGCTCGGAAAAGCTGCGAGATGGTCTTTCCTTTTGCTACCTGGGCGCAGAGGGCGGCCCGGCAGCGGTCAAAACGCTGAAACAGCGCTTGGGCGGACTCAGGGTCATGGTAAACCTTCCAATAGCCGCACAGCTTGCAGTTGCGGCCCCGGTGTCTTAGAAATCCCTTTACATCCGCCAAAGGGTACCCGAGGAAAATGCCGCTTTCGTGAGGAAAATCCTCCAGCGCTAACCGCTGGGCCAGATGGGACAAGGTGTCCTCCAGGCTTCCAACAGGATAGCCAGCCTGAAAAAGAAAGGCGGCGTTTTCCACTTCCAGCAGGTGTCTTTCCAGCACGGACCGACGGTATACCAACAGCATAGCCCGGTTTTCGCAGCGGCAAAGAATCCGGAAGAATATACCCTGTTGGTTTAATCGAGCGTTCAGTTCCTCAAGGTGGAGGTCTAAATCCGGATACTGGGCCAAATCGCAGGAAATCAAGTTGGATGGCTTGATTCCCACCAAGGCGGGGGCGCAATGGTAAACCAATGTTTGCTCCAAAGACGAATCCATGCTGAAACTCCTTTCTGTTGATTAGCATATGCTAACCGATTGGTATTTAAAAACCTCAACGGTCAATCATACTGTTGAGGTCGATTAGCATTCGCTAACCACGACTATATATTAGCATTTGCTAACTGATTTGTCAACCCCTTGGAGCAAAAAATATTTTCCATCTGAAAAAGCCTGAAGGAAAGGGAAAAAACGGAAAATCCCCCTGAACCGAGGGAGTGTTCCCAGGTCAGGGGGATAAGCAGCCATTATTTTTGTAACATAAATCACTGGAATAAGGCGGTTCGGCCTGGTGTGATTGGAAGGCTCAGCAATCAATCATCATAATCCACATCCCAATCCAGGATGGTTCCGGTTACAGCGTCAATCTCGAAATCATACTCCCACATTCCGTTGCGCAGTTCACCCTCATAAACCATCCGGCCATCGTCCCGGTCCAGCTGGCATTTGTAAAGGGTGGCACTGGGAGCTTTGGCCTGAGCAATGGCTTTGGCCTGCTCCAAAGAAATGATTCCATTGTTGGTGGTGCTGGATTGTTGAGCAGCGCCCTGAGCGGCCTGCTGGCCCAATTGACGGTTGGCAGAGGTGACATACTGGATGCTCCGTTTCAGAATTGTACCGCTTTCAGGGTTAATGGTGTATTTGCCATGGTAGCCATCCCCCATAAAGGTCACCTTGTATTCCCACAGACCGTCATCCAGGTCCTGAATAACCGCTACAATTTCGGCGTTGGGCAGCTCGCTGGTAACAACCGCTTTGGCCTGCTCCTCGGTCAGTTTAATGGTAGCACTGCCGTAGTCATACAGAAGCTCACTCTCAAACTTTCTTACAGTGTTCTGAACAAGGTCCAGGTCATATTTTTCCATGCGGCTTTCACTGTAATACTCCTCCTCGGTAACACCGCCATCCAGCTCGTTTTTAACCAGCTGAGCGTCAGAGGGGAGGTATTTGTCTTTAACCTCTTGGGTAGCCGCGAAAACAGGTACCGATAACGCCATTAAAATTCCAGCCAAAGTAGCCGCTGTTAAGTTCTTTAATTTCATATTCATAAACCTCCTGTTAAGAATTCAGTTTGTTTTGTTTGACCTTATCTTACCAATGGAATATTAAACGAAGATTAAAGCAACACAAGAATTTTACATTTTTTTAACTTTGGTTTTCAGAAGGGGGGTGCTGGGGCAGCCAGACAGAAAATACACTTCCCATCCCTTGAATACTCTCAACGGTCACCTTGCCGCCGTGGATTTTCACAATCCAATGCACCATTGGAAGCCCCAAGCCGGTTCCTTCCCCGGTTCTGGAGGGGTCTGCCCGGTAAAACCGCTCCCAGATTTTCTCCAAATCCTCAGGGGCAATACCAATGCCGGTATCCTGGAATTTTATTAAAAAGCCGTTCTCTTTTTTCTCCACCCACAAACTCACCTTGCCGCCGGGACGGTTGTATTGGATGGCGTTGGAAAGCAGGTTGGTGACCAAACGGATCAGCAGGGTCTCATCCCCAACAATGATCGCTCCCTCACAGGAGCCAGTTTCCAGGGAAACCTTTTTTTCCTGGGCCTTTTCCTCCAGCTGGGCGGCGCACAGCTCACAAAGGAGGCTTAAATCCACCTGTTCCCAGGTAGGTTCAAATTTTCCATTATCCCCCCGAGCCAGCATTAAGAGCTGGCCAATCATGGTGGACATCCGCTGGGCTTGGGACAGAACCCCCCGCAGGCAGTTTTCTCTTTCCTCCGGGGAAGTTTCCGGCGAAAGGCCATACTCACATTGAGAGATAATCACAGAGGTGGGGGTTCGCAGCTCATGGGAAACATCCGAGGTAAACCGCCTTTGGTTTTCAAAGGAGCGCTGAAGCCGTTCCAGCATCCCATTAACTGTGTGGCTCAGGCGGGACAGCTCATCTCCTGAGCCATCGTCGGGGATTCTTTGAGTCAGGTCCTCCCCGGAGGCGATGGCGTTCACAGTATCCGCCATACGTCCCATAACCGCGAAAGAGCGCTTGGTGATGAACCAACCTCCCAAGCCCGCTACCAGAACTACTGTGGGGATGGCTAACAGGGCCAGCTGGAACATGCCCCGGATGGTGCCGGTGGCTCCGGTTAAGGTACAGATTCCCCGCACCCAAAAACCGATATTGTCCCGAACAGCGTAAAGGTCATAAACAAAAAAACGCTCATCGTTATTCTCTACCTCTTTGACCACCTGGTCTTCCAGCAGGGCATCCACCTGCACCCCTTGATTGATTTTAGGAGCCAGCAGCCGGCCTTGGGTATCATAAATAAAGATGGATACCCCATCTTTATAGAAGTCCATACGGTCGTCCTGAAGCTGCCCTCTCTGGAAATGGGCGTCCCGTACGGTATCTGATACCACATCCTTCAGGCGGGTACTTAACTGGCGGTGCAGCACCTGCTGAGAGAAAATCAGCAGATAAGCCAGAGCCAAAGCCATCATCAGCAGAAGGAATCCTGTATACCATAGGGTAACCCTCCCTTTAATGGAAGATAAAAGGCGGAATCTTTTCATGGTTCCTCCTTGAGCTGATAGCCAGCGCCCCGCACCGTGTGGAGCAGTTTTTTCTCAAAAGGTTCGTCAATTTTACGGCGCAGGTAGCGGATATAAACATCTACAATATTGCTTCCGCCCTCGAAGCTGTAATCCCATACATGGTTGCCGATTTGCTCTCTGGAAACTACCTGTTCCTGATGACGCAGCAGATATTCCAGCATGGCGAATTCTCTGGAGGACAGCTCAATGGGCTGGCCCGCCCGTGTAACCTTATGGGTGGAAAGTTCCATGGTCAGGTCCCCGATGGAAAGCTGGTCACCTTTGTGAGGGGTGTTCCTGCGGAGCAGCACTCTGATTCTGGCTAAAAGCTCATCAAAGGAAAAGGGCTTCACCAGATAGTCGTCCGCTCCCGCGTCCAGACCTGCTACCCGGTCGGAAACCGCGTCCCGGGCGGTCAGCAGCAGCACCGGCAGAGGATTCCCTTTCGCCCGCAGTTCCCGGACCAGGGTCAATCCATCCTTTTTAGGCATCATAATATCCAGGATGGCCAAATCATAAGAGGTGGTTTCCAGATAATAAGCAGCTTCCTCCCCGTCAGGACATCCATCCGCCCCATAGCCTTCCTGTTTTAAACGCTTCACCAGCAGCTCCAAAAGCTCTGGTTGGTCTTCCGCAATCAATATACGCATCCACAAGACCTCCTTTACCCTTAAAACAAACATACCACAAACCAGTTTCTCTGTAAAGCATCCATCCTTCTCTACGGAAGCGCCGGAAAGGGTTCCATAGGCCAACTGTATTTTTATATTTTTATTTTAATGATAGTTTAATAAACCTCAGGTATGCTCAAAACAGAAATAAAACAAACCATCTTCAAGGAGGTATCATTATGAAAAATAGTTTGATTGTAATGACTCTTATCACCGTTATGCTTTTGGCTGGATGCGCTAACCAAGGCGCCTCCTCCTCCACATCACAGATGACCCAAGCCATTTCCGCCAGCAGCCAGGTGGTTCCTTCCTCCTCGGCCTCTGCATCCAGCGCTTCCAGTCAGGAAGCTGTTGTCCCACCGCAAAGTTCCCAGGAGGCGTTGGCGGCTTATGCCCAGGCCAAGGCCCAGGAGGAGGCCACTGACATTGAGATTGACCTTTTGGAAGCCAATTTCCGCATCGGGCAGGTAACCTCGGAGGAGTTCCAAAATCAGAAGATTTCCTTGGAGCAGCAAAAGGCTATGTATGAGCTGCAAGCCGATCAGCAGGAGGTGCTTATCCCTATGTTCCAGCCGGAGGAAGGCTGGGTGGATACCTCCAATCCAGAGGCGTTATTCACTAAAACGCGGGAGCTGAAGCCTCAGGAGGACGCCCTGGAACTGGAGCTGGAACGGCTGGAGCTGGAATACGCTTCCGGAAATATCACCCGTGATGAGTTCCTTCAGCAGTCGGAAGCCTCTTACCAGCAGGAGTTTCTGGTAGAGCAGCAGCTGGATTGGCTGGAAGATATGCTGGAACTGATGGGATACGATGATTGACAGACAAAAGGCCGCTGGATGATTTCCAGCGGCCTTTTGTCTGTCCCAATAGCGGTATTTCAAGGCGCCTTTGTTCGCCGCCTCCTCTGTAAAAAGCCTCCTGGAAAGCATTGTGATTTCAAAATATCTGTGCTATGATGAAGGATGAATAAAGATACAGACTTTTTCAGGAGTGAGTCATTTTGGAAAAACTGAGAAAATGGATTCAAAGGGAAGCGGTACTGGTAACTGCCGCTGTGTGCGCTCTGGTTTCCATGTTTTTTTGCCCTCCATCAGCGGCCTATCTGGGGTATATTGACCTGCGGGTGTTGTGCCTGCTGTTCTGCCTGATGGCGGTGGTGGCGGGTTTGCAGGAGTGCGGCCTGTTTTTGGCCCTGGCCCAAAAGCTGCTGTCAGGCCGCAGGAAATTCCGGCTGATTACCCTGAGCCTAGTGCTGCTGCCCTTTTTTACCTCTATGCTGATTACCAATGATGTGGCCTTGATTACCTTTGTACCCTTTGCTATTCTGGTGCTGGGGCTGGTGGGCCGGACCAAGGATTTGATTTGGGTGGTGGTGCTGCAAACAGCCGCCGCCAACCTGGGCAGCATGGCTACCCCGGTGGGTAACCCCCAAAACCTGTTCCTTTACGCCCGCTATCAATTGGGGGCGGCCCAGTTCTTTCAGGTAATGGGGCCGCTGACCCTGCTGTGTTTTTTGGGGCTGGGGATAGGGGCCCTCTGTGTGAAAAACGAAACCCTTCAGGTGCGTTTTGAACAGGAGCATAAAATCCAAAATCCCCGGAAGCTGGGGCTGTTTTTAGGTTTGTTTGTCCTGTGCCTGCTGTCGGTATTTCGGGTGCTGCCTTATGGCCTGCTGACGGGAATTGTGGCTTTGTGCCTGCTAGTGTGGGACCGACCCTTGTTTAAAGCGGTGGATTACAGCCTGCTGGCCACCTTTGTGTGCTTTTTCATCTTCGCAGGGAACCTGGGCCAGCTGGAAGCTGTCCGGGGATTCCTGGCGGGCCTGCTGGAGAAAAACACTTTGCTCACAGGGGCCTTGGCCAGCCAGTTTATCAGCAATGTGCCGGCGGCGGTGCTGCTGGCCGGCTTTACCGAAAACTGGAAGGGGCTGCTGCTGGGGACCAATATCGGTGGATTGTGAACCCCCATCGCCTCGTTGGCCAGCCTGATTTCCCTGAAAGCTTATCTGCGGCATCCAGAGGCGCAGCCTGGGAAATACCTGCTGTGGTTTTCAGCGGTGAATTTCGGGGGATTGGCCCTGCTGCTGGGAATCTGCATGCTATAAATTGAGATACATACAGAAAGTAGAAAGGACGAAACAGAATGGCGAATTTGTGGAGCGGAAGATTTGAAAAGGGAATGGATGAGCTGGTGGAGAAGTTCAACGCCTCCATCCTGTTTGACCAAAGGATGTACGCCTGCGATATTCAGGGCAGCATCGCCCATGTGACCATGCTCAGCGAACAGGGCATCGTGACCCCGGAGGAGAAAGATAAGATTATCGCTGGGCTGCTGGACATCAAACGGCGGGTGGACGAAGGGAAACTGACCTTCACTGTAAAGGATGAGGATATTCATATGGCGGTGGAGGGAAACCTGATTAAAGACCTGGGGGAAACAGGCAAACGTCTGCACACTGCCCGCAGCCGGAATGACCAAGTGGCTGTGGATACCCGGCTGTATCTGAAGGAGCAGATTCACCAGCTGCTGGAAAATCTGGCTTATTTGCAGCGGGTGCTGCTGGAGAAGGCGGAGGAATACGCCGACCAAATCTCCATCGGTTTCACCCATATGCAGCATGCCCAGCCGGTGACCATCGGGTTCCATCTGATGGCCTATTTCCAGATGTTCCGCCGGGATATGGAACGGCTGACCGACACCCTGGGCCGGGTGGACTGGTGTCCTTTGGGTTCCTGCGCCCTGGCGGGGACCACCCTGCCCATCAACCGGCAGCGGACAGCGGAGCTGCTGGGATTCGCCCATGTGACCGAAAACGCCATGGACAGCGTCAGCGACCGGGATTACGCTTTGGAGTTCCTCAGCGACGCTTCCATCAGTATGATGCACCTGTCTAGGCTGGCGGAGGAGTTTGTGTATTGGAACTCCCAGGAGTTCAGCTATATTTCCATTGATGACAGTTTCTGCACCGGCAGCAGCATCATGCCCCAGAAGAAGAACCCGGATATGGCGGAGCTGCTCCGGGGGAAGGTGGGCCGTGTCTACGGGGATTTGATGCAGCTGCTCACTGTGATGAAGGGAACCCCTCTGGCCTATAATAAGGATTTCCAGGAGGATAAAGAGGGGCTGTTTGACGCCATTGACACCTGGAGGGATTCCCTGCGGATTTTCGCCAAGATGATTGAGAAAACCACCTTCCGCATGGATATGATTCAAGCCAACCTGTCCAAAGGCTTCCTGAACGCCACCGACATCGCCGAGCATTTTGTGAAGCAGGGGATTCCCTTCCGGGAGGCCCATGAGATTGTGGGCAAGATGGTGAAATACTGTGAGCATCATGGCTGTGACTTTGACCGGCTGGACGCTAAGGCTTTCCAGGAGATTGACAGCCGGATTACCCCGGACAAGCTGCCGGATTTGAGTATGGAGGGCTGTGTCAATGCCAGAGTGTCCTTTGGAGGCACCGCCCCCAGCGAGGTGCGCCGCCAGATTCAGGTGGGAAGGGAATGGCTGGACAGTATGGCCCTGTAAAAGAGTTCGCTCTGGACAAAAGTTTAAGAAGATGAAAAGGGAGGCGCGGGGAAATGGAATATCGGATTGAACGGGACAGCATGGGGGAGATTCAGGTGCCGGCAGACAGGCTGTGGGGCGCCCAAACCCAACGCAGCTATGAGAATTTTAAAATAGGTG
Organism: uncultured Anaerotruncus sp.; assembly: GCA_944385965.1. GTDB lineage: Bacteria > Bacillota > Clostridia > Oscillospirales > Ruminococcaceae > Anaerotruncus. The sequence continues at coordinate 49,297 of CALWZG010000061.1, forward strand.
AGGAGAAGATGCCCCAGGAAATTATCGAGGCCTTCGCTGTCCTGAAAAAGGGGGCGGCTTTGGCCAACTGGAAGCTGGAATGCCTGGAGGAGGGTATGGCCAACGCCATCAGCGCCGCCTGTGACGAGATTCTGGAGGGGAAATGGCCTGAAGAGTTCCCACTGGTGGTGTGGCAGACCGGCAGCGGCACCCAGACCAATATGAACTTGAACGAGGTGATTGCCCACCGGGCGGGACAGCTTTTAGGGAAGCCCCTGCACCCTAACGACCATGTAAACCGTTCCCAAAGCTCCAACGATACCTTTCCCACCGCTTTGCATATGGCGGCCTTGGGAATGGTGGAGGATAAAGTGCTGCCCGCTTTGGAGAGACTTGAGGAAACCTTCTGGGGCTTGTCCCAGTCTTACCGGGACATTGTGAAAACCGGGCGCACCCATTTGCAGGACGCCACCCCCTTGACCTTGGGGCAGGAAATCAGTGCTTGGGCCCAGATGCTCAAGTCTGACCGGGAAGCCCTGGAAATGGCATCTGAGGGGCTGAGGGAGCTGGCTCTGGGAGGGACCGCCGTGGGGACCGGTCTGAACGCGCCGAAAGGTTTCGATGTCTTGGCGGCCAGAGAAATCAGCCAGCTCACCGGCAGGGAGTTTGTGTCGGCCCCCAACAAATTCCACGCCCTCACCAGCAAAAGCGCCATCGCCTTTGCCCATGGGGCCATGAAGGCGCTGGCCGCCGACCTAATGAAAATCGCTAACGATGTGCGCTGGCTGGCCAGCGGGCCCCGCTGCGGGATAGGGGAGCTGCTGATTCCAGAGAATGAGCCTGGCAGCTCCATTATGCCGGGCAAGGTGAACCCCACCCAATGTGAGGCGCTGACCATGGTGTGTGTCCAGGTGATGGGAAATGATGTGGCTGTTGGCATGGCCGCCTCCCAGGGAAATTTCCAGCTGAATGTGTTTATGCCGGTTCTGGCTTACAATTTTTTGCAGTCAGCTCGTTTGCTGGGGGACGCGGTGGAGTCCTTCCGGGTTCATTGCGCCCAGGGCATCCGACCCAACCGGGAGCGCATCCAGACCAATCTGAGCCAATCCCTGATGCTGGTGACTGCCCTCAGCCCCCATATTGGCTATGACAACGCCGCCAAGGTGGCCAAAACCGCCTATCAGGAAGGGATTACCCTGAAGGAAGCTACCCTCCGGCTGGGTTTCCTGACAGGGGAACAATTTGACCAGTATGTAGACCCGACGAAGATGGTCTGAGGTTTCTGCTGAGAAAAGGAGTGACAGGTGTGAAACTGCCAAGGCAGCTGCTGGACGGATGCTTTTATGACAATTATCAGCGGGTGTGGCTGGGGGCCAACCCCAGCGAAATGATTCCCATTTATATCCGGGAGATGGATACCCTCATCAGGTGCATAGAAAAGGGGGATACCTATTGCCAGGAGTTCGCCAAGGACTATCCTCTGGCGGACCGGCTGAAAATGGTGGTGGATGGCCGTTATGAAAAGGTGTCCCATCAAAAGAGTCAATGGGAAATCCAGTTCTATGAAAAGCAGGTAGTTTTCAAAAACAAGGGACAAACCATTTACAGCTGTTCCTATGGGGACTTCTATCAGATTATGACCGCCTATCTGGAACGGCTGGGGGAACTGGTTCCAAAGGACTGGCTGGACGACTGGATGACCGGATGGACCCACAGCTTGGAGGAGGCCAGAAAAGCCTGGAATAAAGCGCCGTTGGTCCGCCTTTCCAAAACCATGAACAGGATGCGGTTTTGGAGAAGGCCCACCCCCAATGGGGAATCCCACTATGAGGGGGAAAAATCCCTGCATCTGAAAGGGACAGATTTAGCCTCCTTCAAACAGCTCAGCTGCCAGGATACCCTGCGGGCACTGACCATGGAAGGGCTTCCCCTGCCCAAAGACCAGGAGGTGCTTGCCCAGTACACCCATCTGACCTCCTTGTATTTGCGGGATATGGGGCTGCGGGATTTGGGATTTGTCAGCGGTTTGACCGGACTGGAGGAGATGGGACTGCGGGGCAACCGGATTTCCGACCTGTCTCCCATCGCTTCCCTGGAAAACCTGGAGTCCCTTTACATAGCGGGAAACCCTGTGAAAGATTTTTCCGTGTTGGAACGGCTTCCAAACCTGAAAACCCTTTACGCTGATGACAAACAGCTGCCGGACCAGGCTGCCTGGGACCGGATTCCTGAATGGATTTCCTTGAAGGTGCTGCATTTGACCAAGGTAGGGGACCCTTTGGAATACCAGTACAATGTGGAATGTATTTACCAGCGGACCCCTCCGGCCCCTGAGCCTTTGCCGGAAGCCCCCCTGTCCCCAGCCCCGCCTCCGGTGGAGGAAAAGAAGGACCCACGCCGGCTGTATATTCGGGACCGGTGGCTGTACAGCGGCATCTGCAACGCCCTGGGGTATTTGCCTGCGGTAAAATATGATTTGACCAAGCTGCGGGAGCTGGACTGCTCCAATTATATCGCCTTGTGTGAGGATTACCTGTTTTTGACCGAGACAGGGGATTTTTCCTGCCTGGAAGCGGCGGTAAAGCTGCGGAAGCTGAACCTTTCCGGCCGGGTGGTCAACGATTTTTCCTGGCTGCGGTCCTGTGTGAATCTGACCCACCTGGACTTATCCAACACAAATTTTGAGGATATAGATTTGCTTATGGAGCTGCATAAGCTGAAAGATTTGAACTTGTGGGGCTGTCCAGCCCTGCGGGGAACAGACAAAGCGGTGGAGTGGCTGCGCACCCTGCGGAATGTGCAGCTGCCCCCACAGTGGGAAAATAAACTTTACCCGCTTTCGGCAAGGAAAAGAGGAGGAAAGTTCTAGGCATGAAAGGGCGTTTTTGGGAAAAACTGATAGCGGCGGGTCAATTGTGCGCTGAGGCGGCCCGCAATTTAAAGACGTTCCTGAAATGGATTCTGATGGCGCTGATTACCGGCGGGGTAGTGGGCGGTGTGGGCAGCTTGTTCTACTATACCCTCAGCTGGGCTACCCAGTTCCGGCAGGACCATTCCTGGACCCTTTTCTTGCTACCAGTAGCGGGCCTGCTGATTATCTTTCTGTACCGGGTGAGCAATACCCCGGAGCCAAAGGGCACCAACCTGGTGATTGAGGCGGTGCGGACAGACACCCACATCCCCGCCAAGATGGCCCCTTTGATTTTTGTCTCCACCGCCCTGACCCATCTGTTTGGTGGTTCCGCCGGACGGGAGGGCGCTGCCTTGCAGCTGGGGGGCAGCCTGGGGAACCTGTTGGGACGTGTTTTCCATACAGACGAGATGTATAAGAACATTATGATTATGTGCGGTATGAGCGCCGCCTTTTCCGCCTTGTTTGGAACCCCAGTGGCCGCCACGGTTTTCGCTATGGAGCTGGAAAGCGTGGGTGTGATGTACTATGCCGCCTTGGTGCCTTGCGCCCTGTCGGCAGTGGTGGCCTTCCTTATCGCTGAGCAGCTGAAAATTCCCCCGGAAGGGTTCCACCTGGAGGAAATCCCTCCCATTACCCTGGGGGTTGTTTTCCAGGTGATGCTGTTGGCGGTTTTATGCGCTTTGGTGAGCATCCTGTTCTGCTTCTGCCTCCATCAAGGGGGAAAGCTGATGTCCAAATCCTTCCCAAATCAATATCTGCGGGCCTTTATCGGAGGGTTGGCAGTGATTGTGCTGACCTTTTTGTGCGGAAGCCGGGACTATTTAGGAGCGGGTATGGATGTGATTCATCGGGCTATGGAAGGACAGGTGGTTCCAGCTGCCTTCCTGCTGAAAATCCTCTTTACAGCGGTGACCCTGGGCAGCGGCTTCAAGGGAGGGGAAATTGTGCCTACCTTTTTCGTGGGAGCCACTTTTGGCTGCCTGGCTGGACAATGGATTGGTTTAAGCCCCTCCTTCTGCGCGGCTTTGGGACTGGTGGCCATGTTCTGCGCCGTGACCAACTGCCCCATTACCGCCTTGCTCATCAGCTTTGAGCTGTTTGGGTTCGCGGCGCCGCCCCTGTTTCTGCTGGCCTTGGCGGTCAGCTACATGCTGTCAGGATATTACAGCTTATACAGCGCCCAGAAAATCGTTTATGACAAAACAAAACCCCGTTTTATCAACCGTCCAACCCATTGAGAAATTTTTTCTGTTTCCGCCAAAAAAGATTTCAAAAAGCCGCCAGGAAATGTTAGAATTTGTTTACAACTTCCTGTGAAAAATCCTGTATACTGAAAGTATTCAAATTGTATTATGACATCTAAAGGAGTTTACCATGAGAAATCCTTCTGATTATCATACATTGGTTCTGGTTACAGACCAGTTTTCCTGCGAGCGGATTATTAAATCAGCTCGGATGTTGGCAAACCTGAACAATACAGGTTTGCAGGTTTTAAGCGTGATGCGTACAGGAAGCGAGACAAATCCAGCCGCCTTGGAGCATCTGTTTGGAGTGGCTAAGGAATATGATGCTCAGATGACAGTGGAGTTTTCCGACCATCCTTTCAGCGCCATTGTCCATTATATCCGGGACAACAATGTGGTACAGGCGGTGACTGGTATGCCTCAGGATCAAAAGTCTATTCTGGTGAAAATGTGGAAAAAATTACCCAACGTGAACTTTGTCATTGTCACCGAAAAGGGTGAGATTCTGGAAGCGGTGGAATGGGGCTTGAGCTAGGTTGTTTCTGAGGTGGACGCCATTTGAAAAAGGGATGATGTTGCGTGAATATTACAGTAAAACAGATTACCTTTAAAAGTTCCAGCCAGCAGGATACCATTATGGGCTGGCTGTATATTCCAGCCCAGCCCCCAAAAGGAATCGTTCAGATTTGCCATGGTATGGCGGAGCATATGGGCCGCTACCATGATTTTATGCGATGTTTGGCCCAGAATGGTTATGTGGCCTGTGGTATTGACCAGTTAGGTCATGGCTGTTCGGTTACTGAGGAGCGCTATGGCTTTTTCGCTGAACGGGAAGGCTGGAAGCTGCTTGTGGAGGATCAGTATAAATTTCATCGGATTGTACATGCAGAGGTGCCGGGTCAGGTGGCTTCCGCTTTGCTGGGCCACAGCATGGGTTCCTTTATCGCCCGGCTTTACGCAGCCAAATATGGTTCCACAATCAAGGCGCTTCTGCTGTCGGGTACCGCCAGAGGCGGTATGCGGGTTTCCTTGGGAGTCCAGGCGGCGGAGCTTTCCGCCAGAACCCATGGCGCCTATTATGTAGATAAGCGTCTCCAGCAGATGGCTCTGGGCGCCGCCAATGACCGGTTCAAACCCCTGGCCACCCCTTATGATTGGCTCACCAGAGATGTGGAACTGGCCAAACGATTCCAGGAGGACCCTCTCTGTGGGTTTGTATTCACCGCTTCCGCTTACCGGGATTTGTTTACCCTGCTGGAAAAAGCCAATGGAAAGGCTTGCTTCCAGGCTACCCCGTCCCAATTGCCCATCCTGATTTTTTCCGGATCCATGGACCCGGTGGGAGAGTTTGGAAAGGGTCCGGAACAGGTTTATCAGCGGTATGTAAAGGCGGGTGTGCGCAATGTGCAGCTGACCCTTTACGAAGGGGCCAGGCATGAAACCCTCAACGAGGTGAATCGGAGCCAGGTGTACGAAATGGTGGTCCGCTGGCTGGACGAGCGGTTCCAGCCGGAGGAAGAACCTGTGGCGGATGAACAGGAAGGTTATGAAACTTAAATAGGTAAAATGAAAAGACGGACAATTGGGGCATCCAATTGTCCGTCTTTTTTGCGGGATTGAAAGGCTCAATCTTTGTTTTTGTCCAACAGTTCGGTCACTTCTGCGAAGAACTTGAAAAGGAAGGGGACAAAGCAGAATAGGATTGGTGTGCTCACCCCAACCAAGCTGTAAATCAGGGTCAGTCCCATGGGAGCCCCCTGCATACGATAGCTGTAAACCGAGAAGGCAAACTGGAACACCAAAAGACCAATTGTCACAATCAGCGAGGCGATAAACACCCCGTTGAGCAAACGGGCGGTTCGGTTCTGATACCCTTTTTTGGAAGGGGTGGTCTCCTGGCTGGTTTCCTCAAGGCTGAGGGTCTCTGTGGGGGCAGCTTCTTGGACTGGGTTTCCCATCTCATCAACAGATGCCATGGTTTGCTGGGCATCCTGCTGGGAAAGGTCCTGAGGGTTTTGTTTTTCCTGTTCAGTCATAAAGACTCCTCCTTCATTTGGTGGAAATAAACCGCCCTTACAGCGGCAAATTGTATCTAGTTTAGCAAGGATTTGTTAGGAAATTATGAGCGGGAAACAAATACTTTATGAGCATTGTCACCTTTTAGAAAAAAATTCACCGCTGTAAAGAAAAAGGCCTTGACAAATAGAAATCCCTTGGGTATAATAGCACAAGTGGAACCGTGTAAAGCAACAACCTTTACATTCAGGGGGTGACGGGATGGCAAAGAATTTGGAAATCTCGGTGCTGCTGGATTTTTACGGGGAGATGCTTACCGAAAAACAGCGGGATGTTGTGGAGCTGTATTACAACGAGGACTTATCCTTGGCCGAAATCGCCGCCCACAGCCATATTACCCGTCAAGGCGTGCGGGATTCCATCAAGCGGGCGGAAGCGGTGCTGCTTGATTTGGAGGAACGTCTGGGATTGGTCCGTAAATTCCGGGAAATCCAGGATGGCCTGGACCAGATTATTAAGGACGCCCAGGAAATCGGACGGTTCAACCAGCGCTATGGAGGTTCCAGGGAAATCACCCGGCGGGTGGAGGAAATTATCCAGGTGGCTGGAAGCATTAACGAATAGCGGTTTTGAGAAGCTGGAAAAGAGGTGGACTTCATGGCGTTTGAGGGCTTGACCGACAAACTGTCGGCTGTCTTTAAAAAGATGCGCTCCAAGGGAAAGCTGAAGGAGAGCGATATTAAAGAAGCGATGCGGGAGGTCCGCCTGGCCCTTCTGGAAGCCGATGTAAACTATAAGGTGGCCAAAGAGTTTGTAGCCAACGTCACCGCCAAAGCGGTGGGAGACGAGGTGCTGGAAAGCCTGACCCCGGCTCAGATGGTGATAAAAATTGTAAATGACGAGCTGATTGCCCTGATGGGGGAGAGCAACGCCAGAATCAATTTCACCAACCATCCTCCCACCATTGTGATGATGTGCGGCTTGCAGGGTTCCGGTAAGACCACCCATTCCGGCAAACTGGCTCTCCATTTCAAAAATCAGGGGAAACGGCCTTTGCTGGTGGCTTGTGACGTCTACCGCCCGGCAGCTATTGAGCAGCTGAAGGTGGTCGGTTCCAGAGTGGGGGTTCCTGTGTTCGAGATGGGGCAGGGAGACCCGGTGGAAATCGCCAAAAAGGCGGTTTCCCACGCCAAGGACCATGGCAATGACTTGGTGATTTTGGATACCGCCGGACGTCTGCACATTGACGAAACCCTGATGGGAGAGCTTCAGTCCATTAAGGAGCAGGTACAGCCTCAGGAGATTCTGTTGGTCATCGATTCCATGGTGGGTCAGGACGCAGTCAACGTGGCCCAGAAGTTTAATGAGACCCTGGAAATCGATGGGGTCATTCTCACCAAGCTGGATGGCGATACCCGAGGAGGCGCCGCCCTGTCGGTGCGGTCGGTGACCGGTAAGCCCATCAAGTTTGTGGGTACCGGAGAGAAAATGGAGGATCTGGAACCTTTTTATCCAGACCGTATGGCCTCCCGCATTTTGGGCATGGGGGATGTGCTGACCCTGATTGAGAAGGCCCAGAGCGATTTCGACGCCAAGCAGGCGGCTGAGATGGCTCAAAAGATGAAGAACAACACCTTTGACTTCAACGACATGTTGGAACAGATGCGTCAGCTGAAAAAGATGGGGCCGCTGGCCAACGTGATGAATATGATTCCCGGAGTAGCCGGAAAGCTCAAGGACGAGGACGCTGAGCATGGGGAGCGGGAGATGCGCAAAATCGAGGCTATCATCCTGTCTATGACCCCGGCGGAGCGGGAAAAGCCCGCCTTGATTAACCCCTCCCGCAAACGGCGGATTGCCGCCGGCAGCGGAACCGAGGTGGCGGACGTGAACCGGTTGCTGCGCCAGAACGAACAGATGCAGAAGCTTTTCCGGGCGGTGTCTGGCGGCGGCAAAAAAGGCAAGCGCCGCAGGATGCCCTTCCTGGGCGGCATGGGGATGCCTCCCGGCGGACCGGGCGGATTGCCCTTTTAAGCATATTCTTCCGGCGGGGCCGGTTGGATAGATTAGGATTTGTGAATGATTCATAGGAGGTGACATACATGGCAGTAAAAATCAGACTCAGAAGAATGGGCGCTAAAAAAGCTCCTTTCTACCGCATCGTTGTAGCGGATTCCCGTTACCCCAGAGATGGCCGGTTCATTGAGGAGGTCGGTTACTATGACCCCACCAAGGAGCCTTCCGTCATCAAAATTGACGCTGATAAAGCAAAGAAATGGCTCTCTAACGGCGCTCAGCCCACCGATACCGTGAAGGCTCTGCTGAAAATCGAAGGCGTGCTGTAATGCCGGGTGGAGGTAGGTCGTTTTGGATAAGCTGATCGTTACGATTGCGCGTGGGCTTGTTGAGGACAAGGACGCGGTGAAAGTCACCGCGGATGAACCTAACGAGGAGGGCCTGGTGGTTTACCATCTGCATGTGGCCCCCGACGATATGGGACGTGTCATCGGCAAGCAGGGCCGGATTGCCAAGGCGATTCGGACGGTTGTGAGAGCGGCGGCCAACAAATCAGAAATGAAGGTCGCTGTTGAGATCGACTAAGAAAAGCGGGGAGGCTGTGGCCTCCCTCTTTTTGATTGACAGGTGTCAGTGGAGGAACGGATGAAAAAAGAATTTTTGGAATGTGGAAAAATTGTCACCACCCATGGAATCCGGGGAGAGGTGCGGGTACAGCCTTGGTGCGACAGCCCGGAATTTCTGCTGGATTTTCCCACCCTGTATCTGGATGGAGGAAAGGTTCCGGTGGAGGTGGAACGGGCCAGGCTCCATAAAAACGTGGTGATTTTCAAGCTGAAGGGGGTGGATACCCCGGAGGCTGGGGCGGCTCTGCGCAATAAGCTGCTCTATATCAAACGCTCCGACACCTCTTTGGAGGAAGGGGAGTGTTTTGTCCAGGATTTGATTGGCTGCCGGGTTGTGGATGTGGACACAGGGGCCGATTACGGAAAAATTTATGATGTGCGTCCCACAGGGGCCAATGATGTCTATTACCTGCGGGACGAGGCTGGGGTGGAGCGGCTGGTGCCGGTGATTCCTCAGGTGGTGCTGGAAAAGGATTTGGACGGGGAGCTTATCAAAATCCGTCCGCTGGAGGGGTTGTTCGATGATTAAAATTGATATCGCCACCCTGTTCCCTGAGATGTGTGAAACGGTGCTGTCCACCAGCATCATCGGCAGAGCCAGAAAGGCGGGCTATCTGGACATCCGCTGCTGGCATATCCGGGATTATACAGTGGACAAACACCGGAATGTGGACGACACCCCCTATGGGCCGGGCAAGGGGATGCTGATGCAGGCGGACCCTATGTTCCGCACCTGGGAGGCGGTCTGCGCCGCCCGGGAAAGCCGCCCTCATGTGATTTACATGACCCCCCAGGGGAAAACTCTGACCCAGCAGCGGGCCAAGGAGTTGGCTCAGATGGACCACCTGTATTTGATGTGCGGCCATTATGAAGGGGTAGACCAGCGGGTTCTGGATGAGATTGTGGATGAGGAAATCTCCATAGGGGATTATGTGCTGACCGGTGGGGAGCTGGGCGCCCTGGTGCTGGCGGACTGCGTGGGGCGGCTGTGCCCTGGGGTGCTGGCAGACGAGAGCTGCTTCACCGAGGAGAGCCACTGGGATGGCCTGCTGGAGTATCCCCAATACACCAAACCAGCGGTTTGGCATGGTGTGGCTGTGCCGGAGATTATCACCAATGGCAATCATGCCGCTATCGCCCGCTGGAGACGGGAGATGTCCTTAAAAAATACCTTTGAGAAAAGACCAGAACTGCTGGAAACCGCTCCTCTGAATGAAAAGGATAAATGGTATCTGCGTACCCTGGGTTGGGAAGAGAAGCCAAAACCCGCTCAGGAGTAAGGGGGGAGTGTTATGGGAACCATTGTAAACGGGACCGCCATTGTGCTTGGCAGTCTGATTGGCCTGTTAATCCGCCGGGGTGTGCCGGAGCGAATGGAAAGCGCCTGCATGAAAATGCTGGGGTTGTCTGTGTTTATCATCGGCATGAATGGAGTGATTGTCTCCATGATTTCGGTGGGGGAGGATGGGGCACTCCATGACAGCGGCTCCCTGCTGCTGATTGCCAGCCTGGTCATCGGTACGGTGGTGGGGGAAGCCCTGCGCTTGGAGGAACGGCTGAACCAAGGCGGAAAAAAGATTGAGCAGCGGTTCGGAAAAGAAGGGTTCGCCAAAGGATTCATTAACGGGGCTTTAATCTATTGCGTGGGGGCCATGGCCATTGTGGGAGCGCTGAATGATGGCCTGTACGGGGACAGCTCCACCCTGTTTGTGAAAGCCATGCTGGACGGCATCTGCTCGGTGATTTTGGCTTCCACCCTGGGGTATGGGGTGCTGTTCTCTGCCATCCCGGTGATGATTTACCAGGGGGGCATCACCCTGTTTGCTGGGGCTTTAAGCCCTTTTATGTCTGGGGAACTGCGAGGGGACATCTGCATGGTGGGGTATGCCATTGTTACCTGCATTGGGGTCAACTTCCTGGAGTTCACCAACATCAAAACGGCCAATCTGCTGCCTGCATTGGTGGTGCCCATCCTGTATCGAACCGTGCCTCCTCTGGTGACAGGTCTGCTGCCAGCCTGATTTAGAAGGAAAAAGGTGGACCATTCCAGATATGTTGCTGAATTTGTTGAAAACATTATGGTAATACTGCACAATCAAAAATCGGTAGTTTGTGGAGTATATAGAAAACAAGCAGAAAAAACGCGGAATCGGCAAAACCCAAAGAAAAATTATTGACGCTTTGGAAATATCCGCTTATAATAAAAGCATCATCCAATTTAGACTTTATAATTGATACATTTAGGAATAGGAGAGTAGCTGTATGTTTGTGAAAGAAGTCGCTGTCCAAAATCAAGTAGGCTTGCATGCCCGGCCCGCAACCTTTTTCATCCAGAAGGCCAACGAGTATAAATCCTCCATCTGGGTGGAGAAAGAGGAGCGCCGTGTCAACGCCAAGAGCCTGTTGGGGGTTTTGTCTTTGGGAATCGTGGGCGGCACTAGCATCCGCATCATCGCTGATGGCTCTGACGAGCAGGCGGCTGTTGAGGGCTTAGTGAAGCTGGTGGAGTCTGGCTTTACCGAGTAAGCCTTTTTCCTGACTGGTAGAACGCACCGTTTGTGAGATACAGGCGGTGCGTTTTTGTATCTTCCAAAGGAGGAGGTGGGGAATGATGGAAAACCCACGGCTGCCCTTCCTGGCGGACAAGGCTCATAGGCTGCCTTTGCTGCCGGGGGTGTATATCATGAAGAACAAGGCGGGGGAGATTATCTACGTCGGCAAGGCCAAGGCACTGAAAAACCGAGTGAGCAGTTATTTCCGCTCGGTGGAGAAGCACCTGCCCAAGGTGTACAAAATGGTGTCCCAGGTTCATGATTTCGATTATATCGTTACCGACAGTGAGTTTGAGGCCCTAGTGCTGGAATGCAGCTTGATTAAGCAGCACGCCCCTAAATACAACATCCTGCTGAAGGACGATAAGGGGTACAGCTATATCAAGGTCTATCCCAAGGAGTTCAGCCGGATTCGTATGGCGCTGCAAAAGGATGACGAGCCAGGGGCCACCTATATCGGCCCCTATATGTCCTCCTATGTGGTGCGGGAAACGGTGGATGAGGCCAACAAAGCTTTTAAGCTGCCCACCTGTACCCGTAAGTTCCCACAGGAGTTCGGCAAGGGGCGCCCCTGCTTGAATTATCACATCAAACAGTGTATGGGGGTGTGCCTGGGAAAGGTGTCCCTGGAGGAATATAATGAGGTGCTGGAGCAGGCGCTTGATTATATCAAAGGGGGCAGCGCCCAAAGTGTGCAGAAGCTGACCCAGCGTATGGAGGAGTGCGCTGAGAATATGGAGTTCGAGAAGGCCGCCCAGCTGCGGGACCGCATCCGGGCCATCAGTCGCCTGGCCCAGGCGGACCAGAAGGTGATTTGGGCCAAGGGGCTGCCGGACCAGGATGTGGTAGCCCTTCAGCGGGTCCAGGAGGAGACCTGTGCCGTGGTCCTGAAATTCCGGGGGGAACGGCTGGTGGATAAGCAGGATTTCCTGCTGGGAGAGGTGGAGGAGCTGACCTCCGCCCGGCTGGAATTCCTGCTGCGCTATTACAATACCCGTCAGGAGATTCCCAAGCGGATTCAGCTGGACGGTGAGATTGAGGACATGGAGCTGACCGCCCGCTGGCTGACCCAACAGGGAGGGCATAAGGTGGAGCTGCGGGTACCTCAGCGGGGGGAGCAGCTGAAACTGGTGGAGCTGGCCCGGAAGAACGCCGCGGAAAAACTGGCTCTGCGGAACCACCGCTCTGGCCGGGAGGTGGCGGCTTTGGATGAGCTGGCCCGTCTGCTGGGGCTGGATAAGCCTCCCGCCTATATTGAGGCCTACGACATTTCCAACATCGGTTCTGCCACTGTGGTGGCGGGGATGGTGGTCTTTGAGAACGGGCGCCCCCAGAAGCGCCTTTACCGGAAGTTCAACATCCAGACGGTCAGCGGTACCGATGACTACGCCAGCATGTCAGAAGTGCTGGAACGCCGTTTTAACCGGTATCTGGACCCTGAACAGCAGGACGAGGCCTTTGACCGCCTGCCAGATTTGATTCTTTTGGATGGAGGAAAGGGCCATGTGGGGACCATTGCACCCTTGTTGGCGGGAATGGGAATTCAGGTGCCTGTCTTTGGCATGGTGAAGGATGACAAGCATCGTACCAGAGCCATCGCCCTTTCCGGCGGGGAAATTTCCATTGCCTCCCACCGCAGCGCCTTTACCCTGGTGTCCAACATCCAGGAGGAGGTCCACCGGTATTCCATCGGCTACTCCCGGCAGAAGCATCAGAAAAACGCTTTTCAACTGGCCTTGACCCAATGCCCTGGTATTGGAAAGACCCGGGCCGCCCAATTGTTCCGCCACTTTAAAACCATGAAGGCTATCAAGGAGGCCAGCATTGAGGAGTTGGCCCAGGTGGAGGGAATGTCTGCTCCAGTGGCCGAAAAGTTGTTTTTCTTTTTGCGGGCGGAAGATTGACAAAAAAGCAAAAAAACGGGATAATATATAAGTTATAGCGGGGTTCCGCGCGGTGGGCGGCTTTTTAGGCCCGCCGAGAAATATGGGCGAAAGCCCCAGCCAAGCATAGGAGAAACGTGTATGAGAGTAATCACTGGTTCCGCCAGGGGTACCCGGCTTCAGGCGCCGGAAGGGCTGGCCACCCGCCCCACCTCGGATATGGCGAAAGAGGGCATTTTCAGTGTGCTTCATTTTGAAGTTCCCGAGGCCATGGTATTGGACCTGTTCGCTGGAAGCGGGCAGCTGGGGATAGAGGCTTTGTCCAGAGGGGCCAGGGCCGCTGTATTGGTGGACAGCTCCCGGGAGGCCCAAGAGATTATCCGCAAAAATCTGGCGGCGGCCAAACTGGCCTCCAAAGCCAGGGTTGCCGCTATGGAGGCATCCTCTTATCTGGCGGGATGCCGGGAGCGGTTTGACATTGTGTTTTTGGACCCGCCTTACGGTCAGAAACTGATTGAAAAGGTGCTGCCCATGGTGGCGGAGAAAATGAATCCAGGAGGGGTCATCGTCTGCGAGACCGGCCGGGAGGTGGACGAGGAACTGCCCCAGGAAGCCGGAAACGGATTTGTGATTCATAGGACCTATCGGTATGGCAGGGCCAGGGTGACCACCTATCGCCGCCCACAGGAGGAGTTTTGATGGAGCGTTTAGTCATCTGTCCCGGCAGCTTTGACCCCATCACTAAGGGCCACGAGGATATTATCCGCCGGGCCGCTACCTTGTTTGACCGGGTGGTTGTTGTTGTAGGGGCCAATCCTGAAAAAAGAGGATTGTTTACCGTTGAGGAGCGGGCGGAACTGATTCGCCGCACCTGCGCTGACCTTCCCAATGTGGAGGTGGACCAGTTCGACGGCCTGCTGATTGATTATGTTCGCCGGCGCAAGGCGGTGGCCATTGTGAAGGGCCTGCGAGCGGTATCGGATTTCGATTATGAGTTCCAGATGGCGCTCACCAACAAAAAGCTGATGGCGGACGCGGAAACCATTTTCCTCACCCCCAACAGCGACAATATGTATCTGTCCTCCAGCATGGTCCGGCAGATTGGGCATTTTGGAGGAGACATCAGCCCTTTTATCCCAGAGGCGATTCTGGAGACCGTCCGGCAGCGGATGGAGCGAACCAGAACAGAATAAAAATCCAAGGCAAAGGAGAGGTTGGCTTTGAATATAGACGATATTTTGGATATGATTGATGAACTGTTGGATAGGGCTTGGAGCCTGCCACTGTCCGGCGGCCGCTGTGTGGTGGACGCGGACAAGGTGCGGGATTTGATTGATGACATCCGCCTGAATATTCCCGGGGAAATCAAGCAGGCCAAGGCCATTGTTTCCGACCGCACCGAGATTATCGAGGGAGCCAAGAAGGAGGCAGAGGCCATTGTGCGCAAGGCGGAAGAACGGGCCAGAGCGCTGGTGGCTCAGGAGGAAGTGGTGAAAGCGGCCCAGGCTAAGGCCACCGAGCTGCTGACCCAAGCCCAGTCCAAGTCCAGAGAGATTCGGCAGGCAGCTCAGGAGTTTTCCGACAACTGCCTGATGAAAACCGAAGAGGTGCTGGTAAAATCCCTCACTGAGGTGAAAGCTACCCGCCAGGCCTTCCGCAACGCGGTCCATCGTTAAACCAGACAGAGACTCAAGCAGATGGAGCTGAAGAAAGGAGAGCGCCTGCTGGCTAAGGAATTGGTCAGCTATGGGGTTATGAACGGGAATGTGATGGTCCGGTTCCTGGAAGGGAAACTGACCGTCACAACCCTGAGAATCGGGTTCCGGCAGCATTTTTATATGGGCACCGTGAAAACCGGGGAAGCGGAGCGGGAGCTGTTTACTTTTCCCAAAAACTTGGTGGAGCGGATTGAGAAAAAGCGGTTTTCCCTGACCTGCCGATTTGTCTGCCTGAAGAATGGGCAGCGGCTCCTGCTGAGCACTGGGAAGAAACAATGGGAACGCTTAACAAAGGCCATACTGGAAATAGAGCGAAAGCCTCTTGACACTTGGTGAAAGTTGGTTATAATAGAACTCAGGCCGATTTACGGCCCAGGAGGACGCTATGGAATATCTGTCTCACAAACAGAATCGATTTAACAGCTTTTTTGGCTGGGGCTTCTTTTTTAGCACCGGCTTTGTTTGCTGTGGAAACGATTGTGTTAGGTGAGGGATAAACCGGGGCGTTTTTCGTCAAGGGATTACAAGGAGAACTCATTGACACAATGGGTTCTCCTTTTTGTATGCCTAAATCAGGGGGAGCCCAAGGGAATTGGAGGATGATTGAACATGGTAGTAATTATGAAACGGGGAACCGCTCAGGCGGAGATTGACAAACTGACCAATGAGCTGATTGCCAAAGGAGTGGAGGTCAGCCCGGTGGTAGGCACCGACCTGGTGATTCTGGGACTGGTGGGAGACACCACTAAAATCGACGACAACTGGCTGGAAGCCAACCGGAATGTAGAGCGGGTACAGCATATTTCTGAGCCCTTCAAAAAAGCCAATCGGATGTTCCACCCGGAGGATACAGTGGTGGATGTCTGCGGCCAGAAGATTGGCGGCAAGAGACTGGCTGTGATAGCGGGTCCCTGTTCGGTGGAGAGCGAGGAGCAAATCTGCGGCATCGCCCAGGAGGTGAAGGAGTTGGGGGCAAACCTGCTCCGGGGCGGAGCCTTCAAGCCCCGCACCAGCCCTTACGCCTTCCAGGGGCTGAAATACCAGGGCCTGGAACTGCTGAAAAAGGCCAAAGAGAAAACCGGCCTGCCCATCGTCACCGAGATTATGGCCCCTCACGATATTGAGGTATTTGAGCGGGACGTGGATTTGATTCAGGTGGGCGCCAGAAATATGCAGAACTTTGACCTGTTGCGGGAGCTGGGCCATATCCGCAAGCCCATTCTGCTGAAACGGGGCCTTTCCGCCACCATCGAGGAGTGGCTCATGTCTGCGGAGTATATCATGGCAGGGGGCAATGAGAATGTGGTCCTTTGCGAGCGGGGCATCCGTACCTTCGAGACCTACACCCGCAATACCTTGGACCTGTCGGCTATTCCGGCGGTGAAAAAGCTCAGCCATCTGCCGGTTGTGGTGGACCCCAGCCACGCCACCGGAAAATGGTGGATGGTGGAATCCTTGGCCCGGGCAGCGGTGGCCGTGGGAGCGGATGGGTTGATTATCGAGGTACATAATGACCCAGCCAACGCCCTGTGCGATGGCCAGCAATCCATCAAACCAAAGGTATTTGGGGAGCTGATGGAGCAGCTCCGGCCCATCGCCCAGGCCCTGGGCCGGGAACTGTAAGGGGGCGGACTTATGGCGGATTTGAAGGATTTCCGGCAGGAGATAGACCAGATTGACGACCAGCTGATTCCCTTGCTGGAACGGCGGATGCGGGTAGTGTCCCAGGTAGCTGCCTATAAACAGGCCCATGGGCTTCCGGTGCTTCAGCAGGGCCGGGAGCGGGTCGTTCTGGAGCGGGCGGTGGAGCGGCTGGAGGACAAAAGTCTGGCCCCCGAGGCAATCCGGTTCATGGAATCGGTGATGGCGGTGAGCCGGGCTGCCCAGCGCCGGCAGATAGGCAGCGAGCCTTTGCCCAGACGCCAGCATCCCCTTTCCGGGCCGGCGGCCTTTTATGGGGAAGCGGGTTCCTTCTCGGAGCAGGCCTTGATAGAATATTTCGGCCCTCAGCGGGAGCGGGTGGCCTGCCCGGAGTTTGAGGATGTATGCAAGGCCCTCCAGGCGGGACAGGTGGATTACGGGGTGCTGCCCATTGAGAATTCCTCCACCGGAGCCATCTCCCAGGTATACGACCTGCTTGGAAAATATGGATTCTATATTGTGGGAGAGCGGCGGGTAGCCATCAGCCAGAACTTGGTGGGCCTGCCGGGAACCTCCCTCAGCCAGATTCAGACAGTGTATTCCCATCCCCAGGGGATTGAGCAGAGCGGAGGGTTCCTGGGGGAGCATCCTTCCTGGACCCTGCTTCCCTATCACAGCACCGCTGCCAGTGCCAAAAAGGTGGCGCTGGACAAGGACCCATCTCAAGCCGCCATTGCCAGCGTCCACGCCGCCCGACTGTATGGGCTGGAGGTGCTGGCACCGGATATTCAGGACAACCAGCAGAATACCACACGTTTCATTATCATCGGCAGGGAGCTTCAGCCGGAGCGGGCAGACAAGGTGAGCCTGATGTTCTCCCTGGACAACCAGTCCGGTACCCTTTACAATACCCTGCGGTATTTCGCAGACCGGAATATTAACCTGGTGAAAATTGAGTCTCGTCCCATCCCCAACGAGCTTTGGAACTACCTGTTTTACGTGGATTTTGAGGGGGATCTGGATAGCCAGGAGGTGCGGGAGGCCCTGTCCAGCCTGACCAGCAGTTCGGAACGATACCGGCTTCTGGGGGCTTATCAAAGCGACCGGGGCCAGGAAAAATAAGGTTTTCGGGGGCGTTCTCCTGGGGGTTTGGTGCTTTTTGACCTTTTCCTCAGGGGAAGCCGGGAACCTGTCCAAAAAGCCTTGAAATTTTCAGATGGGTATGCTATAATCATCTAGCATCTATGGATAAAGGCCAATGTGTGTGTCCAGACACGCGGGTACGCGGGTCCTGTGCGACAGAGCACCGTGAACCATGTCAGGCGGGGAACCGAGCAGCATTAAGCGGTTTGCGATGTGCGCCGCAGGTAATCTGCGTGTCCGCGTGTGTGGGCATACATTTTTTTTAAGTTTTGAAAGAGAGGCGGGGAAATGTACCAGGCGTTATATCGGAAATGGCGTCCCCGGACCTTTGAGGACGTGGTGGGACAGGACCACATTACCACAACTTTAAAAAATCAGGTAGCCGCGGGAAAATTTTCCCACGCCTACCTGTTCACCGGTTCACGGGGAACAGGAAAAACCACCTGCTCCAAAATCATCGCCAAG
The DNA here is from genome assembly GCA_944385965.1 of uncultured Anaerotruncus sp. Lineage (GTDB taxonomy): Bacteria > Bacillota > Clostridia > Oscillospirales > Ruminococcaceae > Anaerotruncus. Next base: position 67,494 of record CALWZG010000061.1, read on the forward strand.
GCGGTGAACTGTCTTTCCCCAGTGGATGGGAACCCCTGCAATCAGTGTGAGATTTGCCGGGGGATTGACGATGGCTCCATTCTGGATGTGGTGGAGATTGACGCTGCCAGCAACAACGGGGTGGACAATATCCGTCAGCTGCGGGAGGAGGCCTATTTTCTCCCCACTGTGGCCAAAAAGCGAGTTTATATTTTGGACGAGTGCCACATGCTTTCGGCGGGGGCGGTGAACGCCCTGCTGAAAATCTTGGAGGAACCTCCGGAGCATGTGATTTTTATTCTGGCCACCACCGAGATTCATAAGGTGCTTCCCACCATCCTTTCCCGCTGCCAAAGGTTTGATTTCAAGCGGATTAAGTCCCGGGTCATCGCAGACAGGCTGTTGTATGTCTGCGACCAAGAGGGTATCCAATTGGAGGACGATGGGGCCATGCTCATCGCCCGGCTGGCGGATGGGGGGATGCGGGACGCCTTGTCCCTGCTGGATTTGTGCGTCTCTTACAGCCAGCGCATTACCCTGGAAACCGTGACCCAGGCGGCGGGGCTCACCGGCCGGGAGCGGCTGTTCGCCTTGGTGGGGGCCATTTTGAGCCATGACCCCACAGGGGCGCTTCAGGTGGTGGAGGAGCTGAGCCAGAACTCGGTGGATTTCACCCGCTTATGTGAACAGTTGGTGAGCCATTACCGGGATTTGATGATTGTAAAAACGGTGCGAGAACCGGACGATTTGGTGCAGGGGACCCAGGAGGAGCTGGAACAGCTTCAAAAACAGGCTGGGGAACTGCCTCTGCCCCAGATTCTGGAAGGAATCCAGCTGCTGCAGGATTCTATGGGAAGGATTTCCCGGACCCCCTTTAAACGTACCGAGTTGGAGATGGCGGTCCTGCGCCTGTGCGGTCAGGGGCAGCCTTCCTCCGCTTCGAACCCATTGGAGGAACGGGTGGCCCGCCTGGAGCGGATGTTCCAGCAAGGGGCGCCCCAGCAGAGCCAACCGCCTGCCTCCCCACCGCCTCAAACTTCCAACAATCCGCCTGCCACTCCAAAGCCCGCCAAAAAAGCGGCGGTTCAGCAGGTGGAACCTTTCCCCAGATGGGCAGAGGTTTTGGAGCAGCTGAAAAAGCGAAATGGGGCCTTGTATGGGGCTATGGTGGAGTCCAGAGCCTTTACCAACGGGGAAATGATGCTGGTGGATTGTCCCAACGAGCTGTTCCGTACCCTGCTGCGTACCAGTGTGGCGGCCAAGGAGAGCCTGCGGGATTCCATCCTGGCGGTGACCGGCCAAAAATTCAGCCTGGGACCCTATAACCCGGAAAAATATGCAGTGGTCCAAAGGGACCCCTTAACCGACCTGGTGGAAAAAGCCAAGGCCATGGGGGTTCCGGTGGAGGAATCCTGAAGTTTGCAGGATTTTATGTTTTATTTGCTGCCTTGTCAGGGCAAACTCTGATAATTAGGAATATTTTGAATAGGAGGAACCAACAATGAGAGCGAGACTTCCAAAAGGAATGGGCGGCGGCCCCCAGAATATGAACGCTATGATTCGTCAGGCCCAGAAGATGCAGGAGGATATGAAGGTCAAGCAGGAGGAAGTGGAGGCTATGGAGTTCAAGACCACTTCCGGCGGCGGTATGGTTGAGGTGACCATCTCCGGCAAAAAGGAAATTAAGTCCATTCAGCTGAAACCCGAAGTGGTGGACCCGGAGGATATTGACATGCTCCAGGATTTGATTGTAGCCGCTGTCAACGAGGCTATCCGCACCGCTGAGGAAACCATGTCCAACGAGATGGAGAAAATCACCGGCAACCTGAATATCCCTGGGATGTTCTGATGGCTTATGGCGTATAATGTAGTACCTCTGACCCGTCTGATTGAGCAGTTTGAGCGGTTGCCGGGCATTGGCCGTAAGACCGCTCAGCGGCTGGCCTTTTATGTGCTGGCCATGCCCAAGGAAAAGGCCCGTCAGTTTGCGGATACCATCCTGGAAGCCCATGAGAAAATCAAAAGATGCAAGGTCTGCCAGAGCCTTACCGAAAGTGAGCTGTGTCCCATCTGCGGGGATGAGTCCCGGGACCGTGGAATCATCTGCGTGGTGGAAAGCTCCCAGGATATTATGGCTTTCGAGCGGACCCGAGAGTATCATGGGTTGTATCATGTGCTGCATGGTCTGATTTCTCCTATGGACGGGGTGGGGCCAGACCAGTTGACCATCAAGGAGCTGTTGGCCCGGATGGGTGACGGAACGGTAAAAGAGGTAGTAATGGCCACCAACCCCACAGTGGAGGGGGAAGCTACCGCCATGTACATCGCCCGTCTGCTGAAGCCCATGGGGGTGAAGGTAACTCGTCTGGCTTATGGTATCCCTATTGGCGGGAATCTTGAGTACGCCGACGAGGTGACCTTGTATCGGGCCCTGGAAGGCCGCAGTGAGATTTAGGAGGAGCCATGGGGGGACATTTCCCAAAAGAGGAACTGAAAAAATTGATAAAGTTCGGTGTTACCGGATGCGCCAACACACTGATTGACTTGGTTATCAGCACTTTGCTGTTGCAGGTGGCAGGGGTTGGGGTGTACCTGGCCAAAGGTGTGGGGTACTGTGCCGGGATGCTGAATAGCTATCTGGTGAACCGAAGCTGGACCTTCCAGAGCAAGCAGCGGGCTGTGGGGCCTCAGCTGATTCGCTTTGTGGTGACCAACGGGCTGATGCTGGGGGTTAGTATGCTGCTGATTGGCGGATTGACCAGATTGGGCCTGCCGGATTTTCCGGCTATGGTGCTTTCCACAGGAGGCACCCTGGTGCTGAACTTTATCGTAAGCCGTTTATGGGTCTTTAAGTGAGATAGGAGGTCCGTAATGGAAAAAGTCTCAACAAAAACCATCGCCCTGAACCGGAAGGCCCGCCACGACTATTTCGTGGAGGAGAGCTATGAGGCGGGCATCGAACTGTGCGGTACCGAGGTCAAGTCCCTGCGGGCTGGCTCCTGTAATCTCAAGGACAGCTGGTGCGATATTAAGGATGGGGAGTTGTTCATCAAACAGATGCACATTGCCCCCTATACCCATGGAAACATCTTTAATCGGGACGCCTATCGGGACCGTCGTCTGCTGATGCACAAACGGGAAATTATGAAACTGATGGGTCTGGTGGCCCAACAGGGCTACACTTTAATCCCCTTGTCCCTTTATTTTAAAGGGTCCCGGGTGAAGGTGCAGTTGGGCTTGTGCAAAGGAAAACAGCTCCATGATAAGCGCCAGGACATGGCCAAGAAGGACGCGAAACGGGATATTGAGCGGGCCCTCAGGGATAGACAAAAAGCGTAGCCTGTGCTATAATAAAAGACGCTTGAAATCATCAGGCGTCTCTGTACGGGGATGTAAAGGCTTCGACGGGGACTGTGAAGTATGGATAGCGGGTAGAGGAGCATGCGCCTCTATAAAAGTATGACGTTTTTCAAATTAAACGACAACGATAATTTGGCTTTTGCGGCTTAATTAAGCCGCCGTTCAACCAGGGAGGACCACGGCCCTGGATTGGGCGTCGATGAGTGGTGAACGGGTTGGCCCAGCAGCCTCGTAAGCCATCCTGTATCAGAGGATACCAACTGATGAAGCCTGCCTTTCGGCGTCAACATGAGGGAATTTAAAAAGAATGGCTGCACCCGGAGAAATCTGTATGGAGTGGTTTTCGGACACGGGTTCAATTCCCGTCATCTCCACCAATAAAAACACCTTGTAAAATGGCTTAAACAGCTGATTTACAAGGTGTTTTATTTTTATAAAAATTTTAATTTACCCCTACTTTACCCCTATCAAATCATTGCGCATAAAATCAATTCAAGGCAAATTTGATTCCATGGAAACACGGAGGGTTATCTCACTTTCCCTTAGAGCGCGCGTTGCCTTGCTTTTATTTTTTAAATTTATTTATAATATTACCATTTTTAGTATTGACAAAATGATAATATTATATTATAATAAATACATCAAGAACAGCAGATTAGCTCAAAGGAGGAAATTGATATGGCAAAAGGTACAGCGACATGTAAATGCGAAAAGTGCGGAAAGACATTTCAGAAATCCAAAATCTGCTTCAACAGAAGAGAAGCTGACAGCTGGGAGGAGTGGGCCGAAGAATATTATACTATTTGCCCAGATTGCTATGCAGCCCAAAAAGCCGAAGAAATGGAAGAAAAATATGAAATCCGGGAAATGCACTACGGCGAGTACAAAAACAATTTTTCTGAGTGCAAAACCGTCCCGAATTCCTATAATTCCAAGACCAAGACCATCAAGGTTTATGTTCCAAAAGAAGCATCCGAACCAATTTCTGAGGAATCTTCCGCCGATTCCGAAAAAGAAGATTCCAAAACAATTTCTGTGGCCTCTGAGCAAAAGGATTCTATTCGGCGTCTTCTTAACAAAATTCTGGACTCTTTTATCTGCGTGGTAGAGGGAAAAGAGAAATCCAGAAATATCAGAAGTGTCAGAAAATCAATCAGAGGTATCAGAAATTCCGGTGATTATGAAATCGCAGAGATTTACTATCTGGACAAGCACGGCAACGGGAGATTCGCTGTTTTTGATCCTCAGATGGGGGTATATAAGCGGTATTGCTGCTGGATTCTCCAAGGATCGCAAGGAGACTCTACTTGGATTGTTGATAATGTCCCAGGA
>CALWZG010000062.1 GCA_944385965.1 uncultured Anaerotruncus sp.
AAACCCCGGTGGTGGCTCCCATTGAGCAATGGGGCGGGCAGGAGGCTTCCGGTTCGGATACCGCCTCCCTGCGGCAGCCGGAAAACCCGGAAGCGGTGGTAAGCTTTGTGGACCCGGCTTTGGAAGCTCATCTCCGCGGCGCCCTGAACAAACCCACAGAACCCATTACAGAGGGGGATTTGGCAGGGATTGAAAAGCTGCACATTTATTATGATTCCTATTGCACCGTCAATCAGGAGGACCTGTCGGAAGAGGAAAAGGTTGAACTGGGCGGCGGGATTGGGGAGATTGGGAGTTTGGAGGACCTGAGCCGCTTTCTGAATCTGAAGGAGCTGACACTCTACTTTCAGTTGGATATAACAGACCTGTCTCCTTTATCTGGCCTCACCAGTTTGGAAAAATTGAATGTGGCTTATACAGATACAGAAGACCTGGGGCCTTTGTCCAATCTGACAAATCTAAGTTATCTGAATTTAAGCAACACCAATGTGACAGATTTATCCCCTGTGGCAAAGCTGCCTAAGCTGGAAACCCTTGTGTTTGGACAGACAGGAAGCCAACAGTTAACGACCCTGCCGGAGCTGACCAATCTCCGTTGTTTGGATTTATCTCAAAGTAGTATTGAGGACCTTTCCCTGCTTTCCGGGATGAGCCAATTGGAGGAGCTGGATTTAGCCTGGACCAAGTTTACTGATTTGTCCCCTCTGGCCTCTTTGACCAACCTGCGGGTGCTGGACATCAGCCTTGGCGCCAGCCGGAAGCGGGATATTTCCCCGCTGTCCCAGCTGACAAAGCTGCAAAAACTGGATTTAGCCAGCTGTCAGGTGGGCAGCATAGAGGCCCTGTCAGGCCTGACAGATTTGAGAAGCCTGGATATTTATGACTGCGGTGTTTCGGACTTATCCCCTTTGGAAGGGATGAAGGAACTGCGCTCCCTCAATATTGGAAATAATCCCTTTCAAGATTTATCCGTCCTGGCAGGGTTTGCCCATCTAGAGGAGCTGAGATGCTTTTGGGGAGAGGCAGAGGATTTTTCCCCTATCTCCAACCTGACCAACCTGAAGCATCTGTCTATCGATGCTCCCGACCCCTCTGTATGGAAAAATGCCGCCCAATTGGAGACCTTGGTATTATCCGGTTCTTTGACACAGCTGCCGGATTTAAGTGGTTTTGACAACCTGAGGGAACTTACCGTCAACTCCGGCAGAATCACCAGCCTGGAACCACTGTCAGAAGCCACCAGCTTGGAAAAATTGGAGCTATCGGCCAACAGTATTTCTGACATAGGCCCTCTGGAAAATTTGACCAATCTGCGGGTGTTGGAGCTGTTTGAAAATAAGATTTCAGACCTGGAACCTTTGGCAGGCTTGGTGAATCTGGAAAAGCTGCGCCTGGAAGAAAACCAAATCATCTCTTTGGAGCCTTTGGCAGGTTTGGTAAACCTGAAAGAGCTGTACCTGAACGGGAATCAAATTACCTCCATAGAGCCTTTGGCTGGGCTGGTGAATCTGACCCGTTTGAATATAGAGGATAATCAGGTCACCAGTCTGAGCCCCTTGGCCAATCTGAACAGCGAGTGTTTGCTGTACGCTGATGATAATAACATTACTGACTGGTCCCCAGTAGACCATGTGGAAGTGGTGTTGGGCCGCCCAGAGGAAGATTAAGTGATTTTAAGAAGAAAGGATGAGCTGTATGCAAATGCAGAAATGTCCCAATGGACATTTTTATGACGCCGCCCTCCATCCCCAATGCCCCTATTGCAGCGGGATGTCCACCAATGTGGACATTGGGATTACCATGCCGGTGCGCCCCCAGGAAAACCCCGGACGGGAGGATGGGGTCACGGTGGCGGTCATCAAAAAGAAGCTGGGCATCGACCCGGTGGTGGGGTGGCTGGTTTGTGTGGAAGGCCCTCAAAAGGGGCAGGATTACCGGCTCCATGGGGATAACAATTACATTGGACGGGACCCCGGCATGGATGTTTGTATCCAGGGGGATGATACCATCTCCCGGGAGCGGCACGCCCTGGTGACCTATGACTTTGAGACAAAAACCTTCTACCTGACCCCAAAAGACGGCCGCAGCAACCCCCGAGTCAACGGGAAACCGGTGATGACCACGGTGGAATTACAGGCTTATGACAAAATCCAACTGGGGCAGACGGTGCTGCTGTTCCTGCCCTTATGCTCCGAACGCTTTGAGTGGCAATGAGCTGGGCGTTGGGAACGGGAAAGGCGGGGACACCCCAGGTCTGGGGGTTCAGCCAGAAGGGCACCCGCAAGGAACAGCAGGACAACTATGGGTTCTGCGTCCCCTCCCCGGAAAAGGGGCTGCTGGCGGTGGTGGCGGACGGGATGGGAGGCCTGAGCAATGGGGCGGAACTTTCGGCCCTGGCGGTTTCCACCCTGCTGGAACATTTTCAAAGCACCCCTGTGGCCCACAGCCCGGAGGTGGAGCTGTGTGACCTTTGCGCCCAGGCGGTCCGGGCGGTGAGTGAATACCTGGTCCCTTACGGCAAGGGGACCGGCGGCACCACCCTGGTGGCCTGCATCCTGCGGGGGAATCAGCTGAGCTTTTTCTCAGTGGGTGACAGCCGGGCGGCACTGGTACGGGGCGGCGGGCTGCTGTGGCTGAACCGTCCCCACTGGTACAGCCAGCAGCTGCTGGAGGAGGCGGCAGGCGGGACCCTGGATTTGTCCCAGGCCCTTCGGGACCCCCAGCGGGGAGCGCTGGCTTCCTACCTGGGAAGCGGAGACGCGCTTCGGGTGGATTTCTCCCCGGAGCCGGTGGGGCTGCTGCGGGGGGACCGGGTGCTGCTGATGACCGATGGAATTTCGGGGGTTTTGAGCCAGGAGGAAATTGGGGCGGCGGCAAAAGGCTCCTGCCGGCAAATCGCCCAGCGGCTGGAACGGGCGGTACTGGCCAAGGCCAACCCCTCACAGGACAACTTTACAGCGATTGTGGCTGCTTATGGCCGCTGAATCAAGATGAAGGAGGTTTTTTCATGGGAAAACGAATCGGGGCGCTGTGTATGGCGCTGCTTCTTTGGATGAGCTTCTCGGTGGTGGGTTTCGCCCAGGAGACCCCGGTTACCCAGGCCCGGGACGGGGTGGTGCGGATTATTGGTGAGGACGCCAACGGAAGGCTCTATCATTCCGGCAGCGGGTTCGCTGTGGGGGTGCCGGGCCAGAAGGTGGATACCTTCGTCACCAATAACCATGTGATTGCCCCTTTCTCCAAGGTGTATGTGGTGTTGGATTATGTGGGAGAGGGAGGCACCTGGATTGAGGCTTCTGTTTTAAAAACCTGGGCTTCTCAATCCCCGGATTTAGCCATCCTGTCCATTCAGACCCCAGTGGACGCCTGGACTCCCCTGCCCCTTATGTCCGCCTCTGCCCTGGAGCCTACCCAGGACGTTTATGCTTTGGGCTTCCCAGGGGTGGCGGATGTGCTTTCCGACAACGCTCAGCAGCGGGTTCCCTCCACTAAAGAAGATGTGACCATCACCAAAGGGATTGTGAGCAAGACCAAAATCAGTTATAACAACACCGATACCATCCAGACCGATGTGGAAATCAATGGAGGTAATTCAGGAGGGCCTTTGATTACCGAGGATGGCTATGTGGTGGGAATCAATACGGTAGGAATTCAGAACCAGGCAGGGGCCACCTTTGGAGTGAATGGGGCCATTTATGTGGATTACGCTATGGCGGCCTTGGAGGAGCTGGGAATCGACTATTCCACCGCCCCAACCACACCAGTTTCTGATACCCCGGAAACCGCCTCATCACAGGCTCCAGCCTCCTCACAGCAGGGAGCAGCCCAGCCCGTAGTGGAAAGCCCTTCCCGGGGAGGAAGCAGCTGGGTGATGGTTGGAGGTGTTGGAGCGGTTTTGGCGGTAGTTCTCGTTGGGGGAGCTGTGGCGGTATCCAGAAGGAAAAAAGCTCCCGCTGGGCCCAACCAAAACAGTCCAGTATCAAAAACCCTTCCGGTGCGCTCAAGTGAGCTTTGTCTGAAAGGGGTTTCCGGTCCCTTTGCTCAGCGCAGCTTCCCTATCCAGGAGGGAGTTACCATCGGCCGGGACCCTGCCAGATGCGGCATTGTCTTTCCGGGGGAGGCTCCCGGGGTCAGCGCTCTCCACTGTGAAATCCGTAAGGAAGGCTCCCAGTTTACCATTACCGATTTAGGCTCCACCTACGGCACCTTTTTCATGGACGGAGCTAAGCTGTCCCCTCATGTGCCTTATCCCCTGAAACCAGGGCAGCAATTTTATCTGGGAGATACGCAGAACTGCTTCCAGGTACTCCTCTGACTTGATGAAGGGGGTCACAGCGATGTCTTTATGGGATAACCGGAACCCTTTATCCGTTGGACTAACCCGGCTTGGGCAGGCCGCCAAAAGACTGATGGGAGCTGGCGCCATTACCGCCAGGGAAATCCCAGCCTGTACCGTTGAGATGGAGCCGGACCATCCGGTACAGGCGCCAGGCATCTATTGCCAAAGGGGCCAGTTTCAAGGGTATTTTTTCTACTTCTCCTGCCAAAGTCAGAAAATTGTCATTGGCAGGGATTGCAGCTGCTGCAACCTGGTGTTCCCCTCCCAGGCCAGGGGAATCAGCGCCCGCCACTGTGAGCTGATTTGGGACCCAAGGAGCCAGACGGTGGTCTGCCGGGACCTGGGGTCCACCTACGGAATCCTTCTGTTCGACAAAAGATGTCTGTCTGCCGGTGAAATGGCGGTGCTGCGGGATGGGGAGGGTTTTTCCATCGGGGAGGGCAATTCCTTTGTACTGCGGCTGCCAAAAGGAGGGGAACAGGCTTGAGATTCGCCACAGCCCTTTGCCGGGAACAGGGCGGCAGAAAAGAGAATGAGGACTCCCTGCTGGAGCTGCGCCGGGCGGAGAAGGATGCTTTTGCTCTCGTCGGGGCGGATGGCCTGGGAGGCCACGGAAACGGCCTGCTGGCCTCCCAGACCGCCGTAAAGGCCATTGGAGAAGGGTTTATCCAACAGCCCTGCCTGGAGGCGGAATACCTGACAGAGCTGTTTCAGCGGGCCAACCAGGAGATTCTGTCCATGCAGAGCCCCACCAACCAGATGCGCTCCACCGCAGCGGCCCTCTTTTACCACCGGGGCAGGCTGGCGGCGGGCTACATTGGGGATACCAGAATCTACCGTTTCCGGGGCGGGAAGATTTTGTACCAGTCCAAGGACCACAGCGTTCCTCAAATGGAGGTGGATGCAGGGGAAATTACCCCGGAGGAGATTCGATTCCACCCCGACCGCAACCGGCTCTTTCGGGCCTTGGGGGAGGAATCCTGCCGCCCAACCATCACCCTTTTGGGCAGAGCCCGCCCCAAGGATGCCTTTTTAATCTGTACCGATGGGTTTTGGGAACATGTGGAGGAAGGGGTTATGTTGGGGGAGCTGAAAAGTTCCAAAACTTCCCAGGAATGGCTGGAGAGGATGAAAACCAAAATTTGCGGGAAGGCCTCCCCTTCCATAGATAACTATTCCGCTGCTGCCCTGCGGGTCAGCTGGTTTTAGGCGCAAAGAAACAGGCCCAGTCGTAAGACTGGGCCTGTTATGTTTGAAAGAACCCCCACCGCAGCGATGTCCCGCCGGCTGTAAACCCCGTCGTATGACAGAGTGGGTACGCTCTCTCAGTGGGTTCACGCTCCCTTCGTCCTCCAAAATGGAGGGAGGTCTGCAATCCACCACCGAATCGAAGCTCCCTAGATACAGTTATCGGAGTATTTTAGGCGGGGCTGTCTGGAACGGCAGGGAAACCGTTATTCATCCGTTTCGTCAAAATCGAAATCGTCCTTCAGACGGTCCATAAAGAGGGCGGCAACCCGGTCAAACTCCTCTTCCTCCTCGATGGCTTCCAAAAACTCCTCGTCATTGTCCATCACCGATTTGAGGATGACCAGCTCCCCGTCGTCCTGAAGCATCTCCTCAGGGTCGTCGTAGGAAGCCACCAGGGCGATATAATGCTCGCCATCCAGCTCCAAGGTGTCCACAATCTCAAATTCGTGCTCCTGGCCTTCATCATCCAACAGGGTGATTAAATCTGGTCCATATTCTTGTTCTGACATCTGCGACGCTCCTTTGGGGAATCCCCCTGTTGTTTATTTTACCCATTCGAGCCAAGGCCGCGGCCTGCTCTGTGGATATAATGATAATCTATCTGAGGGAAAATGTCAACGCTTAATTTTTATGTTAATTCTATACAGTTTATTCTTTTTTTGTGCAAAAAGTATATTGACTTCAACCTATCTGAACGCTATAATAAAGACAAGAAAAGGGAGAGATAATTAGAATAAATCTTCCAAGGAAAGGTGTGGTTCCGATGTACGACGAGCAGCACGGATTCTCCTCAGCATCAGAGGACCGTGCCATGAACGTAACGCTTTAATATCCCCTTTTTGAAGCGATTATCACGGTTTTGTCATAACCCGTTTTTCATTGACAAACTTTAGTTTAACCTTTACCATTTCCGAAATACCTATGGAATCAATTTTCCAGACTTTTGAACTTGGATAAAGGAGATGTCTGCGATGTGTGTAAATCCACCAAGCGGCGGACAATGAATCGTGATTAGCTTTCCTGTCTGAACCGAGCATTTCGGAACTTCGGTTAAAGCGTGGTTCACATGATTTTCAGATTGCTGAGATACAACTGAATATAAAAAACTTTAAAAGCTTATTGGAAAGATTGACATGAAATCCTTGCCGTAGACGTAACAACGGCCAGATTTTTAAATGTTACTTACGATAGATTTTAGAGTTAAGGCATATTTAGTGATAGGAATAACTGAAACAATTTGTTTTCCGTCTGTGCGGCGGAAAGCCAACCATAAAAGGTAACTTCCCATGTACTGAAATGTCAAGCGGCGCCGGAAATCCCTCCGGCGTCGTTTTTATTCTCCAAAACCCACCGGACGCAGGAGCCCTCTCCTGCGTCTGGTTTTTTTATGGGGGCCTCCCATGGGGGCTGCCCCATGGGAGAACAGAACCAGGATTATTTGTGGTCCCGGTTGTAGTTAATCAGACAGCCAGCCAGGATGATTTCCCGCTCGTCATCGGTGAGGCTGCCCAGGGTCAGTTCCATGGGCTGAATCTCACCCTGCCGGTTGATGGCATAGGCGGGGATGGTCTCCCATTTTTCAGATACAGCCTGGCGGACATTGGGGATAAAGACCCAGTCTCCCTTCTGGAAGGAAGGCTCCTGGCTCAGCAGGAAGGGCAGCATTCCCCAGTTAATCAGGTTGGAGCGGTACCGCTTGGTAGCGTACTCCTTGGCGATGTTGGCCCAGCCGCCCAATACCTTCTGGCAGCTGGCGGCCTGCTCCCGGGCAGAGCCGTCGCCGGGCTTCACCGCGTAAACCAGAGAGCCGGTACCTACCGACATCTGGTCAATGCCCTCAAAACCGGGGATTTTCTGAATCCAGTGCATGGGGCATTGAGGGTCATTGGCGTTGTAGGGGTTCTCCCCTGCCAGCCGCTTCTGCTCGAAAGCGTAGCTGGCTTTGGCGTTGCCCACATAATCGGGGGCCTTCCGGGACAGGGTGAACTCTGCCAGCTTCAAAGGATTGGAGCGGTAAGAGGAGGTCTCACCGGAAGGAATCAGCTCGTCGGTGGTGGTGACCGGGTCGGTGATAAAGGCGGCTACATCCAAAACCAGATGCTGGGTCAAGGGGGACATAGCCGGCCAGTCAGCGATGTTGGGGCCGAACTTCAGAGGAAGCTCCTCGTGAGGCTGGTTCCAGCCATCGTAAACCCGGTTGTCATACACTTCTTTGTGGAAGTAATAGGCAGGCTTGGTGAAGGTGCAGTCCAGGTCGGTGGCAGGGGTAAGGACCCCATGGTTCAGGGCGGTGGCGGCGATAGAACGGGCGTCCATCAAAGCCACCGAGGCAATCTGGCCGTTGCCTGGCTTGGAGCCTTCCCGGTTGGGGAAGTTGCGGGTGCTGTGGCGGATGGAAAGGCCGCCGTTGGCCGGCACATCCCCGGCGCCGAAGCAGGGGCCGCAGAAGGCGGTGCGGACGGTGGCGCCTGCCGCCATCAGCTTGGCGATGGAGCCATTCTCCACCAGCTGGAGGAACACCGGCTGGCTGGAGGGATACACGCTCAAGGCGAACTCGTCCACACCAATAGAATGGCCGTTGAGGATGTCGGCGGCGTCGCACAGGTTGTCGTAGGTACCGCCTGCGCAGCCGGCGATAACACCCTGGTCCACCAGAAGCCGATTGTTATGGATTTTATCCCGCAGGGAGAAGGTAATGGCGGGGTTGTCCAAAGACTTGGCCCCATCCTTCTCCACCTGGGCCAGAATATCCTCCAGGTTGGCATTGAGGGTGTCGATTTCGTAGGCGTTGGAGGGATGGAAAGGCAGGGCAATCATGGGTTTGATGGTGGACAGATCCACATACACCACCCCGTCATAGTAAGCCCCCTCCTGAGGATTCAGCTCCTGATAAGCCTCCTCCCTGCCGTGGAGGGCCAGCCAATCCCGCACCTGGGTGTCGGTGGACCAAATGGAGGATAAGCAGGTGGTCTCGGTGGTCATCACATCAATTCCGTTGCGGTATTCCACGTTCAGGTTCTGGATACCGTCTCCGATGAACTCCATCACCTTGTTTTTCACATAGCCGTTCTTGAACACCGCCCCCACAATGGCCAGAGCCACGTCCATAGGCCCTACCCCTGGCTGGGGCTTCCCGGTGAGGTAAACCGCTACCACCGGCGGGCAGGCGATGTCATAGGTCTTTTGCAGCAGCTGTTTCACCAGCTCGCCGCCGCCCTCGCCAATGGCCATGGTGCCCAGGGCGCCGTACCTGGTGTGGCTGTCGGAGCCCAGAATCATCCGTCCGCAGCCGCTCATCATCTCCCGCATATACTGATGGATAACCGCTTGATGGGGAGGCACAAAGATTCCGCCGTATTTTTTGGCGGCGGACAGACCAAACACATGGTCATCCTCGTTGATGGTCCCCCCCACTGCGCACAGGCTGTTGTGGCAGTTGGTCAGCACATAAGGGAGAGGAAACCGCTCCAGGCCGGAGGCCCGGGCAGTCTGGATGATGCCCACATAGGTGATGTCATGGCTGGCCATGGCGTCAAAGCGGATTTTCAGGTTTTCCATATTGCCGCTGGTGTTGTGGGCCTTTAAAATCCCATAGGCCATAGTTTTCTTCCGGGCTTCTTCCTTTTGCAGCCCCGCCGCCTGGGGGCTTTCCTCCGGCACCAGCTTTCCGGCTGTGTAATAAGCGCCGCCTTTATACAACTCAATCATTTTAAAGACCTCCTATTTCTTTCCACGACGTCACCCCTTTAGGAGCCTGTCCGCGCTGTGGATATTTTATCATTTTAAACGGTTGGAGTCAAAATATTTTCTTATCTGACCGGTGTGTAATCCAGCTGGGAGGGTTCTTCGGTGGCCTCCAGCTTGAAAATCACCGGCCGCAAACCATCGTTGCAGCTGCATATGGCCACCCCCGGCTGGCGAATCCAGTCCCCATAGTAGAACAAGCTTTCCCGGCCTCCGTGGGCTAAAGCGAACACATACTGGTAAATAGCTTTCCAGGCTTCGTCACAGAAGCCCTGGGGCTTGGCGTAATCCCCATAAAATACCTGTCCTTCCCGCATCATAGGGCAGGGTCCCAATCCTTCCGCTCCATACTCCTGAGCCAGCTCCTGGTCCAGGGTGGTTTTTAAAACGGTGATTTTTACCTTGTTCATAAGAGCCCTCCTTTATTTAATGCCGGGGACCAGCTTCAGGGGATAACCGGCCTGGGGATGGCCCCACCCCTTGTAAACCGACTGGTACAGCTCCCCTCGGAACACATAATCCGGCCGGGTCTTTTCCCAGGAAACACTGGTAGCGGGGGTGATGGCCCCACCGTTCCGGGCGGTGGCGGCGATAGAGCGGGCGTCCATCAAAGCGACCCCGGATACCTGGCCCAGAGCCGCCTTGGCCCCTTCCCTGGCAAATACATTCCGGGGGGTGTGGCGGATGGAGAAATCCCCGTTGGCCGGCACATCGCAGAAACCGGCGCAAGGCCCACAGATGGAGGTGCGCAGGACCACCCCAGCTTGGGACAGCTTCAAAGCGCTTCCCGTCTCCCAGAGGGCGGCTGTCACCGGCTGGCTGGCGGGATAGACCGAAAGGCTGAACCCTTGGATGGATTGCCCTTGCAGCAGGTCCGCCATGTCGCTCAGGTTGCCGTAGGTGCCTCCCACGCATCCGGCCACTACCCCCTGCTGGGCGTAGAGCTTGCCTTCCCGCACCTTATCCCGCAGGGAGAAGGCAGCTGTGGAGTCCCCCATCAGGTCCAGAGCCTTCCGCTCCACCTGTTCCAGAATGTCCATGGGGTCTTTCAGCAGAGCGCTGATGGAATAGACCTGGTCCGGGGAGAAGGGCAAGGCAATCATAGGTTCAATGGAGGATAAGTCAATGTCAATCAGCCCATCGTAATAAGCCGCTCGCTCCGGGCGGATAGGCCGGTAGGCGCTCCTGCGGCCATAATGGGCATAATAAGCTTCCACCAGGGAATCCGTGGCCCAGATGGTGGACCAGCAGCCCATTTCAGCGGTCATAATATCCACACCGCACCGGAAGTCCAAATCCAGATTGGAGATTCCGTCCCCGATGAATTCCAGGATTTTCCCCTGAACATAGCCTCCCACCTTTACCTGCTCCAAAAGAGCCAGGGCCACGTCCATAGGTCCTACCCCCAGGGGAGGCTGGCCGGTGAGCCGCACCGCCACCACCGGAGGAAACGCGTCCAGCTGATAGACCCTGCCCAGCAGCAGGTCTACCTGCTTCTCGCCTCCCTTGCCTACCCCCATAGCCCCCAGAGGTCCGTAGCGGGCATGGTCATCCGCCCCCAGAAGCAGCTGGCCGCTCTGGCACACCATCTCCCGGATATACTGATGCACCACCGCCAGATGAGGGGGAATCCAGTCTCCTCCGTATCGGATGGCGGTGGACAGGGCGTAGTCCTGCTGGTCCTTGTAGCAGGTCCCACCGGAGGCGCACAGGCTGTTGTGGTCGTTGGCCAGCAGGCAGGGCAGGGCGAACTGCTGGAGGCCCTGTTCCCTGGCGGAGCGCAGTTGTTTCATATAAGCGTTGTCCGGAATGGATACGCTGTCAAATTTCAGCAGCAGAGGGCCGTTCTCTGTGGACTGGTTGTGGGCCTGAAGAATCCCCCAAGCCATAGTTCCTTTGCGGGCCTCCTCTATGGAGGGAAGCCCCTCCAGGCTAAGGGTTTCCTGGCCATCCACAAGATACACGCCTTTGTCCTGAATCCTGACCATTCTGTAACCTCCCTTTTCCACGGTATTATCATAGAAATTCTCTGCGGCTATTCTATCGTGGACACAAGGTGTCCATGATAGAATTGGCCATTGAGACGGGAGTGGGTATCGCCCACGCATCGTCCCGGCCATGGAATAAAATAGCCGCTCTGCGGCTATTTTATCATATTTCACCGCTTTTTTCAAAGGGAAATGGTATAAACCTCTTTTTCCTGGCCCACCCTAACAGTGAGGTTTGGGGAAAGGAAGGAATGTTATGCAAAGCACCTATTGGAAAGGGTTTTTAATCGCCTTCGTTTGCGCTTTGGGGGTATTGAGTGTGGTGATGGCCGCCACTGTTTTGGCGGTGCAGCCTTCCATGCCCCAGGAGGAACCAGTGTCAGAAGACCCAGGCTTTGTCTATCATCCGGATGCTACCGACAGCCTGACCCTATTGGTGATTGGTCAGGGGGAGGAGCAGGCGGATTTTTTGCTCATTCGCTTTAACCCCCAGCATGGACAGGTTCCCCTCAGCCTGATTCCCCCGGATTTGCAGGTCCTTTCCGAAACCGGAAGCACCACCTTAAACCAGCTCTATCAGGACTCCGGTGCTTTGGCGGCCAAAACCGCCCTGTCCCAGGCTCTGGGGATTGTGGTGGACCGTTACGCCCGTATCCAGCCGGAGAATTTTCTCAGAATCGCCAAAAAGACCGGAACCGTTTTGTTCACCATTCCTTATGATATTTCCTATTCCAGAGATGGCTTCCAGGTATCCATCCCCGCCGGGGAGCGCCGTTTGGATGGACAGGATGTGCTGGATATGTTCGCTTACCCTCCCTTCCAGCGGAACCCTTTGGAGAAAAGCCAAGTTATGGGAGATTTGGTGGCCGCTGTGGTGAATCAGCATATGGAGTCCGCTCAGGAGGAATACTCCGCCACCCTGTTCAAGCTGGCCATCAACCTGATTGATACCGACTTGAATTACGCAGATTATGAGCTTCGCCGCAGGGCCGCGGATTTTTTGGCCAACCTGAACGCTCAGGTCTGCGCCAACTTCCCAGCCCAGGGCAGTTACTCCGGGGATGGTTCCAAGTTTCATCCCTCTGAGGATTACCTGGAACTGCTGTCCCAATACTTTGAGCCATTATTTTAACAGAAAATTTTTTGTAATTTCGGCGAAAAGTGTATTGACAACTCTTAAAGGGCATGATAATATATAATACGTCGCTATGAGAGTTGCGTATCTGCTGGTGTAGCTCAGTTGGTAGAGCAGCTGATTTGTAATCAGCAGGTCGGGGGTTCGAGTCCGTCCACCAGCTCCAGCAATTACAATTTTATATGGGAGAGTTCCCGAGTGGCCAAAGGGGGCAGACTGTAAATCTGTTGTCTTCGACTTCGATGGTTCGAATCCATCCTCTCCCACCAGATTATCACTAAAGAGCGTAAATATCATTTACGCTCTTTGGTGATAACATAGTATTTTACAGCATAAATTTATTCCCATCCGGCACAAAATGCGTTCCTGTCCCTCAGCCTGAGTTAGCAATACAGCAGGTTTTGACTATCTTGGAACGTTTGTCAAAGCGGTTACTATGTAACCATCAAGCCTTTGGCGCGCTGGATGCACACTATCAAAGGCAC
>CALWZG010000063.1 GCA_944385965.1 uncultured Anaerotruncus sp.
TGACCATTTTGAAGAATCTCACCTATGCACCCATCAAGGTGAAGAAGATGCCCCCGGAAAAGGCCAAAGAAAAGGCTATGGCCCTTTTGGAGCGGGTGGGGATGGCGGATAAGGCGGATACCTACCCTTCCATGATTTCAGGAGGTCAGAAACAGCGGGTGGCCATCGCCCGGGCCCTTTGCATGGACCCGGAGATTATCCTGTTTGATGAGCCCACCTCGGCTCTGGACCCGGAGATGGTGGCGGAGGTGCTGGAGGTTATCAAAGGGCTGGCCCAGTCTGGAAATACCATGATTCTGGTGACCCATGAGATGGGCTTCGCCAAAGAGGTGGCCGACCGGATTATCTTTATGGACGACGGCACCATTTTGGAGGACACCGACCCCAAGAGCTTTTTTGAGCATCCCCAGTCCCAGCGGGCCAAGGATTTCCTGGTGAAAATGCTGGGCTGAACCCCATAGAAAGGAAAGGAGACAATCTACATGACAGAAACCGCCCTCAACAGTTTGGCACAGGAATATGTGGATCTGACCATCTGCAAAACCCGATATGACGAGTGGGACCTTTACTGGCTTACAGAGGGTCCTTTCTGGCGGAGAACCAGTATGCGGTTTTCCAGAGACTATAAAATTTTCCCGGATTATGAGGTGGGGCTGCTGAAACACGGCCGTACCTTACAGGACATCCTGGAGGAGTCCGCCCGGCTGCTGGAGAATCTGGAGCAGTATAAAAAGACCGCCCCTGAAATCCAGATGCAGCGGGTGAACTATCTGATTGACCATGTGGGACATCTCCATACCCGGACCCGGATGCTGCTGGGGGAGCATATCCCCTTCAACGAGATGACCCGCCAGCTGTACTGTCTGGTGGCCCCGGAGTATGACTACAAGAAGTTTGATGACATTCTGGAGGAGCTGGGACAGGCCCTGCCCGGCACCGGTACCCCCAAGGAAAAGGCCCTGGCTTTCCAGGAAAAGCTGATGATTCCCAGAGACCGGCTGCTGGCGGTGATGCGCCAGACCACCCAGGTGTTCCATGACATCGCTGTGGCCCGCATGGACATCTCCCACAACAATATGCCCCGGGTACGGGTGCGGGAGCTGCCTGATGAGAATATGGCCTTCCTGTCCATCCTGTTCGGCTATGAGTACGACCGCATCGAGTATGAGCGGAACTTTAACCTGAAATACCCCTGGACGGTGGACCGGGTGGTGGAGTGCATCGGCCATGAGATGGAGCCTGGGCATCTGACCTACTTTGAGATGCGGCTGAAAACCATGATTGACACCTGCTGGCCAGAGATGGGGGTTATCTCCCAATATTCCTCCTCCTCCGCCTTTACCGAAGGTTCCGCCCGCCGGTCGGTCTACATGTCCTTTGACAATTCCATGGACAAACTGGTGGACTTTGAGCGGGAGGTTGTGTTTGACCTGGCGGGCCTGGACAAGGGTCTGGCCCAGCTGATGCCTTTGTGGCATCGGTACTGCGACATCTCCGGCTATGGCAAGCTGGAGGCCACCCGCAATACCTGGGATGGAAAATGGAGCAAGGAGGAGGCGGGGGCCTTCCTGGAGAAATACGCCTTCGCCCTGCCCGGCACCGGTGTGGATGCTCTGGAGCATTTGGCTGTGGACGATGGGCATTTTGTGGCCCACGATTACGCCAGAGATGTGCTACGGGATTACTTCGATTCGGTGACCACCGATGTGGACCAGCAATGGAAGCTGTATCAGCGGTTGTGCGCTTCCCATATGTCCATGAAGGAGATTCAGGACAAGACCTTCCGTCCGGTGGCCTACGATTTCCTGCCTTGACAGAAGATACACAGACCCCCTTAAAAAAGGGACCCAATTTTTCAGTTTTGAAAATCGGGTCCCTTTTTTCAGCGGCAGTGGGCATGGTGAAAATCAGGCAGGACGTGAGGGAACCTTTGTTAGATAATTTTGCCTCTCTGCCCTTCTTTGGGTTGTTATTTTTGGCAATCCGCTGTAAAATAGAGCTAACTTAAAGACCTGTATTTGGAAAACTGTTCAATGAGGTGATAGACCATGGAAACTTCCGTTCTTCGGCCCCAGGCGGAACAGCGCTATCGTGAGGAGTTGGAGGCGCTGCGTGTCTGGGACCAGGGTAACAGAAAACCCCAGAACTGGCAGCTCTCCCCCAAGGCGGTTCGGCTTTTTATTCTGGGTTCCCGGCAGCCGATTCGCTGCGGCGAACAAACGGTCACCATCCAAAAGAAATACTTGGGCAACGACGCACTGGTAGAGCGGTGTGTCATCACCCTGGCGGGCAATCGGGGTCTGATGCTGGTGAGAGAGCCGGGAACGGCCAAAACCATGTTGTCTGAGCTGCTGTCCGCTGCCATCAGCGGATGCAGTACCAACACGGTGCAGGGAACCGCCGGCACAACGGAGGACATGATTAAATACAGCTGGAACTATGCCCTTCTGCTGGCTGAAGGCCCCAGCCGGAAGGCGCTGGTCCCCGCCCCCCTCTATGTGGGGATGGAAAAGGGAATCCTGACCCGGTTTGAGGAAATCACCCGTACACCGGCGGAGGTGCAGGACAGTCTCATCAGCGTCCTTAGTGATAAGGTGCTGAATATCCCCGAGCTGGGGGATGATGGCCTGCTTTTTGCCAAGCCCGGCTTTAATGTCATCGGAACCGCTAACACCCGGGATAAAGGGGTCAACGAGATGTCCAGCGCCCTGAAGCGCCGCTTCAACTTTGAGACGGTGCAGCCGGTGAGGGATGTGGCTTTGGAGAAGCAGATTATTCTCAATGAGGTGGGCGCTTTGGCCGCGGCCGCAGGCATCACCCAGCCTCTGGATGAGGAGGCGGCTCAGCTGCTGGCCACCACCTACCATGAGCTGCGGGAAGGCATCTCCGCCAGCGGGCAGAGGCTGGAAAAGCCATCGGCGGTTATGAGTACCGCTGAGGCCATCTCGGTCTACTTCCAGACCATGATGACCGGATGGTACTATGAGGATGGGCATATGGACGAGGAATGTCTGGTGGAAAATCTGGTGGGGGCTGTGGCCAAGGAGTCGGAAGAGGACATGGATAAGCTTGCCGCCTATTTTTCCACGGTGGTACGGGATAAGGCGCAACAGGAGGGCGGAGCATGGGAACGCTATTATCAGGCGAGAGGCCGGCTGAAATAATTCCATTTTCTCTGGACCAGCCGGTTCTCTATTATCCGGTGCGCCATCACAGCCCCGCCTGCGCCTGGCATCTGGAACAGGTTATCCGCCGGTATGACCCCCAGTGTATTCTGGTGGAGGGACCGGAGAACGCCAATGACCTGATTTCTGTCCTCACCGACCCTGGTACCAAGACTCCGGTGGCGCTTTATTACGCCTACCGGGATGACCGGCACCTGCTGTGTCAAGAGGATGAGGAACCGGAGCGTTTCTGCTGCTACTACCCCTTTCTGGATCACTCCCCCGAGCTGGTGGCCCTGCGGGCTGCGGCAGACCGGGGGATTCCCGGACAGTTTATAGATTTAAGCTACGCTGAGATTTTGCTGGCCACAAAAGCGGCCCAGGGGCTTCGGTCAGGGGAGGAAAAGCACAACTACGCCAGTGACCGATATCTGACAGAGGAACGCTTTCAGGAGCTGCTTCGGCAGAAAACAGGCTTGCGTGGCTTTGAGGAATTTTGGGAAAAGTACTTTGAAACAGGGGGCATGGAGCTGAGCGATGAGGCGTTTGTCCGGCAGATGAACGCTTACTGCCTGCTGGTAAGGCAAAACACCCCTGAAAGCCTGCTGGAGGAGGATGGCTGTCTGGCCCGGGAGGCCCACATGGCTCAGTGTATCCAGCAGGCAGCTGCGCAATACCAGCGGGTGCTGGTGGTAGCGGGAGGATTCCATATCTGGGGACTGCTGCACCCCACCCCTTCCCCTCTTCCGCCCCAAAAGCTGCCAGCCAACGCCCAGTGGGTTTATCCCATGCGGTACACCATGCCAGCGGCGGATGCTCTGTCTGGCTATGCCAGCGGTATGCCGGCCCCTGGGTTTTACCATCAGGTGTGGGCGGCTCTTCACAGTGAGCGTCCAGAGCAGGCCTGGACCACCGTTGTATTGGACGCTCTGGTGAGGACCGGACGCCGGCTGAGGAAGGATGGTTCTTTGCTCTCCGTCTTTGACGAGACCTCCGCCTTTCAGCAGGCCCAAATGCTGGCGGAGCTGCGGGAAAAGCCGGAGCCGGGTCTCTATGAGCTTCAGGACGCGGTTTTAAGCTGTTTTGTAAAAGGGGAAGCCAACCTCTCCGGGGTGGAACCCCTGCGGGTATTGAGGGAGCTGACCACCGGGCAGGCTGTGGGTGAGTTGTGTGATGGGGCGTTGGTTCCCCCGCTGGTCAAGGATTTTGACGAGAAGTGCAGGCGGTTCCGTCTGACCAAGGACGCCGCCTCCAAACAAGAGATTACCCTGTCCATTTTCTCCCAGCCCAAACACCGCGCCATCAGCCGATTTTTTCATCAGGCGGAATTTCTGGAATGCGGTTTTGCCCAGTGGCGGAAAGGCCCGGACCTGGTGCGGCGCAGAGACCGGAACCTGATTCGGGAGCGGTGGGAGTACCGCTGGAGTACCAGTGTGGATGTATCCCTGATTGAGCATGCGGTTTCGGGGGCCACCATGGAGGAGGCCTGCGCCACCGAGCTGCGGCAGAAGATGGCCGCGGCGGTGAGGGCTGAGGAGGGAGCCAGGCTGTTGGTGCAGGGGTTTCTTATGGGGATGGACGACCAGGCCCACACCTTGGCCAGCCGCATGGACCAGCTGCTGGTGACCGATGGGGAGTTCGCCTCCCTGTGCGGGGCCTGCGCCTCCCTCAGCACCTTGGAGGAGTGGCAGGTCCAATATGGGGAACAAGGGGGCTATGACTACCCCGCCCTGCTCCGCCGCTGCTTTGGCCGGGTGCTTCAGCTGCTGCCCAGAATGAACAGCGTGGATGACCATGGGGTGCGAAAGGTGCAGCAGGCCTGTATGCTGCTCTACCAAGTTACCGGAAGGGAGACCTTCGCTGTTTTGCGCCCGCCCCTGATAGAAGCTTTTCAGCGGCTGGTCGGTCAAAATCCCATCCATCCAGCCCTTCATGGGGCTGTGCTGGGGCTGCTCTACGGGGATGACTCCAGATGGAAGGAAAAGATTGACAAGATTGCCGAAAGCTATCTGCGGGGTACCCGAAACATGATGCTGCTTTCCGCTTCTTTTTTGCAGGGGCTGTTCTACACCGCCAGAGATTTGCTGCTGGTGGACAGGAGCTTCCTGTGCCGGATGGACACCCTGCTCACCACCCTGACAGACCAGGACTTTATCGCCCTGCTGCCCGAGCTGCGGCTGGCCTTCAGCTATTTTGCACCTATGGAGACTGACCGTATCGCCCAGCTGGCGGCAGCCCTTCATGGGGCCAAAGGCGGTACCCTGCGCAAGAAGGGAATTGACCCGGAGGCATATACTTGGGGAGAGCGGCTGGACGCCTGGGTTGCCGCCCGGCTGGATGAGTTTCCCGGGAAAGGAGATGAGGGGTGATGCTGACCGATGGAGCCGCCCTGAACCGCTGGCGGCTGATTTTGGGGAAGAACGCAGAGCAGCGGATTGGCTTGGAGGCGGGCAGGCTGACCCGTATGGATGATGCGCTGGAGTTCCTTTATGGAAGGGAGGCAGGTCAGGAGGTGCGGGAGCGGAACCCTGAGGGGGGTCACGAGGACAGCCAGCTTACGGTAGCTCAGTGGCTCAGCGAGGTGCGCTGTCTGTTCCCTCAGGAGACTGCGGAAATTTTACAGCGGCACGCTTTGGACCGCTACCAGCTTACCGAGCTGCTGACCGACCGGGAGATTTTGGAGAAGATGGAGCCCAACCAAGCCCTTTTGGAAACCATTCTGAGCCTGAAACAGATGATGAAGGGGCCTGTTCTGGACGCCGCCCGCCGGATTGTATCCCAGGTGGTGGCCCAGCTGATGGAAAAAATGCGGACCGATGTGAGCCGTTCAGCTCTGGGAAAGCTGGACCGGAACAGTCAAAGCAATGTGCGCTCCCTGCGCAATCTGGATATCCGCCGGACCATACGAAAAAATCTGGCCCATTATGACCAGCAGACCCGGCGCCTGATGCTGGAACGGGTCTACTTCAATGGCCGTATTAAACGCTACAACCCCTGGCGGGTGATTCTGGCTGTGGACGAGAGCGGCTCCATGCTGTCCAGCGTCATCCATAGCGCGGTGATGGCGGGGATTTTCGCCAAGCTGCCCATGCTGGATACCCGTCTGGTCATCTTTGATACCAATGTGGTGGACCTGAGCGGCTATGTGGATGACCCGGTGGAGACCCTGATGAGTATTCAGCTGGGGGGCGGCACGGACATCGCCAAGGCGCTGGGGTACTGCGAGTCCCTGATTACCATGCCCCACCGCACAATGGTAGTGCTGATCAGCGATTTATGCGAGGGAGGCAGCAGGAAGAATCTTTACAGTATTTGTAAGGACATTTTGGAAAGCGGGGCCAAGCTGATTGCCCTCACCGCCTTGGATGAAACCGCTGCCCCCGCCTACGACCGTACCACCGCGCAGGAGATAGCCAATCTGGGGGCTTATGTGGGCGCCATGACCCCGGCCAGGCTGGCGGATTTTATGGCCAGTGTGATGCGGGAATAGAAAGGGGGATGGCCTGTGCAGTTACCAGGCCCATTGGAGGCCGCCTTGGCCTCGGCGGATGAGAATTACCTGATTGGACTGTGCAACAAAGGCACGGTGAACCGGGCAAAAAAGGACCTGGAGGCGTTGACCGCTCCTGAGATTCAGGTGGAGGGGGAGGAAGTCACAGTGGGTATGGGGGAAGTGGTTTGCCGGATTAAAGCACCCTTAGGGGAAAGCCTCTGCTCCTGCCCCAGCGGGGGCATCTGCCGGCATCGGATTACGGCCATCCTGTGGCTTCAGCGACAGATGGCCAGCCAGGCCGATGCCAAAGAGCTGCCCAAGGAGCCTGATTTTCAGCAGCTCCGGGACTACCCCACCGAAAAGCTGGTCAAACAGCTGGGGAGCAAAGGACTGTCTGACCTTCTGGCCCGGCACTGGAATGGGCTTGGCCCGTCCATCTCCCAAACCTCGGTAATTACGGTGGAAATGCCTTGGCTGCCTGCCACTGTGCGGCTTTTGGAGCCGCTGGAACACAGTACCTGCACCTGCCGAAGCAAGGACTTCTGTATTCATAAGGCCCAGGCCCTGCTCTACTGGCAGCTGGTCCAGGGAACGGCAAACCCAACGATGCTGGAGGGAGCGCTTCCAAAGGAGGAAATGGAGCAGGTTCAAGACGTATGTCAGGAGGTGCGCAGGAGCCTGACCGCTCAGATGGTCACCGGCCTCAGCCGGCTTCCCCCCAGTGTATGTGAAACCGTTCAGCGGATGGCGGCCCTCTGCCACACCGCCAGACTGCCGGAATTGGAGCGGGCGCTCCGAGCCCTTCATGGGGAATATGCCGCTTATTTCGGCCGGTCGGCCTCCTATCGGAACGCCCAGTTTCTGCTCCGGCTGGCCAGGGCGTATCGGCTGGCCCAAGCGCTGGAAACCGCTGACAGGGAGACCACAGGCAGATTAGCGGGCACCTTCCGGGAGGACTACCAGCCGGTGGGACGACTGGAATTGTATCTGCTGGGATTGCGGGATTTTTCCGGGCGCAGCGGTTATGAGGGGACCATCTTTTATTTCTGGGAGGAGAGAAAAAGCAGGTTTTATACCTTTTCCCTTCTGCACCCTACATTTTACGAGAAAAATACCTGGCGGCGGGAGGACGCCGCTCCATGGGGGCTTCCCTGCACCCTGAGAGCGGCAAAAAATTGTTCCCTGGCTTTGACAGGAGCCAGGGCCACCCGGTTTGGCAGCCTCTCCTCTACCCAGGAGTGCAGGGGGGCCCTGCTGGGGTCCAGGGACCCGGCCAGTATCGTTCCCAAGGAAGCACTGTATACCGATTTTGCCCGCCTTTTGGAGGAGCGCAGTTCCCCTCATGCGCCGGAGGTGTCCCGTCTGGCCCTTGTACGGCCCGCCAGATGCCAGACGCAGGAATATGACCATGTGCGGCAGGTATTTTCCCTGCGGCTGCTGGATGAGGAAAACCGGGATGTGTGGCTTGAGGTGATGTACAGAAAGGAAACAGCCAAGAGGATAGATCTGCTGGAGGACCTGTCCCGACAGCTCCAGCGCCAGCCCATGGCCCGCCCTGTGTTTTTCGGTGTCCTTTATCGGGAGGATGACCGGCTCAAGCTCTATCCCATTGAAGTTTTTACCGATTGGGAGGATTCGCCATGACCCAGCTGCTGAATGAGATAGAACAAGCGCTGACCGAGCTGCTGCAATCCGGTTTGGATACGGGCGCCCCCTCCGCCAGCCGCCAGCTGGGAACGCTGGCCGCTCAGTGTGAGGAGATGGGGCTGCACACCGGAGCTGCCCTGCTGTTGGAGGTGGAGGAGGGGCTTTCCACCCGGGCCCATATGATAGAGAAGAAGGATTTAACCTTGTCAGCCGTCATCTGCCGCACCATCCGGTATTTGGAGCTTTGCAGGGAGAAGCTTCAGGAGGAGTCTATTATCCAGCGCTGGCAGAATTTATATGAGAAGGAGGAAGAAGATTGTTTATGAAAAACCAGCTGAAGGAGCAAATTATCAACGATTTGGAGAAATTTGCCAATACAGGAAAAAGTGAGGTGCGCGCCTACCTTACCGATACAGGAAGCATGCGGGACAGCGCTGCTCAGCTAGCCTCTGTTACCATAGGCCCCTATCACTATCCAGCCGCTGAGGTGGGGGAGATGGCGCTTTACCGTCAACAGATAGGGTGGGACCAATTTATCTGCCGATGCGCTGTGGTGGTAGCTCTGGGATTTCGGGGACGTTGGCTCTATAAGCTGGTATATGAGGACCAGGACTTTTCCGGTATGGCACAGGCCCTGCTGGGCACAGACCTCCCCCTAACCACCGTGCTGGATGTCTTTGGCGCCCTCTACGCCTCCTACTACCCATGTGATACCTGTATCGGTGTCCGGGACGCCATCTACACCGCCTTAAACGATCCCTGCTATCTCAAAGGGCTGTGTGAGGCGGCTCAGAATTCCTGCGCCTTTGGGCGGCAGATAGCGATTTCCATTTTGGACGGCTTCACCGCCCTGCCCGACCAGGTAGGGGGCCAGGCCAAGGAAGGGATTTTGGCCTGTACGGGGGATTCCTCCAAGCAGATTCAGGAGCTGCTGATGGGTATTCTGGTTGCCCACCCAGACTGGTCCGATGACTACGCTGCCCTGCTCAAGAGTAAAAAAACCGCCCAGCGGCTGATGGCCGCCACGGTGGCGGCAAAGCTGGGGACTAGCCTCCATCCCGCTTTAGCGGAGGTGCTCACCACCGAAAAAAATACCAAGGTAGCGGATGCTATCCGGACCGCCCTGGGTTCATCCGCCCCACCGGCGGAAGCCGCTCCCACCAGTCCTGAGGAGCTGGCCGCCCAGATTCTGAAAGGCGGGAAAAAGCGCAAGGTACAGTGGCTTTTGGACCATCCCCTGCCCTCCCTGCACTGGAAGGACGCAGGACATGAGGAAATCAGCGAGGAATGCCGGACCGCTTTGTTTGTGGCTTACTGTGAGCTGGGCCGCATCGGCCGCAGCGAAACTGCCGCCCTTTTAGCGGAGGGGATTGATGAAGGGGATTTGGTCACCCTGGCCAATGAGGTTTACGAAATTTGGCTGGCCGCCGGCGCCCCATCCAAGACAAAATGGGTACTGGCTTTCGCGGCGGTTTTTGGCGGGTCGGCTATGACACAGAAGCTCCGCCACGCCATCCAGGAGTGGCCTGAGGCTTTCCGGGGAGCCATCGCCTGCGACGCTGTGGCGGCGCTGACCTTGAGCGCAGACCCCTCTGCCCTGCTAATTGTGGACTCCATTTCCCGCAAATTCAAGTTCCGCCAGGTGAAAGCCGCCGCCGCTGCCGCTCTGAAGCATGCGGCCCAGGAGCTGGGCATCACCCCTGAGGAGCTGGCCGACCGAATTGTTCCTGACCTGGGCTTCTCCACCGACGGAAAGCGGGTGTTTGACTATGGCCCCCGCAGCTTTACCGTGAAGCTCACCCCTACCCTGGAGCTGGAAATTACCAACGACAAGGGAAAGCCGGTTAAAAATCTCCCTGCTCCTGGCAAGTCGGATGACCCAGAAAAGGCAAACGCCGCCAACCGGGCCTTTAAGGATATGAAAAAGCAGATTCGGGCCACCATCTCTGCCCAGAAGGGCAGGTTGGAAGGGGCTTTATCTAACCTGCGCTGCTGGGATTCCGATGCCTGGCAGAAGCTTTTTGTCAAAAATCCTATCATGCGTCAATTCGCCATCAGCCTTATTTGGGGCATCTATGAGGGCAGCCAGCTCCAAACCACCTTCCGCTATATGGAGGATGGCTCCTTCAACACGGTGGATGAGGAGGAATATCAGCTGCCGGAAACGGCGCATATTGGACTGGTCCATCCCATAGAGCTGGACCCGGAAACCTTGAGCGCCTGGAAACAGCAGTTGGAGGACTATGAAATTACCCAAAGCATCCATCAGCTGGACCGGCCTATCTTCTGCCTGGAGCCCGACCAAAAGGAGAGCAGAGCCTTGGAGCGCTTCGGAGGAAAGAAGATTGGCGCTTTGATTCTCGCCAGCAAGTTACAGAGCTTGGGCTGGTATCGGGGCAGCATACAGGATGGGGGCAGCTACTTCACCTTCTATCGGGAGGACCCAGCTCTGGGCCTGGGGGTGGAACTGAATTTCTCCGGCAGCATTGTAGGGGATGACGATTACACTTCGGTGACAGTATACGACGCGGTATTTTACCAGGCGGATACCGTGGAGCGGGGAAACTACTGCTATGACACCCCTAAGGAGGAGTATATCTTTGCTCTGGGAGACGTTCCGCCCCGTTATTACAGCGAAATCGTCTATCAGCTGGAACAGGCTACCGCCTCCAGTACAGAGCGCAATCCCAACTGGAAAGAGGACATGTAAGGAACCCCATTTTTGGGGGTTCTGAGGAAGTCTGACCATTTGTGGCTGAAATCCCAAAATCCCTCCCTCTGGAATGAATAAATTCCAGAGGGAGGGATTTATGTTGCTGACTGATTCCTCCAGTGCTTCAGTTTGGGCAGTTGGGCCTGGAAATAGGCCCGCACCTGCTCTGGAGGCCAGCTTTCATTGGACATATGGTCCGCTAGAAAATCCAGCAGCTCCTCCAGGCTGGTGTAAACAAACTTTCCATCAGAATAGCACCATTTGCAGTAATCCTCGTTAAAGGTACCATCCGGTTCTCTGCTGATGCTGGTTTCCTCCAAAGGCATACCACAACATTGGCAGAGGAGTTGTCTGGGAGAACCCAGCAGGGTATTGATGGAGACACCAAACAACTTGGAGAGCAATTTCAGTGTTTCTGTATTTGGTATCGTTTCGCCGGTCTCCCAGCGGGACACCGCCTGCCGGGTTACGTAAACCTTTTCCGCCAGTTGGTTTTGTGAGAGGCCATGCTTGGTGCGCAGTTGCAGAAGAATGTCTTTGGTATCCATATTTATCACCACCTTACTTGGATTCTACCACAGTGAGGCCGGAAGAGAAAGCAACTTGTTGTTGCCCGACTCAGGAAGGTACTCAGTAATTGGGTGCAGGGGTATTGATATAATCATACTCCATAAAAAATGGTGGTAAATTTTTCTTGAAACGATATTGAAATCCGCTGCTGGGACTGCTATAATAAATTCGTAAAGAACATATGTTCTTTATTGAGCGCCATCAAAAGCAGCAGAGATATTAAAAATCTCAAAATTAAATAATCATCAACTCAGCTCAAATCGAGCAAGCGGAGATGGTTCAAGTGACTGTGGGCTACCAAGCGTCGTAAGAGGTTGGATATCAGAATTATTTCTGACATCTGATTTCTGCGGCGCTTTTTTGCTGTGTGATTTTACCTTGCACGGTGATGGGTGTCTCTTTCCGGCTTGTATAGGATGGGAAGCTGGGGTGGACCACATCCGCTTTGAGGGCTTTTGGCGTACCTGCGATGTCTTCTCGCCGCGGAATGGGAACGGAACAAGTGGCGTGGATGCTGGGCCATTGCAGAGAGACAGCATCTACTGGAAATACCCTCAGGGCAGTTAACAAATTCAGGAGGTAATGATGATGGAAAATGGATTGCTCAAGGAGCTGTATCATTGCTTTTATATCCCACCGGAATTTTCCAAACAGAAAGAGGAAATGGAAGAAAGTCAGAAAGAGCTGATGAGGATATTGGGAAAATCAGAGCGCAGGCTGGTGCTGCGGATTATTGATGCCCAGGATTGTATGATTGATGAGATTTCTCTGGACAGCTTTATTGCCGGGTTTGAGCTGGCGTGGAAGCTCTCCAATGAATTGTATAATGATGAAAATGGGCGGTCAGATTCCTGTAAAGCCAGGAGATTGGCCGCTGGCTTTGACGGTGGAGATGAGGAGACCAAAGTAAGATAATCGCATTGATTTTGTTTGTGGTGGATGATGAAAAAAGAAGTCCGCCGCAGAATGAAAAGTTCTGCGGCGGACCCATCTATTCAGCCCAAAATATTTTGCCAGCGAATCCGTTTATCAATATTTACTGAAATCCAAGTCAGACGATGGGGCGGGCATTTCTGTATGGTATATCTGAGGCTCTTCCATGGAATATGCAGTGGTACCACTATTTACGATTTGGAACTTACTTACCAGCGTTTTCAGCATACTTGCCTGTCCAGACAGCTCCTGACTGGCTGCTGCACTCTCCTCTGCGGTGGCGGAGGTTGTCTGTACTACACTGGAAACCTGATCCAGACCCTGCGCGATCTGTTCTGTTGCCTGTGCTTGTTCTGCGGACGCTTTGGCAATGCGTTTGATAGACGCTACCACTTTGTCTGCTTCTGCGGCAGTCTCCTCCAACACTTTTGCGGTGTCCATAGCCAACACGCTGCCATGATCCACAGCCTGTATGGAGTTTTTGATCAATTCCTGGGTACTCCTGGACGCTTCTGCCGACTTACTGGCCAGGTTCCTTACTTCATCTGCCACCACAGCAAATCCCTTTCCGGCTGTTCCAGCACGGGCAGCTTCCACCGCCGCGTTCAGCGCCAGAATATTGGTCTGGAATGCAATATCGTCAATTGTCTTGACAATGCCTTCGATTTGCTGTGAGGTCTGCTTAATCTCTTCCATCGCTGTAACGAGTTCTTGCATTTTCAGCTTGCTCTCGTTTACCTTATTGCCGGTTTCCTTGGTCAGTTCATTGGCCGAATCTGTATCTTTTGCATTTTGACTGATTTTTTCATTGATATCCTGTATGGTTGCCGAGAGTTCTTCCACAGAGCTGGCCTGCTCGGTAGAACCCTGGCTCAGCGCCTGCGCACCGCTGGCCACTTGATCTGCACCCGCTGACACCTGATCGGAAACCAGATTGATCTTCCGAAGCGCCTCGCTCAGCGAGCTGCTGATTTTCTTCATGGATACCTCAATATCAGCAAAATCACCGATATACTCTACTTCCATCTGAATATTCAAATCGCCCTGTGCCATTTGTGTCAATTTTTCATGGATATCCACAATCAGAGACTTCAGACTCTTCCGCATCTGGTGTACAGAATAGATGAGCATACCCAACTCTGAAGTATTTTCTTCCATCTCAGCCGTAGTAGACATGTTGCCCTTGGCAAACTCCAGCATCTCTTCCTGAATCATTTTCAAAGGTTTGATTACCTTTTTCCGGATAAACAATGTACTGACAATTTGGAAGATAATGATGATACAAACAAAAACGATCACAACAACCTGCATAACGGATACACGGACCTGTTGCTGCTGGATTTCTGAGGTTAAGCGGGTTTGGAACTGGTTCAAAAATTCCTCTTGCAGCGACTGAATTTTGCTTAAATCTGTGCTGTATTCTGTGCCAAAAACATACTGGATGGCTGACTCAATGTTGCCGGCCATGGCTGAGGACATGGCGTTTTCTTCCAATGGAACCAAGTCGTTGGACAATTGAGACATCTCAGCAATGAGCGCCTGTTCATTCTCCGTGAGGCCCACCGCTTCCATTCGACTATACCCTTTTTCACGATTTTGTGCGGTATTTACCTCATTTTGATAATTATTGTAATAATCTACATTTCCGGTCGCGGCACAGGCCCGGGCCTGATCGGTCAGATACCCGGACGCATCAAGAAATTGCTGCGCGGCCGATGTCAATTCCTTTTCATCCTCATACATCTACAATGCGCGGTTGTTCGTTGCAATCGATAGTGCAAACGCCACTATCATCAGAATCACCAGAGCAATAGTGCCTAGATTTAATGCGGTCAACAAGGTTGATTGCTTTACTGCCTTTTTCATATTTCTCCTCCTCTTAAGTTATATGCAATAAAATGTTTGGATGTTTCTCATCTCCCACCAATGAAATGCCCTAACAAAAGGCATCCTCAATCCGCTATTTTTAGAAAGAAACGCATTTTGCCGCTAAATGTACAGAAGAAATACAAAGTCATTTTCACCCGCTGAAGTACATGTCCCCCTAAAAATCATCCCCCAAAACATTTTTTATACATTTTAACCATTTTTATAAATATAAGTATACCTTATTTTTAATAAAGTAACAACTGTTTAAACAAATTTTATACATATTTTTGCCTCACTCTTTTTGGTGTTAGGGATCGGTTAGGGGTTGCCGTTGAGGGCCGCTTTTCGTTGACACAATCTTCTCCTCTTTCCGCCTCCCTCTGTCACAGAGTTGAGCCAGCGGGGTAACCTCCAAAGAATTCCCCAGAATGCAGAAAAACCGCCTGTTCAGGCGGTTTTTCCAGAAAAGCTGGTCCAAGCGTCATGAAAGAATCTGTAAAAATCCAGTAATATCAATGGTTTGTAAACAGTTGGCAAAAGGTTTCATCTTAAATTGTACGCTCCCACACTTTTACTTGCGTGATTACATCGCACAGACAATCACCACCAACTATATACTCCAAAATTTCGTC
>CALWZG010000064.1 GCA_944385965.1 uncultured Anaerotruncus sp.
CCAGCTTACCGTAATTCTCCACCAGGGACAGACCTTCCCTGCCACAGTAGAACCAAATCACAGCGGTGCGTATGTAGGGTTCCTCCAAAGCCAGCGCTCCATCCAACCGCTGCCCCAGGGCCACAAAGGCCAGCACCAGCAGTTTATTGACCCCGCCCCAGAACATCACCTTGCTGTCAATCTTCCCCTGCTTGGCCGCCGCCAGAATCCCCAGCAGGAAATCCATGACCATCATGTAGCACAGCAGCTTCAGCGCCAGGTCCCAGCCTCCCAGAAGAAAATTGCTGAATGTTCCCAAAACCCCTACTATTAAAGAAATTCTGGCTCCCGGCTCTCCATAGCTCCAAACCAAATTCATATCTTTCTTCCTTTCCCTTTCACCATTTCTTTGATGCCCACTTTTTGAGCATCCTTTTTCATGTGCTCAAAGTGCAATCTTCTTCTATGGAGGATGGTTCACTTTTCTCCCCACGGCAACAGGTGCTTTTCTGGTTAGGCTTTTAAAAAAAA
The DNA here is from genome assembly GCA_944385965.1 of uncultured Anaerotruncus sp. Classification (GTDB taxonomy): domain Bacteria; phylum Bacillota; class Clostridia; order Oscillospirales; family Ruminococcaceae; genus Anaerotruncus. The sequence continues at coordinate 511 of CALWZG010000064.1, forward strand.
TGTTCACCAACATATTTTTAAGCAAAGCTCCCCTTGAATAAATCGCATATTCCCTCCTTTCCATGCCTATTTTCACTACGGGTCTGGAAAAGAAAAAATCCGCCAAGAGAATCTCTTGACGGATTCTTCCATCCCCACTATAACATGGGGAATAACGGAAATTCTATGCATTTTCATGGTGCGAGGTCCCTGATTTCAGGAGTCTTCATCCTCACCGCTCTGTACCACTGCCCATTGAGGCAATTCTTCCTCCTCATAGCTTGGGGGCATCGCCAAAGGCTCTGTCGGTTTCTCGTAAGGCATGGTCACTATATGGGGATAGGGGAACTCCACCCCCAGACGGTCAAACTGCTCCTTCACTGCCAAACGGATTCCTCTTTCTACCTCCCATTGTTTTAAAGGTTTGGCTTTGCACAGGATACCTATATCCACACTGGAAGCCCCAAAATCGGTTATCCCAAGCACCACAGGCGGCTCCACAATTAAATCCGAATGCTCCCGTGCGTAATCCTTCATAGCCTCTTTAATAATCCAAATCACCTGCCGGGTATCCGCTTCATAGGCTGTGGAAATGGTGACGGAGGAGGTGCAGCTTCCTCTGGAATAGTTCACCACACGTTCAATCGAGCCATTTGGAATAATAATCTGATCCCCTTGAAGGGAACGCAGATAGGTCACCCGCATAGCGGTGGCTTCTACGGTCCCCTCAGCATCCCCTGTTTTTATGTAGTCACCCACAGAAAACTGATTCTCAAACATCATAAAGAAGCCTGTCACCACGTCACGAACCAAGTTCTGGGCGCCAAATCCGATAGCCAGGCTTCCGATCCCCGCTGTCACCAACAGATTTTCCATGGCCTTCCCCCAGCCAAGTTGCTGTAAAATCATCAGAAAGGCCACAAAATAAATGCCATATCTGGCCACGCTGCGCAGTAGGGTCATCATAGTGTCCACCCGTTTGCCCTGCTGAACCGTGCGATGATATTTTTCCAATCCCATCGCCCGTTTGGTCAGGGCGGAAACCACCCTTAAAATCCCTTTGGCCGCCAGTAAAATAAAACAAATAACCAATATATCCCACAAATAATACCCACCGTTTTGAGCCAAGCGGGAAAGGAGATCGTTAAATTTTGAAATAAATTGACTGCTGATGGACAAGGTTTCTTCCGCCAGCGCCATTCCTTCGTCCGTCATGCTTCCAGGTATCACAAAAGCACCTCCCACAACAAATCATCTGCTTGACATTTTGAGGTTTCTAACCCATTGTGTTGCCACAGCAGCACGGGTCTGTATATATTTTTATAGTATACCATAGAATATGGGCTTCAACAATCTTATGCTTTCCAGCGTTATCGTTATGTTTAATCCAAAGCGTGGAATCCTTTTTCTTAATTTGTTGTCTTTTCTGATAGAACGGTTAAAAAGCTGCTCCAGACCCTCTCCTATATCATCATGTCATAAGTCTGTCAGAAAAAGTTCCGGGACCTGCTTTTTTCTCAGCTTATATTTTTGCACCTGATTCAGCGGGATTTTGAAAGAATTACCTGTTGATGGGAACCTGCAATTCAGGATGTCATGATAAAGAGCTGAGATAAAGGAATTCCATCTTTCCAATGTGTTATCCTCTCTTTCCTTTTGCAAATATCCATAACCATCGGCTAAATAAAAAAGTTCCAAAGCCAACGCCAAATCACAGTTTGGATCGGAAAGGATTTCCTCTGGCACATCAAATCCATCGTCCCAATTATATGTATCCAGTTTCTTTTTTAAATCATCATACCTCATTTTTCAGCCTTATCATGTTTAGGCCCCCTATCAGTTTGGGAAACACCCTCTTGGCATGACAGGCCACACCTCCTCGCTATTCCCACGCATATACAAAAAAACAACCCGATACGGTTCTATCCGTATCGGGTTGTTTTTGGTGGAGACGAAGAGGATCGAACTCTCTACCTCTACACTGCCAGTGTAGCGCTCTCCCAGATGAGCTACGCCCCCACATGGTGATCCATCGGAGATTCGAACTCCGGACACCCTGATTAAAAGTCAGGTGCTCTGCCGGCTGAGCTAATGGATCAAAGCTAGTTTTTTTGTTGCTTCGCTTTCATTCATGTCGCTCACAACGATAGTTATTATAGCATGGCCATTTAATTCTGTCAACTGTTTTTTTGAAAAAATTTCAAAAAATTTTTACCCTCCCTAAAACCAGACCGAATACGGCAAAATCTAGTGACAAAACTACTTTTCTGGGGTAGAATGATTTATAGATGATCTCTATAAAAAGGAGGAGCTTATGCAGTTAACAGACCATGTGGAACTGCTGCGGGGTGTGGGGCCTCAAAGAGCGGCCCAGCTTAAAAAGTTAGGGATTCTTACGTTGGAGGATTTGCTGTCCCACTACCCAAGAGGCTATTTGGACCTTTCGGACCCCCAGCCAATTGTGAAAGCGCCTTTTTTCCAAACCTGTGCTATTCGTGCCAGGGTGGAACATAAATACAACGGAATTCGTCTTGCCTCAGGGCGCACCTTATTTAAAGTATTGGCTGCGGATGATACCGGAGGAATCGAACTGCGTTTTTTCAACGCTAAGTTTACGGTAGAGCAGTTAAAGGTTGGAGAGGAATATCTTTTCTATGGTAAGGCGGAAGGAACCCTTACCTCCGCTGTCATGACCGCTCCTTTGGTTTATCCTGTGGGACGTTACCCTGCCTTCCAGCCTATTTATTCTCTGACCAGCGGCCTGTCCAACAAAGCCCTCTCCAATCTGATTCAGCAAGCTTTGGGGTTGGGGGTGGTTCCTGAGGAGCGTATCCCTCCTCAAATTCGGGAGCGGTACTGTCTTGAGGGAATCGAAACCGCCATTCACGCCATTCACAGGCCCTCCTGCCTGGAACAGGCCAAAGAAGCCAGGCGTCGGTTTCAGTTTGAGGAACTGTTTACCCTGGCGGTGGGAATAGGGCTGCTCCACAGCCGCACCCACCACAAACAATCTGTTCCCCTGTTTCCTCACTCCTTGGAACCTTTTTATAAAGCGCTGCCCTTTCAGCTGACCCAAGGACAGCTCAACGCCATTCAGGAGCTTACCCTGGATATGCAAAAACCAGAGCCCGCTAATCGTTTGGTGCAGGGGGATGTGGGGTCCGGCAAAACAATGGTGGCGGCGGCTGGGGCCTATTTCGCCTTTCTCTCCCAGGCCCAAACAGCTTTTATGGCCCCCACCGAGCTGCTGGCGACCCAGCACTATCAAGGGCTTTCCAAACTTTTGGGCGGGCTGGGGATGCGGGTAGCACTGCTGACAGGCTCCACACCCGCCGCCCAAAAGCGGGCCATTCGGCAGGGACTGGCGGAAGGCTCCATTGATTTATGTATTGGAACCCACGCGCTCCTCTCCCAAGGGGTGGAATTTCAGAATCTGGCTTTGGTAATTACCGATGAGCAGCATCGGTTCGGGGTGGCGCAGCGGGCGGCCCTCCAAGCCAAGGGACGCTGCCCCCACGCTTTGGTCATGTCCGCCACCCCCATTCCCCGCACACTGGCCCTGATGATTTACGGGGAACTGGATATTTCTGTGATTCACGAACTCCCCCCCAACCGTCATCCGGTATTGACCTATAAAATCAGCTCGGGGAAACGGGAGCGGGCTTTTGGATTCATCAAAAAGCATCTGGACGAGGGGTTTCAAGCCTACATCGTCTGCCCTTTGGTGGAGGAAGGGGAAGAACCCTCCCCCATGCGAGCAGCATCTCAATACGCCCAGGAATTGAGCGCCCGTCATTTTGCCGGATACCGTGTGGGTTTACTCCATGGGAAGATGAAGGCTTCCCTCAAGGAGGAAACCATGTCCAAGTTTCAATCCGGTGAAATCCAGCTTCTGATTTCCACCACAGTAGTGGAGGTGGGTGTGGATGTGCCCAACGCGGTCATCATTCTAATTGAAAACGCAGAACGGTTTGGCCTCAGTCAGCTTCACCAGCTTCGGGGACGGGTGGGACGGGGACAAGCCCAATCCTACTGCCTGCTCCTTTCGGATACCCGAAACCCGGATACTTTGGAACGGCTGCAAATGATGTGCAGTACAAATGACGGCTTCGCCATCGCTGAATACGACTTAAAAACCCGAGGGCCTGGAAACTTTTTGGGACAGGAACAGCACGGTCTGCCAAAATTCCGAATCGCTGACTTGACCACCGATGTAGCCCTTCTTACCCAGGCTCAGGAGGCCGCTGGGCAGCTATTGGCTCAGGACCCCACCTTGGAATTTCCGGAACATTCAGCTCTGCGGAGGGCCTGTGAAAAAATGATGGAAACGGTGGGCCAGCGGCCCAATTAGGAGGTGTACGATTTGGAATTCAGACATTTGGAAGCTTTCGCGGCGGTGGTCAGCTTGGGCAGCTTTTCAAAGGCCAGTGAGCGCCTGTTCCTGACCCAGCCTACCATCAGCGCCCATATTCAATCTTTGGAGGAGGAACTGGGGGTGAAGCTGCTGCTGCGCACCACCCGTGAAATCCATCTCTCCCCCCAGGGCAAGGCTTTTTATCCCTACGCCCGGCGGCTTTTAAAGCTGCGGGATGAGGCTACCTCAGCGGCTACCCAGTCCCGAAAGGAGGTGCCTCATGACCCAAACTTCCCTGCTCCAACGTCTGGGACTTAGCGAAAATATCCGGGTGGTTTCCATTGTAGGCTCCGGCGGAAAAACCACCCTGCTTTACGCTCTGGCCCGGGAATCCCTAAAAAATGGAGAACGTCCCATTGTTACAACCACCACTCATATTCTGCGGCCTTCCTCCCCTGATTTATTGGTGATAGATGGAGAGGACCTATCCCTTTTGGAGCAAGCATGGAAAAAGGGGCTTTGTCCTGTGGTGGGGAGGACTGGGCCTGAAGGCAAGCTGTCCTCACCTTCCCCCGCCTGCCTGGATGCTCTGGTCCAGCAAGGGGACCGGGTTTTGATTGAGGCGGACGGGTCCCGTCAGCTGCCGCTGAAATTTCCCAACGCCACCGAACCGGTGATTCATCCCTCTACCCAGCGGGTCATTCTGGTAGTGGGGTTATCTGGGCTTGGAAAACCCCTTCCACAGGTCTGTCACCGCTGGGAATTGGCCTGCCAACAGCTGGGTCTGCCCATCGGAAAGGTTTCTTTAGATACTATGGAACGGCTTCTGGTGGGTGGATATTGGAAATTCCATCCAGTGGTACTACTCAATCAGGCGGATACCCTGCCCCAAAAAATCATCGGCAATGAGCTTATGACGCGGCTTTCCCAAAGGGGAGCTGAGCGGATTCTAATTGTGTCTTTGAAGAAGGAGGTTCCTTTTGATGATGATTCTCATTAAGGGCGCTGGTGACCTGGCTACCGGGGTAGCCCATCGGCTGTATCAATGCGGTTTTTCGGTTGTGATGACCGAAATCTCCCGTCCAACCACTGTCCGCTGCACGGTAGCCTTTTCTCAGGCGGTCTACCAAGGAACCGCCACAGTTGAGGGCGTTACCGCTTGTCTGGCGGATACCCCTCAGCAAGCCCTGGCTCTTTTGGAAAAAAATCAAATTCCGGTCCTGGTGGACCCGGAGGCGACCTGTGTCGCCAGTCTGCGCCCTCAGGTGGTGGTGGACGCCATCCTGGCCAAACGAAATCTGGGAACCAAACTCACCGACGCTCCTTTAGTAATCGCCTTGGGGCCAGGGTTCACAGCGGGAGTAGACTGTCATGCTGTTGTGGAAACCAAGCGGGGACATTCCCTTGGGCGGGTGCTGTTAACAGGAACCGCCCTGCCCAACACAGGGATTCCTGGAAATATCGGCGGTTTCACCTCCCAGCGGATTCTCCGTTCCACCGCCCAAGGCGTCTTTCAACCCCTGGTCAAAATCGGAGACTTGGTCCACGCTGGGGATGTGGTGGCTCAGGTGGATGGGGCGCCTGTTTGCGCCCAGATTGACGGAATGGTACGGGGCTTGCTTCCTGCTGGTACCCCAGTGGTACCCGGCATGAAATCCGGGGATGTAGACCCCCGTGGAAGCTCGGTAGACTGTTTCACCATCTCGGACAAAGCCAGAGCTATCGGAGGCGGTGTGCTGGAGGCGATTTTAGGATTTTCAGAGGGGGGACGTCTCAAATGACTTTTTTTCAAACCCTATGGAATCTTCTGCGGCAGGGAAAAAGCCCGTTAACCGCCACCGCTTGGCGTGAGAAGGATGGGGCTATTGAGGTTGAGCGGGCAATCTGGCAGGAGGATTTGGTCTTTTCCAGCCCAAGGACGGAACCGTTCTGGGAAAAAGTCTGGGCGGACCTTCCGGCCACCCTGCCTTGCCGTTTTCAGCAGGATGGATGGCATCTGCTGGTGGAAAAGGCCTGCGCCCGTCCCAGACTGATTCTTTGCGGCGGCGGACACATCGCCCAGCCTTTGGCGGAAATCGGCGCCCTTTTGGAATTTGACGTGGTGGTAATTGATGACCGGGAGGAATTCGCCAACCCCAAAAGATTTCCTTTCGCCGCCCAGACCCTCTGTATGCCCTTCCCCCAGGCTTTGGACCAGTTGGGATATGGAGAAGACAGCTTTTTTGTTATCATTACTCGAGGCCACCAAGGTGATCGGGTGTGTCTGGAAACTATCCTGAATCATCCTTTTGGTTATGTGGGAATGATTGGCAGCCGCAAAAAGGTGGCAGTGGTGATGGAGGAGATGGAGCGGCAAGGGTATTCCCCTTCCCTTTTGGAGCAGGTTCACGCCCCTATTGGTTTACGGATTGGCGCCCAGACCCCCGCTGAAATCGCTGTATGCATCGCCGCCCAGTTAATTCAGGTGCGCAGCGGTGCTTCCGGCGGAGCACTGCCTCCTGAGGCATGGGAATTGTTGGCAAGCGGAAAGCCCGCTGTTCTGGCTACCATCCTGGAAAAACAAGGCTCCGCCCCTAGAGGCATGGGCGCTAAACTGGTTTTGGATGAGTGGGGAACCCTCTATGGTACCATTGGAGGCGGCAACGGGGAGGCCCAGGCCATTCAAAGAGCAAAAGAGCTGTTGGGCAAGGATGCTGCCCCTGCTATTCTGGTATGTGACATGACCAACACCGACGCCCAAAAGGAAGGCATGGTATGCGGCGGAAAAATCCATGTGCTTATTGAGGCCGTAGGAGCCTCTTTCTAACCTGCCAAAATCAAAAGAAAGAAGCACCTGAAAAGGTGCTTCTTTCTTTGACAGTACCAGCCACCTTAGAGTCATCAAAAAATATGAAGATTTATCTCAAGACCGTTGAGAGGGAGAGCTGATTCAGCAGAGATTTTATCTCCGGTACGGTGCGGCCGGTGGTATAGATGTCAACTGAGCGGTGTCCATTGGCAGCCTTGGCCCAGACCTGACCATCATAACTCAGCAGCAGGACCTGGACGCTATCATCGGTCACAAAGACTTCCGAGGAATCATAGGCATCGCTGAGAATATATTCCGGTCGTCCATAATCCCAGGTGATATCGTAGGTGTAGGAGAGAGAAAACCACTTACCCTCATCAGTAGTATACCCCAAATGAGCCTTTGACCATAGAAGATCGTGTTCTCCTTGGCTTTTGCAGAGGACCAGAATCTGCCCATTTTCATCAGGTTTCATCGTATTGGCCAGAGCTGACAGATCCCACTGAAGCAGTCCATCAATCGAAAGGGCATTGGCATAGGTAGGAGAAGTGCGGTATTCGGTGAGTACATCCCCATAGAGATCATTCTGACATTTGCGGATCACCCAGCATCCATCTGGAGTCCTGCCCCGGTCAACAACCTGCTCATCTCCCAGCAGACCGTTTTCCATCGCACGTGCAACATACTGAACAGAGGTCTCCAGATCTTTGGCTTCCTCGGCATCACAAGGAATCGCATAGCCTATGGCGTTGCCTGGGTTTTCCTGGGACTGCTCTGCCGCTAGGGCCTCCAGTGTGTCAAAGAAAAAGACCTGCCGATGATTTAGGACATAGTCAGCTGCAAAGACACTGAGGGTCAGCAGGATAAAAGCTAAGACAGCAGCCAGAAGGATGCGGACTGAAAAACAGAACCTGTGTCGCTTGGATTCAATCCTCTGAAAAACCTCCTCAAGGGTACCATCAGAGGCATGGATCGGCCTAAATGCATGATAAATTGGATTGTTCATAAGTTCTCCTCCTCCGACAGATTGGTTTTGAGCCGGCTCCGTGCCCGTGCAAGCCGTGTACCTACCGTTCCTGCCGGCAAATGCAGCAATTTTGCCATCTCTTCAATGGTATATCCCTCGTAATAATGCAGGTAAATCACGACCCGGTACTTGCGGTCCAGTTCCAGGATTGCCTGCAACAGATCCCGGTATTGACCATCCTCAAAGGTGAGGGTATTGATATAGGTGTCAAGATCCTCGGTCCGTCTCCACAAGGAACGCCAGTGCTTCTTGCATTCATTGAGTGTCACCCGAATCAGCCAGTGTTTCAAATGACTGTCATTTACAAAGGGCTTATTGTTCTGATACAGCCGCAACAGGACAATTTGAGTCACATCATCGGCATCTGTTCGGTTTTTCAGGCAGCTGAATGCAAGACGGAAAATGGTATCCATATATTGCTGTGCCTGTTGAACAAATTGCGCTTGATTGGACATGGATCCAACTCCTTCCGAAAAGCTTTTCAACTTATATATCCTTGAGAAGGCTTGTTTTTTTCACTTTTCCAGCAAGTATGAAAAAAATTCGGCATCAAGAAACAAGATAAAACATACAAAAAAGCCTTGAAACACACATGTTTCCAGGCTTTCCATTGGCATAGTTGGTCAGTTTAGATTTCCCAGCCAGCTATGAAGCAGATCGCTCTCCAACCCTGTCACATCCATCAGAAGGATACTTGTACCACCCTCCAGGATCAGAGTACACTCGGTATCTGAAAACTTTTTCAGTCGTCCGGTGGTAACATAACTGCCTCCGGCTCACTGATTCAGAGATCTCTTCTTTGTGAAGGGCTTGCAAGTTCTGTGACCTTGCAAATGAATATGGCTTTTCTGCCATAGCGTTCCCTCCACCCTTTTGCCTCCATATAATCTTTTATGGATATACGGAGACTACTCCCGTGTCTGCCGTTTCCCGTATCAAAAGCGCCTATTCTCTACAGAAGATTGTCCTTTTTGAGCCTCTTTTTTCATCTCCCAATTTGATCATGAGCCCTCCTTTATTCAGCCACACAAAGCATGATTGCCGAAACCGCAACAGTGCCTGCGGCCATTTTTACTTTTCCAGGACAGCCTGTAATCGTAGTAAAGCACTATAAAGATATGCTACATGTTGTGTTTCATCCAACTTATACTCATAACCAGTGAGGCTCAGCGTCCGGATACCATATTCTTCGGCAATTCGCCGTACATTTTCATAGTATTCCGCCCGGCGGTCAGAGACAGATCCCTTTGTGAAAAACCGGAGGCTTCTTCACCGTCGCACCCGGTACAAATCCCCAAGACGCAGGCAACCAACATCAGTATCGTCAGTTTTTTCACAACGTCTCCTCACTCCCCCATATAAGCATTAAGAACATAATCGGTAAAATAGGGTCTGGGAGCATAAGAGCTCTGGCAGCTGCTGGTAATGACGGTAACCAACTGAAGCTCCAGCACCACATAGATAAACTGTCCGGCGTGGCCAAAGGCGAAATAGGTATCATAGCTGGCAGTGGGATAGGGGGTGGCGTAGGTACCGTATTCCCCTGTGGTATGGGTGCGAATCCACCACTGGTAGCCATAAGCACCGGTGCTGCCGCCAGGGCCGGGGTTCTGCTGGGAGGTGGATTCCTCCACCCAGGAGGCGGGCACCAGCTGCCGTCCCTGCCAGACTCCTCCGTTCAGAAACAATTGGCCGAACTTGGCTGCGTCTCTGGCTGAAATAAAGAGCCCATTGCCTCCATCGGCGATCCCTTGGGGATCGGTGCGCCAGTGAGCTTCTTCGCTGATCCCCACAGGGTCAAAAAGGTGGGTACGGCAGTATTCCTCCTGGGTCATACCGGTGGCTGCCTGCAGGACAGCAGAAAGAAGATGGGTATTGCCAGTGCTATAGTTAAAGACGATTCCCGGCTCATAGATCAGATTGCGGCCCAGGATATACTCCACCCAGTTTTCTGCCGAACGGAACTCGTTCCAGTTGCTGTAACCACTGCCCCACTCATACCACTCCAGACCGGAAGTCTGGGTCAGCAGATGGCGCAGGGTGAGGCTGTGTTTCCGGGTGTCCTCCTGTTCCAGCAACTGGGGCAGATAATCGGATACCAGGTCATCCACTCCACTGATATGCCCTTCCTCAATGGCGATGCCGATGAGGGCGCTGGTGAAAGACTTGGAGGAAGAATGGATCTCAAAGAGGCTGTTTTCGTCATAGCCGTCCTCATAGTACTCGTCAATGATTACCCCGTCCTTGACGGTCACCATGGTGTGGATGCCACTGCCAGGCAGGGCGGCGTGAAGGGCCTCAAAAACTGCCGGGTCCATCTGATGGTTTTCCGGTGCATCAAAGTCCCAGCTGTTGTCCAGCTGGGTTTTCAGCGCAGGGAGTCCCTCCTCTTCGGAGGGCAGCACTTGGGAGAGAGACGCATCCATACTTTCTTGGGATATGGAAGATTGACTGGAAGCGCCCCCGGAGGATGCAGCAGACTGAACCGGTCCGCAGGCGACCAAAGAGATGAATAGAACCACAGACAGGACGGATAAAATCCATTTTTTCATGACAACAAAGCTCCTTTTGTAATATTATTGGTACAAGCTCATCCTATTCCAATGTTGATACAGAAGATCAACAGCAGATGGAGGGGATAAAACCAGTAGCAGGCCCACTGAAGAAGTTTGGACTTTCTGCCCAGCTGACCGTTATACAGCCATAACAGCGGCCTGGATAAAAACACCCCCAACCGCATAACTGGAGAGAACCTGTAAAATAAGGCCTGGGCAACATAGATCCCCCCTATCGCCACAGGATCAGATTCCAATTCAGCGCCAGGTACTGGCTCACTGGGCGCCGCTGCTGATGAGGAGGCTACGGCGAAATGTTAGAGGCTGTTTTCCCTCCTGTTTGGAGCAGACAGTCAAGAAAATACTTTCTGCCAACAGCAAATCAACTAACTTTTTCATAGAAATCGCCCTTTGCAAATCAGCCCTCATCGGCTGGTCCATACCCTGTCGCACCAAAGACCGGCGGAATGGTATCCAGCTCCATCTGAGGCAGCGCACCATTGCTTCTCGCCGCAGCGCCTCCACATCGGGGGCTGGCGTTTCTCCCAGTTCCAGTCGTTCTGGGGTTGGGTAATCCTGGGGACAAGCGGGTTAAAGATAATTTTGAACGATTTGAGCATTCTGTTTCAGATTCTGCCCCCAACGGTGGGAAGCAGCCATAGTCGTGTCACTTTTGAGGAGGTACCGGTAGCGCACCGAGCCCCGGCAGGAGATGTTGTCTTCGAGCTGGCTGTCCAAGTGATACCACACCCCGTCGATTTGTACTATCGTCCAGGCGTGATCCACCAGATGCCCCTCCACTGAGTAGATAAGGCCTGGTACATATTCCGCCCGAAGGCCCATATCACGCAGCAGAAGGGTGAGGGCGGCAACATAATCCTCACACATCCCCACACCAAACCGCAGGGGGCTGAGCGCCCGCTGTTCCAAAAAGGGAATGGACTGCTCCCCTCCGCCATGAATCCTTCACAAATCCAGTCCAACCAGCTCATCCAGATAGGTGTTCCGGATCATATAGTCAAAAGCTGCTTTTGTCCGTTCATATTCGCTCATTTTCGGGTTGGAAATCTCATCCACAATATTGGAACCAATTCTGCAATATAGGGATGGACGCTCATTTCATTGTTTGTTGTTCCCAATGACAGATTTTCCGCCGGATCCGGGGCAGAATCACGGTTCTCCTTTTGACAGGCGGTCCCACCAGCTTATGAACAGCGCCCAGAATCATGCTCCAGTGAATCCCCAAATGCAGGCTCATCAGGACAAACCCCCAATAGGCCCCCAGCATATGCAGCGTCCTGGCAATACGGGTGTGCCCTTGGATCGGCAGGAATGTATAGAGATGGCGGGAAAGGATGACTCCACTTACCGCCTGTACAGCCATCACCGTCAGGATCAGCGCCACCAGCGTGGTCTGCAAAACCCGGTAGGGTATGTAACGACCTTTGGGGATGGCGGCAAACCACCTGCGGTTTAAGATGTGGTGAACGATCAGCAGCAGAACCATAGCGGTGCCAATCCACTCATGAGCAGCCTGCCCAACCAACTCATAGGCCATCAGCAGCAGAAGGGACAGAGTTATCACAAGATCCACACCCATCCTCAAGACTTGTTTTCGGTTCACAGGTTCACCTCCCCATCCCGGATGTTATCGGATAAAGTTGGTAAAGATAACCGGTTCCTGCTTTGGAAATGGAATGCCAGCCTGTTCTCCAGCGGCCTTGCAACGCAGGAACCACGCCATGTTGCGGGCCAGGAAACGCATGCACTGCATCCCCTCCAAATCCTCCCGTACCTGTTCCGGTGTTCCGCCATGCACCATATTCCAATAGCGGGAGGTAACAATCGGCATCTGCATAAGCCCAAAATATTTGTTCAGTTGATCCCATGTGGCAGTAGTGCCTGCCCGGCGGGCCGACATCACCGCTGCCGCAGGCTTGAGATAGAAATTGTTTCTGCCTCCGCAGAAATCCGCATAGAACACCCGATCCAAAAAGGATGTAATCGCCCCGGTCGCCCCTGCCCAGTGAACAGGCGTACCAAAAATAAAACCATCAAAACCAGCAGCCTTATCCAAAAATTCATTGACCTTATCATCAATTATACAGGCATGCTTTTCTGCGCATTTCCGACAGCCAAGGCAGCCGGAGATTGCTTTATTTCCAATCCAAAAAATTTCGCTGTTCACCCCTTCTTCCCCCAGGGTATTGGCAATCTCGGTCAGTGCTGTATAGGTACATCCTTCCTTGTGAGGGCCGCCGTTTACCAGTAAAACTTTCATTAGTGATGACTCCTTTCGTTCTTGTTTCTTTAGAAAATCTGTGTTTATTCTCTACTATGATGTGGGTAGGACCTTTCCATCCCGCCTGCTTATTCAGTGGGCAAGCGGATCCAGATAGCCAAAAAGGTCGTCAGAAGTTTGTTTTTGGAGCAATGCGCCCCATTTCCTGTTCACTCATGCCGCACTTTCTGTTTTCCAATAATCCAGTCAATGATCTCCTGGTCATCAAAAAGGATTTTCCCACCGCTATGGTAGTTGTAAATCCCCTGGCTGTTAAAATAGGCATTGTCGGGGATTTCCAGCCTTAGCACTTGGCTGATCTGTTCTTCAGTCAATCCCAGCTCTGCATAAGCCGCGTACAGGTTGTTGTAGGCATCTCTTGCCTTCTGAGAGCCATAATACTCATCGTTCTCCGCCATAAAAATGTAGACAGCCACCTGCTGTTCGGCCACCGGCGCATAGCTGCCATCCCATTGGGAAGCGCCATGAAGATAGGCGGTGTATAAATCAGGGCGCATCGATACCGCCCGCGACATGGTCTCGCCTGCCGCCGAATATCCAGCGGCGTAGACCCTTTCCGGGTCGACGGCAAAGTTTTGGAGGAAATACTCGGTCAGTTCGATCGCCTGCTGGGCGGAGGTCTCCCCCAATCGGTGAGCTGGGCTGAAACAACGATCATCTCCTCTTCCTGCTCCCCCCACACCCGAAAACCTTTCCAGCTAAGATTGCTGCCGGAGGAATCTTCTCCGAACCACATCATGTCATAACCGGGCATTACCACCATCATGGGATAGGATCGGGAACCATTATAGCCTTCCGGCAAAATATAGCTGTAATGGATTTCACCGGTCTCGCCCTCTAAGATTTGTTCCCCAATCAATCCGGTTTTAATTTCCGGGTTGGATGGAGTACTTACAGAAGCTTCGCCGGAAATGGAACCTTCCTTCTGGGATGGCGGTTCAGCCAGCACAGCACCCGCTGCAGAACTGCTTGCAGATGAATGCTGCGTGTCCATCCCGGTGGAAGCCGACCCGCCGCACCCTGCCAGTACAGCCAACAGACAAGCCCCCGCCACGAATAACCATGCTTTTTTCATCATCTAGTACCCCAGCCCATCCAACCAAGCTGCCACATCCTCACCAGCATCAGCAACGTTTTGTTCACTGACGGTAAAACCATCCTCCATCACTGTTGCATTCGGTTCCAGCTGCTCAATGGTCTGAATGGTGTTTGAAAAGCGGCTGCCATTGTGGGTATTGAAAGGGATAATGGTTTTTCCGGAAAAATTGTATTCTTCAAAGAAACTGTAAAGGGCCATCGGCATATCGTACCACCAATTGGGATAACCGATAAAGATGGTATCGTACTGCTCCAGATTCTCAATATGACTGGTCAGCTCCGAGCGGACATTTTGATCCTGTTCTTCGGCCGCGAAGTCAATCAATTCCCCACCGTCGGCAGGATAAACAGTCTGTGTCTGAATGGAAAACAGTTCTCCGCCGGTTTCAGCCTCTATCATGTCCGTCAACGCCCGAACCCTTCTCACTGCGCTGCCGCCGATGTTGGTATAGCTGGCGGAAGCAATGGCATCCACACCACTGTTTTCCCCTGCGGTAAAATAAGCTATTAAAATGTTGCTTTCAGACTTTCCGGAGGAGTCATCCACTGGTTCAGAGTCCTCAGCGTTTTGGGAGGCCGGCAAGGATGTTTCCCTTTGAGAAGACGCTGCAGGTTGAGAACTGGAGACAGGGGTGGAACTGTTTGTGCTGTTCCCACAAGCGGTAAGTGATGCTGTCAGCGCTATTACCAGCAGCAAAACCGCGAGTCGTTTCATAGGCAATCCTTCCTTTTCAAATGCAGTCAGGGAGCTGAAGCCTTTTGCGGCCGCAGCTCTCTGGCATAATTTTTATGCGGCAATGTCAAGTCCGCTGACCCAGTCTACAATTTCCTGCTGTGCGTCCTGAATGTCGTTACGGGAGATGGAAAGACCGTCCAGCACCTGTGCGTCCAGCTCCAGTTCACGAATGGTGCCAATGGTCCCCGAGAACCCACTTCCCCCGTGGGTATTAAAAGGAACAATGGTTTTTCCCGAGAGATCATACTGCTCCAGGAAGGTATAGAGGATCATGGGCATATCACCCCACCAGTTGGGATATCCCAGATAGATCACATCGTAATCCGCCATATTGTCTACCTGGCCCGCAATGGCCGGACGGGCATTTTGTTCCTGTTCCTCCGCGGCCTGATCCACCAGTGTATCATGGTCGGTGGGGTACGGGGTGACAGGCTCGATGCGGAAAATATCAGCGCCAGTGGTTTCCTGAATTACATACGCCATATACTGGGTATTTCCAAGCACCTCACCATTAATGACAACAGTGCTCTGTTCCTCATCCTGGGTCATATTATTAGGATCAGTGGTTTCCGGCATCGAGAAGTACACCACCAGCGAAACTTCATCTGTCTGAGGCGCGGATGTATTGGCAGCGGCTCTATCCAGTCCAAGGCTCTCCGCCCACTGAGTTACTGCGGCGGCGTCCAGATTCTCTCCGAACCGCTGACCTTCCATCCAGTCGGCATCGGGAGCCATCCCTGCGAGGGTGTCATCGCTGGAGCCAATTCCATCCGACATGGAGGTACAGAATGGGGTGATTGTCTTGCCGGCCAGATCGCTGTTCTCTACAAAATTCCAGACAATGCTGGGGGCTTCACGCCACCAAAGCGGGTATCCCAGCAAAATGATGTCATAACCGCTCAGGTCGGGAATACCGCCGGCGATAATGGTGCGGTGATTGGGATCCTCATGCTCGGCATTCACCCGGCTGTCGGGATCGTTCCAGTTGAGGTCATCATCCGTGTAGGGTTCTTCCGGTACCAGCTCATAAATATCCGCTTCTAAAGCATCAGCGAGTGTTTCGGCTACCGCTTCGGTGTTGCCGCTTGCTGAGAAATAGACCACCAGCGTACCGTTTGTGCTCTCCGGCTCGGAGGCCTGTTCTTCCTGCCCGGACGCGGATGACTCAGCGGAGGTGCTGCCAGGGGAAGAAGATTCTGCACTGGAGGATGACACTTCAGCTTCACTGCTGGAAGCAGACTGCTGGCTTTGGCTGGAGGAAACGGCGGACTGTCCGCAAGCTGCCAGTGAAAAGGCCATTATGGCGGCCAGTAAAGCACAACATACTTTTTTCATAATGATAGCGTCCCTTTCTGTTGATTCTATTTTGGTTCTCTATATAATCCGAAGTATGGAAACCGATCGTTACGACCTGTTAAGAGAACTCAAGATGAGGAGATGAATTCAACTTATCAGATAATGTCTCAAGTCTATTTCACATTTTCCTGGATCCAGTTTTCAACATGATCGGCAATCACATCATTGTTCAGCTCTTGGAACATAAAATGGGAATTTCCAGTGATACCTTCCTCCGGAAGATGGATCACGGTACTGGTAAGACCCGCCTCTGTGTAGGCTTCAGTAAAGGTGTCCGCGCTGGAAGCCATCATCGCCCACATTCTGGCTGCGGGGATATGGGTAAATTCCTCGCCGATATAATCGCCATAATAGAAGGCTACCGGAATCTCCTTCTCCAGCATTGCTGTATAATCCTCGCTGCCCACCTCCGGGGCCACGCCTGGTTCAATGGCAACAATTGCAGCAATGTGATCGGTATACCGAGCCGCTTCCCAGCCGGGCATACCGCCCTGTGAGTGGGTCACTAGGATAGAATCCTTACCGGTTCGCTCATACACCTCGTCGATGGCGGCGGCAACAGCCTGGGCGACTACCGTGTTATCAATGTTCTGATCTCCGGCAGCGTTATCCATTCCGGTATCCGGAGTCATCTGGCGAAAGAATTGATCCAATGCTTCCTTGCCGCTGGGGAACTGGGAACCCTCATTGTAGGTGAAAGCATCATCCACATAGGTGCCAATGCGGAACTGGGTATACCAGGTCTGATCGGAAGGCTCCGTGGTCATGGTGCCGGCCACTGAGGTTTGTCCTGCCTCTCCCCGCCGGGGCTGATCAATGAGCCACACACTGTGACCTTTCCGCAAAAACAAGTCGGACCAGCCTTCCCGGTCGTCGGGGGTCGTCATCCAGCCCATACGAGACTGTCCATAACCGTGAAGGAACACCATTGGCAGGCCGGTATTATCCTCGGGGATCTGGTAAAGCACATTGGCGTGGTCCACATGGGAGGTCGATCCTTCCCGTGATGTATAGTAATTGGCTACATCGAAGGTGCCGTCCGATGAGATCACAGTTCCGCCGGCGGAAAAGATACCCTGATCTGCGATACGCAGGGTATCTGATTCTGACTCTGCTTCACTTTGGCTGTTGTCTGCTGCGAAGTTGGACGGTTGAGAAGCAGATGAGGCGGCAGAACTGCTGTTTGACGCAGGCTGGCTGCTGCAGGCGGCAAGACTGAGCGCCAGCAGCAAGCTGATTCCAATAGTGACTAATCGTTTCATTGGTTTATACTTCCTTTCTGTGTTTGGTGTTATCGACCGACTCGCAGATCTAATCCTCTACAGCCGCCAGTCTGTACTGAACATCGGTTCCCCGGACAGGTAATCCTGGAACAATCGCCGCAGTGGGACAGACACGGTACAAATCCCGTACACTGAGGGCCATCCCGCCACCTTCATGGGTATAGAAGGGTTTGATGACCTTCCTGGTAAAATCAAACTGCTCCAGAAAGGTAAATACCGCAGCAGGCATGGTTCCCCAATAGTTGGGATACCCCCAGATAGATAACTTTGTAGAGTTCAATGCTGTCGCTGCGGTATTGGAAGGCGCCGCCGGCACAGACCAGCACCGCTCCCTTGACCGGAACGCCTTCCGGTACCGGGAAAGTGGTGATTGTGGGACGGAACCCAGGATCATCAAAATATCCCCCATCGTTGACTGTGTACTCTGTTACAGCTGGTACATTTTCTTCCTCCCATAAATAAAAGACCTGTTGACTTTTTGGGTCCGGTATTCCAGTGAGGACGGTACCGCCTTGGGTTTGATGGGGAACGGCACCTTTTTCCACTGGCTGATCTTCCTGCTGAGCGGCGCTGTGTTCCCACAAGGGTGCTTCCGCCTGCATTTGACTTACAGATTCTGATGGGGAAGCCATCGTGGAAGCGGGCGGTATCTCATTCACGCAGGCTGTCAGACAGCCGACAGCTGCAAGGAACAGAATCAGAACTTGTATCCTGTTCACCGCATCACACCTCCATCACAGGCACTGGGTAAAAATCTCATAGATTTCCCCATGGGTCAGTTTTCGATAGCCGCCGGAAACAATGGAACAGGAATCGGCGATGGCACGCAGGTCTGTGCCTTCATCTATACCCAGCTGCTTCAATGTAGTCGGCAGGCCAAGTTCCCCAATGAAATCCGC
>CALWZG010000065.1 GCA_944385965.1 uncultured Anaerotruncus sp.
TGGCTTTGGACTTGGACGGCACTACACTTTGCAGCGACCACGCCACCCTTTCCCCCGCCAACCGTGAGGCTATCCAATGGGCCATTGACCATAACATTGAGGTTGTTATCGCCACCGGACGAATGCGGAACCGAATTCCCAGAGCGATGGCATCGATTCCTCAGCTGCGGTACCTCATCACCTCCAACGGAGCCGCTGTGGTGGACCGGCAAACCGCTCAAACCCTTTACGTCAACCCTCTCTCCAAGGAAAAAACCGCTATGGTTCTCAACGCTTTGGAGGAGTTTCCTGTCTATGTAGAAATCTACGCCAATGGCGCCGCTTTTACCGACCAGGCCCACGCCGACTTTATGGAACAATTCCCTATGCCTAAATGGCGTGTCGATTTGATGAAGGAATCCTGGTATGTGGTGGCGGATTTAAAGGCCCATGCCGCCTTGGAAACCACCATTGTGGAAAAGATAAATATGCCCTATCTGCCCCCCCTTTATTGGGAGCCTATCTGGGAAAAACTGCAATCCCTGCCGGAACTCAGCATTGTTTCTTCCACCCCCCAAAACTGTGAGGTCAATGACCACACCGCCAATAAAGGGGACGCTTTGGTTCATCTTTGCGCCCATCTGGGAATCGCTCCCGACCAGGTTCTGGCCTTGGGAGATAATGACAATGATTTAGAATTGCTGCAAGCCGCCGGTACAGCCGCTGTCCCGTCCAACGGTACCCAAAAGGCCCTTGCCTTAGCGGACGCTGTTTTGCCTGACTGCGACCATGACGCGGTAGCGCACGCGGTTCATCTATTTTTGAGAGACGCTGATTAAAGCGTTCTTCCAATCAATGGAGGTATGATTTATGCAAGCCAATCTTACCAGAGAGCAGGCGCTGGACCTGCTGAAAACCTATAACCAAGAGCCCTTTCATATTCAGCACGCCTTAACGGTGGAGAGCGTACTGCGCTGGTACGCCCAGGAATTGGGGTACCTGCAGGACCAGGATTTCTGGGGGCTGGTGGGGCTGCTCCACGACCTGGATTTTGAAAAATGGCCTGAGGAGCATTGTGTCAAAGCCCAATCCCTTCTGAGCGAGGCGGGTGCCAGCCCGGAACTGGTTCATGGGGTGGTCAGCCACGGCTGGGGGCTGACCGGGGTGGATGTGAAGCCGGAACACCAGATGGAAAAGGTTTTGTTCGCTGCGGACGAGCTGACCGGTTTAATCTGGGCGGCGGCTTTGATGCGCCCCTCCAAAAGTGTGCAGGACATGGAACTGAAATCCCTGAAAAAGAAGTTTAAGGATGCCCGTTTCGCGGCGGGCTGTTCCCGGCAGGTCATCCGGGATGGAGCGGAAATGCTTGGTTGGGAACTGGACGACCTGCTTTCCCGTACTTTGGAGGCAATGCGGGCTTACGAGCGCCAATCCTGAGCTTAGATTGTTATTTTTAAGAACAAACACCCCTCACAATCCATAAAAACCCATTCCTGTTTCGTTTTTGTTTGTGAATCCTTCCCATTTTCTGTAAAATCTTCGTGAAAGCGTTGCTCACCGGGTTGAATGTATGTTACACTTTGGTTGTGGAAAATAAAGAGTAAGAAAGAATTTATGGCAAGGAGTGAATTTCTATGCTGACGACCAGAAAAACCAAGATTGTTTGCACGCTGGGACCTTCCACCGATGACCGTGGAATCCTGCGCAGAATGATTAAAAATGGAATGAATGTAGCCCGCTTCAATTTCTCCCATGGGAGCTATGAGGAGCATCAAAAAAGGCTGGATATGTTAAAAGAGCTTCGGCAGGAGCTGGGTATCCCTGTGGCCACCATGCTGGACACCAAGGGACCCGAAATCCGTCTGAAAGATTTCGCAAACGGAAAAGAACGTTTGGAGGCTGGACAGAACTTTACCCTCACCACCAGGGATGTGGTAGGAACCAAAGAGATTGTCTCCATCACCTATAAAGACCTGCCCCAAGACATCAAAAGCGGGCAGACAATTCTGTTGGACGATGGCCTGATTCGCCTGATTGCCCAGGAGGTCACCGACACGGATATTGTATGTACTGTGATGAACGCCGGTTTTATCTCCAACCACAAGGGTGTAAATGTCCCTGATGTTTCCCTGTCTATTCCCTACCTGAGCGCTCGGGACCGGGATGACATTCTGTTCGGGATTCAGGCGGGATTCGATTTCATCGCCGCCAGCTTCACCCGCAACGCCCGGGATATTTTGGAAATCCGGGACCTTTTGGCCTCCCAAGGCTGCAAAACCCTCCACATCATCGCCAAGATTGAAAATCAGGAGGGTGTGGAAAACATCGATGAGATTCTCACAGTGGCTGATGGCATTATGGTGGCCCGTGGAGATATGGGAGTGGAAATCGACTTCACTGAAATCCCCATTATCCAGAAAGAGCTGATTGAACACTGTCTGGCGGCGGGCAAGCCGGTCATCACCGCTACCCAAATGCTGGACAGCATGATGGAGAATCCTCGCCCCACCAGAGCGGAAATCACCGACGTGGCCAACGCCATTTATGACGGCACCAGCGCCATTATGCTCAGCGGTGAGACCGCTGCCGGAAAATGGCCCACCCAGGCGGTGGCTACCATGGCCGCTATCGCGGAGCGCATCGAGCAGGACCCCCATTATCATCTCCGCTTCAAACGTCCCCTGCGGGAGGAGCGCCTCTCCATCGCGGCTGCCATCGCTCATGGCGCCAGCACCAACGCTTCCGACATCAAGGCCAACGCCATCATCACCGTCACCAAGAGCGGGGAAACCGCCCGTCTGCTCTCTAAATACCGTTCTGAGGTCCCCATTATCGCTTGTGTACTGGATGAGACCATCCAGCGGCATCTTTGCCTCTCCTGGGGCATTACCCCCATTATGATGCCTTATGCCCACAGCACAGATGAATTGATTGATTCCGCTGTCAACATCGCTTTAAAGGCTGGTTTGGTGGAAAAGGGAGATGTGGTGGTCATCACCGCTGGCGTTCCCATTGGTATTTCCGGTACCACCAATATGATTAAGGTACATCTGGTGGGAGATGCCCTGCTCACAGGCGTAGGCGTAGGCACCGGCGGCGCTAAGGGACAGGTTCGCGTCTGCCTGGACGAGAAGGATGTAGCTGCCAAGTACCGTGATGGAGATATTCTGGTAACGCCCTTCACCACCAACGCCATGATTCCCGCTATCCGTACTGCCGCCGCTGTAATTACTGAGGATGGTGGCCTGAGCAGCCATGCCGCCAGTATTTGCCTTGCTTTGGATAAACCCGCTATTGTGGGGGCTTCCTCCGCTTGCCGGGTACTGAAAGATGGGCAGTTTGTGTCAGTGGACTGTGATAGAGGGGTCATTCAGGCGATGCCTCCCAAAACTGTATAAGCCTTGGTGTTCACTGGATCACTTGCAAAACTCAATCATATAAACTCTTTGCTTTTTAAAAAATCTCTATCTTGATTCCCTTAAACAGGTCCATCATTGGAAATAAAAAGAAAAGGGGTAACTACAAATGGTAAATCCATTAAACAGCACATATCCAGGCGCTATACAATGTTATACAAATTTCAAGGGCCCCGAAAGGTTGTCTGATGGAACATGTTTGCAAGGCTCCAATATAAACCAACAACCATCAGAACAAACCGGACGGTATGACACTTTGGAATTGACACCAGAACAAAGTCAAATGACCCTGGATGTTCCAGAGGAAATCACAACCCAGATTCCAAGAGCATGGACCATTATGAGTGAGACCCTAAGCAGCTATAACGATCATCTGCAAGCCAGTCTGGATAAGGCCAATGGCATGAATTTGTCCTTTGGTGAACGTTTGGCCTTTTTAAAAGAAGAAGGCCAGAAGTGGGTTGAGGATAAGCGGCAGAATGACCCGGAAATGTTCGCCGCTTGGCTCAAAATTCACAAGGAGTCTATTCAACAGGGGGAGGGTTATCTGGTAGGCTTACCCTCTGGTTTTACAATGGAAGATTACTACTCCTATGTAGGGGAGTCCTTTTCCACTTTTGCATAAATCTCTTGGGATGTTCATGCTGGAGCAGTTTTCAGCAGTTCCGGAAACGCTGCTCAAAACCACATTGGCGCAACACACCAGACCTAAATTCTTTTACATATAGCAACCCCCTTGATGCAGTTCCATTCTCCTGCATCAAGGGGGCTTTTTTATCTATTAAGTCAAAAAATATCTATGCTTGCTGCTATGGTTTTTATCGAACCTGTTTGCCATCCAAAAATACCGCTTTTGGTGGGAAGTGGGTTTCCATTGGGTCCTGGGCAAAAAGCAGCACATCCCCATCTTTCCCTGCCTCTAACGAACCCACTCGCTCTTCCAGACCGCAAATACGGGCCGCCTGTATGGTAATGGCTTCCAGGGCTTTTTCACGGTCCATACCATTATGCCAAGCCAGTTGGGCGCTCATCAGCAGATAATGACATGGGATTTCCGGGTGGTCGGTGCATATGGCCACAGGAATCCCCGCCCCGGACAGCAGGCCTGGCCCTTGGATGGAAGCCTGGGCCAGTTCCGGCTTTGTCCTGGCCCCAATCAGAGGACCGCAAATCACTGCTGCCTGTTCCTCCAACAGCTCCTCCTGGATAAGATGCGCTTCTGTTCCATGAACAATCACATACCCAAACCCGAATTCTTTAGCGATACGGATGCCTGTAAAAATATCATCCGCTCTGTGGGCATGGATATGGGCTTTCACCTGGCCTGACAAAAGAGGAATCAGCGCCTCACATTTTTGGTCGTACTCCGGCTCCTCCTCATCTTCCTCAGTTTGAGCCTTTTCCATCTGCTCCAGATACTTACGGGCTTTGGTCAGCTGTTCCCGTACCAGAGCCGCTACCGCCATTCGGGTTACAGGACCGGTATCCTTCTCATGGTAGGTGTTTTTGGGATTTTCCCCAAAGGCCATCTTAATCGCCAATGGTTCCCGCACCACCAGCTTATCCACCCGCCGCCCCATGGTCTTTAAGGCGCACAGCTGCCCCGCGATGGGATTGGCGCTGCCGGGGCCTGTCACCACTGTGGTCACGCCATAATCCAGCGCTTCTTTAAACGCCCGGTCCATGGGATTTACCCCGTCAATTCCTCTTAACTGGGGGGTGATAGGGTCGGTATCCTCGTTTCCATCATCCCCCTCAAAGCCCATGCCATCCTCCCACATACCAATATGACAGTGGGCGTCAATGAACCCTGGCACCGCCACAGCGCCCTCAGCGTCATAGCAAACCTCATCCTGCGGGCAGCGGGACATCTCCCCTACCTCTTGGATTTTTCCATCCAAAAATTGGATAAAGCCGTTTTCATAAGTTTTTCCAGCCATGGTCCATACCTTGGCGTTTATAATCAGCAATTTGTTTCCTCCTTGTCACACGAAAAAAGAGGGCTGCCGGCCCTCTTTTCCACCTGTATCTCAGCGGGAAGAATTCCGATTTCTGGAAGTTCCCCGCTTCATATCTGTATACCGCTTCAAATCAGACATCTTATCGTCGCTGGCCTGTTTGAACTTGCTCATCATATCCTCAAAGGACATATTCTCATTGGTAATGGGCTGGCGCCGCTCAAAGCCAAACGAAACCTCTCTGGGAGGACGACGCTGGGTCTGAGGACGCTGAGGACGATCCCCGCCGCCTTGCTGAGGCCCGCCATTTTTAGGACGGAAGGGGCGCTGCTGCTGTTGGGCCGCCGCCGGATCCGCTTGTTTAATAGACAGGCTGACCTTTCCTTCAGGAGTAATCCCGATTACCTTTACCTTCACGGTCTGATTCATGGAAAGGAAATCGGAAATCTCTTTTACATAGGACGCTGCTACCTCAGAGATATGTACCATTCCGGTTTTGCCTCCCGGCAGTTCGATAAACGCCCCAAATTTTGTAATGCCTGTAACCTTTCCCTCTAAAATGCTCCCAACCTCAAGCTGCATAGTCTGTAACGTTTCCTCCTTAAATATTTCAGTCCACGAGCTTGTCCCCGTGGGCTTTTCTCACACTCCACGCCCGCCGCAAATCAAGCGTCTCAAACGGCAATCAAGAACCCGCTGCGTCCCGGTAAACATGCTCATCTGAAAAGCCCAAGCCCAGTTTATCCCGAGCGATTTTAGACAGGTACCCCTGATCGCTGCCCAAGCTGAGCAGCCGCTCTGTTTCCTTGATGGCGGTTTGCTGCTCATCAATTTGACTTTGCACCTGCTCCAATTCCGCACGCTTTGAGGAAATCTCCAATTGGAGAGAAATCAGGGAAGTGGCTACAAAAGCCGCAAACGCAAACATTCCCAGCCGCACGATCAAGCTCTTCTTTTTAGATCTTGCTTTTTTCATGACCCTGTACCCTTGACTTTCTAAAAATTCCGCATTTTCCTTTTGGCGCTCGCTTTTTTAAATTATACAATATACCACCTGTAAATTGCAAGGGTTTCCTTGGATTTTTCCCTTCTTTTTTTAGATGTTTTGCCAAACAGCCTTTCGTGTGCCGCAAAAAATCCATAATCTTCCTCAGCACAAAACGCAGCGGTCCAAGGAAAATCCAATCCAACAGTTTCAAAAATCTTTTCAGCAGCCTTACCAGCCAACCCGCTGCCCGCATCACCAGCACCCCAACGGTACAATGATAAATCGTAAATCCCACGGCCTCCCCCACCAGCACAAAGATACGGATTCGCCCGCAGTCAGACACGACCTGGTAGCAAAAAGTAGCTCCCGCACAGAGGAAAGCAAAAAAAATGTCCTCCAGGGCTACCGCCCAATTGGGATGGGGAAACGTGAGGCGCAGCACCCTGAAAAAATCGTAACAAACCCCCAAAGCCGCACCCAAAGCGATGGACCATAAAAAAGTCCATGTCTGGTCCATGACGGTAAATCTCACAAATCCCCCTCCTTATCGGAACAGCTTGCTCAGCCAGCTTCCCCGGCCAGGCTGATTGTCCGCGTAAGAAAGCCCATCAATTCGTTCCCCTTCCAGACTCAGCTCCCCAGTGTCCACATCAATCCGATTGATATGCAGCCCTTCTCCGCGAATGGCCAGCTCTCCTGTGGAACAAAACAGAATCACCGTCTGTTCATCAAAGCTGTCAATTTCTGTCACCCCAGAGATGGATAATTTTTTCCGTCCTTCCATAATCACATTATGAGGGGCATGGGTTTTTTTCTCCTCCATTTTCATAACCTCCTTCTTCCCTTTTAAAAGATATGTGTTTCTGGAACCGGATATGCCATCTCCTGTGGTTCTGCCTGCCCAATTATATTCCATCTCCCTTTAAATCCCCGCAGCAAAAGCAAATTCCATAATATCGCTTATTTCCAGTTAATCTTCTCAATTCCTATGAAATACTTTTCATTTGTATTTTTTTGTGTTAATCTAAGCTTATTATAATTTCTATTTATCGGAGTGGAACTATGGAAGAAAAATGGGTAAGCCTTGAGGAGATTGCCTTGTACCTTGGGGTCACAAAAGAAACCGTCCGCAATTGGATTAAGAAAACCGATATTCCCGCGCATAAAATCGGCCGGCAATGGAAATTCAAGCTTTCTCAGGTTGATGAATGGGTGAAAAGCGGTAAAAGCGCCATCAACTGAGAGGTATCTAGAAGAATGTTATTTACAGATTTGCCAGCGTTTTACGCCCGCCTGGATTCCAGGTATCTCGTGACAAACAATCAGCTTCAATCCGCCACCTATACCAATGTGGACTGCAATTTCGTGTTCAGCGCGGAGTTCGCCCGGCACAGATGGTTCAACTATAAAGAGGGCTTCTCTCCCCGGCTGGTGAGCAGAATCTTTGACGGGTATCAGCTCACCGCTTCCAGTGTGGTCTGCGACCCCTTCTGCGGCGCCGGAACCACCTTGGCCACGGCCAAAGCCAGAGGAATCCCATCCATTGGGTTTGAGGTGAACCCCTTCGCCGCCTTTATCACCCAGGTGAAAACCGCTGATTACACAGAGGAAGATTTCCAGCAGTTCCAGTCCCTGCTGGAAAGGCTTGGGAAAATTGACCCGGCGGCTCCTCAAAAGCTGCCGGACAACGCCTATCTCTGCCGCGTCTTTGACCAGGAGATGCTGCTGGTCCAGCTGAATATCCAAGACTTCATTCACAAGCTGCCGGATTGTAAGGCCAAGCAGCTGCTGCGTTTCGCTTGGCTTTGCACCCTTGAAAGCTGCTCCTTATACAGAAAAGCCGGAAATGGGCTGAAGAAAAAAAATAAGCCCCCCGCCTACCCTTCTGGAAAAGCCTTGGAGTTGGCTTATGCAAAAATTCGGGAAAAGGCGGAGGCAATGATAGAGGACTATTCTCCTCAGGATACGGGACCGGTTCCAAAACTTTTTGAGGAGAGCGCTGCCCAGCTTTCCAAGCGGGTGGACAGAAACAGTCTGGATTTGGCCTTATTCTCCCCCCCTTATGCCAACTGTTTTGATTACACAAAAATTTATTATTTGGAGCTTTGGTTTGGGGGGTTTATTCATTCTTCGGCGGAACAGAAAAGCATCCGCATGAACTCGGTCCGCTCCCATTGCCACGCCACCTGGCCGGAACGGTATACCAGCTTTCATCTGCCGGAGTTAAATGACCAGCTGCTGCCCCTGCTGAAAGAACAAAAGCTTTGGACCAACCGCATCCCGGAAATGCTCAACGGCTATTTTGCGGATATGGAGGAGGTCCTCCGCCAGATTCACGCCGCCTTGGTTTCTGGGGGACACTGCGCCATTGTGGTGAGCAACTCCGCCTACGCTGGGGTGATTATCCCAACCGACCTGTTTCTGGCTATGATTGGGGAGCGGCTGGGCTTTGAGGTTGAGGAGATAGAGGTGCAGCGGCTGATTATCACCAGCTCCCAGCAATACAAAAAAACCGAGCATCTGCGGAAATATCTCCGTGAGAGTATCGTGAAGCTAAAAAAGTGAGGATTCATCATGAGCGAAATCATCAGGCTGGATGATTTTCCCCTGTATCCAGACCAGGACCAAATTTACGAAATCATCCCCGACAAGTCGAAAATCGTGGCGTCAACCAACCGGCTGTTTAATAAATACCCCACACGGTATATCTCAGCGGTTCCCCGGTTCGCCATCCAGCGGTATTCCTCACCAGGGGATTATGTGATAGACCCTTTCTGCGGCTCCGGAACCACCGCCATCGAGGCCATGCTCCTTGGCCGCAACCCGGTTTCAGTAGAAATCGACCCCTTCGCCCGCCTGCTGATTCAGGTCAAAACCACCATCTACACCTCTGAGGATTTTCAGGAGCTTGAGCAGGTTGTGGAGGAGCTAAGAGGGCTGAGTCCAGATTCCGCCGTGGAGTATCCCCGCCCCTCCATACACAATCTGGAAAAGTGGTTCACCCAGGACGCCATCCAAAAGCTGTCCTTTCTGAAATATCAGATTGATACCCTGGCCAAAAATAACCAGAAAATCCACGATTATCTATATGTGGTTCTGGCTGCCATTGTGAGAAAAGCCTCCAACGCTGAGGAGGTCTCTCCCAAACCTTATATCTCCACCCGGTTTCCCAAAACCCCAGGGGACGCTATTGAATTGTTCTTTAAAACGGAAGCCCTTTACCGGCCGGCCATTGGGGAGTTCTCCCTGGCGGCGGCTCCTCTGGGTGTGAGGGGCTCCATTCTGCCAAGCAATGACGCCAGAAACATCGCCTTCCAGCATCCTATCCAGCTGGGAATCACCTCCCCGCCCTATATCAACGCTTATGACTATGTGCGGAGTTTGAAATTTGAGGACCTATGGCTGGGGCTGGCGGATGAGCAGCAGCTCCGGACCAACAGGATGTCCTACATAGGCACCGAACTGGCCCGCTCCTTCTATACCCAATTCCAATACGCCAGCCAATCCCCTACCCTGGCAGGGCTTGTGAATCAGGTTCAGCAGGTGGACCAGAAACGGGCCAGAATGATTATGACCTATTTTGAGGATATGGCCAAAAACATGGAGGCCATCCGGGGGGCTTTAAAAAGGGGTGGGCACTATGTCCTTGTGGTGGGAGACAGCACCATCCGGGGACAGCGGATTCCCACCGCAAAAGTTCTGGCTGAGCTGGCGGTGCGCAATGGATATGACTTTGATTTGAGCTTTAAATATGTCATTCGGGATAGGTACCTCCATCTGCCCCGTTCCGGCAGAGGAGGCATCATCCAATACGATGAGATTCTGTGCCTGACCAAACGGTAACAGACATGGAGGGAACGGAGGGATTTTATGGAGCTGCAAGGTTGGGAATATGTTGGGAGAAATCTGGGGCCTGAGTTTCACAAGCAATTTAAAGCCATGATGGAGGCCCTTTCCCAGCCGGAATTTGTAAACGGCCGTGTGTGGAATCGGGAACTCCAAACCGCCTTGGCCCTTCAGATACCAGTCTCCTCCGATGGGGCGGTGCGCACCTTGAAGCGGATGTGTGAGACCTTCGGGTTGATACAAAAAAACGCTTTCTCCTACAAAAAAGTCCCAGCATGGGACACCCTTCTCACAAAGGGAGGTCAGCTTGTTTTCAATCTGGCTGTTCTGGAGGATGGTTTGCGAAACGCTCCCGGCCTGTCCAGTCTGACGCGGGAACAGGGGCTGAGAGAGGTAAAGCGCATCTATGAGGAATTTTATTGTGACGCTCTGGCCCGCTGCTATTACACCTATGGGGACGGAAGCCATCTCTGTCCTCTCCGCGCCACCCTGAAAGCTCTCAAAAAGTTCGGCAGCCTGGATAAGTGGGAATGGTATCTTTTAAACACCTGTATCCAGCACGACGATGACCCCACGGAAGAAGCCCGCTTGGAATCCGCTATAACGTCTTACCGGGATGGGCAATTCCAGTTCAGCATGAAAAATGTGGTGAAACACTCCAAAGGGCATCAATACATCCCCCAATACTTCGAGTACGCTGGTTTGGTCTATATGACCCAGTTTCCAACCTGGCGAATCAGAGATTCTGACAGGCACAACGATTTAAAGAATATGGTTTTTCAGGATGATTTTCTGGACACCCTTTACAATGGAGGCAGCTTATGAATCAGGACACAATCTACACCGCCATGGACCATTTAAGCGCTCTTTTGAATTACGCCTCTCCCCCACAGCAGCCGGAGGCTTCTTCCGGTTCCCTTGTCTTTCAAACCACCCTTCATCTTCCCTTTGACTATAACCGCATTGTATTCGGCGCCCCCGGCACCGGCAAAAGCCACACCATAAAAACAGAAGCCGACCAGCTGCTTTCTGGCGGCGGTATGTATGAGCGGGTTACCTTTCACCCAGATTACACCTATTTCCAGTTTGTGGGAGGATACAAGCCGGTTTCTGATAAAAATGGGGAGGTACGCTATCAATTTGTTCCAGGCCCCTTTACCCGTATGCTGACCTCCGCCCTCATCAACGCCAGAACCAGCCAGCCTAAACCCCATCTGCTGATTATCGAGGAGATAAACCGGGCAAAAGTGGCGGCGGTTTTTGGAGACCTGTTTCAGCTGCTGGACCGGGATGAGTTTGGGGTCAGTGAGTATGAAATCCACATCAGCGAGGAAATGCGCCAGTACCTTTCAGAAAAGCTGAGCCTTCCCCCTGAGGAATTGACCCAGCTGAAGCTGCCCAACAATCTGTTTATCTGGGCCTCCATGAACAGTGCTGACCAGGGGGTTTATCCCATGGATACCGCCTTTAAACGGCGGTGGGAGTTTACCTATCTGGGCATTGACACCAACCAGCATCTGGCCAAAGGCATCGTTACCTTAGGCGCTGGTGCTCACGCCAAGGAAATTGAATGGAATCAGCTCCGCAAGGCCATCAACGAATGGCTGTCCCTGGACTTCCATCTGAACGAGGACAAGCTGCTGGGGCCCTTCTTCCTTTCCACAAGGGTTTTAGCCAGCGGCGCTGATGGTCGGATACGCAATCAAAGCCGCTTTATCGAAACTTTTAAGAGCAAGGTACTTATGTATCTCTATGAGGATGCCGCGAAACAATATCGGGGACGTCTGTTCCCTGGCTGTGATTCCACCCGCTATTCCCGTGTATGCGAGGCCTTTGACAGGCTTGGAATCGGCATCTTCGGCACCGAGTTTGAGACACTCTACGACCGCTTTGGAGTATGATGGGATGAAATTCATTTCGGCTTATATACAGGAACAAAGGCGTTATACCAAACAGGAGCTTCAAAAGATTTTTGACTTTACCTCCTGGGAAACAGAAGGGTTTATTCGTCTGCTGAACTCCTATGGGATTTTGAAAAAGGTCAGGGATTCCTCCTATCAGCTGGACTTGGCCCAATTGGCTGAGGCGGATTTTGAGTCCATAGAGATGGGGGAAGATAGCGGGTCTGGCCTGTATATTTTCAATTATGTGGGGGTGCTTCTGGTTGGCAATCGGGTGATTCAGTGTTTCCCAAAATACTTGGGAAATGTGACCCAGCCAATTCAGGAGATGAAACAGATTTTAAAAGTGCTCCAAATGTATGGCGCGAAAAAACAAACCACCGGCCTTTCCTATGGAGGGGAACAATCAGGTTCATTTAACCCTTTGGCCGCTATGCTCTATATCCTGTCTGACTACCACGAAAATGGCCTATACGAAAATTTCCAGGAGCTTGTGGAAGAAAACGGCGAGGGGGAAATCCTGTGGGAAAGAACCATCTTTCAGGGATTTCCCATCATGCGGGACAACAAGCCTTATTATGTGGATTATTACTCCAGATGCACAGCCCAGGATGAACAGGATTACTTTTCCAGGCTCCACAGCTGTATTGTGACAGACTGTTCCCATCAGCTGGAAGCCGCTGGCCTGCTCTCTTTATTTGAGCTTGCGGGCGCTGAGCCAAGCCAGGAGCGGCTGTCTGAGTTTGGGGAGCCGGATTCCATTCTCCGTCGTCTGGAGGGGGAGCTGAACATCCAATATAACAGCCGAAAACAGCTGGTTTTGAGGACCCTTTACGCCTATATCGCCCATCAGTCTGGAAGCTCCTCCATGGAAGGGCTCAGCATGTATGGCACCACCTCTTTCCAGCTTGTATGGCAAGAGGTATGCAGCTGCGTTTTTCGCAACAGACTGCATACCCCATTAGCTCAGCTTCCTATTGTACTTGCGCCAGGTTATGACAAGCAGGTGAATTTGATTTCTTTAATCCCTTCCCCAAAATGGTTTGGGTACACCCCTCAGGGAAACCGCTTCCACAAGCAAGCCTCCGAAACACTGGTTCCTGACATCGTTTGTGTAACCCCTGACAGCTTCATCTTACTGGATGCCAAATACTACTGCCCTCAAATCGCTCCTGACCAACCGCTGCGGGGACAGCCCGGAGTAGGCGACATCACAAAGCAGTATCTTTACCAATTGGCATTTAAGCAATTTATTTGTGACCACCAAATCCCAAACGTCAAAAACTGCTTTATACTCCCAGTGGCTGGTGAGCAGGTCATCAATCTCGGGGAGGTGTCCATGGAGATTTTGGACGCCATCCCGCTGGAACGCATCCAGCTCCGACAGGTTCCAGCCTCTCTCCTGTATGACCATTACCTGAATCATTCCACATTGGAGGTCTCCTGTCTTTCTTTATAGCGCTCTTTCCCCTTTATTCATGCCGCTCCTCTAAATACGCAACCAGCCATTTCAACTGTATCCGTGCCGCCGATTCTACATCTTCTTTAAATAAAAATGGCATTGATTGCTCCGCGGAGTTACGGCAGAGCAGAATCTCATGGAGCAAGTTGTAGAATACAGTGGGGGAAATTCGCTGGGCAGACAGCTCTGCCCTTTCCAGCAGCTTTCCATAGAATTTCTTCTGTTCCTGCTGAAACTGCTGGTAATGTTCTTTTCCAAGATGCCGAAATACCTCCATTTCCTCCGCCTGAGACATGATAAACAAACCATTTCTGCGGCTGTATAAGTACCGTTCCAAAAACTTTTCGATTCGTTCCTTCCAGCTCAGATTTTTTTTCGACATATCCTTTTCCAGCAGCTTATATAATATCTCTTGCTGATAGAGCATGATATTTAAAACCAATTCTTCTTTAGATGGATAAAATGTATAAAAAAACGGCTTCGAGATACCTACCTGCTGCAAAATCTCCGCCAGAGTGGTGGCTTTGTATCCTTGCTTTGAAAATAGGGATAAGCCACTTTCCAAGAGCTTCTGGCGTACATGTTCCTTTTCCTGCTTAGAGTAATACACTTTTGGCATCCACTTAACCCCCTTATCAAGTTTCCATACAAGACCCTGTGACCAAACATTCTTCGGTAAATCGCTCGTCATGTTTTAGTCTATTTCAACAATTTTATTTTAACATATCATCTTAAAAATAGCAATATTTATTTTAAAATTCCTTCCCCTTCATCTGTGCTCCTGAAAAGTTTCACAATATTACGCTCACAATTATGTCACATCGTTCAGTACAGCTTGGCTGTCGGGGAACCTCCCTGGCTTGCTAATCAGTTTTTAGAAATCCTTGGGTCAACTCTCCAGTTTTACTTTTCCAACGGTTTCTGACTGTATTTTTTTTAGTGATATTTTATCACCATATACACCCGTTTTGAACACCTTTCTTTTACAAAAACCACCCTGCAATACCATTTCCAACCTTATCACATAAAGGTTTTTTCATATAAAAAACACGTCTTGGGAGAGAATGCTCCTAAGACGTGTTTGTTTATATCGTTTCCTTATTTCTCCATCAGATAACGCTCAAGCCAGATGGACGCGATGTTCAAGGCATCATATAAATTGTTCTTCTCGGTTTTTTTCGCCACCCGGTCTCTGGGACGAAGTTCCTCATTGGTGGATAAAATTTGAACCGCTACCTTGGTGGGCAGGCTCTCTCCCTGGAACTGTTCCTCCGACAAAATTTGCAGCATCGCCACATATTTATCAGAGGTATTCCCATAATAGATGGTTTTATCGCAGCGCACCAAAGGTTTTCCCTTAAACATCAGTGCGCCAGGTTTTGTAATCTTTTTCTCCACGGCCATCACTCGCAATCTATCTAAATTTTTATTGGTCTATTTATTTATTTTACCACAAAATGAGCATTGTGTAAAGGCTGAGACCCTGATAAATTTCAGTTTCAGCTTATTTTAATTCTATTACGGTGACGCCGCTTTCTCCCTCGCCATAAACCCCCAAACGGAAACTTTTTACATTTTTATGGCGCTTCAAATGGTCCTGAACCGCGGCTCTCAGCGCTCCGGTGCCTTTGCCATGGATAATCGTAGCGGTGGGAATGTTGGACAGCACACACCCATCTATAAACCGGTCCACCTCCAGCAGAGCCTCCCCTGTGGTCATCCCCCGCAAATCCAGCTCGGTCCGGGCCGAACGGGCGCTCTTGGAGGAAACCCCTCTGGTGGAAACCACCGGCCGGCTGTTCAGGGTCACCCGTTTGTCCTTGGTGTTCACCAGGCGCACCTCTGACTGATGCACCTTGGTTTTCAGGATTCCCGCCTGCACAGTCACAAAGCCCTGCCCATCCGGGGCGGACAGCAAGGTCCCCTCCTTGTTCAGGGAAATCAGCCGCACCGTATCCCCCCGCTTGAGAGGACGTTCCGGCACATAATTCTCCGGGTTTTTACGGGTGACCGGGTCCGCCAAATCCTGCAATTTCCGCATATCCGCCTTGAAGGAAACCTTAGCTTGTGCCACACGCTGGCTGAACTCCGCGGTATCCTTGGCCTTCTTCAAATCCTCCAGCTCATCCAGCAGCTTCTGAGCTTGGGCATTCACCCGCTCCACCATGCCTCTGGCCTGCTGGCGGGCTCGTTCCATCTCCCGTTCCCGCTCCCGCTCCATATTCTGGCGCAGCTGGTCCGCTTCCTGGCTGGTCCGCTGGGCTTCCACCCGCTTGGTTTGAGCCAGTTCCCGCTCCCGTTCCAATTCCTGCCGGGTGGCTTCCAGCTGGGAAACCACATCCTCAAACCGGGCGTTATCCTTGGACACATGCTCCTTGGCTTTCTCAATCACCTGAGGGTCTAAGCCCAGACGCTCACTGATGGCGAAAGCGTTGGAACGTCCCGGCACACCGGTCAGCAAGCGATAGGTGGGCCTCAATGTGGCCACATCAAACTCACAGCTGGCGTTCTCCACCCCAGGGGTATTCAGGGCAAACATCTTGATTTCAGCGTAGTGGGTGGTGGCCACAATTTTCGCTTTCTGTGCCCGAAGCTGCTCGATAATGGCCACCGCCAAAGCCGCTCCTTCCACCGGGTCGGTTCCCGCCCCCAGCTCATCCAGCAGCACCAAAGAATGGTCATCCGCCTGCTTCAAAATCCGAATGATATTGGTCATATGGGCGGAGAAGGTGGACAGGCTCTGCTCGATGGACTGCTCATCTCCAATGTCCACCAGCAGCTTCTCAAAGACAGACACCTGGCTTCCATCCGACACAGGCAGCATCAAGCCGCACTGGGCCATGGCGGTCAGCAATCCCAATGTTTTGATGGCTACCGTTTTACCGCCGGTGTTGGGGCCGGTCACCACCAGAGTATCAAAATCCTTCCCCAAATACAAATCAATAGGAACCGCCTTTTCCTTGTCCAGCAGGGGATGGCGGGCCTTTTTCAGCTCCACCATTCCGGCGTCATTCAAGGTGGGGACGGTGGCCCGCATCTCGTCGGCCAGCCGGCTTTTGGCGAAATACACATCCAGCTCCACCAGGGCCTCATAGCTGCCCTGAATACTGTCCGCGCAGTTCCCCACCGAAGCCGACAGGGCGGTGAGAATCCGGTCAATCTCTGCCTGTTCCTGGCTTTCCAGAATCCGAATCTCATTGTTGGCTTCCACAACCCCCATAGGCTCGATAAACACGGTGGAGCCGGAAGCGGAGGTGTCATGGACCAGACCCTTCACCTCATTGCGGAACTCTATCTTCACCGGCACCACAAACCGGCCATCCCGCTGGGTGATGATATTTTCCTGTAAGTACTTCTGATAGGTAGCGGACCGGACCATCTTTTCCAGCACGTCTCTTGCTTTGGTCCCCGCCTGACGGATTTTTCTGCGGATGTCCGCCAGCTCCGGGCTGGCGTTGTCCGCGATTTCGTCCTCCGACAAAATCGCGGTCTTGATGCTTTTATACAGGGTGGGCAGGGCAATTACCGAATCCAACAGGAATTCCAGGCTCCCGCTGCCCTCCTCCAGCTGGTCCCTCCAGCGTTCAATGGTAGCGATGGCGGACAGCACCCGGGCCACCTCCAAAAGCTCCCGTGGAGAAAGCCTGGCGCCAATCTGCGCCCGTTTCAAAATCCCTCCGCAGTTTTGGATGGAGCCGATGGAGGGGGTGGAATACCGGTTGGTCAGGGTATTGGCGTCCACCGTCCGCCGCAGAAGAAGCTGGGCGTCCTTTAAATTGGTTTCCGGCTCCAGCTCCAAAGCCATCCGGCGGCTGTCCTCACAGCAGCACAGCTTGGACAGCCGCTCCAGCACTTTATCCAGTTCAATTGCTTTACAATATTTATCCATAGTCACTCCTTGGGCCTTTGCCCAGTTGTTTCTGTCAAGCGCCGGCGGATGCCTCCGCCCGCTTTAATGGCTGGTGAACACTGAGGTAAAAATCCAGTGTATCCAGCCGCTTCTCAATTTGACACAACGTATATTCCTGGATGATTTCTCCCAGCCGCTCCAAAGCCGGTTGGGGCAGGGAAAAGGCAAACAATCTCCCTGTCTCCACATAAACAATGTGGCGCATGGCGGTCAGCACCCCTCTTGTAAGGGGCTGCCGAATCTGGGTGGGAGGATAATTCCCCACACATTCCCCACAGACAATGACACCGCTTTGAGGCAAAAAAAACATCTGCTCTCCCTCATAGCAAGCGCATCCAGCGCAGGCCACCAGATTGGGCATAAAACCCGCTAAGGTCAGCAGCCTCAGCTCATACACCGGCTTGAGAAAATCACAGGACCGTTTTCCTTTATCCAGCAGGTACAGGGTATTCATCAGCAGCCGCAGATACTCCTCTGCCGGTTCCTCCTTGGGGGCCGCCTCCATGGTCAGCTGGGCGAAATAGGCGGCCAGGGACAGCTTTTCCACATCCCCCCGCACACCCATAAACAGCAGGTTCAAATCGGCCTTGTCCAGAGAATACTTCCCCTTGTTCTCAAACAGCACAAAAGACGAGCAGCTCAGAAGCTCCACGGAAGCCCGCAGGCTGCTCCGTGGCTTTCTGGCTCCCCGGGCGTAAACCGAAAGTATCCCCCGCTCTTTTGTCAGCAGGGTCAGTACGCTGTCGAAGTCGTCGATGGGCCGTTCCCGCAGGACAATCCCGTCGGTGGTGATGTGCAAGGCCGCTCCTCCCCTACGGCTGAGGGCTGATTTTTCAAGCCCACATACCGCAAATAGTCCTCCACCTTTCCGGTTTGAAGGAATTGTTGATAGGCGCTTAGCTGGTCCATGACAGCCACCTCCTTTGTGGCCTTAGTGTTCGCCAGCCAAGCGCTGATATAACAGGAAATGTTTTTCTTCAGGAGCTGGAATCAACCCAGAACCCCTGAAAATGCAAGTCCTTTAATTGAATCCAAAGTTTTTGAGAATATTTTCCCGGTTGCGCCAATCCTCCCGCACCTTGACCCAGCACTTCAGGTTGACCTTACAATCCAGAAACCGCTCAATATCCTCCCTGGCCTGAGAGGCGATGCGCTTGAGCATCTCCCCTCCCTTGCCAATAATCATCCCCTTATGGGAATCCTTTTCACAGTAGATTTCCACGTCGATGTCCAGCAGG
The DNA here is from genome assembly GCA_944385965.1 of uncultured Anaerotruncus sp. Taxonomy (GTDB): domain Bacteria; phylum Bacillota; class Clostridia; order Oscillospirales; family Ruminococcaceae; genus Anaerotruncus. Next base: position 18,699 of record CALWZG010000065.1, read on the forward strand.
TTTTTCCCTTCCCGCTCCCGCATCCGTTCCACCGAAACAGCGGTGCCATGGGGTATTTCGTCATAAAGATTGCGCAGCAGCTTCTCACGGACAATCTCCGCCACAATCAGCCGTTCCGGCTGGTCGGTGAGGGTATCCGGGTCAAAGAAGAAGGGGGATGGCATGGCGAACCGCTCCAATTCTCCCAGCAGGGCCTCTATCCCGTCCTTCCGCAGGGCGCAGACCGGTACCACCGCCTCAAAGTCATAGCGCTGGGTAAACTGGGTGATGCGGGCCATCAGACGCTCCTTATGGCTGCCCAGCAGGTCAATCTTATTGATGACAAGAACCGCCGGAATCCCCTGGGCCTGAAAAGAAGCCATCAGGTCCTCCTCGGCCTTCTGAATCTCGCCCTCCGGCTCCACCACCAGAACAGCGGCGTCCACATCCGCCACGCTGTCGTTCACCTGCTTGACCATAAACTCTGACAATTTAGTTCGAGGCTTATGCAGGCCGGGGGTATCGATAAACACCAGCTGAAGGTCTCCTCGGGTCAGCACCCCTGTGATTCTGGTTCTGGTGGTTTGGGGCTTGTTGGACACAATGGCCAGCTTTTCCCCCAGCAAAGCGTTCAGCAGGCTGGATTTTCCCACATTGGGCTTGCCCACAATGGCGATAAACGCGCTTTTTGTCTGTTGCTCCATTCTTCTTCCCTTTCTTTTGTCCCTGAGCTTATTCCCGCGTCAGCTCTATTTTGCAGTCTTTCTATTGTTGGCGCCAAAGCCAAAGATAAACCATAAGGACAGAAGCGCCGCCGGCAGGATTCCCGCCCAGATGAGGGGTCTGGACAGCAGCTCCCAAAGCTCCGGCCTCCAAAACAAACAAACTCCAATCCCCACAGCGAAAGCCGCCGCTATCAAAACGGCGGCCGCGGCGGTGTCCTTTGCGGCTTTGGCCAAAGGATGCCATTTTCTTTGGCAGGCCAAGTCGGTCAAACGCTCAATGGCGGTATTGACCAGCTCCAAGGAGATGACCAGCGCCGAGGACAGCATCAGCACCGCCAGCTGCAAACGCCCCAGCTTCAGCGCCCAGCAAAGCCATAAGGCCCAGCAGGCGGCGGTCAGGTGAATCCTCAGGTTCCGCTCCCGCCGCAGGCAGGTCCACAGCCCCTGAAAAGCGTATTGGAAGCTGCGGAGCAGGGCCTCCAGCTCAAATCTCATCCTGGGAAAGCACATAAGAGGCGTCCCGCTGCAAGCCCAAATCCGCCAGCACCGATTCCTCTTTCTCCCGCATGCGGACCTGCTCCAGTCCGCCGGCCTCATGGTCGTATCCCAACAGGTGCAGCATGGAGTGTACCGTCAAAAAGCCGATTTCCCGCTGCAAGGAATGGCCATACATTCTGGCCTGCTCCATAGCACGCTCAATGGAAATCACAATGTCCCCCAGCTGCAAAGCCCCTGTTTCCATATTGCGGTCATATTGTCCATCCTCTCCCAAAGGGAAGGACAGCACATCGGTGGGGGCATCCTTCCCCCGGAACTCAAGATTCAACTGCTGAATCTGCTCATTGCTCACAAAGCTGACACTTACCTCAGCGCTGTCGTGGAAGCCTTCCATCTGAAGCACCGCATGACAGCAGCGCCGGATTAACAGGCGGATACCACTGGGGATTTTGACAACTTTCTGGCGATTGGAAATCAATACTTTTACACTTTCTGCCATTTTTGCTTTCCCCTCTCACATCAAATCTGATGAGAAAATTATTTATGATTATAATATTTTTCGTAGGCTTTGATAATCGCCTGCACCAGCCGGTGACGGACCACATCCTTCTCGGTAAACTGGATGATGCCGATGTCCTCAATATTCTTGAGGATTTTCACAGCCTCCACCAAGCCCGAACGCCGGGAATCCGGCAGGTCAATCTGGGTCACGTCCCCTGTTACCACCGCTTTGGAATTGAATCCAAGCCGGGTGAGGAACATCTTCATCTGCTCCGGGGTGGTATTCTGGGCCTCGTCCAAAATAATGAAGCTGTCATCCAGGGTGCGTCCCCGCATATAGGCCAAAGGAGCTACCTCAATGGCTTGGCGCTCCACCTGCTTCTGGAAGTTTTCCGCCCCCAGCATATCGAAAAGGGCGTCGTACAGAGGACGCAGGTAAGGGTCCACCTTATTTTGCAGGTCACCCGGCAGGAACCCCAGCTTTTCACCCGCTTCCACAGCCGGGCGTGTCAGGATAATCCGGTTAATCTCGTGGGCCCGGAAGGCACGCACCGCCATAGCCACCGCCAGATAGGTTTTTCCGGTGCCGGCCGGTCCCACTCCAAAGGTAATGGTGTTGTCCCGGATGGCTTCCAGATATTTTTTCTGGCCCAGGGTTTTGGCCTTTACCGGTTTGCCGGAGGTGGTGACGCAAACCACGTCACTGGCCAAGGCTTCCACCTGGCTCTCCATCCCTTCCCGCACCATGGAAATCATGTAGCGGACACTCTGCTCATTGATGGTTTCGCCCTTCTCAATCAGGGTCAGCAGGCCGGAAATGGCCCGGGAGGCCAAAGGAACCTGCTCAGGTTCCCCGCTGACCTTGATTTCCGTCCCCCGGCAGGTCACCGTCACCGAGAATTCCTGCTCAATCAGACGCATATTTTCATCAAAACTGCCGAACAGCGCCAAGGCGTGTTCCATACGGTCAAGATTGACCAACTGCTCAATCATTTCACAATCCTCCACCCGGTTTCCCCACCGCCAAAAAAAGGCAAGTTTCTTCTGTTATAGTATACCAAAACTCCCCATTGATAACAAGCGTTTTTCACAGATTTCTATGAATATTTTGTGAAATTTTGACATGGGTTTTCCGGGATGCTTTTGTTTGATTTCACAAACTCAACCACTTTTTTATAGGTATTTAAACTAAATTTCAGTATTTTCTTATGAAATTAAAGGGAAGTTCCTTTTTAAATGATTCAATAGCCCCCCTCTCTGGGAGGTTTCTCCGATTTTCCCCAGTCGAACACCGGTATCTCCACCTGCTGGGCAATATCCATCTCCACCACATAATCCCCCCGCAGGGTGAGAATCCCATTCTCTGTCTCAGCGGTATATTGGGAGGAGAGCATCTTTTCCCCAAACATCTCTCTTTCCTGAGCAGACAGCCTGATTTGAGCAATTCTCAAAGCGGATTCCTCGCTGATTTCCTGCTGGTCCCGCTGGTAAAACAAATAGCTCTCTTTGGTAAGCTCCAGGGGCAGCTCCATTCCCAGCAGCTTCACAGGCTGGGTGAACCGCTCCAATTTGTAGTCCCCTTCCAGCTTTGACTGAAGGAACAAGGGAATCCGCAGACCTCCCACCTCAAGCCACCTCCGATGGGACACCTTTCCAGTAACCCGCAGCTCCTCCTGAAACAGTGGAACCTCCACCGTCAGGGTTTGGGGGACCTTGGCCAAAGCGGAAGCGTTGGCCCGTACCAAATGGGTCAGGCCCCACCGGTCCTCCACAATCCCACTGGCAATCAGCTCCCCTTTCCGCACCGTATCCCCCACCTTCCGCATGGCCTTTCCGTCGGTGACCTCCAGTCGGATAATCTGCCCATCCATGGACGCTACCACATTAGCGGGGGTATCCACATCAATTTTCTGAGGGGGCTTTGTCCGCTCCCGCACCTGAAGGGTAGCGGTGGTTCCCTGCAAGTTCAGCGCCGACCAGGACAGGTCCTTTATCATCAGCGGAATTTCCACCCGGATTTTTCGTGTGTCCACCTGGGCCTTTAAGGTCCCCGGCCGCACCCCCAAACGGTCCAGCGCCTGTTTCACCACCAAAGGGTCCACCGTTTCACAGCCCTCCACCCGCACCACCCAGATAAACTGCTGGGAGGCGATTAACAGCGCCAGAAACAGGATGGCCCCAATCAGGATGCCTCTGCGCTTCCGGTACCGCCATACCACAAAGGGCAGACCCCGCCGCTTGCGCACCTTGGTGCGGAAATCCGCTTTGCGGGCCAAGGACCGGATTCTGCGGTAACCATCGGGGGTGGTTCTTCCAAAAAAACGGTCTCCTCTCCACGCGGCGTCCCAAAGGGGTACCCCATGCCTGGCACATAAATCCATCAGCCGCTCCGGTGCCCCTTCCTCCACTGTAAAAATCACATAGCCCCTGGCCCTTTTTGTCCATTCCCCCATTTCTCGCTCCTCCTACCCCTGCTGAAACTCAACACTGGTCATACGGCCGGTGATTTTTACGGTGTTTCCTGTCAGATACTCCATCCGAAGCCCCCGGCCTACAAATTTTATCCGCAGCCGCCCGGTATACAGACGCACCAAACCGTCATGGTACTCCAGCACCCTTTGGCAGCCCTCCACAATCGCTTCCCGGTTGCCCATCAGCTGAAGCTGGGGCAGCCCTTCCCCCACATCCACCGGAAACTCCAGGCGCCCCGCTACCCTGCTTAAAAAGCTGGGGACATCCTCTCCCTTTTTCCCTTTTCCCCACATAGCTCCTTCCCCCTTGACTCCGCATTTCTTAGGGCCTTTCCACATAGATATTGCCTGGTGGGATTTTTTATACCCAAACCAAAGCTTTCCCAAGGGTTCAGAAGGAGGAAACACCATGAAAAATCGGACGTTGGCCGCTTTTATGGCGGTATGTGTTGGAATCGGTCTGCTGTGGAAATCCGGGCCGGTGGCCCAAGGGGCCCGGTTAGGGCTGGAAAACTGCGCCAATGTGGTGATTCCCTCTCTGTTTCCTTTTATGATTCTGGCGGGGTTAATCGCCTCCACCTCCATGGGAGAAACCCTCAGCCGATGGCTGTGGCCTATCACCGGACGCCTTATGGGGATGCCCCGCCCCTTGGGGAGCGTGCTGCTGATGAGCTTTGTAGGCGGGTTTCCCGTAGGAGCCCGGATGCTCTCCCAGCTTTACGCCCAGGGGGAGCTGTCAAAAGAGGATTGTGAGTCCAGCCTTTGCTGCTGCGTCAATGCGGGGCCTTCCTTTCTCATTTCAGCGGTGGGGGCGGGGATGCTGGGCAGCCTTCAGGCCGGTGCCTTACTGCTGCTGGCTCAGTTTCTCTCCGCTGTCCTGATTGGGGCTTGGGTGTTTCATCACCGTCCAGCCTCTTTGCCCACTTTGAAGCCTGCTCAGGGCCGTCATGGGGGATTCGTGGAAGCTGTACAGGGCGCCAGCGCCGGTATCCTGGGGATTTGCGCTTTCGTTGTGGCTTTTTCCGCTTTGACCGCCCTGCTCCAATCCCTGGGGATTTTCTCCTGGATGGCCCAATGGTTCGGAAGGGTGTTCCCCGCCTGTCCTCCCGCCTTTTGGAACGCCTTGTTTACCGGCATTTTAGAGGTCACCAGCGGATGCGTGGCGGCCGCCGCCCTTCCTGGGAAAACAGGTTTTCTGCTGTGCGCTTTCCTGGTCTCCTTTTCTTCCCTCAGCATCCTGTTTCAAGTGCGCTCCTGCTTTCCGGTCAAGGCTGGGATTTCCTTTCGGAAACTGTACTGGTCCCGCCTCATCCATGGGGGGTTCACCTGCCTGCTGGCTTCCCTGTTCTGGAAACTCCTGCCGCCTCAGGTCTTATCTGCCCTCTCCTCCAGCGTTCGGCCTTTGCCGGTGGCCCGGCCGGAAATGGGGGTCACCTGCCTGTGCCTGATTTGCATGTGTACCATTTTAGTGTTCAGCCGAAAACCCAATACGTAAATCCGACCTACTGTTCATATTTTCTTGTGGAATTGTTCAGCGAAAACACGTATAATAAAGGTATACTGTCGAAAAATGCCCAAGGAGGCTTTTCTTTTTATGTTTGGTTCCAAATTGTTTTCAAAAGAGATTGAGCCAGCCTGCGCCTATTGCCGGTTTGGATTCGCCACCGCCGACGGTCAATTGGTCTTGTGCGAGCGAAAAGGGGTTTGCCAGCCTTACGACTCCTGCCGAAAATTCCGCTACGCCCCTCTGAAGCGGGTCCCCAAACGCCCTCCCGCTCTGCCCCAATATGACCCATCCGATTTTCAATTATAAGGAGGTCTGACCCCCATGAATCAACGACCATCTTCCCGCAGAAAGTCCAGACGCCCCTTGCTGAGAACACTGGCTCTGGGACTGACCATCGCCCTGGTGACCTGCGGAACGGTCCTTCTGGCCAGCGACCTGCTCAGCGGCAGCATACAGCGCCGGAATGTGCCGGAAGGAATCCCCCAATTGGAGGAGCCTATGCGGGCACTTACGGTTTACACCCAAGGGAACACCGATTTTCCCATTCAGCCGGATATGCCCGCCAAAGAACTGAAGGAGCAGCTGGAAGAACTGGCCTCCTTCGCCAATACTTACGGTTATAACGCCATCTTTTTTGAGGCTGTCCCTCAGATGGACGCCTTATACCGCTCGAAGCTCCTGCCTTCCAGCTCGGTCTGGACCGGCGGCGAGGGGCTTTTCACCTTCTTCGACCCTCTGGGCTATCTTGTGGATGAAGCCAAAACCTATGGGATTCAGGTTTACGCCCTGGTGGCCCCTTTAAGCGGCGCCAATGGCTCCATCGCTCAGGAACATCCCGATTGGTTTTCTGACGGATTCCTGGACCTTTCCCAAACCCAGTCCCTGGAATTTTTAGGGGAAGTCTGTCAGGAGCTTACCTCCAACTATGACCTGGGGGGCATTGTTTTCCACCGCTTTGAGGAAAACCCAACCCCTACCAATCAACAAATTTCCGCCATGGAAGCCCTTTTCCCCCAGGCCAAAAGCCAGCTGGCTCAGGATGGGCAGCGTTTGGGGGTTATCACCAGCGGGGACGCTTTAACCAACCCGGATGGATTAGACCTGGTTTCCCAGCCAGCCGCTTCCGGTACTTTGGATTTTGTGGTTCCTTCCTATGACAACGGCGCCCAGCCTGACCCGGATTTGCTCTCCGCCAGTCTGTCCGCCTGGCAGGGGTTGGGGCTGCCCTACTATCCTCTGCATCAGGTCAGCGATGACAACATCTTTACCCATGAGGCGGATAACAGCATCTACTACGAAAATCAATATGGGGCTTCCGGTTCGGTTATCAGCAGCTACGGTTCCCTCAACTCCAAAAACCGTCTGGCCGCTTCCTTGCTGGCTTCCACCTTCCGCCAGCAGTCAGCCCAGCTCCCTGAAATGGATTGGCCTCAAATTCTGGAGGTGACCCGCCCCACCGAAACATTGACCGTTTCCTCGGACACCTCCGCCTATTTTGTGACAGGTACCTCTGACCCCAGCCAGCCAATCCTTTATAAAGGCAAGGAATTGGAGCGAAACACCGAAACCGGACTTTGGGGCGCTTTGGTGGCGGTGGATTACGGCCAGAATACTTACACCTTCTCTCAGCCGGATGGCTCTACTACCACAGCGGTTATTACCCGGCCAGAGCCTTCTGAGGGGGCAAGTTCCATCAGCGCCATCATTCCCTCCTCGGCTTATCCTTCCTACTCGGAAGCGGTACTCAGCGGCGAGAAGCTGAAGCTTTCCTGTACTGCCCCCTATGGCGGCAAGGTGACCGCCAAAATCGGCAGCCTCTCAGCGGAGCTGAAACCGGTTTCCACCGCCCAGGAAGGCACCCCGGTGACCTACCAAACCACTTTGGACGCCTCCTCCCTGACCACACCCGGCCGGGTGGACAATGTAGGCAAGGTGACCTACCAACTCAGCTACAATGGCTACGCTTCTACCCAGGAAAGCGCCGGTGAGGTCTACGTGGCTGGAAAGGGTATTGTGCCGGTGGTAAAAATGGTTGGTTACATGACCCCCATCAGCAAAAACGGGCAGGATGATGGAGTCTATTCCACCCTTCTGAAAGATGGCTGTGTGGACTATATCACCGAAAATACCGGCGGCTATTATAAGCTGGGCAATGGCGGCTATGTACTCAAACAGAATGTGGAAATTCTGGAGGGTGAGGTAACCGCTCAAAACGAGGCCACCGGGATGATTCTCCGTGAGGGAAACAAAGGGGAAGAACTGGTGATTCGAGGTTCTCTCCGGCCCGCTTTCTCCGGCTTCATGGAGGATGGAACCGTTTCGGTGACCCTGTACAACATGAGCGGCATAGAATACCTCAGCACTTCCTCCCTGGAAAGCCAATTATGTGACAGCATCCAAATGGAGGAGGGAGAGGACAACAGCCTGACCCTGACCTTCCAGCTGAAGGAAACCACCGACCTTTTGGGATGGGATGTGCGTTTCCAGGACAACGACACCATTATTTATCTCAAGCAGCGGCCCGCCCTGAAGCTGGATACTGGGAAGCCTTTGGAGGGAATCACCATTGTGGTGGACCCCGGCCATGGCGGAGATGACCCTGGGGCTGCTGGTGTGCCTTATAACGAGGGGCCCTGGGAGAAAACCCTGAACCTTGCTGACGCAAAAGCTCTGGAAAACCGTTTGACCGCTATGGGGGCTGAGGTTTACCTCACCCAGGAGGACTCTACCATGAGCATGAACGACCGGATGGCCTTCGCTGAGGAGAAGGACGCTGACCTGTTTATCTCCTGCCACCACAACTCCATCGGAACAAGCACCGATGCCAATACTGTTTCCGGCATTGAGGTTTACTACTACAACAGCCAATCCCAGCGTCTGGCGGAGCAGGTAGGCGCCAGCTTATCCGAGGATACCGGCCGTACCCTCCGGTTTACCCAGCAATCCTGGTATCGTGTCACCATGAATACCCTTTATCCCGCTATCCTGCTGGAGTCTGGTTTCCTGACCAATCCAGTGGAATATGAGAACATCGCCAGCGAGTATGGGATGCATCTGTACGCCAACGCGGTGGCGGATGGGGTTCTGCATTATTTCCGTTAAGCTGGATGAAACTTCGCCGTATTTTACGCCGAAAAGCCAGCCTCCCAGCTTCGACAAAATTTAGACAGCGATTTTGTGAAAAAATCTAAGAGAGGTCAACAGCAGACCTTTTTGGCGTTGCTGCTGGCCTCTCTCTTTTACTGCTGCTTGGGCTTGCCCCTGTTTTATGTGGCATCACACAAAAATATCTGGGAACATTTTTTATATATGTTGTAGATTTTGTTGGGTGGCCTGAATTGGTCTCGGGCTTCCCATTTTGTTTTTCACCTGCTTTATTGGTGGAAATCGCTAAAGATATTGAAAAAGTTTATAAAAAAAGCGAAAAAAGTTACAATATATACTCTGTATAAGTTAAAGTCACTATAAAATTAGGAGATGAGAACATGGCAGCGGTCGTGGAGTTCAAGAACTACAGCATGGGATTTAAAGATGACGACGGACAGGTATTTAACCTGCTGGACCGTGTATCTTTTCAGGTAGTGTCTGGAAAAGCGCTGGGAATCGTGGGAGAGTCCGGCAGCGGCAAGTCCACCCTGGCCCGCACCATTCTGGCCTTGACCAAGCCCACCATAGGAGGGAAATAACCATGAAGAAAAGAAAAAGCGGACTTTATTATTTTCTCCACAACCGGAACGGTGTGATTGGTCTCTGCGGTGTGCTGCTCATTGTGTTCATCGGTTTGATTGGTCCCCTGCTGATTCCCAAGCCGGAAGGCTACACCACAGACATCCTTCAGGGCCCCTCCGCGGCCCACTGGCTGGGAACCGACAGCTTAGGGCTGGATATTTTCGCCCAGCTGGTCTGGGGCGCCAGAACCTCCCTTTATGTTTCGATTTTGGCGCTGCTGGTGGCTGCTGCCATCGGCTTGCCTCTGGGCCTTATCTGCGGCTATGTGCGCAACGCCCTCAGCGATGTGATTGACGCTGTGGTGGATATTTTCCTCACCATCCCCATGCTGCCTCTCACCATCATCATGGCCGCTATTATGGGGTCCAACATCACCAATGTGGCTCTTATTTTGGGCTTGTTCTCCTGGCCTTCTCTGGCCAGGGTGGCTAAAAACAGCACCCTGAAAATCAAGGAGATGCAGTACATCGAGGCGGCCAGCTGCCTGGGTATCAGCAAAACCAGCATTTTGTTTAAGCATGTGCTGATTAACGCCTCTGGTCCTGTGTTCGTTAACCTGACACTGGTAATGGCTTCCGCCGTTCTTTCGGAAGCCAGCCTCAGCTTTTTGGGTCTGGGAGACCCCACCACCTGGAGCTGGGGAACCATCCTGAAACGGGCCTGGAGTGCCAACGCTGTTATCACCAGCCCCAACCCCTGGTGGTGGTGGCTGATGCCCAGCTTGTGCATTGTTGTGTATGTGGTGTGCTTCAACCTGTTCGGCACTGCCCTGAACGATACCCTGAATCCCAAGGGCCGATAATTACGCAAAGGAGGAATGGAAGATGTATGATTTTTTGATTCGCAATGGTTTGGTCATTGACGGCAGCGGGCGTCCCGCTCAAAAAGCGGATGTAGCTGTCCAGGGAGACAAGGTTGTACGGATTGCTCTCAACATTCAGGACCCCGCCAAAGAGGTATACGACGCGGCGGGCAAATATGTGATTCCTGGCCTGATAGACCCCCATGTGCATGAGGAATGGGTTTGCTTCGATGATGGCAGCTATGATTTCTATTTGAAGGAGGGTGTGACCACCCTAATCAATGGAAATTGCAGCCACTCCATTGTTCCTGGACATAAAAAGGACCAGCTGGACTACTATTTGGGCAATGGCCTTATCAGCCTGAAGCAATATGACCGTTACATGAAAATCTGGCCGGACTGGTACGACTTTGAGGGATATGCTCAGGCTGTGGAACAGGTTGGCACCAACTGCAACTTTGTCACCCTGCTGGGACATGGAAGCATCCGCCAATATGTGATGCATGGGGCTTGGCCCAGAAAGCCTGATTCTTTGGAACAGGCTCAAATCGAGCGGATTATCCGGCATAATATGGAACAGGGCATGTTCGGAATTTCCTTTGGTCTGGATTATGTGCCCAGCCGGTACGCCGACCTGGATGAACTGTGTCAGGTGGTGGAGCTGATTAAGCGCTATGATGGCGTATCAGCGGCCCATCTGCGGCATCAAATCGGCATCTATGAATCCACCCTGGAATTCTTGGAGGTTGACCGCATTGACATTCTCTACGGTTTGGGCGTTCGTTTGCTGGGCGTTACCTACTCCGAGAGCAACGCTCTGGGCTCCGGCTTAAAGGAGGACTGTGACGGAGGGCTGACAAAATTCGGAAAAGCCTGCGTGGAAAGAATGAACCAGGTAGGCATGCTGCTGGATGTTTCACACTGTGGACAGAAAACCGCTTATGACGCTGTCATGCACAGCAAAAAACCCATCATCGCCAGCCATGTAGGCGCTAAGGGGGTTTGGAACATCAAGCGCATGGCCAGCGATGAGCTGATTCAGGCCATCGCCAAGAAGGGCGGCGTAGTTGCCATCGAGTCCGCTCCTCACACCACCATGAGCCAGACCAACATGACCCACGACATCGACAGCGTGATGGAGCATTTTGAGTATGTAAAGAATCTGGTGGGAATTGACCATGTGACCTTTGGGCCGGACTGCCTGTATGGGGACCATGTGGCTCTGCATCACGCTTTTGCCGCCGCCTTGTCCACTGGGGATACCTCCAAGCATGCTCTGGACTATCAGGAGGTGCCCTATGTCACCTACCTGGAAAATACCACCGAGGCCTCCTGGAACATCCTGCGCTGGCTGGTGAAGCACGGCTACACCCAAGAGGAAAGCTGCAAAATCGGGTTCTGGAACAGGCCCGGTTATGTGTTGAGCAGGACCATGCAGACACGCTGATTCTAGGATGCATTTCTCTGGCGTTCGCCGGTGTGGACCGTCTGTTGGAACAAGAATTGAAGGTCCCCTGCGGGAATCTTAATGTCTTTCAAATGACTTTTCCCCAAGATAAAGAAACAGCATGGTCTGGAAAGACCATGCTGTTTCTTTATCTCCTGTTATATCTTAATTTACAGAATGGGAGTTAGAAGTCATATACTTAACGTAAGGCATCAGGAAATCCCGTTCAAAATCCACTGTGGTCAACGGCCGGCTGTAATAGTACCCTTGCCCATGATTGCAGCACAGCTGGGACATCATCTGCTCGTTTTCCTGTGTTTCGATTCCCTCCGCCACAGTACTGATATTCAACTGTTTGGCCAGCTCCAGGATACAGGCCACAATTTTCCGCTGGGTACCCTCTGTATCCTTAGCTACCCCCATCAAAAATAGCCGATCCAGTTTTAACTCGTCAATCTTTAGACATCCCAAAGTGTTCAGGGATGAGTAGCCGCTGCCAAAGTCGTCCATCGAGATGCGGAACCCCGCAGCCCGCAGCTGATCAATACAGGCATTGACCTGGTCAACATGTTCCAAAACCAGATTTTCCAAAATTTCCAGGGTAATATACTGGGGAGAAATATTATATTTTTTTGTAATGGCCAGCAGTTTGTCCACATAATCCTCACTGGTAAATAGCAGGCGGGTTTGATTGACAGAAATATTGATGGGCAACATTCCTTCATCCATCCATTGGCGCAATTGCCTGCAAACCTGCTCTACCATATAAAGGTCCAGCTGCACACAGAATCCATTTTCCTCAAACAGGGGAATAAACTGATTTGGAAAAATCAGCCCCTTATCCTTGGTCTGCCAGCGCACCAAGGCTTCAGCGCCTATGAGCAGGCCGGTATTGAGATCCATTTTCGGTTGCAGATACATCTGGAACTCCTCCTGCTCCAAAGCCTGCTGCATGCGGCTTTCCACATAAAGGCGTATCTGCTCAGCATTGTGGAGTGCTTCGTCATAGACGCAGATAGACTGTTTTTTGTCCTTTTTCCCCTGAGCCAAAGCCGCCATCATGTAGCTGTGCTTGGCGGTAGCTGAGAATGGCTCGGGGGCTTCTGCTGTCAATACGCATCCGCAATATACAGAAACCGTATAGTCTCCCAATATCTTGGATGCCTCCTTCTGGATAAGATCCAAAAGGGTTTGAATACGTTTCATAGCTGGTTCGACCTGGGTTTCCCGCAGGGCAAGATAGAATATATCCGCTGACTGCCGACAGAAGAATTCTCCTGGACGCTGAATCATATCCAGACAATGCTTAATCTGGCACAGGAACTGATTCGCGGTAGAAAGGCCATAAGTCTCATTGATATACTTAAAGTTCCTCAGATTCAGAGCCACCAGCATGAGCGGTATCTTTTGATCACAGGCCTGAACAAACAGCGAATGGAACTCACCGCTGTTGTATGCACCGGTCAGCTTATCATATCGGGACAGCTGGTCCAATTTTTCCTGGGCACGGGTCGCCTCCTGGCGAACCTTCTTGCTGCTATGGTACAGGAAGTACAGGAAAAGGCTCAACGTCATAACAGCCAACGCCGCCAATAAGTGAAAACGATGTACATACAGCCACTCCGCCGGAGTATAGTGAACTTCCGCGGCCATCGCCTGATAAAACATGCTCTGGCTCTCCACATTAGAGACAGAACGAATATACCGGTTTAAAATAGGCAGCAAATTCCCCGAAACATGGCTGGCGATTCCAATGCAGTAGGATATATTCTTTTCACTGGACCAGTCGATTGACAGGTTATCATAAAGGCCCTGCTTTTGGAGGTAATAATTGATAGAATATGTATCCAGACGGGCGCAGCCCATTTGGCTGGACTTCAGGTCGTTAAAGACAGCTTGGGTGTTTGCATAAAAACGCTGGGTATCATAATCGGCAAGGTCGGTTATGGAGGGCCCTGACACAAGCATGCTGCTTCCGCTGAAGTATGGGAAGGTGAATTGGATGCCATCCACCGTGATATAGCTTGATGTACTGGCGGCGCAGGCAATCAGATCCACCTCGCCCCGTTGGATGCGCTCAATACCGTCCGCGCAGGACTGTATAATGACCGGCTCATATTGCAGCCCCATTGCCTCTGCAAGAGCAGCAAAATAGCTGGCAGCCATCCCCCGCACTTCCCCATCCTGGACATATTGCAGCGGCGCGTTTCCATCACAGAAAGCAACCTTCAGGGTGCCCAGCCCTTGAATATACTGTTTGTTTTTCCTGGACATGACAAACCGGCCGCCAGAGTGGAAATATTCATCATATAGCTCGGTTTGCAAATAAGGATATGCTTTGCTGATCTGATACATAGCATTATTAAGGGGCTGAAGGAGGGACTGATTCCCCTTATACAGGGCAAAGTAGTAGGGCGAAGGAGAAAAACGCGCTATGGTGCGGAAATGATCCACAATTGCCATATCAACCTGTATGATGGCATCCGCTTTGCCCTTCCGTACAGCTTGAAGGGCTTCTGCAATAGATGGAAACTCTATTACTTCATAAGTAAAATGATTAAGCTGCGCATACTGCGCCAGCTCCTCCATGCGCTGAGACAATTTGGGAGCAGAAGCAACTCTTATCCCGTCCCAGGAAGAAAAATCTTCCTCTGCCCATTGAGGGGAGTCTTCAAGAACGGTCAAGGAGGTATACGCGGTTCCATAGCTGTAACTGGGATAGAGAAAGTATTCCGCGAAGGTTGGGTCATAGTTCATGGTCCCCATCATGTCAATCTCTCCGCGCATCAGCATGTCCATCAGGGTGGTAATTTGTGTGTTGGTGTCCCCCTCGGCAGTTACATACTCATAATCCCAGTTGGTGTATAAACTGAGATGTTCCAGGTAATCTACCATGTACCCAGCATAATTTCCATGCTCATCCACATAGGAAATCCCCTGCTGGATGGGAAATCCCACACGAATCACCTTATTCATTTTCGAAGCAGCTTGTGCTGTGGGAATCACAGATATTATCATCATATATATGATGAATATTATCCATCCCAACTGTTTCGTTCGTTTCACTGCAACACAGTTCCTCTCTTTTAACAGCTATACAGCCATTGTATATCCACTGGCAACAGGGCATATAAAACAAACCCTTCAGCCATCTTCCAATCGCTCAGCAGGGTATCCCCCATGCATATTCCTGTTGCACACAAATATTCTTCTGGATTCCTTCAAATCAGTTTTTCATCTATGTATGTCCATCCCTTGATGAAATACATTCGGATAACCGTTAACAACGGTTTTGCTTGTCCAGGTAAAGAGCAGTATCTGCGGCTCCAATCACTTCTTCCAATCTGTCATCAGCGGTGACATTTGTCTTTCCAACAGAAATACTTGCCCAAACCTTTTCTCCTTTTCCTGCGTCCCGCATTGTGTTTTTGATTGTTTGTACAAAAGCATCTGCTTTCTCTTCTGTTTCAAATCCGCTGCAAAGAAGAATAAATTCATCCCCGCCCATCCGGCATACAATATCAGATGAACGAACTATATTTTTTAATGTTGAGGCTATTTTTTTCAGCACATGATTTCCTAACATATGACCAAATGTATCATTGACCTCTTTGAACTTATCTACATCAATGATAAACAGCCAGCAAAATGGGTTTGTATCCACATAATACTTATAGCGTTCTTGGAAGGTGCGATAGTTTATTAAACCGGTCAATCCATCCCTTTCGGCTAATGTTTGGAGATATTTCATTTTTTCCAGTTTTTCATTGTACTGGTTCAAAAGTGTTTTTGGATAATATTCCCCGTCAGCCTGCTCAAGATTGGGCAGAGAGTGATGAATATGAATGATTTTCCATCCATCCTCCCCACGCTGATACAGCATCGTGAAGCGGCTATCCATATCAATGGTAACTTCCTTGTCTTCATCTTCCCAATAAATATAGATTTCTCCATACACCAAACAGAGCTCTTCCGACAACTGTACCGGCTCACACCAGAAATCACGAAATTGAAACTGGATGTTGTTGTGCTCTAAGAATTCTTCATACATAGCTTTTTCAAACGCTTGTGCTGTTTTATAGATTTCGTGCTTTCCCGTTCCAATAATCGTACAGGTGGGATCAATCCACTTCTGGATGGGATGACGGCCATCTTCGTCAACATCCGCAAAATAAGTTTGCCACATTTGTTGGGTTAGCTTATAAAAGTCCATCTATTTCATGCTCCTTTGGTGAATAGTCACTTCATTATCACACAAAATCCTTGCCGGAAATCCTCCATTCAAATAAAGTTACTGCCATAGTATCCTGCTTATAATCAAAAAAGGAGTGATTTATCTGACAATATTATATCACATTGATAGGGCTATCGGCAAGCTGAAAGCGTAATTTGACCCACTTTTTGGATTAGATAACTGTAACACATTTAATAATTATTTTTCCTCTTGATCCTGGATCTGCTCTCTACAAAATAATTTTTAAAGTATTGGTATCACCTCATTTGGGGCATAACAAAATACTCGCCACTTAAAAGTGCCGAGTTCAAACAAATAAATTATCAAATTTTAAGCTATCACCCGCTCATAAGCATATTTAATAGCATCCAGCCTCAGTTCTGCATAGATAAGAGTCGTTTTGGGATCTGTATGCCCCAGCAGATGCTGGATCACCGTAAGATCCATTCCTCCATGCAGTGCATTGGTAGCAAAGGTGTGACGCATCAGGTGAGGATGAATGCGGCGAGCTTCTCCGGCCCGATCCCCTATCTTTTGCAGGGCCTTCTCAATCGCCCTGGGAGACATGGGTTCATAAGGTGTCCGGGAACTTGCAAAAAGCGCCTCTCCACCTTTTCGGCCAGTGAGATACTCTTGAAGCATCAGCTTCGCCCGAACGGAAAAGTACACTATCCGCTCCTTGTGGCCTTTTCCAAGTACCACCACGCTACGGGTCTGCCAATCCACTTGGTTGACTCGGATACCAGTCACCTCACTCAAACGGCAGCCGGAAGAAACTAAGAACTCCACCAACGCCTTCTCCTTGTAGGTATGGCATCCGTCCCGCAGCTGTTCCAGTTCCTCCGGGCTCAGCGGGCGGCGGGCCTTTATGCGGTCGATTTTGAGAGACTTGATCTTCCGCATGGGGTTGCGCTTGATGATGTCCTCCATGTCTAACCAAGCAAAAAAAGAACGCAAAGTGTTGATATGTGTCTGGATGCTGCTATCCTTTAGCCCCCTGCCAGATAGATAACCAATGTATGCCCGGATATCATCTGTGGTGATCTTCGTCACATGCTTGTCTACCTGAACGGCAAATGCGCCCAGCATCTCCTGATAATTTTTCAGGGTCTTAGGAGAGAGACCATCGATCTTTTTGGCAGTCAAGAATGAGGAGATTCGCTTTTTCAGGTTGCTTCGTTCCCGCACTGGCTCCTTAGTGATGCAGTTGCCATCCAATAGTTCCTTCAGTATGCCTTCCCCGCACCCAAACAACTCTTTAATTTTATTCTGCAGTTCCCGCTTTGCATCCATTTTAGATGTCTCCTTTTTGCTCTTAGTATAGCGAAAAGGGGCAGCTTTGTCGAAAAAGCCGCACTAATGCTGGTCGCATCGGTTGCGCTTATTTTGATGTCATGTTACCTGCAATACGTGAAAATAGGATAAACAAAACGTGAAAACCCCTAAAACCGCCCTTTACAGGTGGCCTTAGGGGTTGCTTTTATGTGGAAATAACAGTACGCTTACCTCGAAATAGCGCTATTTCAAACAGCACAGCTTGAAATATTGAACTCACGAAAGGGTAATAGGAACATGACAAAATTTGAAGAAGCCGGACGCGCCAACGCGACAATCCGGGGATACATTTTGCGGATGCTGGTCAAGGGCCGCCAGCATAGCCTTATGGTTCGGCGCATCTCCAACGACCTGATGAAAGACGGTCTGGTCTCCGATCCTGACATTTGGGAGCCGCTCAAGTATCTTACCGATATGGGGCTGATTGAGTTCACCGATGTACGCATCACGCCCTACACAGCCTATGAGCGTGACGGCGTGGCCCGTCTGACCACCAAGGGGATTCGGTTCATTGAGAACGGCGGCGATGATGAAGCGGGGATTGATCTGTAATGGCCGATAAACCGCGTAAGCCGCGCTCTGATTCACGAATGTACCAGTTACCAAAAGAGGTTTTGGATCAGGTCAACGAAATGCTGACAAAGGACAACATGAGCTATCGTGACATTCAGCACTGGCTTGAGACACAGCATAGCACGAAGGTCAGCCTTTCGTCAATCTCCCGCTATGCCTTCCGCATCTATGAGACGGCGGATCGTGTGGCGAAAGACCTCGAAAAGACAAAATTCATCGTAGATTTTATAGGCGAAAATCCCGATATTGACACGGTGAAAGTGACCACAGCAATTTTGAAAAGCGGGCTCTTGCAGCGGCTGTCTAGCGCCGAGGACGAGTTTAACGAGCTCCCTATCGAACAGGCGAGCCGCCTCTTTTTGCAAATCGCCCGAACCGAGAGCAGCGTGAAACGGGCTGATTTTGAGATGCGCCGCAAGGTTGATATTGCATTTGAAGAAATGGAACGCCAACTGCTGGACGCCATCAAGCACGACCCGACGCTCTCCAAACAGCTTCGTCAAGTGCTGTCCGAGGCAAAGGAGAAAATCGACGTTGATTCAGGCGTTATCTCAAAATAGTTGATAAAGGGGGCGTGCATAGTGGATAGGCCGCTTGAAGAAGAGCTTACCTTAGAAATGATTCCGGAAGGGCCGTATCGTAGCATTGCCGAAGCTGTCGGGGTGGGGAGCTTTTTAATCATTACCGAGATGCTTGGCGGCGCCGTCACATATATCCCCAAGAAGGAATCCATTCTCAAGCCGATCCGGGACAGAAGAATCTTGGAAGAGTACAACGGCTACAACAGCAAAGAGTTAGCAATCAAATACGGCGTATCCGAGCGTTGGGTGCGCCAACTGATAATTGACAATAGTCAGGAGGAAACAAAACTATGATTATAACTCAAACATCAATCCGCGAGGCGTTCAGTGCCTTTAACACAGTGTTTAACAAGGCTTTTTCCGAGACCGAGCCGCAGTATACCAAGGTAGCGATGGAAGTCCCGTCCGACACCCGGGATGAAACCTACGCTTGGCTGGGTGCCGTCCCCAGCATGAGAGAGTGGATCGGAGACCGCCAGATCAAGAACCTCGCCGCCTATGGCTACACCATTCGCAACAAGGATTTTGAACTGACCGTTTCCGTGCCGCGCAACGATGTCGAGGATGACCGTATCGGCGTATTTAAACCCATGTTCCAAGACCTTGCTTACAGCGCGCGCCTTCATCCAGACAAGCTGGTGTTTGGACTCTTTCCTAAGGCTTTCACCGAATTGTGCTTTGATGGGAAGCCGTTTATCAGCGACAACCATACGCTGGGCTATGAGGGAAAAAAGGTCACGGCACAGAGCAACAAGGGAACCGCCAAACTCACTCCGGACAGTTACGGCGCGGCCCGTACCCAAATGCTGACCCTTGTCAACGATGAGGGCGAGCCGTTGCGCATTGTGCCGGATTTGCTGGTTGTGTCCCCGCAGAAGGAAGCAATCGCCCGTACCATCTTAGAGGCCACTGAGATTCACCAAGAGACGAACATCTACAAGGGTACGGCGGAGTTGCTCGTTGTTCCCGAGCTGGCGGCTAATCCTGAGCAGTGGTTCCTTCTGTGCACAAAGCGCCCCGTGAAGCCCTTCATCTTCCAGAGCAGGCGCAAACCCCAGCTTGTCGCCAAGGACAGGCCCAACGATGACAATGTATTCTGGGAGAAGGAGTTTGTTTACGGCGTGGATGCCCGCTGCAATGCAGGGTATGGGCTGTGGCAACTCGCCTATGGTTCGGACGGAACGACAGAGGGGGCTTAACCGATGGAGAATGCCATGCTAATTCCTGTTGTCAACAGTCTGGATGTGGAACGTGCCGCACCTCCGAGGGAAATCAAACTCTTCCCTTTGGGCCTTGTTAAGAGCCAAAAGGGAGACTTCCTTATCGACACGGAATCCTACAACAGCATCCTTAATCACTTCAAGACGCATCATGTCGATATTCCTATCGACTACGAGCATCAGACCTTGCTGGACGTACAAGCGCCCGCCGCTGGTTGGATTAAAGATTTAACCCTAAAGCAAGACGGCGTGTATGCGTTGGTGGAGTGGACGGATAAGGCTGCGCAATACCTCGCGGCCAAAGAGTACCGCTACCTGTCCCCGGTGGTCAGCGTCAGGGAGAGCGACAGAAAGGCTCTGCTGCTCCACTCCGCCGCCCTGACGAACACCCCCGCCATTGACGGCATGACCGCCATTGTCAACTCAGCGAAAGCCGGAAGCCCTTCTAAGCTGCAAGTGGATGGTGCCGAAGGTGACACTGACAAGCTGCCGCCCGAATCCGGCGAGCTGGGGGCAGATGATCCCGCCGAGTTTATCAATGGGCTGCGTGGGATGTTGCAGCTTCCCGACGACGCGCCATTCTCCGACATCGAAAATCGGATTGCCACGCTTTTGCAGGGGCAATCTGCGCTCAAGCTGGAAGTCAACTCCCTGCGTTTCGAGGCACATAAGTACAAGGCCGAGGAAGCCGTAACAACGGCGCTCAAGGCAGGGAAGCTCATGCCGTATCAAAAAGACTGGGCATTCCGTTCGGCCATGTCGCAGTTGGAAGCATTTAAGGATTGGGCCGAAAACGCGCCGCAGGTGGTGCC
>CALWZG010000066.1 GCA_944385965.1 uncultured Anaerotruncus sp.
GCTTCCTTTGAGCCAGCGGAAAGCTGCTCTGACCTGACAGCCCCCTCCATTTATGTGCTGCCCAAGGGCATGAAGATTGACCTGGAAATCAGCGGCTGGAGCAAAAACACCAAGCTGGAAGGGGACCAGGATCTGATTGCCGGAGATGGCGGCCAAGTGGTCAAGCCCACCAAGAACGAGGAGAACACTGTCACCTGGGAAGGGGACAGCGATACCTTGGCTACCCTGACCATGGACGTAGATGATGACTCCAAGGTGTACTATCCCAAGCTGTCCACCAAATGGTATGCCCAGCTTCCCTTCACCCAGCTGTTCGCTGACCAGGACGCTTACATCTTCAACTTTATGGGAACCCCCACCCTCAGCTCCACCTCCCGGGCCAAGCTGGAAATCAACAATCCCTTTGTAGATAAGGATGGTGAGTTCCAGGTGAATCCAGAGGATGTGGTTATCTACTCTGTGGTGGATGGTCAGCTGAAGGATGTAACCTCCTCCTTTAAGGCTGGAGAGAATGAGAACGGAGAGTCCGTATTCGTGCTGCGGACCCGTCAGCTGGGCATTTATGTACTGGCGGAAAAGCCTCTGGCTGTTCCCGCCTCCCAATCCGCTGAATAAGGTTTTCGCCTTTCCCAGGCTTCCTCACCAAGAGGAAGCCTGTTTTTTTGTCTCTTTTGCCCAGCGGCAGAGGGTTGGACTGTCCTTCTTTTCTGTGGTATGATGATAAAATAGACAAAGCGGCTGTTGTGGCCGCTTGAAAGGAAGGCTGTATATGGCGGCGTATTTGATGGCGCTGGATCAAGGGACCACCAGTTCCCGCGCGATTTTATTTGACCAGAATCAGAAGATTGTGGGGATGGCTCAGAAAGAGTTTACCCAGTTCTATCCCCATGAGGGATGGGTGGAACACGACCCTATGGAGATTTACGCTTCCCAATGCGGGGTTATGACCGAGGTCATCGCCCAAAGCGGTATTGGACCGGAGGAGATTGCCGCCATCGGCATCACCAACCAGCGGGAAACCACCATCCTGTGGGACAAGCGCACCGGCCGCCCCATCTACAACGCCATTGTGTGGCAATGCCGACGGACAGCGGACATGGTGGAAGAGCTAAAAAAACAAGGGATGGCTCCTTATATCCAGCAGGCCACCGGCCTGATTCCTGACGCCTATTTCTCCGCCACCAAAATCAAATGGATTCTGGACCATGTGGAGGGGGCCAGAGAGCAGGCCAGACAGGGAAACATTTTATTCGGGACGGTGGACAGCTGGCTGATTTGGAAGCTGACCGACGGGGCTGTTCATGTCACCGACTACACCAACGCTTCCCGGACCATGCTGTTCAACATTCACACCCTGGACTGGGACGAAAAACTGCTGGAACTGCTGGACATTCCCCGCTCCATGCTGCCCCAAGTCCGGGATTCCAGCGGGATTTACGGATACACCCAGCTGGCCGGTGCCAGGGTCCCCATCGCCGGGGCTGCGGGAGACCAGCAGGCCGCTTTATTTGGACAGTGCTGCTTTGAGGAGGGGGAAGCGAAAAACACCTATGGCACCGGCTGCTTCCTGCTGATGAACACTGGGGACCGCCCCTTCCAAAGTCAAAACGGTCTGCTGACCACCATTGCCATCGGGCTGGGGGGAAAGGTCCGCTACGCTTTGGAGGGCAGCGTGTTTGTAGGGGGCGCTGTCATCCAATGGCTGCGGGATGAGCTGCGGTTCATCGCGGAGAGCCGGGACGCGGAATACTACGCCCAAAAGGTGCCGGATACCGGCGGGGTTTACATCGTGCCCGCCTTTACCGGCCTGGGAGCGCCCCACTGGGATATGTACGCCCGGGGAACCATTGTGGGCATAACCAGGGGGACCCGGCGGGAGCATCTGATTCGGGCCGCTCAGGAGTCCATTGCCTACCAGAGCTTAGACCTGGTGAAGGCCATGGAAAAGGACACTGGGATTCCTCTCCGGGAGCTTCGGGTGGATGGAGGCGCCAGCCGGGACGCTTTTCTGATGCAGTTCCAGGCGGACATCCTAGAAAAACGGGTGGTGCGTCCCACCATCCGGGAAACCACCGCCTTGGGGGCCGCTTATCTGGCGGGACTGGGGGTTGGGCTTTGGGACAGTCCCAACCAGCTACGACAGCTTTGGCGGGAGGACACCCTCTTTGACCCCCATATGGATTCCCAGCGCCGGGAAACCCTTCTGCGGGGCTGGAACCGGGCGGTGGGCCGCAGTTTGGATTGGATTGAACACCCGGTTTAAAAGTATAGAAAACCGCCGCCGCTTTTTATCAAAAGCAGCGGTGGTCTGATTTCTGGTCAAAAAATTGTATCAATTATATTTTAACCGAATTTGCCCCCTGTGGGGAGGGTGTTTTCACACAAAATTTCCTATTTTTTCTGTGTTACACCGAAAATCGCCCTTCCTTCTTCAGATTTTTATGAATATTAAGCATTGATTCTACAACGGGGAAACGTTTATAATAGTAGTTGTTGTGTTTATCAATCCCATCCAATGTTTAGGAGGAATACGAAGTATGGATAGAATGGTAGGAACCGTTTCCCGTGGTATCAGAGCCCCCATCATCCGTCAGGGCGACGATTTGGCCCAGATTGTTGTGGATTCCGTCTTGTCCGCCAGCAAAAGCGCTGATGGCTTTGAAATCCGTGACCGGGATGTTTTGGCTGTAACCGAGGCGGTTGTGGCCCGTTCCCAGGGAAATTACGCCAGCGTGGACGATATTGCCGCCGATGTGCGGGAGAAATTCGGTGACGATACAGTGGGTGTTTTGTTCCCCATCCTCAGCCGGAACCGTTTCGCCATCTGCCTGAAGGGAATTGCCAAGGGCTGCAAGAAAATCGTACTGATGCTCAGCTACCCTTCCGATGAGGTGGGCAATCATCTCATTGATTTGGACAAGATGGACGAGAAGGGGGTCAACCCCTGGAGCGATGTGCTCACCGAGGAAAAATACCGGGAGCTGTTCGGCTTTGAGAAACACGTGTTCACCGGTGTGGACTATGTGGAGTATTATAAAGAGGTTATCAAAGGGGCTGGCGCTGAGGTAGAGGTTATCTTCGCCAACAACCCCAAAGCCATCCTCAGCTATACCACCAGCGTGCTGGCCTGCGATATCCATACCCGTCAGCGCACCAAGCGTATCCTGCTGGCCAATGGTGCCAAGAAGGTTTACTGCCTGGATGAGATTATGACCAAGAGCATCAACGGCAGCGGCTATAACGACAAATACGGCCTGCTGGGCTCCAACAAGTCCACCGAGGAGATGGTGAAGCTGTTCCCCATCCACTGCCAGGAGATGGTGGACCGGATTCACCAGATGATGCTGGACCAGACCGGCAAAAACGTAGAGGTTATGATTTACGGCGACGGCGCTTTCAAAGACCCTGTGGGCAAAATCTGGGAGCTGGCTGACCCGGTGGTTTCCCCCGCCTACACTGCCGGCCTGGAGGGAACCCCCAACGAGCTGAAGCTGAAATATCTGGCTGACAACGATTTCGCAGACCTCTCCGGTGAGGAACTGCGGGAAGCCATCAAAAAGGCCATCCATGAGAAGGATGAGAAGGCTGCCAGCCTGGTGGGAACCATGGCTACCCAAGGAACTACCCCCCGCCGCCTGACCGACCTGCTGGGCTCCCTGTCCGACCTGACCTCCGGCAGCGGTGACAAGGGTACCCCCATCATCTACATTCAGGGTTATTTCGACAACTACACAAAATAAGAGGCCCAGCCTCATACAAAACGCCCCAGGAACCAAATTGGTTCCTGGGGCGTTTTTCTGTAACCGGAAGGGGTTATCCCTCTGAAAAATAGCCTTTCATCCAATCCATCACCAAGCCCTGTTCTCCACATTCAGGGCAGGTATAGGTGCCGTAATAGTAGGACAGCCTTCTTCTGTCCTCCCCAGCGCCCAACAGCTTCAGCAAGCCTCCAAACCACTGGTAGGTGTCCTGAAAGGTGGTTTGGTCCCAATCCTCCGCCAGAGGGGCGGGGCGGATATTTTCCAGCTGGCTCATGTCGGAAAGCTCCAGCTCCTCCTCCACCTGGCCGCAGGAGGGGCACAGCAGATAGCAGGCCTCCCAGCCGGAGGAAATCAGGGCGAAGGCCGCCTCTGGGTCTCCCAGAATGGCCAGCACGCCGGTGCAGAAAAAATTTTTGTCGGAGGGGTTCAGCCGCCGCAAGGCTTCCAACTGGCCTCTGAGAAAGCTCTGGACCATCTCCCGCAGCACCTCTTTGGCTCCCGCATAAGCCTCCTCCACCTCTTTTTCAGGGGCGGGATACAGTTCCCGGTTCGCTGGGAAATCGGTGACCAGGCAGCAGCCAATCTCTCCTATGAGAAATACCTGCTCCTCAAACTCTTTCTCCCGGTCCAGCTCCTGAACAAGGTAGGGCAGAGCCAGCCAAAGGGCTGGATAAAAGCTCATCTGATGGGAAACCGCCTCAAAAATTTCCTCCAGAACCTCCCGCCGCTCCCCATCCTCCAAGGAAGCATCCAACAATTTGGAAATTCCGGGGGAAATGTCCCCATAGGCGCTGGAATAACGCTTCCAAAGCTCTGAGTCCAAACTGGCCAAGGACAATTCCATTCCAATCCCTCCAAAATCCTTTTATTTTTAAAAAGGGTATCATACTCCTATCCAAAAAGCAAGCTGGATTTTGGAAGGTTTGTGACTTGGGTTTGTGGAATTTGTGTCGATAATATGTGTAAATGACATTCAGCGGAAAGGAGGAAACCAAAGTATGCTGATGATTAACAATGTCACACAGTATGCCAAACAGGTTCAGATGCAGATGAAGGCCAACCGCCGGATACAGAACCCTTATCTGGAACCTGAAAATCTGGTGGAAAAATTCAGCATGGCCCAGCAGGCGAAAGAGGCTTCCGACAGCATGGTGATTGAAAACATCCGGGCCAAGCTGAAAGCTGGCATCCGGCTCACCTCCGAGGAGATGGAGATTCTTAAAAAAAAGGCCCCCGCCCTTTACCGCAAGGCGGTGGAGGCTGAAAAAGAGCGGAAAGCCTATAACAGCAAGCTGCGCCAATGCAAATCTAAGGAGGAAGTGGAGAAGGTAAAGGCTTCCGCTGTTTCCAAGTTCTCAGCGGAAATTTCCGCCGCTCAAAGCAGCGGAGCAGGCCAGGCCACCATTATGGATACCATGGAAAGCGTGCAAATCCGTATGGCCGCCGTGATGAATGAACACACCAAGTTTGTCAGCTCCGCCTCTTACCAAAGGCTTCCTGAGCGGGAGGAGGACAGCAAGCGCAAGTCCCGCAAGCAAGAGCCTCCCCGTCTGGAATCAGAAAAACCCAAGGACCCCTTCCAGGCAAAGAAGCAGGAGAAGGAGGACCCCTTGGAGGAACTGCGGAAGGAACTGAAAGAGGAGTTGGAACAGTTCGGGCAGCAGGCCCCGTCCACCACCCCTGTGGAGGAAGATGCCTCATCGGAGACTGTCTCAGTTTCCTCTGAGGGAGAACGTCCGGTTTCTGAGCCGGCGGCTTCCAGTCAGTCTCCAACCCAGGCTGCCCCCGCCCCAACAAGAAACCCCATCTCTCCTACAACCCCCTCACGGATGGGAGTGGCCCTCCCCTTCTCTGGCCGGGCCTGAATCCTGCCCTAAAAACAAAACCCGCTGGCGTCAGCTTGAACGTCAGCGGGCTTTTTTCTAAATTCAGGGAATCAGCAGCTGCTCCTGGTTAGGCTCGTTTCGGAGCATCCAGGCGATTTTGGCGCTTTCCTCCAGCTCCTCAAGAGCAAAATAGGCCTCCATCATCTCTTTGGCCCCCACAATAGGGCCATGGTTTTTCAGCAGATAGCCGTTGGTATCCGACACGCTGGCCCGGAAGGCATCAAACAGCTCCTGGCTCCCTGGCTTCCCATAAGGGGTCAGCGCCACCCGCCCCAGCTTCATCCTCAGATAGGGGGTGTAGGGGGGGATCACGTCCTGGAGGTTCTCATGGGGCAGGCAGGACCACAGGGTGGCGTAGGTGCTGTGGGTATGTATCACCGCTTCCACCCCGCTGCCCTTTTGGTAGAGGATTTGGTGGAGGGTAAACTCCTTGCTGGCCTTCAGCTGGGTTTTAGGAGTCCCGTCCTCTAAGGTCACCCGGGCGAACTGCTCCGGGGTCAGGGTTCCAAAACAGGTACCACTGGCGCTGATATAAACCTCCCCCTCATGGAGAAAGCTGATATTGGCGGAGGAACCCGCGGTTTTTCCTCGGTCATAAATGGAACGGGCCACCCATACGGCCTGTTCCATTTTTTCCTGTAAGGTCATGGCAATGCCTCCTTTACGCCAGGGTGGTGAGGAAGAAATCCGGGCCTCCAAAGTTACCGGATTTCAGCACCAGCCGCAGCTTGGTATTCTCGGTGGGCACCATCACCGGCACCCCTGGGGCCACGCTCTCCCCGATGTAGAAGGAGGTGTATCCCAACGCCTGGGTCACCGCCCCGGAGGTCTCTCCTCCGGCGGAAATCAGGCGGGTGCAGCCGTTTTCCGCTGCCTTTCTGGCCAGAGCCGCCATGGTCTGCTCCAAGCGGGCCGCATCCCCTTCCCCAGGCTGCTCCACCACGCCGCCGCTGCCGGCACTGTAAACCAAAACATCCGAATCCTGGTTGTCCTGGATAAATTTCCAGATTTTCTCCACGCTCTGCTCCCCGGAAGCCAGCTTGGAGGGGCTTACCATAAAGCCCTTGCCGCCGCTTTCCAGCCAGTTTTTCACCTGTCCCCGGGTGGCCACCGAACAGCTTCCGGCGAACATCAGCCGGGCGGTCTCCTGCTGGCTGCCGGAAAGGTTCAAAGCGGTTTCCGCCCCATGGGTCATATACTTGGCGAACTCGGCGGGCAGTCCAGAACCGCCTGTCAGGAAGGGCAGGTCATGGAACAGCTCCATAATCTTGGGGCCCTGGTCCTCCTGGAAGAAATCCACCGCCAGATAGAAATGGGGATGCTCCTTCTGATAAGCCGCAATCTGGGCCTTTGCCTGCTCCGGCTGTTCCAGCAGCTGGTAGTTGATTTTAAAGCAGGGGTATTTCCCCTGGGGCTCCATCAGCTTCACCAAATCGCTCTCCCACATGGGGGTCAGGGGATGGTTTTTCATGTGGCTCTCCGCCAGAGGCACCTGGTCCACATACAGAATCCCATCCTTCACCGTCCTTTTATTGGCCAGCAGGGAGGGGCAAATCACTGTATAAGGGATATTATACTTTTCCAGAACCGCGTCGATGACCGGCCCAATGTTCCCTTTGGGGGTGGAGTCAAAGGTGGAACAGTATTTGAAATAAAGGGTCTGGGCGCCGTGGGATTTCAGCCAGTCCATGGCTTCCAGGGTATCGGCTACCGCCTGGCTGGTCTCCTGGGTGCGGGATTTCAGGGCGATGACCACCGCCTGAATCTCCGGCCCAAACTGGGCCTCCTTGTTGGGGATGCCGTTGGTCAGAACGGTTTTCACACCGTTGGCTGCCAGAAATGAGGCCGCGTCACTGGCTCCGGTAAAATCATCGGCCACACAGCCCATCAGAAAAGTTTGCTGTTCCATAATGGTTCCTCCTCTGTTTTTAAAGAACGTTTCCCCATAGAGAAACGCCCTATAAACTATCTGCTTTTGGATAAAGCCCCTTCCATTGGGGCGGAATTTGTTAAGACTGTTTTTATTATATCGGATGGTCGGTCAAAAAACAAGGTCAAACTTTGTGAGATACAAACCAGCACAACAAAATAACATCAAATTTTTTGTGCAATTATTATAAATTC
Source organism: uncultured Anaerotruncus sp. (assembly GCA_944385965.1). Lineage (GTDB taxonomy): Bacteria > Bacillota > Clostridia > Oscillospirales > Ruminococcaceae > Anaerotruncus. The sequence continues at coordinate 7,772 of CALWZG010000066.1, forward strand.
AACCCCCATGGAACAATGGATGAGTCCGAATCAATTCCAGCAGATAAGCCTGAGGGGGGCCTAATTCCAGATTGGGCCGGAAAACCAAAAGGTTGTCCCGCTCCAGACGGGGGCTGAGGGAAAGGGCGGCCGCCTCAGGATACCGGGCCATATAAGCCCGGGGTACAAAGGCGATTCCCAGCCCTTTGGACACCATAGCCAAAGCGGCGTGGTTGTCGTTCACCTCGCAGGCCACCTGCATCTGAACCCCTGCCCGTTCCAGCCAAGGCTGAGAAAGCTCCAAAATGGTGCTTCCGGGCTTGGAGCGGATAAAGCAGTCCTGCCCAAAAAAGGAGCTGAACCCGGCGCTGTCCACAATCCCCCGATTGGCGGCGGGATGGCTGGCGGGTACCGCCAGCACAATTTCCTCCCGGCGCAGCAGCTCATGTTCCAGGGCCAGAGGGCCGGTAGAGGCGGTGAGGGCCAAATCCAACCGGCCATCCTGCAAGCTTTGGCGGATGGTGACAAACCGCTCCTGGGCGATGTCCAGGGTCACTCCGGGAAAGCGCTCATGGAAGGCAGGGGCTATATCCGCCGCCACATCCATCCCCCAGGTGGAGGAAACCGCCAGACGGATATAGCCGGTATCCCGCAAAGCGGCAATCTGGGCGTAAAGATTCCGCCGGATTTCCACCACGCTGCGGGCGGCTTGGATATACAGCAGGCCCGCTGTGGTGGGAATCAGCTCGTTTTTCGACCGGGTGAACAGAGGGGTGCCCAGCTCCTGCTCCAGACGTATCAAATACTGGCTCAGGGTGGATTGGGAGATAAACAGCCGGTCTTTGGCCTTGGTGATGCTGCGCTGATTGGCGATTTCCAGAATGTATTCCAAATATCGAACATCCATATAGAAAAGTCCCTCCTTTGCTATCGGAAAAAACGATAATATATATTTAATATAACGGTTCGACAAAAAAGAAACAAGGGAGTACAATAAATACCATAGAAAAATCTCACGGATTTAAAAAAATTTAGTCAGTATAAGGAGTGTGCATTATGACCCCAACCGTTGTCAAAATGGAAGTATTCCCTGTGGCCGGTAAGGACTGCATGGAGCTGAACCTGTCCGGTGCCCATGCCCCCTACTTCACCCGGAACATCGTTATCCTCACCGACTCCACCGGCGCTACCGGTGTTGGCGAGGTCCCCGGCGGCCAGAAAATCACCAAAGCTCTGGAAGATGTGAAGCCTTTGGTGGAGGGCACCAGCATCGGCGCCTACAAAAACACCCTACTGAAGGTTTCCAAGTGGCTGTCCGAAAATATTAAGGACGATGTCCGTGGCCAGCAGACCTTTGACCTGCGCACCGGCGTTCATGTGGTAACCGCCATTGAGGCCCCTCTGCTGGACCTGCTGGGCAAATATCTGGACGTTCCTGCGGCGGCTCTGATGGGAGACGGCGTACAGCGTGACCGGGTTCGCTTCCTGTGCTACCTGTTCTATGTGGGTGACCGGAAAAAGACCGACCTGCCCTACTTCTCTGAGCCTGACTCCGACTGTGACTGGTATCGTCTGCGCCATGAGGAGGCCATGACTCCTGAGGCTATCGTAGCTCTGGCCAAAGCCGCTATCGACAAATACGGCTTTGAGGACATCAAGCTGAAGGGCGGCGTTCTGGAAGGTAAGGAGGAGGTCAAGGCGGTGACCGCTCTGAAAGAGGCGTTCCCCAACGCCCGCATCACCCTGGACCCCAATGGCGGCTGGTCTCTGAAAGAGGCTTTGGAGCTTGCTCCCGACCTGAAGAAAGTACTTACCTACTGTGAGGACCCCTGCGGCGCTGAGGAAGGCTTCTCCGGCCGTGAGATTATGGCGGAGTTCCGTCAGGCTTCCGGTATGCCCACCGCCACCAACATGATTGACACCGACTGGCGGCAGATGGCTCACTGCATCGCTCTGCACAGTGTGGATATTCCTCTGGCAGACCCTCACTTCTGGACCATGAACGGTTCCGTTCGGGTTGGTCAGCTGTGCAATGACTTCGGCCTGATGTGGGGCTGCCACTCCAACAACCACTTCGACATCTCCCTGGCTATGGTGGTTCAGTGCGCCGCTGCTGTTCCCGGCAAGCTCAACGGCATCGACACCCACTGGATTTGGCAGGAGGGCCTGGAGCGCCTGACCAAAGAGCCTCTGCAGATTGTGGATGGCTGCATTGACCTGCCTAAGAAGGGCGGTTTGGGCATCGAGGTTGACCGTGAGCAGGTCATGAAGGCCCACCAGCTCTATCTGGACAACTGCCTGGGTGCCCGTGATGACGCTATCGGCATGCAGTACCTCATCCCCGGCTGGAAGTTCGACCCCAAGCGTCCCTGCATGGTTCGGTAATCTGGCCCAATAGAGATTGTGATAAGGGCGCCGCTAAAAGCGGCGCCCTTTTTATGTATGCTGAAAAAGATTTTTAAAAGGGTTCCCAAAACAGACAATCCCCACTAGGAAATTGGACTGAAGGCCCCAGATTTTAAGCCCCTAAGTTTATTGGAATGACCCTCCCTCCTCTGTGGTGGGATAATGGAAGCCCATAAAAAGGGGCCTTCCTTTTGCCCGGTTCTCCTTTCAGCTGGATAGATTGGCCAAAATGAAATATGGAAAGAACCCTCTCCGTTTTCCGCGGGGAGGGTTCTTCCTATAAGGATGCGTGTTGGGGTAAACTTAAAGCAGATCCATCTCAGTGAGAACCTGACGCAGTTTCGCTTTCTGCTCAGGGTTCAGCTCCTGGATGGGGTCCAGACATTTGCCCACAGGCAGGCCCTGCATAACCAGAGCCTCTTTAATGGTCTGGGGGAAGGTGCCCATGTTGCAGGCGATGCGCAGAGGAGCCAGCCGGTATTGAGCGGCCAGAGCCCCCTGGTAATCTCCATCTTCCCACTTGTCGTAGATGTCAGCAGTAATGCGGGGTGCTACGTTGGCGCAGCTAGCAATAGCTCCGGTGGCGCCATACATCAGCGCCGCGAAAATCAAGGTATCCCGGCCCATCAGCACATTGAAGTGGTCCCGCATACCAGCGGTGAGCCGCAGGTACTCCTCAGCGTTGGTCATATCACCGGTGGAGTCTTTGGCAGCCACAATGTTGGGGCAATCCTTAGCCAAACGAGCCACAGTGACAGGCTCGATGGTCACATTGGTCTTGGGCTTATTGTTATACAGAATCACCGGCATGGTGGTGCTGTCAGCAATGGTCTTGTAGTAGGTGTACAGCTCGTCCTGAGTCTGGCTGACAAACATGGGGGTCAGCACGCTGACAGCGTCGTAACCGCCTACTTCCTCCACCATTTTAATCTGGCGGATAACACCACGGGTGGTGATGTGATTGCAGCCAGCGAACAGCTGAATGGGTTTGCCCTTACGGGTGGTCATACCCTTTACAGCCTCCCGAACGGTCACAAGGATCTTTTTAAACTCCTCATCATTCACGGCGTAGAACTCACCAGTGGTACCCAGTGGGAACAGTCCGTGAACCCCGTTCTCCACCAAACGTTTGCTCATCATGGTCAAAGCCTCATAATTTACCGAACCGTCCTCATGAAAAGGAGTAATGATCGGCGGGATGACGCCGTAAGGAACAAATGCCATTTCTCTCTACCGTCCTTCCTCTATCCTGCGCTTAGCGGCCGATTTTGATGCCGGTCAGGTGCTCATAGTATTTGGCGATGGCGCTGTGGTCATTCTGGCCGCAGCCCTCGTTGTGCAGCCACTGGAAGATCTCCTGAACCTCAGCGGTCATAGGCAGGGGAGCACCAACGGTATGAGCGCAGTCCAGAGCGTTGTTCAGGTCTTTGATGTGCAGGTCAATCTTGAAGCCAGGCTTGTCGTTGCCCTCAATCATCATGGGAGCCTTGGCGTTCATAACGGTGGAGCCAGCCAGACCGCCGCGAATGGCCTCGAATACCAGCTGAGGGTCTACGCCAGCCTTCTGAGCCAGGGTCAGAGCCTCGGCCAGAGCCTGGATGTTGCAGGCAACAATGATTTGGTTAGCCAGCTTGGTGGTGTTACCGGCGCCAACCTCACCGCAGCGGACAACGGAAGCGCCCATGGTCTCCAGCAGGGGTTTGAACTCGTCGAATACCTTCTGGTCACCGCCTACCATGAAGGACAGGGTGCCGTCGATAGCCTTGGGCTCACCGCCGGAAACAGGAGCGTCCAGCATGTTAACGCCCTTCTTAGCCAGCTCAGCAGCAATCTCTTTGCTGGCCACAGGGTTGATGGAGCTCATATCGATAAAGGTGGAGCCAGATTTCATGTAGTTGGCAACACCGTTCTCACCCAGCATAACAGCCTTTACCTGAGGGCTGTTGGGCAGCATGGTCAGAACCACATCGCAGGTCTTACCGATTTCCTCGTTGGAAGCGGATTTTGCGCCAGCAGCCACAACCTCGTCCACAGCAGCTTTGTTCAGGTCGCTGACAGTCAGGTCATAGCCGGCTTTCAGCATGTTTTTAGCCATGGGTTTGCCCATGATGCCCAAACCAATCAAACCGATTTTCATAATACATTACCTCCTAAAATATTTTGAATCCATGTGAAATGAAATACATTTTCTATCCACATTATATAGGGGAACCAGCGCAATTCAATTGGCAAATAGTCCAAAAACCAAGCCTCGATTTCATGCAATTTCCCATTCTTTCAGATAATGCATCCGTAATTTCACATTGAATTCTGAATTCATTCAAATTATTTCATAAGATTTCAAAACATCTGTGAATTGTTTGTAAATTTTTCATTGACCCTGGACAGATTTTACCTCTTTTGTAATGATTACATCGCTCTCGAGGCCCAGCACATTGGGAAGAATCACCTGTCCGATATGAACCGGCGCTTGCAGACGCACCTGGTTAATAGCCTTCATCACATCGAAAATCCGGCCTTTGGGAATGGGCTGGGTCACCCGGACGCTGACCAGGGGAATCTCGCCCCCCTCAATGGGAACGCTGGTGGCGATGGTGCGGCGGGGGTCCACTACCTCCTGGGTCACATATTCCTTCCCCTTAGGGCAAAGGTTTCCCTCCACCCCCAGCACCTGTCCGTTTTCCAGCTCCGCTTCGATGTCGCACCCGTTAGGGCATAAAACGCAGGTAAAGGTCCGCTTCATTCCACACACACCTCCAAATCTCCTGTGCTGGAGAGCTTCTCCCCAAGCAGCTTCATCTGAATCATCTCAGCGGGCAGAGCTTTGCGCATCTTTTTCCGCAGCAGCTCCTTTCCGTTCTGGCGCACCACCACGGCGCAGTCCCGCAAGGGGTGCCGCACCCGCAGAGACAGGGTAAAGTCTCTGGTGCCGCTGACCCGCTGGGGAATCACATGGCCAACCTCCTGGCCCGCCTTTACTTCCAAGGGACAAGGGGGCAGGGTCCCAACTTTTAGATATTCGGCAGCGGCGTTCCCCAGGGCTTCCGCCTCCAGGGATACAAAGTCCACCAGGTCATGGACATGAAGCACATTTCCGGCGGCGAAAACACCTTCCACATTGGTTTGGTAATACTCATCCACATAGGCGCCCTTGGTCCGGGGGTCCAGCTCCACGCCGGCGGCCAGGGACAGCTCGTTCTCGGGAATCAGCCCTACTGATAGGATGAGTGTGTCACAGGGATAATATTCCTCGGTGCCGGGAATGGGTTTCAGCTGCTCATCGCATTGGGCCACGGTGACCCCTTCCAGCCGCTCCCGGCCCTTAATATCCACCACCGTATGGCTCAGATGCAATGGGATGTTATAATCGTTCAGGCATTGCTCAATGTTCCGGGGCAGGCCGCTGGGATAGGGCTGCACCTCAAAGACCCCCTGCACATGGGCCCCTTCCAGGGTGAGCCGCCGGGCCATAATCATACCGATGTCCCCGGAGCCTAAAATCACAACTTCTTTTCCTACCATGATGTTTTGCAGGTTGATGTAGCTTTGAGCCACCCCAGCGTTGTAAACGCCGGAGGGACGGGTTCCGGGGATGGACAGGGCCCCTCTGGTCCGCTCCCGGCAGCCCATGGACAGAATCACCGCACCCGCTTTCACCTGAATCATCCCGTGGGCTTTGCTGACAGCGGTCACAACCCGGTCATGGGAGATGTCCAGAACGGTGCAGTCGGTGATAAACTCAATCCCCAAATCTTCTACCTGCTGGATAAAACGATGGGCGTATTCCGGGCCGGAAAGGGTCTCCCCAAACCGGGTCAGGCCGAATCCATCATGGATGCACTGGCGCAGGATTCCCCCCAGGAAATGCTCCCGCTCCAAAATCAGCAGGTCCTTTACCCCCTGCTGGTAAAGCTGAATGGCCGCGGCCAGACCCGCCGGGCCGCCGCCTACAATCACCGCTTGTCTCTCTGTTCTCATTTGGCGGCGCCTCCTTTCATAAAGCCGGTAAACATCCAGGAGCCTTTAAAGCCCAGTTCCACCTGCTCAGGCTTTTTGTTCAGCTCCTCCCGAATCATGGCGGTGATGCGGGTCTCGCAGTAGCCGCCCTGGCACCGGCCCATGGAAGCCCGTGTACGGTATTTGATGCCGTTCACCGTGCAGACCCCCAGAGGGTTATGGATGGCTTGCAGGATTTCTGCCCGGGTCACCGTTTCGCATCGGCAGACAATCTCCCCATAGTTGGGGTCCTGTGCAATCAGCTTGGCCTGGGTCTCCCGGTCCTGCTCGGAGAACTTCACAATCCCCTTCCGAATGGGGTCAAAGGAGGGGTTTGGCTCCAGTTTTTCCTGACCGGCCAGCAGGGCTGCCGCCCGCCGGGCCAGAGGCAGGGCGCTGGTGACGCCGGGGGACTCGATGCCCACCAGGTTGATAACACCAGGAACTTCCGGCCGCAGCTCCAGCTTGAAGTCCTGAATCTCTCTGGTCACTGGGTCGATGAGCTTGGGACGGATGCCGGCGAAGTTGCGGATGAAATACTCCCGCTTCATATGCTTGAACATCCGGCTGCCGCTCTCAATCAGCCCGTCCATACTGGCCTGGGTGGCGCTGTAATCGGTGAAATCATCCACCTCAAGACTGTCCGGCCCCACCAGAACATTCCCGTCCACCGTAGGGGTGGCGTGGGTGTCAAAGGTGTTGTTGGGGTTGGGAGCGGGATAGACTGGAATTTTGGCGAAAGCGCCCGCCTTCTTGTCCAGCACGAAATACTCTCCCTTGATGGGGGCAATCACATATCCGGGAATCCCCAGCATCTCGCTGACCTTGGCGCTGTTGAGGCCAGCGCTGTTCACCACCCAGCGGCTGGTGAAATCACCCTTGTTGGTGTGGAGCAGGTGGGCGCCTCCCTCCAGGGCCTGGGCGCCGGTGACCTCGGTGTTCAGATGGTAAACTGCCCCGTTTTTCACCGCATTTTCCGCCAGGGCGATGGTGTATTGGAAGGGGTCCAGAATCCCGCTGGTGGGGCAGTACATGGCGAAATTGCCTCCCGCGGAGGGGTCAATCTCATCCATTCTGGCCCGGTCGATGATTTCCAGGCCGGGCACCCCATTGGCCTTTCCCCGCTCCATAAACCGTTCCAGCCGCTCCCGATGCTCCGGGGTAAAGCCTACAATCAGTTTTCCGGTGCGTTTGAAAGGAACATCCAGCTCCTTGGCCACCTGGTCAAACTCAGCGTTGCCCTCCACGGCACACTGGGCCTTCAGGCTGCCGGTTTTATACAGAAATCCAGCGTGGAGCATTCCAGTGTTCCGGCCGCTGGTCTGGGTGCAGACATCCGACTCCTTTTCCAGCACCCCGATTTTCAGGCGATACCGGGTCAGCTCCCGGGCGATGGCGCTTCCTACCACGCCGCCGCCAATCACAATGACATCGTAATCGTATTTCATATTGAGCCTCCTACAACGATTTTACAGGAACAGGGTCAGGATAGGAACGGTGATGAGGCTGGTGAGGGTGGAGATAAAGACACATTTGGATGCGAAGTTGGCGTCAGCTCCATATTTATCCGCCAGGATAGCGGTGGTGGAGCCGATGGGCATACCGGTCAGCACTACGCAGACCCCCATGGTGAGGGCATCCACCTGCAAAAGTTTCAGTACCCCCAAAACCGCCAGAGGCAGGGCCAGCTGCCGCACCGCCACCAGAATAAAGGCTTTCGGCTCAAAGACCGACCGCAGCTCCACCTCTGCCAGAATCATCCCCACAATCACCATAGCCAAAGGGGTGGTAGCTGCGCTGAAAGCGCTGATGGCGTTATGGGCGAAGGTAGGCATCTCAAGGCCGCTGAGCATCCACAGGATGCCCGCTTCCACCGAGATAATGCCCGGATTCAGCAGCACGTTTTTAATACGCTGCTTCAAAGGGGCGTCGGTGAACAGGCTGATTCCCGCCGACCACATGAGGATGCGGGTGGGGATGATGAACAGGCTGCCCAAAAACAGGCCTGGGGCTCCATAAGCCCCCTCCACCACCGGCAGGCCCGCAAAGCCGGAATTGCTCACCAGGGTGCCGTACTGCATGATGCAGCGCTCCCTGGGCTGGCACCAAAGGTAGGCCACCTTGCCAATCAGCAGGGCGGCAATGGCCTGGGCGGCAGCGATGAGGAGGACCTCCATGCCGCTGCGAAGGGTTTCGGCGGTCAGGTCCATGTCAAAGGAGTTGAACACCATGCAGGGCAGGGTGACATAAATCACAAAGTCAGTAAAGCTTTGACGGGCACTGCCCTTGATGATATTGGTTTTCCGGCAGATGTAACCCACCAGCATGTCAATGAACAAAACCGATTGGATGCCCGCCATTTGAATAAAATTGCTCAAAACACATTTCCTTCCTGTCCCCTGATTTTACCCGATGATGGGGGTTACCAGCCGGTCCTCCTGGTCGAATTCCAGGGGAGCGGGTTCGTCCAGGGCTTCCAGGTTGGGGTATTTCCCCGCCTTCACGTCCTGGTAATAAGCCTCACTGAGCATAATCTGCCCAATGTGGAGGCTGTTGGGAATCCGCACCATCCGCACATTCCCCTTATCAATCCCATTGGCGGTGCGGATGCACAGCTGGATAGCCTCCTTATCGGTGGACACGATGCAGGGAATCCGGGCGGAAGCCAGCACCGTACTGGTGATGCAGTTGGGGTACATGGCGTTCAGGTCCATCTTGTCAAACAGCCGCCGGGTGATGGCGTTGGACAGCCCCACCCCCAAAGCGTTGCCATGGGAGGCCTCGCTCAAATCCAGGAAGCAGGTACGCTGCACCTTCAGTCCCCCATGGGCGAACTCGGTGGAAAAGGTTCCGGTAATGTTGGGGTCTACCCCGGTACCGCTGTAATTCTTGCCGATTTCATCCACCACCAGCACATCCGCCTCCCCCACAATCAGCCGGGGCATATTGGAAAAGGCGTATTCCAGCAGCTGAGGCTCCCGGTCCAGGATGTCCTTGGCGTCAATGGCCTCAATTTTACAGGTTTCGTCGTAGGCGTTCTCAATGCAGGGGATGGCCAGCAGGATGGGGCCTTTCTCCAGAATCACCTTGGCGATGGAGGGGATATGTTCCCCTATTTTCCCCATCCCGTCATAGTGGCAGTTCTCGGCGCCCTTCTGTTTGCCCAGGCCCACCGCCATCATCTTGCAGGGGCCGCTCTCATACCGGCCCCGGAAGGCGTTGTGGGGCTTGAGACGGCAGGAGACAATCACTCCGTCGCTCTCATAAGCGTTCTTGTCCATGTAAACCGGCCGGCCGGACTCAGATTGACCCAGATAGACCGTTTCCATGCTGCTCTTGATGGGACATCCCATGGTCTCGGGGGTGATGCCGTAACCCGCCAGCACCTCCAGCTGCCCTTCGGCGGTAGCCCCTCCATGGCTGCCCATGGCTGGTACCACAAACGGCTGCGCTCCCCTGGCCTTCACAAAATCCACAATGGCTTTTGTGATGATGGCCACGTTTGCCACACCGCGGCTGCCCGCGGTGATGGCGATTTCCATACCGGGGCGAATTTTGGCTTGGAATTTCTCCTGGGAGAGCTGTTGGCGCACAACCTCTGGAATCTCCTCAGGCAGAATCACCGGGCGCGGAAAGGTCTGCCTGGCCCGGAACATCTTGGGAAGTTCCACTGGGGCCAGCAGGGCAGATACCACGCCGCCTTTTGTTGTTACCTGCATGTGTGATTGCTCCTTTTCTATAAATTCTCCCTCTCCAGAAAAGCCTTTTTCTAATTGGAAATAAATGCCTTTCCGAAAAGAAATGGAAAAAGCCCCGGGTTTTCCAGCGCTTTCGCAAGAAAACTGGAAAATCCCGGGGCCTTATGCCCAATCAGGTGATAGGTGCCGGGTTAAAGATGCACATATCGTTATGGAATCCGTATTGGTCGCTGTAAGGCTCTTTCAGGCCGCTGGCCACATCCAGAATAAAGTTGAAAATCTCGGTTCCAACCTCCGGAATGGTGGCCTCGCCGGTAGCTACATGACCAGCGGAAATATCAATCATATCAAACCAGTTGTCCTTCATCTCGTTGCGGCTGCAAACCTTGATGACAGGGCAGATGTCCAGTCCGTAGGGGGTGCCCCGTCCGGTCATGAACACCTGAAGCCCAATGCCGGAAGCTACCTGGCTGGGGCCGCAGACGATGTCGCTGGCGGGGGTGGCCGCGTAAATCAGGCCGTGCTTGGTGGGCTTTTCAGCCGGGCTCAGCACCTCCACAATGGGGCTGGTGCCGGATTTTGCGATGGAGCCCATAGCCTTCTCCACAATGTTGGCAAGGCCGCCCTTCTTGTTGCCGGGGGTGGGGTTGGCGTCCCGGTCTACCCCACCGGCCTCCAGATAATCGTCATACCACTTCATCTCCTGTGCCAGACGGTCTCTGGTATGGGCGTCCACGCAGCGGGCCGCCAGCATATGAACTCCGTCACGAACCTCGGTGACCTCGCTGAACATCACGGTACCGCCGCCTTTGACCAGCATATCTGCCGCATAGCCAGCGCTGGGGTTAGCGGTCAGCCCGCTGAAAGCGTCACTTCCGCCGCACTGCATACCAATCACCAGCTCGCTCAGGGGCAGCTCCTCCCGGCGGCGCTGGTTCAGGCGCTTCAGCTTGGTCTCCGCCATATCCAGAATGGCCTGCATCATAGCGTCATGGCCGTTGCAGTCCTGGATGGTCAGGCAGTTCTCCGGGGTGATGTCCTCGGGGGGCAGGATGCGGTCATAGGTCAGCTTCTCACAGCCCAGACCCAGAACCATAATCTCCCCGCCAAAGTTGGGGTGACGGATTACGTTGGTGATGGCCCGGATGGGGATGGGGGCCAAAGGTGCGTTAATAGCCACGCCGCAGCCATAGGGATGGGTCACCGCCACAACCCCATCTACATTGGGGTATTTGGGCAACAGCTCTTTTTTAATCCGCTCCACTGCTACCTTGGCTACACCGGCCACACACTGGACGGTGGTCACGATGCCAAGCAGGTTCCGGGTGCCGGCGGGGCCGGTCTTGTTCCGGTAGCCCATCCAGGTTTTCCGGGGCGGGTCGGGCAGCTCAGACATGGGCACCACATTGGTGCCGAAGGGCAGGTTGTCCAGAGCTGGGCTCTCCGGCAGGTTCAGCATATGCTCGTTAATCCAGCTGCCCACCGGGATGGGGTCCTTGGCATAGCCAAGAACCACACCGTACCGGATAATCTCCCCATCCTTGAGGATATCCACCAGGGCAATCTTATGAGCCTGAGGGATGTCCTCACGGGTTACCACGCCAGGCATCACCTCGGTCCCCTTGGGGATGTCGTGAACCGCGATGGCCACGTTATCTTTTTCGGTCACTTTAATATACAAAGGGGTTTTTGTTTGGCTCATATAGACGCCCTCCTTTTTAGAATACCATTAGGCTTGTTTCTGCTGCTCCCGCTTTTTGGTGTTCCGGTTGTCGATGATGGCATAAGCGATGGAAGCCGCAATTAACAGCCAGATAACCCAGCCGATGGGACGGGTGAAGAACACCATCAGGCTGCCTTTGGAGGCGCTGACCGACTGAATAAAGTAGTTCTCCAAATCCTTACCGAGAATAAATCCGATGAGGAAGCAGGAAGCGGGCAGGTGGATTTTTCCGAAGATGTAGCCCACCAGACCAAAGGCCAGCAGAGTCCAAACGTCGAAGATACGTCCGTTCTTGGTGGCATAAGCGCCTACAATACAGATCATGATAATGACGGGGTACAGTCTCTGACGGGGGATGTAGATGATCTTGCTGATCCATTTGATGGGATAGAACATGCACAGGAACATCACAATATTGCACAGCAGCAGGGCTACCAGAATGGTGTTCCAGGTTTCGGGATTCTGGGTAATGAACAGGGGTCCTACCTGGATACCCTGAAGCATGAAGGCGGAAATCAAAACCGCGGTAGTGGAGTCTCCGGGAATACCCAGGCTCAGCAGAGGAATCAGGGCGCCGCCGGTCAAACCGTTGTTGGAAGTTTCGGAAGCTACGATTCCCTCGGGGACACCGGTACCCAGCAGCTCAGGATGTTTGGAGAAGTTTTTCGCCTGGGCGTAAGCCAGGATGGAGGCGGCGGAACCACCTACACCAGGAAGTACACCCATAAAGGTTCCAACAAAGGCGGAACGGATCACGTTGACCCCTTGGCCCTTGAAGTCACGGAAGGAGAATTTCTCCTTGGAGTCCATCTCATCATTTACCTTTTCGATTTTGAAGCGCATGCCCTCTTCCGCTTCCTCAAAAATCTGAGCGATGGCGAACAGACCAATCAGCACAGGAAGCAGCTGGAAGCCCTCCTGCATTTTGGACTGCAGGAAGCTGGGAACCATACGGAAGCTGTTGTTCACGCTGAACATGCCCATCAGGCTGACCAGTACGCCCAAAAATCCGTTAAACACACCACGGAGCATTTGGCCTTTGGACAGGGCTGCAATGACGGTCAGGGCAAACAGGATAATCAGGAACTTCTCCACCGAGCTAAACTTCAAAGCGGCAGCAGACAGAAGTGGGGTGAACAGCCACAGGGCAACCAGAGAGATCATGCCGCCCAAGAAGCTGGAAACGATACCAATCTTCAGCGCCCGCTCACCAGCGCCCCGTTTGGCCATAGGATAGCCATCGAAGGTGGTGGTGATGGAGGAAGGGGTTCCAGGAATATTAATCAGAATCGCGGGAACCAGACCGCCGGTGATACCACCTACATACAGACCCAGCAACAGGTACAAAGCTGTATGCAAATCATAAGCGTAGGTCATGGGAAGAAATACGGCCACAGCCATGGTGGCGGTCATACCGGGGATGGCACCGAAGATGATACCGACCACTACGCCCAGTATGGTTACTAAGATTTGTAAAACACCAATGTCAAACATTCGTTAAGCCACCAGCCTTTCATCAATAAATGGTAAATCCGAAGTCAGCGAAGGTGACGCTGCACATGCCGGAGGGCAGGGTGATGTTGAAGATAACACCAAACATCACGCTGAGGATGATGGAGGAAACCACTGCGATAATCAGGCTGACAATCACTTTCTTGCGCTCCAGCCCGGTATACAGCAGGTTGAACAGGAACACAAAAATGATGCTGGTGACTGTAAACCCAAGAATGTCCAGGGTGAAAATATATCCGATAAACAAAATCAAAGTACCCCAGAACTTGAGCTTGTCATATTCAGGGATAAAGAAACGGCCTGGCTTTACCAAAAAAGGTTGTCCGCTTTTCACCCGGGCCATGCCTTCAGTGATAATGACAGCGGCCAGCAGGATGACCAGTACGCCCATAACGATTTGGGGCATGATCCAATGTTGAGTGGAGTACACCACTTTAATCATGTTATCACTCCTTCTTTCAGCTTTCAGGGTTATTCCACATAAAACGCTGCCCCACATAGAGGGTGGGATCGACCAACCACCAACCTTTGAGGGGCAGCGCATCTTACAGGATATCAGCTATAAAACGCATTACGCAGTCAGGGTATCCAGAGAAGGAGCCTGGTCAATGATCTGTTTGCACAGGTCACGTTTCGCGTAGATAAACTCCTTGGAAGCCTCAACACCAACCTCATCAGGGGTCAGAACGGTGTAGTACAGCTTAGCCATATCCGCCTGGAAGTCAGCGTTCTCGCAAACCTTCTTCATAGCGGCCTCATACTCAGCCAGCACGTTGGCATCCATATCCTTGGGGAAGTACATGCAGAAATCCTTGGAGAACACGAAGGGCTCGCCGCCAAAGGTGATGCCGGTATCCGCCATGGAGTTGATCTCAACACCGGGAACAGTGTCGCAGGAATCGAACATGGTCATCTTCAGCTGAGCCTGAACGCCCTCCTGGGTGTACTGCTCAAAAGCGGAGGTATCGCCGTAGATTACATCCGCGTTGCGGTCCCACAGACGCTGCAGCTTCTCAGCGGTGGTGCCGCCTACGATGGCCTTGATGCGGCTGGCAACCTCATCGCCCTGGGTCTCCTGAACCCACAGATAGTAAGCAGCGAAGCACAGGTGGGAGGTACCGCCGGACTCAATGTTGAAGGAAACGGTCTCGGTGGGGTTGTCAATCAGGTACTGAGTGACCTCGCCCAGGCTGGCGTAGGGGGACTCAGCAGCAGCGCCGAAGCAGCCGCCAGGGTTCTGGCCAACACGAGGACCAACGGTCATGTTCTCCAGAGCGTACTGCTCACCAACGGTGCCGAACAAAACGCTCATGAAGGTGATGTCATGGGAAATCAGAACGGTTTTGCCATCGCCCTTAGCGTTGACAATCTCATCCAGAGCGGTAGCGTTACCAACCGCGTCCACCTTGCCGTTGAAGCCCATCTCCTGGGACAGGTAACGGTTTACCAGCTCAGCGATCATGTAGGAGTCGCCGGAGGTGGAGGTAGAACCGATGAGTACACGCACGTTGCTGCCCTTCAGGCTGCTGGTGCCGGACTCAGCAGCGGGAGCCGCGCCCTCAGAAGCAGCGGAGGAAGTATCCCCCGCAGGAGCAGCGGAGCTGCTGGCAGAGCCTCCGCCAACAGTACATCCAGCCAGAGCGGAACAAGCCATTGTGGCTGCCAACATAGATGCCAGAATCTTTCTCATTTGTCTTTTCTCCTTTTCATATAGCTTAGCAAAAGCATAAACTTGGCAAGGCAAATCCAACCGTTGCCTTGCGGACTGTGTTTACAAAATATCAAATCGCACACAGCTTTTCCATAGGCAAATAGGCTAAAATCTTTTTTGAAATTTCTTCATTTCGCCTTATTTTTCATCATATGAAATATTTAATTTCGTTTTATTTCAAATTTTGAAATATTCATTTCATATTTCCCGCAATTTCATGTTTTGAAATTGCGCAGTTCAGATGTTTCTACGTTTTGCATAAATATGTTTCATTTTCTTGTTAAATCTGCCAATTTACACAAAAACAACCTTTCGATAGAGTATCTTCAAGGAATCCTTTTATATAAGGAAAAATCTGGTGTCCTTTCTAAAATTTGAAAACCGTTTCGCAGGATTTGAAAGGGCCACGTTTAATGGAGGCGCACATGGAAGAAACCCTTGCACGGCTGCAACACCAATACAGAGCATACCGCAGATTGGTTTTATTGTTCATCCCCATCCTGGCGGCGGCGGTGGTATTCGCTTTCGTCAACAGATATGTAACCTTTGTCCTGCTGGCAGCGGCGGTGCTTTATCAGGTGCTCTATCTGCGCCGCCTTCAAAAAAAATACCAGAATGACTTCATTCAAAACAACATCCTCTGCACCGTGGCCCAAAAAATTGGGGCAGACCATGTGACCGAGGAATCGGGAGGCGCCCTTACCCCGGAGGTACTGCGAAAAGCCGCCCTGATTCCCTTTGACGAGGGAAAAGCCACCTGCCTGCTGCGGGAAGGCATCAGCGGGGAGCTGGAGGGTTTTCAGGTGGATTTGTGCGACGCCACCATGGCGGAAACCTTCCGGCTGGTGAAAAAGGGCCGTAAAAGGGTTCATTTCAATTCCGGCTGCTGGGTGCGGGTGAAGCTTTCCAAAGATACCGGCTATGACTTCCGCCTGATGGATGTGGACGCGGTGCCCACGCTGGTGCGGCGGGCATATTATCAGGAACATCCCCATTATGAAAAGGGAACCCTTCCCAATCGGAATCTGGAGGAGCTGTTCTTCTTTTACCGCCCGGTAAATACCGACGTGGTTCCCAGTTCCAAGCTGCAAACCCAGTTGGAAAAACTGTCCAACTACACCCCTGGCAAGGTAGCCCTTTCCTTGCAGGGAGATACCCTGCATATCTTCATCCGGGCCAGATTCCTGGCTCGTCCCATTTCCATGCGCAGCGCCCCTTCTATGGAAGCTCTGGGATTTGACCCATTCCCGGAATTATCCTACATTATACGGGTGGCAAAAGCCATCGAAGCTTGGCAGTCTGAGTAATCGCTTATTTCTTTTCCTTTCTTTTCTTTTCTTCAAGGAGGCCGCCCGGAATTTCTCTGCCGGGCGGCCTTCTCACCTTTCATCCCTAAAAAATGAAAGAGTATTGCCCAAGAAGAAAGATTTATGAAACGATTTCAGGCTATCTTTCAAATAAATTCAGGTGGGAGTTTTCTCACCATTCAAAGACCCTTTCTATGATTTAAGGAGGCTTTTCGCTTATGAGCCATATCGCTATGCTGCTGCCCCGGGAGGAAATGGTGCGGCAGGCCCAGGACCTGGTTAAAAACGAGGGATTTCATGTGCAGGAAATCCGCTGCGTCTCCACCGCCGACGCGGTGGAGGAAGCTTCCGCGTCGGTAGCGGCGGGGGCCAGCGTCATTGTGGCTAGGGGATTGCAGGCTATGCGCATCTCTCAGGCCCTGAATATCCCGGTGGTGCAGGTGCGCATTACCGTGCAGGAAATCGGGCTCCTGCTGCTGAAGGCAAAGCGCTACTGCGCCAGCCCCCGGCCCAAAATCGCTTTGGTGGCAGCTGAGAACATGCTGTGCGACATCAGCTGCTGCAATCTGCTCTTTGGGGTGGAGCTGCGGCAGTTCTCCTACGCCAGTATGGAGGAGTACGCCCAGGCCAATCAGGAAGCCATCCAATGGGGTCCAGAGGCGATTATCGGCGGGGACCAGGCCATGGAAGCGGCTCAGGCGGCAGGCATCACCAACCTGTTTTTGGATTTTATCGACGATTCCCTGCGGGAAGCCATCCGGGCGGCGGAAACCGCCCTCTACGCCAGCGAGCAGAACCAGCGGGCCAACGCCCAGTTCGACGCCCTTTTGAACAGCTCCACCAGCGGTTATATCCAATTGGATGAGCGAGGAAGAGCGGTGAAGGTCAACGACATTATGGCGGAGATTATGGGCTGTTCCCAGAAAGAGCTGGTGGGAGAACCTTTGGAGGAGCTGATTCCCGGCTTGGACAAGCGAGCGGTGGATGAGGTTTTGTCGGGAGGAAACAGCTACTCCTCCTTCCTGCACATCCACTATCAGGCCATCGTGGCCATCCTGTCCCCCATCCGGTTTGAGGACGGACGGGTGGAAGGGGCGGTTCTCAGCTGCCATAAGGTCCACCGAAATATCCAGCTGGACCCCCACACCGGGATTGGCGCTAAAGGACAGGGGAATATCTCTGATAGAACCTTTGACAATGTGCATCAAAAATCCCCTTTGATGAAACGGGCTGTCCACCAGGCCCAGCTTTTCTCCCAGTCCTCCAACCCCATTTTAATCCTGGGGGAGCGAGGATTGGAGCGAAATTTGTTGGCTCAATGCATCCATAACAACAGCCTGAACCGGACCGGCCCCTTTGTGCAGGTAAACTGCGGCGGCCTGTCCCCTCAGCGGCAGATGGAAGCCCTGTTCGGCACCGGAGAAAAAAAGGCAGATGGAGAGATGGACTTGGGGGCTTTCGGAACCGCCAACAACGGGACCCTGTTCCTGATGGAGCTGGACAAGCTGATTCCATCGGTTCAGTACAGCCTGTACCGGGCGCTGCGGTATCATCGGATTACCCAGCACGATTTTGAACATTCCGCCCATGTGAATGCCCGACTTGTGGCCACCAGCGAAACCGACCTGTACGCAGCCATGAAAGAAGGTACCTTCCGCACCGACCTTTACTACCTGCTGTCCGGCCTGAAAATCAACGTCCCTCCCCTGCGGGAACGGCCGGAGGACCTGGGGGATATTTTGGAGGAAAGCTTCCGAAAAATCTGCGACAGCTTCCGCCGGTATCATGTGCTGACCAATGGGGCCTGGGAGCGGCTCCGGGGATACCCCTGGTATGGGAATGCGGTTCAAATCAACAGCTATTTGGAGCGGATGGTGCTGACCTGCACCCGCCGCACCATTGATGAAGTATTTGTGCAGGATTTGTGGGATGAGATGTATCCTGAACTTCAGCCGGGCGGGGACCAGCGAATGGTGGTTTATAAAAGCCCGGAAGCCCTGCGGCTCACCGAGATTCTGGAACGAAATGGAGGCAGCAGGGCCCTCACCGCCAAGGAACTGGGCATCAGCACCACTACCTTGTGGAGACGAATGAAAAAGCTGGGCATCAGCGGACATTTCGAGGGGTGAGAACGGTGGGGCGCTATCTGCGGCAAATCCGGCTGGATTCCCAGCCAGAAGGGTATTTGGCGGAACTTCCGGTGGTGCGGAGCCTAATGGCTTCCCAAGGGCTACACTTTCAATCGAACATCACCTTTTTCGTGGGGGAAAACGGCACGGGAAAATCCACCTTGATAGAAGCTATGGCGGTTCTGCTAGGGTTCAATCCGGAGGGCGGCACCTGGAATTTCAGCTTCTCCACCTGTGAGAGCCATTCCCAGCTTTACCAGCACCTGAAAGCAGTCCGGGGAACCAAACGCCCAAAGGATGGGTTTTTCCTCCGGGCGGAAAGCTTTTATAACGCCGCCTCCTATATTGACCAGGTGAATAAGATACCCTTCCGCGGGCCGCCCCTCATCGACTCTTATGGGGGAACCTCCCTCCACAAGCAGTCCCACGGGGAGAGCTTCCTGGCCCTGGCCCGGAACCGCTTTGGAGGGCAGGGGCTGTATCTGCTGGACGAGCCGGAGGCGGCTCTTTCCCCCACCGGCCAGATGGCCCTGATGCTGGAATTCCAGCGGCTTTTAGAGCAGGACTCCCAGCTGATTATCGCCACCCACTCCCCCATTCTGCTGACCTTTCCGGGAGCTGAAATCTTTCAGCTCACCCCCGAGGGCATCCAGCGGGTGTCCTACCAGGAGACCCTTCATTACCAGCTGACCCGCAGCTTTTTGGAGAACCCCCAGCGGATGCTCAACTATCTGTTTGCGGAGGATGGGGAGGAACAGCCCTGAGAAGTCCATCCCCCTTCCGCCTCTTGTTTGCTTTTGGATTCCTGATTATCAGGAATCCATTTTTTATATCCTTCAAAATCCCTGTTCCTTCAGCTCCCGCACCAGCTCCACATAAAACTCCCGCACGTCAAAGCCCCGTATATTCTGACGGTTCAGGTCAATCATGTCCCCATGGGAAATGCCCCGGTGACCTGGCGTGGAGGCCATCCGAAAACGGCTTCCCCATTTCATGGAGTCCACCCCCACCAGCCCGTCATTCTCCTTCTCAAAGCGGCGCACCAGCAGGTAGGCCAGGTTTAATGGGAAAGGGGCGCTGGTCCAGCCCTTCATCTTAGAGCCTACGCTTTGATAGAACACCTCTGGAGCATCCGGGGTCTCCTGGTTGAATTGGGCACAGTAACGGGAGGTCAGGTCCTCCACCGCCGCGTTAAAATCAGGGTTGGTGTCCCCCAACCTTCTCAGGGCGGCGTTGTACCGCCCTGCGATGCCGTGATAGAATCCCACAGGCAGCCTCTCCAACAGCCAATCTACAAAGGCGCAGCCCTGGTGAGGGGTATTTACAGTGGTCAGGGAAGCCACATAAGGGGCCAATCCCAGGCAGCTAATGGCGTACCGGCTTTCCAGCCCCCCTTTGGAATGGGCGATGATGTTCACCTTTTCACAGCCGGTCTTGGCCACCACCCCCAGAATGGTCTCCCGCAGTTCCGCTGCCGCGTCCTTGGTTCTGGCTGCTGACTGCTGTCCCCCATAAAAGATTTCTGCCCCGTTCCGAATCAGCTCCCCAGGGACTCTCCCCCAGTAGTTGAAGCATTTCCGGTCCCGGAAGAAGACCCCATGGACCAGTACAATGGGATAACGGGTTTTGCAGGTGTCGTTAAGGCGGCGGATTTGGTTCTGTTCCTCTTTTTCCGTTTCAAATTGGTACTCCTCTTTTACAATCCTGCATATCTTCCACAGGAAAAATAAGTTTACCACCGGCACCCACCAGAACAGCAGCCCCAAAATCCGCCACTTGACCCCCAGCTGAACCGATGAGGTGTACATACGGATGAAACCATTCCAAATCAGCACCGTCTCCAAAAGAAGCCAGACCAGAAGATGCAGCAGAACCCCCCAGACGGTCAATGTGATAATCCCTTTCCCGGACAAAACCATCAGGTAGAAGATGCCCAAAAGCAGGTTCAGGGTAAAGGAAATGGCGGCAATTTCTATGAGAATCTCCCCGCCCAGCATCACCTTTAACCGGGCAAAGGCGCCTTTCTCCCAGTCAGGGGCGATATTCACCCCCAAAAAGCAGAGCAGCAGCCCCAGAAGCAAAGCCCAATAAACCGGCCATCCCATCCCGGAGGTGAGCCGAATCACGTCCAAATTGGTCAGTCCCACAACCACCAAAACCCCAAACAGTTTTCCCAACCTTCGCAAAGCATCTCTCTCCTCTCCTGATTTCACCGGACACCCTCCGGCTTCCCTTCAGCCCAAAATCCCGCAGCGATTTTGCTTTGAACAAATTATATGGAATTTTCTCCCTTCTTTCAAGAGCAGCGGCCCCTTTTCTCCACTACCGGTTGATGGAGACCCTTCCTCCGTGGTATAATAGCCGCAGAACGGCTATTATACATCTCATGGCCAGGACGATACGTGGGCTGTGCCCACTTCCGTCCTCATGGCCAATTATACCATTTACACTTCGTGTTCATGGTATAATGCTCCCATACATCCTATGGATGGGCAGCCAACCGCTGATTGTATGGAGGGAATCAATTTGGAGGAACAAACCTGCTGCACCCGCTATCCCATTCTCCTCATTCATGGCACCGGCTTCCGGGACTGGAAGGGCTTAGGCTACTGGGGCCGCATCCCAAAAGCCTTGGAGCGCCATGGCGCCCGGATTTTTTTCGGCGGCCAGGATGCCTGGGCCACGGTGGAGGAAAACGCCGCCCATCTCAAAAAGCGGGTACAGCAGATACTGGAACAAACAGGCTGCCAAAAGGTGAACATCATCGCCCACTCCAAAGGGGGACTGGAAGCCCGCTATCTGGTTTCCTCCCTTGGCATGGGGCCTTATGTGGCCTCGGTCACCCTCATCTCCACCCCCAACCACGGCTCCAAAACCATGGACCTGATTTTCCGGCTGCCCCAGCCCCTTTTGCGGCTGGCGGGAATTTTTGTCAATGGCTGGTTTCGCTTTATTGGGGACCGGCACCCGGATTTCTGTTCCGCCTGCGTTGAGTTTACCACCTCTTGGGCCAAGACCTTCAACCTCCGAAACCCGGATGTTCCCGGTGTCCTCTACCGCAGCTACGCTGGTGTGATGAGTTCCTTTTGCAGCGACCTGTTTATGTGGTGGCAGAATCTGATCATCAGTTTGGTGGAAGGGCGCAACGATGGCCTTGTGACGGTTGACTCCGCCGCCTGGACCAATTTCAAGGGGGTCTGGAAGGGGGCCGGAGGCCGTGGGGTGTCCCATATGGATGAGGTGGATTTCCGCCGCCGTCCCATCATCAAGGGAGGCCAAACCTGGGATGTGGTGGACGAGTACCTGAAAATGGCGGCGGAGCTGAAAGATTTAGGCCTGTAACCGTCTTATAAAACACAAGCCCCCCTGCCCCTTTGACCAGGGGCGGGGGATGGCTTTTTCCAGCTTAAAGTACATCGGGCCTGCCGCCCCCCGGCGAAAGGCCCATTGATAGGAGGAACATCAACATGCAGACAGCCACAGATTTAAGAAACCTGCTGACCCGAATCGACCGGAAAAGCTATCCAGCCTATAAAGACACTCGGGGAAGTTATCAGTTCCCGGGATACATCCTGTCCATTGACCATGTGCAGGGGGACCCCTTCGCCGCCCCTTCCAAGCTGAGTATTCATGTCAGCGGCAAGTCAGCGGCCTTTCCCCAGTCCCTCTACCAAACCCCCTGCCAGCGCATCGCCCTTCAGGACGAGCTGACCCGTGGGTTTGGGCGGCAGGCCCAGCAGGCTTCCCATCAGGCCAAGGGGTCCGGTCACAGTGGGCTTATCTCGGTGAGCCGGTGCGGCCAGGAGGTTTTGGAACGGACTGCCTGCTCCCTGAACCCGGAAACCGGAGACCTGCTGCTGCGGCTGGAGGTGGGGTTCCCGGCCAACGGCCGCACCATCAACGCCCGGGAACTGGAAAAAATCCTCTTTGAACTGCTGCCCCGCTGTGTCCAAGGGTCCTTGTTCTACAAGAACCTGAACCCCAAACGGCTGCAAGAGGTAGCGGATTTGGCGGAGGACCAGCAGTTTATCCGGGAGGCCCTGCCTAAGCTGGGGCTGTGCGCTTTTGTGGCCAACGGCAGCCTTCTGCCCCGGGCCTCCGGGGTTTCCCCCCTGCCTATGAAGGGAGGGGTGGCCTTCCAGTCCCCAAAGGAGCTGGAGGTGACCCTGGAGCTGCCCCACAAAGGGAAACTGACCGGCATGGGGATTCCCAAGGGAATCACCCTGATTGTGGGAGGGGGGTATCACGGCAAATCCACCCTGCTGGAAGCCCTGGAGCTGGGGGTTTACAACCACATCGCCGGGGATGGCCGGGAATATGTCATCACCGACCAAACCGCCATGAAAATTCGGGCGGAGGATGGACGGAGCATCCAGCGCACCGACATCTCCATGTTTATCAACCACCTGCCCAACGGGAAGGACACAAAGGCTTTTGTCACCGAGGACGCCAGCGGCAGCACCTCCCAGGCGGCCAACGTGGTGGAAAGCATGGAGGCGGGAGCTTCCCTGCTGCTCATCGACGAGGATACCAGCGCCACCAACTTTATGATTCGGGATGAGCTGATGCAGCGGGTGATTCACCGGGATATGGAGCCCATCACCCCCTTTATCGACCGGATTCGGGAGCTGTATGAGCGCTACGGGGTTTCCACCATCCTTGTGGCAGGCAGCTCCGGGGCCTACTTCCAGATGGCGGACCACATTATCCAGATGGACCGGTACATCCCCAAGGAAATCACCGCCCTGGCAAAAAAAGAGGCGGCCGCCTTCTCAAAGGGCAGCCCGGCTCTGGAACCGGCCCTGGCTCCCAACTTCCAGCGCTGCCCCAAGGCGTCCCCGGAATTCCGGGGCGGGGAGCGCATCAAGATGAAAACCCTGGGGCGGGATGGGGTGTCCATCAACCGGGAGACCATTGACCTGCGGTATGTGGAGCAGCTGGCCGACAGCGAGCAGGCCACCGCTCTGGGGTACTGCCTGGCTTACGCCCAAAAGCATCTGCTTGATGGCAAAAAAGAGCTGCGGCAGGTGGTAGAGCAGCTGGAAGCCCTGATGGATAAGCAAACTCTGGCCGCCCTGTGCGAGAGCCCTTCCAATGTGGCCGCTTTGGCCCGTCCCAGAAGGCAGGAGCTGTTCGCCTGCTTCAACCGGTACCGGGGCCTGAAGCTGTAAAACCTGCTTTCCCTATCTTATAAAAAGGCGGTGAGGACTTTGGAAAGCGTAATTCAAGAGACCCTGAGAGAGATTGAGAACAGGGAAGGCTGTAAAATCCTGCTGGCGGTGGAATCGGGGAGCCGGGCCTGGGGGTTTGCCTCCCCGGACAGTGATTATGATGTCCGGTTTATTTACGTCCGGCCCAAGGAATGGTATCTCAAACTGGAACAGACCCAGGACGTGATTGAGCTTCCCATCAATGACCTTCTGGATGTGAATGGCTGGGATGTGGCCAAAACCCTGCGGCTCCTTTACAAATCCAATCCCACTTTATTTGAGTGGTTCTCCTCTCCCATCGTTTACCGGGACAGCCCCTTCGCGGAGACGTTCCGGCCCCTGATGCAGACCTATTTCTCCTCCAAAAGCGGTTTGTGGCACTACCTGCGGATGGCGGAGGGGAACTATCGGAACTATCTCCGTGGAGAACTGGTCAGGGCAAAAAAATACTTCTATGTGCTGCGCCCGGTGCTGGCCTGCCGCTGGATTCTGGAGAAGGGGACCCCGCCGCCCATGCTGTTTTCCCAGCTAATGGAAAGCCAGCTGGAAAGCGGGCTGAAAGGGCTGGTTCAGCAGCTTTTGGAGCTGAAAGTCAAGCTGCCGGAGGTGAAGGAAATCCCACGGATTGACCCTTTAAACCAATATCTGGACTCCAGTATTCTTGAAATCAAACAGCGGATTCAGCAAATTCCTGAAGAACCCCCTCGGGATTGGGGAGAGCTGGACGCCTTATTTCTTTCTGTATTGGGGATGTGACCTTTGATTCATTTACCACCGCAAGTCCATCAGGCCCTGGCCATGCTGGGAGCCAGGGGCTATGAGGCTTTTCTTGTGGGCGGGGCGGTCCGGGATTATGCCCGGGGACAAGATTCTGCCAAGGACTGGGACATCGCCACCAACGCCCTGCCAAAGGAGGTGGCTGAGGTGTTCGCCGGTTATCCCCTGCTGGAAACCGGTCTGAAACATGGCACCGTCACCCTGGTGATGGACCATATGCCTTTGGAGATTACCACCTATCGCATGGATGGGGATTACTCAGACCATCGGCATCCTGACTCGGTCCGCTTTACAAGGAGCCTGAAAGAGGACCTGCTGCGCCGGGATTTCACCATCAACGCCCTGGCCTACCACCCTGACACTGGGATTGTGGATTTGGTGGGCGGGCTGGAGGATTTGGCCCAGAGGCTTATCCGCTGTGTGGGAGAGCCCGACCGGAGATTTCAGGAGGATGGGCTGCGCATCCTGCGGGCCCTGCGGTTCGCCTCGGTATATCAGATGGGCATTGAGGAGGCCACGGCGGCAGGCATCCACAACAATAAAAAGCTGCTGGAGGCCATCGCCTGGGAGCGGATTCAAGCTGAGCTGACCAAAATGCTTCAGGGTGATGGGATTGGGCCGATTCTCCGGGAGTTTGGGGACGTGCTGGCGGTTCCCATCCCCGAGCTGGTTCCCACCTTTGGGTTCCAGCAGCGCAACCCTCACCATGATAAAACCGTTTGGGAGCATACAATAGCGGTGGTGTCCAACACACCTCCCGACCCCATTCTTCGCTGGGCCTCTCTGCTCCATGACCTCGGCAAGCCCTCCTGCTTTTCCATGGACCAGGAAGGGGTGGGCCACTTTTACGGGCACCCACAAAAAAGCGCCGCCCTGGCGGAAGAAATCCTGTCCCGCCTGCGGTTTGACACCGCCAGCCGCCTTCAAATTCTGGAACTGGTACAAGCTCACGACCTGCCCATCTCCCCCAGCCGGAAACCCCTGAAACGGCTGATTGGAAAGCTGGGGGCGGACCGGGTCAAACAGCTGATTGAACTGCGCAAGGCGGACGTTTTGGGGCAGGCGGCTCCCTTGGCGGGTCGGATACAAACCTATGAGCAGGTCAGGGAGCTTCTGGACCAGCTGCTTTCGGAGGAAGGATGCTTTTCCTTAAAAGACCTGAAGATAAACGGCAGGGACCTTGTGGCTATGGGTTTTCAGGGCAAGGAGATTGGGGCTGCTCTGCGGGCCTGTCTCTGGGCTGTCATTGAGGAACAGGTTCCCAACCGCCGTGAGGCCCTGATAGAGCTGGCAAAAAATCTCCCTCAGCAAGGCCTTGAAGGAATTTCCATCAACCCTGACCACTCAAATCCCTTTTAAAGCTTGGGGCATTGGTATCTTGGTTTGCCCCGGCTGGCCTTTCCATACTCAATGGCGTTTACCGGACAGCCGCAGATACAAGCCATACAGTGGGTGCAGTCCTGTCCCCAGACAGGTTTGCCCTCCACCAGCTGGATATTGCCCAGAGGACAGAGTTTCTCACACTTTCCACAGGACACACAAGCCCCTGAAACCCGAAAGGGCTTTGCTTGAATCTGAAATCTATAAAACAAGTGGTTTACAATGCCGGATTTCAGCCCATCCAAAAGACTTGCCTTTCTGGTGGGGAATGGCTGTCCCTGCTGAATCCAGGCGGCGCATTGGCCCACCACCGGGCCCGCCGCCTCAATGATTTCCAGCGCCTCTTTTGGACCTGGCGGGGTGAACATGGCGATATAATTTTCCGGCATCACCACCGGCCAGGTCCCATGGCAGCAAAATCCCTTCTCCTGGCAAAGCTTTTCGTTTTGGGAAAACCCCTTTCCAATATCATTGCCGCAGGTCATAACAAAATAAGCGTTTTTGTTTCCCGAGAAGCTGCTTTGCCGGATGAACTCCATAAACACATGGGGCAGCTGCCAGCTGTAAGTGGGTGCCACAAAGACCCAGGGCTTTTCCGAAGCAAGCTCCGCCCCTATACGGTCCCGAATAAACTGAAAGCTGTCAATACATTCATCCCCCAAAAGTTCCGCCAGCAGCTGGGCGCAATATCGGCTGTTGCCCGTTGCTGTAAAATAAACAATCATATCCTGTCTCCTTTTCATTTTAAAACAGAGGAAGCTTGCCTGTCAGACAGTCCTCAGTCCCCGCAGTTTTCCATTTCCCAAGCTTTCAGCGCCGCCAGCTGTTCAGGTGTATGGAACCAGTGTTCCCCCTGTTCCAGAACGGTCAGTTTCCCTTGATGATACTCCATAAATTTGTCTACCGTCTCTTTTGGGATGAGGGAATCCTGTCCGGCGTATAAAATGTGTATGGGACAATCCCAATTGTGAATTGGGTGTTCCCTCACATAGCAAAGATACTTCCAGGACAAGGTTTGTCCGAAGGAGGTGGGGATTTCTCCCTGCTCCTGAAGCTGGGCCTCGGTCACATTGGCCCAGCCCATCATATCCAGAATCACCCGCTCCAGATTGAGGATAGGGGATACCAGCAAGGCCCGCTCCGGGCTTGGCAGGGAGAGCATCCCAAAATAAGCGCCAATGCTGTTGGCCCGAACGGAGATGGACCCCCAGCGGCTTTTCATAAAGTCCAGCACCTGTTTTAATTCCAAGTCCACCACCCAAGGTACCAGAACCTCACCGGAATTTTTGCGCTGGCCATGCTCCGGAAGGTCTATGGCCAGCACCTGCTGGCCTTTGGGACAGACAATCTCCCCAAATCGCTCCCCTTCCTCTTTACAGCCCGACTGCCCATGGAGAAAAAGCCAAACCTCATTGGAAGGGGCCCCATATAAAACCGCCGGAATGGCACCGATGGAGAAGGTTTCCAGTTTCATTTCCCGCTACCGCCTTTATCCATATTTCAGAGAAAAAGCTGCCTTTCCTCTTTTGTGTTATTAGGATACCATATTTCCACCTTTATAACAACGAACTGGGCATAGCTTCTGAGTTTCCATTCTCTGGGACATGGATTTTCAACAGGAATGAGCGGCAGAGATTTATCCATTTTGGTCGGTGGGGCATCCAATGAGGAATCCCACACAACCAGAAACAAAATCTCTGAATTGAACCACGGTGGCATTCACCGAGTCGGACTGGGCTATATTATAATCCCCAAAAGGCCAGTGCCGCATTACAATCAAGGTAAGCAGACAGAAAAGGCCTATCCCTGTGGCCGCCATAACCTGTAATCGGTAGCCGCTTGTGGGGGGCTGGGAGGGCGCTTCCAACTCATTTAACTGGGCGCCCCCTGTTTCCATGGAGGATGGCTCCACAGTAAAGCCAATTTGATTTTTAGGCCCGGTGTCAGCCACTTTATCTGCCGCCGGTTCTATAATGCGCGGGCCTTCCCCAAGAGATGCCTTGGTCTGAGCAGAAGGACGCCCCACAAAGTTGGCGCTTAAAAAATATCCAAAAATAGCGGCGGCGGAAGTACGTACAATCACATCTATATCCCCAGACAGGGCATTGGCGGTTTGGGGAAAAAAGATGGTGTAGGCGGATTGAAGCATCAAAATCACCATAAAAAGGAGCAAGCTTTTGTCCACAGGGTGAATGTTAGCCAAGGGACTTTTCTTGGTTTTCATAACCCATGCCCCCTTCTCTGTGGAAGTCTTTACCTGTGGATAAATTACACCTTGGTTTGTTTCTCAGAAATAACCAGACCATTTTGTCAACACCCTTCCTTAAAAATAAATTTTATCAGGGTTCTCCCATGACAGCCCCTCCCCTTGGCATTATTTTATGACCTTTTTTATTTTTCGGTGACAAAATACCAAAGGGAAAGACGGTTGTGATACATCTCATGGTTTATTTTATAATAGAAAGAAGCTGGTTTTTATGGAGCCATTTCACCAAATCCGAGGGGTCTTTACCCATAACTGGATTCAGGTATATCAGGCCTATTCCCCTGTCATCGCTCAGGAGGCTGTTGAGCGGGGGCAGTTTGGGCCTCATTTCAAGATGGACCGGATGACCTGGATAAAACCTTCCTTTCTTTGGATGATGTACCGATGCGGCTGGGCCCAAAAGGAAGGCCAGGAACGGGTATTGGCCATCCGTCTGCGGCGGGATGCTTTTGACCAGCTTGTGCGGCAGGCTGTTCCCTCCAGTTACTCGGGCCAGAGTGGCTGGACCTATGAGGAATGGAAAGAGAGGGTTCAAACCTCCCAGGTCCGCTGTCAATGGGACCCGGAACGAGATTTGAACGGCAATCCCCTGCCCTATCGTTCCCTTCAGCTGGGTCTGCGCCGGGAGGCGGTTTATGGGTATGTCCATGACTGGACTGTGTCTATTGAGGACCTGACAGATTATGTCCGGGAGCTGGACCTGCGCCGCCAAAAAGGGGAAAATATTGCCTCCCTGCTTCCCCAGGAGCGGCCTTATCCCTTGGAGTGCCTGCCTTGAGCGGGGGTATCCCTGAAATTTTTGTGCCCCGCAAGTTGACGAAGTGTTTTGGGAATGTTATAGTTAAATCATCTATCTTGCATGAGGGGAGAAGTTTCCCATGTCCCAGTTAAATATTGTTCTTGTAGAGCCTCAAATTCCCCAGAACGCGGGTAATATCGCCCGCACCTGCGCCGCCACAGGGGCCCGTCTGCATCTGGTGGGGCCTATGGGATTTGTGGTCACCGACGCCAAACTCAAACGGGCTGGACTGGACTATTGGCGTCTGCTGGACATCACCTATTATGATGGGCTGGAGGATTTTTTCCAGCGCAACCAAGGGGAATTTTTTTACTTTACCACAAAAGCCCGCCACATCTATACAGAGCCTTCCTATCCTGACAAGTGCTATCTGTTTTTTGGCCGGGAGGACGCGGGACTTCCAGAGTCCCTGCTGTACGAGAATCCCCAGCGCTGCGTCCGTCTGCCCATGATTGAGGGAGCCAGAAGCCTGAACCTGTCCAATACGGTGGCGATTGGGGTTTATGAGGTACTCAGACAGTGGAATTTCCCCCAGCTTCAGAATTTTGGGAACCTGACAAAATATGACTGGGACCATATCCAATAAAAGGCCCACCCTTAAAAATTTATGGAATCCACCCGATGTTTAAAATCATCGGCCTATGGAGGTTATTATGTCCAAAAAAAACACAGATGAAAAAATTCTTCTTATGACCGACTCGGCTTGCGACATTCCGGATGAGGACCTTTCCGCTGGGGGAATTGTCATGCTGCCCATCCCCATCGCCATTGATGGAAAGGGCTATTTGGAGCGGGTAGACTTCACCATTCCTGAGTTCTATCAAAGGCTGGCCGCCTCCAAGGAGCTGCCTGTCACAAGCCATATCCTTTCCATCACCTATCAGCAGGCCTATGAGGACGCTTATCAGCAGGGATATACCCATATCATCAACACCACCATCACCTCAAAAGGCTCCAACATGTTCCAGGCGGCGGTGCAGGCCAAAAAGATGTTCTATGAGGAACACCCTGAGGCAAAAGACACCTGCCAGATTTTTGTTTTGGATTCCGGAACCTACACCTTAGGATACGGGTACCCCATTCTGGAGGCCAGCAAGCTGATTCGCTCCGGTGCCGCCGCCCAGGAGATTGTGGCTTATCTGGATGACTTCTATTCCTGCGTGGAAATCTATTTCGCCGCTTATTCTCTGGAGTACGCCAAGAAATCCGGACGGATTCCCGCCGCCTCCGCCTTTGTGGGGGATGTGCTGGGTCTGCGGCCTATCATCTCCATCATCGACGGAAAAACTACGGTGGTGGAAAAGGTCCGGGGAGACAAAAACGTGGTTCCCCATATTGTGGCCCAGGCACTGGACCATATTCCCGATAAAAAGGCCCCTTATGGGGTGGTTTACGGGGCGGTGGAAAGCTACCGGGACGAGATGCTCAAAGAGGCTGGAAAGAAATTCGGCCATGCACCCAAAGCGGTGATGCAGGTGGGTGCGGCCATCACCATCAACTCCGGGCCAAAGGTAGTGGGCATTGTGGTCCGGGGGGCCAAGCGAGTGAATACCCGGGCCAGGGAGCAGGATTACGAGAACTGATTCCGTCCTCTCGACCTTCCATTAAAATACCTGATTCTCGCTTTGCATGATAAAAGGCGGTCCCCCAATCATGGGGGCCGCCTTTTTTTGATTTCTGTCACACCGAAAATATAGAAAGGGTCTTTTCATTTAACAGATAGATTCCCAAGATTCCCTCGTCCTCATCCCAAAAGGTACGAATCCAGTTGCTTTGGAAGGGTGCTTTTTCAGGCAGGAGGGCTTTGGTATCCACCTGATGGCTGCTGAAAAATTCCTGGATTTGTTTTGGGTCCTCCAGAGTTTTGTCCGCATCATAAACCAGGCACTCCCAAAACATGGACAGCAGGAAAGACTCCGCTGTATTTGAAACCAGCTTCCATTCAAACCAGCTGTCGTCGGTGGTCATATAAACCGGGGGATTGTCCATCCCTAAATCCTCCACCCGGAACCCCGCATTCCAAACCCCTTGATTTTCTGCCCAAATCACCAGATAATTGCCGGTCACCTGGCCCCACTGTTCTTTGGGAAGCTGAGAAATCCGGCGCAAGGGGTCCTCTGGTTTCATGGCTTCCAGCTCCTCTGGGGTCCACTCCTCTAAAAATTCCTCTATGATTTTATAGGAAAAGTGGATATCCCTGGGGGCGTTGAGGCTGTGCATCTCCTGATTCAAGGGATCCTTGCCGCAGCGCAGCAGGTACTCCCGATAAACCGATGGTATCTGTATCCCCAGCCGCTTCTCCGCGTCCTGAACCTGCTGTTGGGAAAATCCCTTCAACGGCTCCCCTTTTCTCCAGACCCGCAAAAATTCCTCTGGGCTGAGCTGATATTGCTTTTCCATTCCCGCACTTCCAATCCTCTTGATTCGAAAACCTTCCTGGTTTTCCTTTTTTATTTTACCAGCCTCCCTGTCCCTTATTTGGGACTTTATCCCATAGACAAAGGTATTTTTGGGGCTTTAATAGGTGAGGGTATTTGTAAAGCAGACGATGCCCTGCGGGGTCACATCCACAATTCCATAGGTGGGACCGCTGCTTCCCGGGGCGCCTATGCTGCCGGGGTTCATCAGGTGGATGCCCTCCTGATAATCCACCAAAGGGGTGTGGGTATGTCCGAACAGGATCACATTGGCGCCCCTTTGTTTGCCAGCCTGTATTAAATCATACAGCCCATACTTTACGTTATATACATATCCATGGGTATAGAAAATTTTGGCTTGTCCAACGCTGAGACAATCCTCCAGGGGCTGGTCTGAGGAGAAATCACAATTTCCCCGCACCTGCAAAAAATTCCGCTCAGGATATAACTCCTGTATCTGCCCCCATTCCCGCAGGCCATCTCCCAGATGGAGATACAGGTCGGCTTTCGGATGCTTTTTCATAACCTCCTGCAAGGAAAAAAAATCCTGATGGCTGTCAGATACCACCACCACGCGCATAAAGGCCTCCTTTTGCCCACAACCATCTCCGGTGGGCTGTCACAAAGTTTTTCATATCCGCTATAAATATAACATATAAATGAATCAATGGAAACAGGCGGTGACAAAATTGAATCAACAATTCAACCTTTCCCAAAAACAAATGGAGCTGCTCATGTCCCTGGCCAGCAAAAAAATGGGCAAAAATCCCGAACAAATGCGTCAGCAGCTGCAATCCGGGGATTTGCAGGGGCTTCTGGGGGGGCTTCCCCAAGGACAGCAGCAGCGCATCCAACAGCTGATGAACGACCCCGCCGCCATTCAGCAGCTGATTTCCAACCCCAAAGTACAGCAGCTGCTGCAAGGGCTGATGGGGAAATAAGGGCCCTGCCCAATAACACAGGAGGCATGATCCATATGGATGATTTAAATTCCACCTTGGCTTCCATCCTTGGCGACCCCGGCAAGATGGAACAGCTTCGACAGCTGGCCCAATCCTTAGGGCTTAATACCGGCGGAGGGGAAAGCCCGGCTTCCCAGTCCCAAGGGTTCTCCGGCCAAGGCTCTGGACAGGGAACAGGCGGTTTTGACCCCTCCATGATTGCTTCTGTATTTCAAAATTTGAACGCTGGCGGTTCCGCTGCCCCACAGAACACCTCTGGTTCGGATGGTTCCTCAGATGGGGCTGGTACTTTGGGCAATCTTGGAAAGCTGGCGGGGGTTATGAGCGCCTTCAACAGTCAGGGGGACAAAAATGTCCAGCTTCTCCGCTCCCTCAAGCCCCATTTTTCCCCCGCCCGAGCCAGTCGGGTGGATGATGCTGTTCGGATTATGATGCTGATGAAGGCGTGGCCCACCCTCCGTGACAGCGGCCTGCTGGGCAGCCTGGGGAACCTGTTTGGAGGTGGCAACGGAAAATGATGCGGTGGAACAGCACCAAAACATATACAGAGGAAGACATTCTCCGCATGCAGCAGGAAGCGGTGAATCGTGTACATGAGTTTCAGCAGCGGACCCAGAGCTATTATGACACCCCGGTCATTGGAGAAATTCCCCAGCCGGTGGTTGAGGCTCAGTCCCATATTGTCCCAGAACCCACCAGCCCGGCCTACTCAGCTGACTTTGTTTCGGCTGGGGAGGGGGGCTTTTCCTCCCAGGCTTTGGCTGAGCCAGCCCAGATGAATCACCCCCAGGACCCAGTCCAGGGCCTGGCTGAGAAATTTGGGCTGGACAGCGAAACCTTGCTGATTCTGGGGCTGATGTTCCTGCTTTACAATGAGAAAGCAGACCATTCCCTGCTCCTGGCGCTGGCCTATCTGCTGCTTTCCTAGTCCAGCGGCCAATCCCATTTTAAAACGGAAAGGGGGACCTTCCTGGTCCCCTTTTCTCTTTCTTCCTAAATAGGACAAGTCCATCCCCCTGGGTCAAGCCTGTTCTGTTTCTTTTTCCTTTTCTTCTTCCGATTGAGCGGTCTGCTGAATCTCCTCGGTGGTTGTCAGCTCCTCCTTGGAGTTCTCCGTTCCCTCCGCCTGTTGGGCGGTATCCTCCTGCTGGTCAGGCGCTTTCATCTGGGAAGCTTCCTCGGTCAGCTCCTGGGCGTCTGCGGTCAGCTCCTGCTGGCTTCGCTCCAGATTGGCGATTCCCGTCTCCATCTGTTTCAGGGTGGCTTTGGCCCCCTCATTGGAGGAAGCGGTCAAAGTCCCCACATCCTCGGCGGACTCCTCAACCCAAGCGGCGGACCGTTTCAGTTCCGCTTTGGTCTGGCCCATTCTCTGGGAGGTCTGCAAATTGTCCTGGGCCTGGGCCAGCTTGGACATCTGAGCCGCATCCCGCTCCTCAGGAGTCATCTCCTCCTCTTTTTTGCCGTTCTTCTCCTGGGCTTCTTTCATGGCCTGCTGCTGTTTTTGCAGCATATAGTCCTGAATCTGCTGGTCAATTGCCTCCAGCTGCTTGTTAATTTCTTTGATTTGCACTTTGGAAGCCTCTCTGGCGGTGTCGCTGTCATAATTGTCGGTGAGCAGCTCCCTGCGCTGCTTCACCAAACGCTGGCGGTAATCGGTGATATTTTGCAGGAAATCATCCTGACCGCCTCCCTGTCTCACGGCCAAACGGCCCTCCCGGCTGATTTCCACCCGGTCGGAACGGGTGGCTTGAGCGGCGTTTTGCAGCACCTGGCCTCCGATACCCTTCATCTGAGGCTGAAACGCTTGAAAAACGCCTCCGATTCTTGTTACCTGCATCCTCAAAACTCCCTTCATCAACATTGGTGATGCCCTTTGTTTATTTAATCGTAACTTCAACTGGAAAAACAAGGGGGTTTCCTTCTCCAAAAGGGGCTGTTTCAAGCCATCCTGTCAAAAAAGTCTGGAAATCCCTCCTGAAATATGATAAAATGGGACTATATTATTTGAGCCTGCTTTTCAGCAGGATTCTATTGGGAGGTCTTTTCATGAAACTGATTTTTGCGATCGTATCCAACGACGACAGCTCCAAGGTCTCCAAAGAGCTGACCAAAAACCGGTTCTCGGTGACCCGTCTGGCCACCACCGGCGGTTTCTTGATGGCGGGCAATACCACCTTTCTCATTGGTACAGAGGACGACAAGGTGGATGAGGTAATTTCCATCATCGGCACCCACTCCAAACGGCGCACCCAGATGGTTCCTTCCTCCGCCTCCTATGGGGTGGGTATGTATACCTCCTTCCCGGTAGAGGTGCAGGTGGGGGGCGCCATCGTCTTTGTCACCAACATTGAGCGGTTTGAGAAGCTTTGATGACTGACCTGCTCCATAACCAGAGGGCGCTGTCCACCCTGCGGAACCTGAGCCAGGGGGGACGGTTGCCCCACGCGCTTTTATTGGAGGGCCCCGAGGGAAGCGGGAAAAAAACACTGGGCCGCCTGTTCGCTCAATACGCCCTCTGCCAGGGGGAAGAAAAGCCCTGCGGGATTTGCGGGGCTTGCTGCAAGGTGGAGAAGGGGGTCCATCCCGATGTGATTCTTTATCAGCCCGCCCAGGGCCGGAAGGAATTTACCATCGACCTGGTGCGGCAGCTTAGGCAGGATGCTTACATCGCCCCAAACGAGGGGTTTTGCAAGGTTTACCTGCTGGACAAGGCCCACACCATGAACACCGCTGCCCAGAACGCCCTGCTGAAACTCATTGAGGAGCCTCCTGCGGATGCCCGGTTTGTGCTGCTGTGCGAAAACCGGTCCATGATGCTGCCCACCATCCTCTCCCGGGTAACCTCTATCTCTTTGGAGCTGCCCACTGTGGAGGAGTGTGTTCAGGCTCTGGAAAAGCTGGCCCCTCAGGCCAGTGAGACCCAGCGGCAGGCGGCCGCCGCCGGCGCGGGCGGCAATGTGGGACGGGCTTTGGGGCTTTTGGATTCAGCCAAGCCATCCAAGGCGGCCTCCGATGCCCGTCAGCTTCAGGAGGCGCTGCTGTTCGGCAGCCGGTATCAGGCGCTGAAGGTGCTGGCCGGATACGACCGGGACCGGGAGGGCTTAATCTCCTGTCTGGTTTTACTGAAAGAAGGACTGGCCGGTTTGGCTTCCGGCCGGTTTGGGGCAGGCAGCCCCATAGAGGAGCGGATCCTGAACCGGGTAACGGTGGGACAGGCTCTTTACGCCGCCGACGCTGTGGACAAGGCCATTGTGCGGGCGGGGCAGAATGTAGGCGTTTCCTTGCTGTGCGCCTGTATGACCGAGGAAATTAAAGGATTCCTTGGGGGATAATGATTGAAATTGATGGAGGGCGTTATGGCGGAAATTATCGGTGTCCGATTTAAAAGTGTTGGCAAGGTGTATTATTTTGAACCGGGGGCTCTGGACTTGAGCCTGGGGGACCAGGTGATTGTGGAAACCTCCCGGGGAACCGAATGTGGGACGGTGGTCATCGCCCCCAAAACCATTCCTGATGAGGAGCTGACCAAGCCTCTCAAACGGGTGACCCGGAAGGCTACCCCCGAGGATTTGAAACGAATTCAGGACAATCACGAGAAGGAAAAGCAGGCCTTCCAGCTGTGCAGCCAGAAAATCGCCAAGCATAAGCTGGATATGAAGCTGGTGGACGTGGAGTTCACCTTTGACAACAACAAGATTCTGTTTTACTTCACCGCCGATGGGCGGGTGGACTTCCGGGAGCTGGTGAAGGATTTGGCGTCGGTGTTCCGTACCCGCATCGAGCTGCGGCAGATTGGGGTCCGGGACGAGGCCAAGATGAAGGGGGGCCTGGGCATCTGCGGAAGGCCCTTCTGCTGCTCCACCTTCCTGGGGGAATTCCAGCCGGTGTCCATCAAGATGGCCAAGGAGCAGGGGCTTTCCCTCAACCCCACCAAAATCTCCGGCACCTGCGGGCGCCTCATGTGCTGCCTGAAATACGAGCAGGAGGCCTATGAAGACCTGCTGCGGACCACCCCTAAGGTGGGGGCCCAAGTGCGCACAAAGGACGGCCGGGGTACAGTCATTGAGGTGAACCTCCTCACCGGGATGCTGAAGGTGGCTCCGGAAAAGGACCAGGCCGCCGCCAAATATTACCATAAATCCGAGGTACGGCCTTTCCATGGGGAGGAGCGTCCCCAGAAGGAAGGAAAGAAAGAGGCCGATTCCCCTGAGGAATAAACCCACGAAAAAAACACGCAAAATTTGCCGTTGTGCGACTTGATTTTTTTTGTGTCTGTGGTAGAATAAGCTTGTATCAATCCGGTGCGTTGGCATAGGAAAGGGCCATCTGTGTGACATTTCCAGGGGCTCTAGGGTACAAAAATTTTTATGGAGGTGTTCCCCATGGCATATGTTATTTCCGGTGATTGCATCTCTTGCGGTAACTGCAAAGAGACCTGCCCCGTAGGCGCGATTTCCCAGGGCGACAGCAAATATGAGATCGATCCTTCCGCTTGCATCGAGTGCGGTGCCTGCGCTGCGGATTGCCCTGTTGAGGCCATTAAGCCCGAATAAGGATTTCTTTAGCTGATTACGGAAAAAGCCTTCGTCTTATGACGAAGGCTTTTTTATTGTGGGTTTCACCATTTATAGGGAAGAACCTTCCAGGGCCGCTTTGTAAAGCTCCCCTTTTCGGTACCCGGTTTGGCGGGCCACCTCCTTGGCCGCGTCGGACAGGGACTGTCCTCCTTCCGCCAAAGCCCGCACCAGCTCCACCGCCTCCGAAAGCTCCAAAGGGGCTTCCGCCTTTGGCTGGGCCCCTTCCAGCACCAGCACAAACTCCCCCTTTGGAGGATGCTGGGTGTAGTACTCCACCGCCTGGGACAAGGTGGTGCGCAGTACCTCCTCATGGAGTTTGGTCAGCTCCCTGGCCAGGCTGATTTTCCGGTCTCCCAGGGTTTGATACAAGTCTTGCAGGGTGGAAAGAAGCTTATGGGGGGCCTCATAAAAAATCAGGGTATGGGTGTCCTCCTTAATCTGCTCCAGGTGCTTCATCCGGCTGGAACGCTTCACGCTGAGGAACCCCTCGAAGGCAAACCGGCTGGTGGACAGGCCGGACACCGCTAGGGCGGAAATCACCGCGCTGGGCCCTGGCACCACCTCAACGGGAACCCCTGCCTGGGCGCACAGCCGCACCAAATCCTCTCCTGGGTCGGAAATACAGGGCATCCCGGCATCGGTGACCACAGCGCACACCTCTCCCCCCTGAATTCTGCCCAAAATCTGCTCCCCACGCTCTCGCAGGTTATGCTCATAATAGCTGACCAGAGGCTTTTTGATGCCGAAATGGTTCAGCAGCTTCAGGGTGACCCTGGTATCCTCGGCGGCGATAAAATCACATTCCTCCAAGGCTTTTACCCCTCGGGGGGACAGGTCCCCCAGATTCCCAATGGGGGTCCCAACCACCAACAGCCGGCTCATAGATTCTCCTCCTTCTGGTAAATATCCAATACTTCCCGGGAAAACCCCCCAGGCCCCTCAATGATAAGAGGGGGCTCTACCGTCAAAAAGGGCTTGCCTCCCTTGCGGCCCTCCAGCAGAAACAGCCATGGAGCGGTGTCTGGACACTGCTGTACCATCCGCAGCCGTTTGGGCTCCAGCCCAGCCTCCCGCATGGCACAGATTGCGTCAGCCAGCCGCTGGGGACGCTGGCAGATGCACAGCCGGCCCCCAAAATTCAGCAGGTAGGCCGCTGTCCGGCATACGTCTTGGATGCCGCACATGGTTTCGTGCCGGGCGATTTGGTCGGACTGCTGGGCACTGAGGATGCCCCCGCCCTGCTCCCGGTAGGGGGGATTGCAGGTTACCAAATCCACCGACATGGGTTCCAGCAGCCCCTGAGGCTGACGCAAATCCCCCTGGATGGGGAAAAACCTATCCCGCGGCAGCCCTCCCGCCCGCAGGGTTTCCTCCATCTGGGCTACTGCCTGGTCTTGCAGCTCCACCGCCTGAACCCACTTAGGGGTGTCCTCCTCCCTGCGGAACCATAAGGCCCCCACAATCCCGCAGCCGGCGCAAAGGTCACACACCCGGTCTTTCCGTCTTGGTTTGGCGAAGGCAGACAGCAGAAAGGCATCTGTCCCAAATTTATGCTGGGGGCTGACACACAGGCGCACCTTGGGCCCCAGCTGCTCAAAAGAAAAAGGCAAACCCCTTCCCTCCTTTTTTATTCAGCAACCATTATTTTAGCAGGTTTTCCGGTTCGGCGCCACCCCAAAATCAAAGGAAAGCCAGGATTTCCCCAAAGCTTGGAAAATCAGAAAATTCCCTTGCTTTTTCCATACTCCTATGTTATATTATTATTTGCTTAAATACTTAATTATCGGAAAGGGTGAGGAATATGGCGTCTAAACGGTATGCCCTGGTGGGAAAAGACTGCGTTTCCTGCGGCTGCTGTCTGAAGGTCTGCCCCATTGGAGCCATCAATATTTGGAAGGGTGTTGTGGCTGTGGTGGATTCCCAGCGGTGTGTGGGCTGCGGCCGATGCGCCAAGGAGTGTCCCGCTGGTGTGATTGAGCTGATGGAACGGAGGGCCGAGGTATGAAAACCCAAAAGCATTGGTATGATTTCCTGTGGATCGTGACCCCCATCTACCTGGGACTGGGAGTTTTTCGGATTCTGTTCGCCTGGATTGGGATGCTGTTTTTCTGCCTGCCCCTGCTGATTTCCATTTTTGGGGGCGGGAAGCTGTACTGCAACCGGTATTGCGATCGGGGACAATTTTTCAGCCTGCTGGGGGGTAAGCTGGGCCTCTCCCGCAACAAGCCCACCCCCCGTTGGATGCGCTCCAAGGTGTTCCGGTACGGGTTTCTGATTTTCTTTTTTGTGATGTTCTTCCAGATGCTTTGGGTCACCTGGCTGGTGGGGTCTGGCGCCCGGGATTTGCGGGAATTTGTCACCCTGCTGTGGACCTTCCGGGTTCCCTGGGATTGGGCTTACCAAGGCTCGGTAACCCCTTGGGTGGCCCAGTACGCCTTCGGATTTTACAGCATCATGCTCACCTCCACCGTCATCGGTTTGGTGGTAATGCTTCTGTTCAAGCCCCGAAGCTGGTGCGTGTTCTGCCCCATGGGAACCATGACCCAGCTCATCTGCCGGGTGAAGGCAGGAACTCCACCCTGCCAGTCCTCCTGTTCAGGAGACCCCTCCTCCTGCGCCCAATGCAAGGGAGGGGCTCCCCATGCGTGAGAAAGCGCGGAAAATCGCCAGCCTGATGGGGCAGATGGCCAACGAAAACCGTCTGCTGATTCTATGCGCCCTGTTGGAGCGTCCCATGACGGTTGGGGAGCTGAATCAGGAGATTCCGGGCATCACCATGCCGGCCCTGTCCCAGCATCTCTGCCGCCTGCGGGCAGGGGGGCTGGTGGACTGCTCCAAGCAGGGGCAGTTTGTCACCTACTTTCTGAAGGATGAGCGTCTGCGCAAACTGATGGCCCTGCTGAAAGCCGAATACTGCCAGGAAGAACCCTCTGAGGATTCCTAAAAAACAAAACTCTTTGTATAGACAATCCTTTCTATACAAAGAGTTCTTTTTATTTTTGCGTTTCCTTCACCACATTCACCTGTTGGACCCCATAGAGTTCCAGCAGCTCCAGGGTTTCCTGGTCAATCTGCTCCCCTGGCATCAGCAGGGGGACCCCCGGCGGACAAGGCGAACATTCCTTGGCGGCAATTCGGCCCAGCAGGGCCTCCCCCACCGGAAGGGATTCCTGAGGGGCGAATACCGCCTGCCGAATGGACAGGGCCTTCTGAGGATGAGGAAGGGAGAAAGGCTCCGGCTGGCTTTGAAGGCCTTCCGGCAGGGTTTCCAAAGCCCTGCCAATCCGCTGGAAGTCCTCCTGTCGGTTGAAGCCGGTGGCCATCAGCACACAGGCGGTACCGCTGGTGTATTCCGGTTCTACCTGGTTAGCCCGCAGGTGCGCCTCAAACGCCTCCTGGCTTATCCCCGCCGCCCCAAATCCCAGGGACAGCTTGGCTGGGTCCCCCGCACCCAAGGGCAGGGCCAGCTTCTTTTCCAGGGCCAGCCGCCGCAGGGCGTCCAGTTGTTTGGCCGCCCAATCGAAGCCCTGTTCCGCCTCCCCCGATTCCCCATACAGCAAAGCCCGTTCACAGGACAGCAGAATGGGATAGCTGGGGCTGGTGGAACCAAACAGGGACATGGTTTGTTTGGCCTGGTCTATGTAGGCTTCCTCACAGATATGGAGCAACGCCCCACCGGTCATAGCCGGCATGGTCTTGTGGAGGCTGTCGCAGCAGATGGCCGCCCCGCAATCCACCGGATGGGTCTGCCCATACCGCTGGGGCAGGAACTTCAAATGAGCCCCATGGGCGTTGTCCACCAACAAGGGGATGCCCTTTTTCCGGCACACCGCCCCAATGGCCCGCAGGTCGCTCATCACCCCAAAATAGTCCGGGGTGGTCAGGTAAACCGCCCGGATGGAGGAATCCCGCTCCAAGGCTTCCTGAATCCCCTGGGCCTGATACCGTCCTAAAAACCAGTCCCCGGCGTCTCTGGCTGGGTCAATCCAAACCGGGTCCAAATCCAGCAGGGCGCAGGCGTTGATGGCTGCCCGGTGCAGGTTGCGGCCCATCAGCAGCCGGTCCCCCGGCTTACAGGCCAGGGCCAGCATAGTTTGGATACAGAGGGTGGCTCCTCCTGCTGAAAGCAGGGTTCGTTTGGCTCCGTAAAGAGCGGCCAGCCGCTTCTCCAGCTCCAGAATCGGGCCATCCGCGTGAAACAGGCTGTCCGCTCCCGCTACCTCGGTGATGTCCCAGGGCAGCAATTCCCGGAAAGGTCCCTCTCCTACCCCTTTGTGACCCGGCATATGGAGCCGGGCCATATCCTTTTCCAGATACGCCTTCACAGCCTGGGTCAAAGGCCCCTTGTTCATTCCCAATCCTCCTCCGCTGACAGAAAAGCGCTGGCTCAGCCCCGCAGCTTCTTTTTCAGGGTCCGCAGCTTCCCATTCAGGGCGATGGCGTGGTCCACCATCTTAGCTTTCAGGGGCTGGTAGATGTAATCAAACTCCCCTGCCAGCTCGTCCACCTGCCCGTTAAAGCCCCGCTTGAACCGGTACAGTCCATACATATGTCCATCCTCATTCTCCAAATCCCCGCTGATTCCCTGGAAATCATAGACGGTGCAGCCGGTTTCCACCGCCCACTTAATCATCTCCCACTGGATGAGGTAATTGGGCATCACATTCCGGTACACATTGTCCGAGGCCCCGTATACATAACAGGTCTTTCCGGCATAGTTGGTGGTGATGGCCCCGCAGATGGGCTGCCCCTCATAAAATCCCATATACATCCGCACATGCTCCCCCAGAGCGTCCAGCATCCGGGCGAAATAGGCTTTGGGGCGGGTGTTAAACCCGTCTCTGGCGCCGGTGGTCTCCATAATCCGCACAAAGTCGTCCAGATACTCCTGTCCTACTACCCGGATTTCCACCCCTTTTTTCATGGCCAGGCGGCAGTTGTACCGGGTTTTCTGGGTCAGGTTGGCGAACAGCTCCTCCTCTGTCCGGCCGTTGAGATACAGCCGGTAATTAAACCGGGCCTGAATCCCCTCAAATCCATCCGGCCCATAGCTTTGGGTAAATCCCATGGAACGGGCGATGCCCTGAAAGGTCTGGTCGGAGAACAGTACATCCGGGTCCATCTTGAAGGCGTGGGCGTTGTATTTCCGGGCCAGGGCGTCCACCCCCGCCTTTAAATCCTCCAGCACATCCCGGTCATGCAAATCACAGACAGGGCCTCTGGGGGCGTACAGAAAAGAGGTGCCGATAAAGGGGATTTTCTGAATCAGCACCGACATTCCCCCCACAATCTTCCCCTCTTTGTCCCTGGAAGCGATGGCCTCAAAGCCCCAGTTGCTTTTTACCTTCTGCCAATTGACACTTTGGGTAAACTGTCCCCCCGGGTGGGTGGAGATAAATGCCTCATACTCACTATATTGCTCTGGTTTTAAAATTTCCATGTCCTCGCTCCTATCTATCGGCGTCCACCGGAGAATCCCCTTTCTCTGTGGGGGAATCAGAACCCTCTATCAGCCGGAGGTTTCTCAGCAGCACGCTCTCTCCCCGCCAGCCATAAGCCTTGGTCTGGCACAGCCTTCCAGCGTTATCCTTTCCAACCACCGGCTGGATATCCTGATAAAAGGCTTCCAGAGAAGCCCATTTTTTATTTTGATTGATGGGGCAGGCGTCGGCACACCGGTCACAGCCCCACACAAACCCGCCCTGCTGCACCTGCTGGGCTTCCCAGGGGGACAAGTCGCCTTTCTTTTGGGTGATATGGGAACGGCATTTTTCCTTGGCCAGCCCCTCCTTCCCCAAAGCCCCAGTGGGGCAGGCCCGCAGGCAGGCCCCGCATCGGTTACAGAGGGAAAGCCGCTCCTGGCTTGGGGGCAAAGGGAGGTCGGTGACAATCTCCCCAATAAAGCAGCGGTTCCCATAAACCGGGCTCAGCAGAAGCCCATTCTGCCCCACATCCCCTAATCCGGCCAGCCAGGCGGCCTTCACCTCCTGAATGGGAGATGCGTCAACAAAAGGTATAAATAATTGAGTTTTAAACAGATTCAACAAGTTTTCCACAAGCCGCTCCAAAATCCCACGGATGACCTGGTGGTAATCATCCACCATGGCGTATCTGGATATATTTCTTTCTGGATATTCCCCGATATAATATCCAAATAGGATTACAATCACCGATTGGG
Organism: uncultured Anaerotruncus sp.; assembly: GCA_944385965.1. Lineage (GTDB taxonomy): Bacteria > Bacillota > Clostridia > Oscillospirales > Ruminococcaceae > Anaerotruncus. The sequence goes on from CALWZG010000066.1 coordinate 50,799, forward strand.
CATCCTTTGGAATCCGGTTTCGGGAGCGGGTTGGCAGCAGAGGAAGGGTGTCCTCATACCGGCACACCCCCCAAGTCTCCAACCCCAGTTCTGCCATCAGATGGGCCAGCTGTTCCATCCCCTCACCTCTTTAGGGATTATCTCACATTTTCCAGGGAAAGTAAAGCTTGGAAAGGCTCCATCCAATCTCACAGGAATTCCCCGAAAAAGCAAGGGAAAACTGTTCATATGGCGGATTGTCTACAACAACAAAAAGTGATACAATATATAGCGCTATGCAATCTATATACCACTATATATATAAAGGATGAGAAATATGAAACTTGGAAAAAACGCGGTCACCGTTCTGGAAAAGCGGTACCTAATGCGGGACGAACATGGAGAGCCTATCGAAACGGTGGACGGGCTGTTCCATCGGGTAGCAAACGCCATCGCTCAGGCGGACTCCCGATTTGACCCCAAGGCCGATGTGGAGAAACTGTCCCAGGAATTTTATGAGATGATGACCAATCTGGAGTTTTTGCCCAACTCCCCCACCCTGATGAACGCAGGACGGGATTTGGGACAGCTTTCCGCCTGCTTTGTGCTTCCGGTGGGGGACTCTATGGAGGAAATCTTTGAGGCCATCAAGGAAGCGGCCCTCATCCACAAAAGCGGCGGCGGCACCGGGTTCTCCTTCTCCCGGCTCCGTCCCGCCGGCGCCACCGTCCACAGCACCGGCGGAGTGGCCAGCGGCCCGGTAAGCTTCATGCGGGTGTTCAACATGGCCACCGAAGCGGTGAAGCAGGGAGGCACCCGCCGGGGGGCCAATATGGGCATCCTGCGGGTGGACCATCCCGATATTCTGGAATTTATCGACTGCAAAAAGAACAATGCCGACATTACCAACTTCAACCTGTCGGTGGGTATCACCGAGGAATTTATGGAGGCAGTGCGGGAGGGGCGGAAATATCCCCTTATCGACCCCAAGAGCGGCGAGACGGTGAAAGAGCTGGACGCCCGGGAAATTTTCAGTAAAATCGTAGAAAGCGCCTGGCGCAACGGGGAACCGGGCATCATCTTCCTGGACCGGCTGAACCGGGACAACGTAGTTCCCAGACAGGGGGAAATCGAAAGCACTAACCCCTGCGGGGAACAGCCCTTGCTTCCCTACGAATCCTGCAACCTGGGCTCCATTAACCTGGTAACCATGGTGAAAAAGACCTCCGCCGGATACGAGGTGGACTTTGAGAAGCTGAAAGACACAGTTTTCAAGGCGGTCCACTTCCTGGACAATGTGATTCAGGTAAACCGCTATCCCCTGGAGGCCATCGACCACGCCACCAAGCAAACCCGGAAGGTGGGCTTGGGCATCATGGGCTGGGCCGACCTGCTGGCCCGGATGGGGATTCCCTACAATTCCGATGAGGCGGTATCCCTGGCCGGACAGGTGATGAAGTTCATCACCGAGAATGGTCGGGAGGCTTCCCGGGAGCTGGCCAAGGTGCGGGGTGCTTTCCCCTTGTTTGGGGAGAGTACCTTTGCCGGAGGGGCGCCCCTGCGCAACGCCACCGTTACCACCATTGCCCCCACCGGCACCCTGTCCATTCTGGCGGGCTGCTCCTCCGGGGTGGAGCCAGTATTTGCTTATGTGTTTATCCGCAACATTATGGACGGCACCGAGATGATTGAGGTAAATCCCATCCTGCGGGAGATTCTGGAAGAGCGGGGCCTTTACAGCGACCAGCTAATGAAAAAAATCGCCAAAGAGGGCTCCTTGCAGCATATCCCAGAGCTGCCGGCGGATATTAAGCGGGTCTTTGTGTGCGCCCACGATGTAAGCCCCCTGTACCACATCAAGATGCAGGCCGCTTTCCAGAAATATACCGACAACGCGGTTTCCAAGACGGTGAACTTCTCCCACGATGCCACAGTGGAGGATGTGCGGGAGGTCTACATGCTGGCCTATGAGCTGGGCTGCAAGGGGGTCACCATCTACCGGGATGGAAGCCGGGCGGAACAGGTGCTGAACATCGGCTCGGTGAAGAAAAAAGAGGAGGAATCCCAGCCCGCTTTGGCTGCCCCTGCCCTTCCCGTTCAGCCCGCCTCCGGCCTGCGGCCCCGTCCCCGCCCCGAGGTGACCTGCGGGCTCACCGAACGGATGAAGATTGGCTGTGGAAACCTGTATGTCACCGTCAATTACGATGAAAACGGGATTTGTGAGGTGTTCACCTCCACCGGAAAAGCGGGAGGCTGCCCCTCCCAGTCGGAGGCCACCGCCCGTTTGGTTTCCATCGCCCTGCGCAGCGGGGTTAACATTGAGGAACTGCTGGACCAGCTCCGAGGTATCCGGTGCCCTTCCACCATCCGTCATGCCGGTATGAAATGCACCTCCTGCCCCGATGCCATCGCCCGAGTGATGAAAAAGGTTTCGGATATGCTGGAGGCCCAAAAGTTGGGAAACCTGCCCCAGCCGGACGTAACCACCAAGGCCGACGCCAAAACACCCCATGGGGAGGGCCGCTACTGCCCTGACTGCGGCGCCCTGCTGGAACATGAAGGCGGCTGTGTCAGCTGCCGCTCCTGCGGTTACTCCAAATGCAACTGAATTTGATAAAAGCCAGCCCCATTTAGGGCTGGCTTTCTTTGTCAGCAGAAAAGGCCCTGGACTTGATAAACAAGTCCAAGGCCTTTTGGTTTTATTTTTTACATCTGGCCGTTGGATACATAACCCGCTAAATCGTTAATCTGGGACTGCATGATACCCATGCTCACAATGCCCAACCCAAAGATGGACAGCAGCAGGCAAATGAGGCTGTTATCGGTGGGGGAAACACCCATTCTCTCGGACAAGGTCACCAGCTTCTTGCTGTACTTATACCACCAATAAATTGTATAGATGCCGCAAGTGACAATACATAAGAGCAATTCCACACCAGGGCTGTCGGAATCTCCCACTGTATTGCTTACCTCCTGAGAGGTCTGATACAGCCACACCAGACTGTAAATACCACAGGTGACCAAGGACAGGATAATCACCATAGGAATGCTGCGATTTTGAATGTACATAAACGAACTCCTCCAAACACATATGTAAAGCCGCCTTGCAATTTTTTGGCGGATTTAGGCTCATTATATCATACCAAATACAGGAATACAACATTGTTTTCTCACAAAAGGACTCCCTTTTCCTGGAAAACGTCATTTAGTCCTGGCTGAGATTTTTTCGGGAACAGGGCTGGCAGCGGTGGGCAGCTTTTGTTAACTCGATTAAGCTCACATTCCGTACCTGGGGGGGCAGGGCACACTCCGGCGCCACAAATGTAATCCCATCCTGGACATTTTCCAGCACCTCCCGATAGATTTGAGGACGGCTCCCATGGGAAAGGGTCCCCGGATTGTTCACCGCTCCTGCCAGCAGGATGCGGCCTTGGGCGATTTCCGCCGCCCGCCGGATGCTGTTCCGGGAGTCAATATGAAAGATGCGAAACCCGCTTTGAGCCATCAAATCCAGCCGGTCCATCACATTGCCGCAGGTGTGCAGAATCACCGGACCATAGCTTTGCAGACGGGCCGCCGCTGTTTTATGCACCGGCAGCATGAATTCCCGGTAAACTTCTGCGCTGATAATATCCGCTGTCACATGGTCGGCCCAGGTCAGCAGGTCTGCTCCTGCCTCAAACTGAGCTTTCGCCAGCTCCAGGGACACCGGCAGCAGGGCTTGAATAAAGGCTTTGGTCTCCTCCGGCTCCAGGATGGTGTCCAGCACCAGGTTCCCTACCCCATAAAGATGATAGGCCAGGGTCCAGGGGCCCACCACCTTTCCGATAATAGCCACCTGAGTGCCAAACCTTTGCCGCAGCAGGCGGATAGCCTTTAAAAGCTGCTTACATTCCGGCCGGTCCAAAAAGTTTTTGGGGTATTGAAACTCCTCCTTACTGCACAGCAGGTTCTTGGTAATCACTGGCATGATTCCCTTATTCCCCCAATAAACCTGGCATCCAAGGGCGCTGGCCTCCAGGCACACCGAAAAGTAGGGCATCACCGTGTCAAATCCCAGCTGGGTATAAGCGGCGGCGGCCAAATCCGCCATCATCTGCCCATCGGTGTGGGAGCGGGAAAAAGATACCCCTGTTGACTTCATGCACTCCAAATTTGCCACCGAGGTGGGACAGATGGCGGGACAGCAGTCCACTTCCCGGCCAGCGGCAGCGGCCATCACCCGCTCTCTTGGGGTCATTCTGTCAGACATCCGGTTCACCTCCTGTTTGGGAACTGGCGGAAAAGATATGGTTCTGTCTGGCGTAAACCGCCAGCAGCTTCAAAATCAAGCTGTTGGAAAAGTCTTGGGTAAAATTCAGTCCTGTCAGTTCTTCCAGCTTGGACAGCTTGGTCCGCAGGGTATTGCGGTGCATATACAGTCGGGCTGCTGCCGCGGTGCAGTCCATACAGCAGTCCACAAACACCTCCCCGCAGCGCAGCAGACTCTCCAAATCCTTTCCGCCCTCCCGGTTCAGCTTGGCCAGGGTGGGCAGAAGAATTTTACTGATAATCTGGGGATGAAGAAAATGGCAGATGTTATCTATCAAAATATTGTGGATGGTATAAAAATGGACCTCCGGGTGCTGGATTTTTCCCAGGGAAAGAATTTCGGTGGCCTCAGCATAGCTTTGCCCCACCTGCTCCAAGCCCGCATAAAGATTCCCATAAGCGATATGGGCATCCATCAGGGGAAAGGCCATCAAATCCGCCTGGATGGACTGGCAGATTTTATCCAGGGCCAGATAAATCCTGGCGCTATCGGTCTCTGGAAAAAAGGACTTGGAAAGCACCAGATGATTGTCTCCATAATAAGCGAAAAAGTCCTGAGCGTTAAGATACTGGTTGCGCCGCAGCTTTTCCAAAAGTTCCGTCCGCAAGTTTTCCCGCAGGGACACATACCCCAGATTTAAATTGATGTTGAAGTAGCGGTTAATCTCAAAGTCCAGCTCCACACAAACGGTAGCCCGCAGCCGGCTTTCGTCCAATTCCGCCTGCCGGGCCAGAGCCAGAATCTCCTCCTTCCCCTTTTGTCCATCCAGCAGGGCCTCCATCAGGGCCGGTGCCCAGTCCTCATTGGGAGAGAGGTTTGGCTTCTGACGTTTGCAGTCCAGCATAGCCCCCGCCCCAATGGCAAAGGCTCCGCTGGCCTGTTCCAGCTTCTCCTGGCTGGGAGCCGCTGTCTGAAAAAATCCCACCACTCTGCCTTCCTGATACAGGGTTCGGTTTTCACTGGGCCAGGTTTCCTCCTGCCCCTCTCCCATCACGGTAAAGAGCGGTTCCCGGTTTTGGTCAAAGACCTGAAAGCCCGCCCCAAACAGTCCGCTGTATCCCTTGGCCAGCTCCTCCAAAGGATACTCTTTCAGAAGCATTGTTTCACTCCTCCCTTCAGCCTTTTTTAATAAATTCTACAAATCCATTTTACTACTTTTTATTCTCCAGTGCAAACCGCCTCTTTTTTTCAAAAAATCCTTGCAAAATATGAACGTTTTGTATTTTTACGGCCATTTTCACCATTCCTTTTTTCTTTTACAATAAAAGTATCATCAAAAAAGGAGCCGTTATCATGACCATTGATATTTCCCAAGAGGAAACTTTACGGCGGTATCTGGCGGAACAACAGATTTTTTCCCCTGACCAGCCGTTATACGTGAGATATTTTTCTGGCGGTGTATCCGCTACGGTGGCCTTTGTCTCCAACAAAACCCGTTCGGTCATCGTCAAGCAGGCCCTCTCCCATTTAAAAGTGGCCGCCAACTGGGAATGTGACCCCTCCCGGCTGATGGTGGAGGACAAAGCCCTGCGCCTTTACGCCAAACTGGTTCCCTCCGCTACCCCCGCCCCCATTTGTTACGATTCCCAGCAGCACATTATGATTCGTGAGGCGGCCCCGGAGGACTGCCCCATGTGGAAAACCCAGCTTCTGGACGGAATTCTGGATTTCCAGGTGGCCCGGCGGGCCATCACCGCCCTCAGCGACATCCACAATGGCACCGCCAACGACCCTCAGGCAGCCGCAGATTTCGCGGACGCTTCCTTCTTCGTGAACCTGCGCATAGACCCTTATATCGGACGTGTGGTGGAAAAATACCCGGATTTGGAGCCTTTCGCCAAGCCGGTGGTTGACACTCTCACCACCCGTCACCTGGCTTTGACCCATGGGGATTACAGCCCCAAAAACATTCTGGTGAATGGGCGGGAAATCTGCATCCTGGATTTGGAGGTAGCCTATTACGGCCATCCCTGCTTTGACCTGGCCTTCTTCGCCAACCACTTTTTACTGAAAACGGTGAAAAACCGCTGCTACAAGGACGCTT
>CALWZG010000067.1 GCA_944385965.1 uncultured Anaerotruncus sp.
CCCAGTATGGTGGTATCTTTCGCGGCCCTGGTGGTTTTGTTCCTGCTTTGGAAATATCCCGCAAATACCAATAAAAAGTTCGCTTTGTCCAAGGAAAAGAACGCCCCTCATGTGGAGATGGCCTTTGACCAGGAGGGAATCCAGGTCAACGAGGGGGCCGCTCCATACAGAATTCAGTTTTCGGGGGACTGCTATGGGCTGGAATACCGGAACGTGATCGCCCTGTGCTTTGACAAAAACAGGGTGTTGGGCATTCCGACCGATCAGCTTGAGGAAGAAACGGTGGGCCAGATAAAGGAACTGCTGAAAAAAGGGCTTGGGGATAGGTTCCAGTTCATCCCATACAAAGAGCCCAAGCGTGGAAATCGGGTTTCCTGGCTGGAGTAAGGGGGTTAAAAAATGAAGAAACATCAGCATAACGAGGATGAGAAGGACCAGCTTTTTCAGGAGGATTTGATTGAGCAAAGGATTCATCCGGTGGATATTGAGGATGAGATGCGCAAGTCCTTTTTGGAATATTCCATGTCGGTGATTGTGAGTCGGGCCCTGCCGGATGTGCGGGACGGCCTGAAGCCGGTCCATCGGCGCATCCTTTACACCATGCATGAAAACGGCTTGACCCCTGACAAGGCCTACCGCAAGTGCGCGGATACGGTAGGTGCCGTGCTGGGACGGTACCATCCTCATGGCGACGCCTCGGTCTATGATGCCATGGTGCGTCTGGCTCAGGACTTCTCCATGCGGTATCCCCTGGTGGATGGGCATGGAAACTTCGGCTCGGTAGATGGAGACCCGGCGGCGGCTTACCGATATACCGAAAGCCGGATGAGCCGGATGAGCCTGTCCATGCTCACCGACATCGACAAGGAGACGGTGGACTACCGGCCCAACTACGATGACCGTTTGCAGGAGCCGGCGGTTCTGCCCTCCCGGTTCCCAAACCTGCTGTGCAACGGCTCCACCGGAATCGCGGTGGGTATGGCCACCAATATCCCTCCCCATAACCTGGGGGAGGTCATTGACGCGGTGGACCTGCTGATTGACAATCCGGACGCCACCCTGGATGATTTGATGCAGCATGTGAAGGGGCCAGATTTCCCAACAGGGGGCATTATTATGGGCCGCAGCGGCATCCGGGCAGCTTATGGCACCGGACGGGGCCGGGTGATTCTCCGGGCCCGCACCGAGATTGAGGAGCTGGACAACGGCCGGGAGCAGATTGTGGTCACCGAGATTCCCTACATGGTGAACAAGGCCCGGCTGATTGAGTCCATTGCCGAGCTGGTGAAAAACAAGCGGATTGACCAAATCAGCTATTTGCAGGACGAGTCTGACCGGCAGGGTATGCGTATCGTCATCGAGCTGAAACGGGACGCCAACGCCCAGGTGGTGCTGAACCAGCTGTATTCCTATACCCAGCTTCAGGATACCGTTGGGGTGATTATGCTGGCTCTGGTGAACGGGGTCCCCAAGGTGATGACCCTGAAGGAAATCCTTCAGCATTACATTGATTTCCAAGGTGAGGTGGTGACCCGCCGCACCCAATACGAGCTGAAAAAAGCCCGGGAGCGGGAGCATATCCTGGAAGGCCTCAAGTTGGTCTGCGACAACACCGACGAGGTTATCTCCATTATACGCCATTCCAAGGACCGCAACGACTCCAAGCTGAACCTGATGAACCGCTTTGGCATCACCGATTTGCAGGCGGGGGCCATTGTGGCCATGCAGCTGGGCCAGCTGTCCGGTATGGAGCGGATTAAGATTGAGCAGGAGTTAGCGGCTATTCTGGAGAAGGTGGCGGAATACGAGTCTATTTTGGGGGATTACAGCAAGGTGATGTCCATTGTAAAGGACGAGCTGGCGGTGATTCGGAATAAATATGCTGACGAGCGGAGAACCGAAATCATGGCGGTTTCCGGAGAGGTGGACATTGAGGATTTGATTCCCGAAACCGACTGTGTCATCACCCTGACCCATTTCGGATACCTGAAACGGCAGCCGGTGGATACCTATAAGACCCAGCGCCGGGGCGGCCGTGGCATTTCCGGCATGACCCGCCGGGAAGAGGATTTTGTGGAGGAGCTGTTTGTCTGCTCCACCCACGATTATATTATGTTCTTCACCACAAAGGGGCGGTGTTTCCGGTTGAAGGGCTATGAAATCAGCGAGGGCAGCCGGGCCAGCCGGGGGACCAATATTGTGAACCTGCTGCAAATCGACCCAGACGAAAAGGTTACCTCTATGATTAAGGTATCCCAGCAGGAGTATGAGGAGGACCGGTTCCTGGTGATGGTGACCCGTCAGGGCATCATCAAACGCACCCCCCTGTCCCAATACCGGAATGTGCGTAAGGGCGGCCTGATTGCCATTGACCTGGATGAAGGGGATGAGCTGGCCTGGGTGCGTCAGACAGATGGGTCCAGCGAGCTGATTATCGCCACCCGCCAGGGCATGGCCATCCGCTTTAAGGAAACCGATGCCCGTCCTCTGTCCAGAAGCGCCAGAGGAGTGAAGGCAATTACCCTGGAGGATGGGGACCAGGTGGTAGGTATGGCCCGTGTACGGGAGGGCGCCACCTTCCTCACTGTCTCAGAAAGCGGCTTGGGCCGTCGTTCTGAGGTAGAACAGTACCGTCTCCAAAGCCGGGGCGGCAAGGGAATCCGCAACTACTATGTGGATAAAAATGGCCCGGTAGCGGGAGTCAAGATGGTGGACGAGGATGACGATGTGATTTTGATTACAGATGATGGAGTCATCATCCGGATTTCCGTGGAGGAAATCGCCATCCAGTCCAGATACGGCGGCGGCGTGAAGGCCATGCGGGTTTCCGAGGAAAGCCGTGTGGTGACCCTGGCCAGAACCCCTAAAGAGGAAAACAGCCAGGAGGATTCGGAAGATTCCGAGAATCCAGAGGAAACAGAAGAATTTGATTCCAGCGAGGAATAAATAAAAAATAGGAGGAGGCCAAGCCTCCTCCTATTTTTATACAATCAGTTGTTTACACAAAAAGATTTACAGATGAAAACTGGCTCCAAAAGTCCTGAGACCCCAGGGCTTCCTTCACCTGAAACAGCAAAAAGAGCAGGATGAGCAGAACCGCGGCGCCAACGCCCAGCCAAATCAGCCTTTTTTTCCGGCGGGCCGCTTGTTCCTGGCGGCGTTTGCGCTTTTTCGCCTCTAAAAAGTCGATGGGTTTTTGTTTGGAGGGTTCCGGCATAAACAAGCTCCTTTCAGGACTGGGGGTCGGTCTCTGGAAACAGGGTCAATTGCCCTGACTTTCTTTAAACTCCAGGTATTCATCGTAAGTGGTTTTACGGTCTGTGATGGTTCCATCCTGGTGAATCTCAATGATGCGGTCGGCGATGGTCTGGATAAACTGGTGGTCCTGGGAGGTAAACAGCACATTTCCCGGGAAATCACAAAGCCCGTTGTTGACAGCAGTAATGGACTCCAAATCCAGATGGTTGGTCGGCTGGTCCAGCATCAGCACATTGGCGCCGGTGAGCATCATCCGGGAGAGCATGCACCGAACCTTCTCCCCACCAGAGAGGACCGCCACCTTTTTGTAAACATCATCCCCGGAAAACAGCATCCGCCCCAGAAAGCCCCGCATAAAAGTTTCGGTGTCGTCGGGGGAATATTGGGCAAACCATTGGAGCATGGTCAGTTCAGAATTATTGAAGTAGGCGGAGTTGTCCTTGGGGAAATAAGCCTGGGAGGTGGTGGTTCCCCACTTGAAGGACCCCTCGTCCGGTTCCAGCTCCCCCGCCAGAATCCGCAGCAGAGCGGTCTGCCCCTGCTCGTTTTCCCCTACGAAGGCGATTTTTTCTCCTTTGGCCACAAGGAAGGACACGTTATCCAAAACCTTCACCCCGTCGATGGTTTTGGAAATCCCCTTCACCTCCAAAATATCCTTGCCGGCTTCCCGGTCGGGCTTGAAGGCCACCCAGGGATAGCGCCGGGAGGAGACAGGCATTTCCTCCACCGTCAGCTTGTCCAGCAGCTTGCGCCGGGAGGTAGCCTGTTTGGATTTGGATTTGTTGGCGGAGAACCGCTGGATGAAGGATTGCAGCTCCTTGATTTTGTCCTCCCGCCGTTTATTCTGGTCCCGCATCACCGACTGCATCAGCTTGCTGGACTCGTACCAGAAGTCATAGTTGCCCACATACATCCGGCACTGGTTAAAGTCGATGTCTACAATGTGGGTGCAGATGGTATTGAGGAAATGGCGGTCATGGCTCACCACCACCAAGGTGCCTGGGAAGTCCAGCAGGAAATCCTCCAGCCATTGGATGGATTTTACGTCCAGGTTGTTGGTGGGCTCGTCCAGCAGCAGAATATCCGGCTGACCGAACAGGGCCTGAGCCAGCAGGACCTTCACCTTTTCGCCGCCCTTCAGCTCCCCCATGGGGGTGCCGTACAGCTCCGGCGGGATACCAAGGCCGGTGAGCAGCCGGCTGGAATCACTTTCCGCGTCCCAGCCGTTCATTTCCGCGAACTCCCCTTCCAGTTCTGCGGCTCTGGCCCCGTCCTCCTCGGAAAAATCTGGCTTTTCATAAAGGGCGTCTTTTTCCTTCATCACCTGGTACAGCTTAGGATTCCCCATAATCACCGTGTCAATCACCGGGTATTGGTCAAATTGGAACTGGTCCTGTTTGAGTACCGACATGCGGCACTCTTTTGGAATGGAGACCTCGCCGGTGGTAGGTTCCAGCTCCCCGGACAGGATTTTCAGGAAGGTGGATTTGCCGGCGCCGTTGGCTCCGATGATGCCGTAGCAGTTGCCGGGGGTGAATTTCAGGTCAGCCCCAGCGAATAATTTGGTGCCGCCGAACAAAAGACTTACATTGGATACAGTAATCATAAAACCTCCAAAGAAAGAAATGGGGCGGCGCCGGAAGGTCCGCCTATGGGATGTATCATAATAGTATTATACCAGAGGAAAGAACCGGACGCAATCTACTTTCCCCCGTCGGGCCCAGCCCTTTCAAGCCGTAAAAAATGATGACAGGACATGGGAAGTCTTGACTTTGGAAAGGGTTGTGATACAATATCACACAAAGTATGGGGATTCAGGGCGGAAAGGAGCAATTGTATGAATGTATTGATTGTTGGATGCGGCAAAGTGGGTTCTCAAATCAGCAACCAGCTGTCGGAGGCTGGACATGATGTGGCTGTGGTGGACCAGGACCCGGAGCATTTTCAAAGTCTGTCGGATGATTTTTCCGGGTATACCGTAACCGGGGTGCCCATCGACCAGGATGTACTGAAACGGGCGGGTATTGAGGGCTGTGATGTGGTAGCGGCGGTGACCGAGGACGACAACACCAATGTGATGGTTTGCCAGGTAGCCAATGATGTTTTCCATGTCCCCTGGTCCCTGGCCCGGGTGTATGACCCCAGAAGAAGCAATGTGTTCGCCCAGTTTGGGCTGCACACCATCTGTCCCACCAACCTGTCAGTGGACGCCATTCTTTCCATGATTACCACCCGTGAGCCGGTGTCCCATGTGTATTTTGACGCGGCCACAGCCAGTTTTGAGACGGTTCCAGTGGCTAAAGCTCAGGCGGGATTAAAAATCCGGCAGATTCAGGAGCTGGATGGAGCCGGAGGGGTTTTGTTCGGGGTACTCCATGAGGATGGCAACCTGACCTTAGCGGGGGCGGCTCCTAAATATGAGCTGCTGGAGAAAGACCGTTTAATTTTTGCTCGTGTGGTGGATTGAGGAGGGGGACTTATGAAGGTAGTGGTAGTAGGCGGCGGCAAGGTAGGGTATTATCTGACCAAGACCCTTTTGGAGCATGGACATACCCCCCACCTCATTGAAACCAACCGAAAGACATGTGCCAACATCGCCAATGAGCTGGATATTCCGGTTATCAATGGGGATGGAAGCACAATTGAAACGCTGGAAGCGGCTCAAACAGGAAAGGCAGAGGCTCTCATCGCCGTTACCGGACGGGACCAGGATAATCTGGTGGCCTGCCAGCTGGCCAAACAGGTGTTCAAGGTGAATCGGACAGTAGCCCGGGTAAACAATCCCAAGAATGTGGCGGTGATGCGTCAGATGGGAGTGGACATCCCCATCTCCTCCACCGATAACATCGCCCGGCTTTTGGAGCGGGAGGTAGACACAGCGGCCATCCGGCAGATTATGTCCCTGAACCGGGGGGAAGCCTCCCTTTCCGAGCTGCAAATCCCGGACAACTGCTCCTGTGCGGGAAAACGCCTGATGGAGCTGAACCTGCCGGAGGAATCGGTGATTGTGTCCATCTCCCGGAAAGGGGATTTGATTATCCCCCGAGGAAATACTCAGATTTTGGAGGGGGATAAGCTGCTGGTGGTGTGCGCCAACGCCAGCCTCACCGAGTTGAACCGGAAGCTGGGACTGTCCGACAAGAAATAACCAAAAAAATGTGGGAACCAAACCAGAATGGTTTGGTTCCCGATTTTTGATTTATCCGTGGATTTTTTTGGGGGAAGCTCCTTCCACCAGATGATAGGCTTCCCAAAGTCCCTCCAACTGGGCTTGGGACCTCAGCAGGTCCAGAGCAGGTTCCAAGCGTTCCTGAGGGACCAGCAGGGAAAGCCCGCAGGAAGCGCTGATTTCTCTGGGGGTGGGCATCATAGCCACACCGGGCAGCCCGGATAACAGCTTTTGAGCGGTCATGGCCGTGTGGGTGGAGGCGAACACAAGCACAAAACCGGTCATATGGTAATAACCTTATCCGCCAGCTTCATCCGCTCCACAATCTCGTACATATTGCTCACCGTGCCGATTTTCAGCTGGTCGGTAAGATTGTAGAAGTTCAGGCAGGTGCCGCAGACCAAAATCTCCACACCCTTTTCCGCCAAAGCCTTCAGGTGTTCAATTACTTGGGTGTCCTGGGTGGGCAGCTGAACCCCCTGGTTCATAAACAGGATATAAGCGGGCAGGTCCTCCGATTGGGTCAGAGTAAAGAAAAACATCCGAATCAAGGCGGTTCCCAGTTCCGGGTCCCCCTCCCCTACCATAGCTTTCCCCACAAAAACCGCCCAGTTTTTGCCCTGGCAGGTGGGACAGAACTCCTGAGGGTCAACGGGCTGGGGCGCGGCTTGGTCCCCCTTGGAAAACAAGAGCTGGCTGATACCCTCTTTGGTTTCCACCTCTGTCTGATACCCCTGGCTGTCTGCCAGCCGCTGCAAATTCTGCACCGCTACCGGATTGTCCACCTGGATTTCAAATTGGGTTTCCCCCTTGTCGATTTCTTTTTTCGCCAAAATCACCGGCAAAGGGCAGGCTTTTCCCTTAGCATCAATGACCACCATGTTGAGACCTCCTTATTTTTTCCTTTATTATACCCTTTCCAACTTTTTCAGACAAGCGGAATGACCTTTGAAGGGTGGATTTTTTCCCTAAAATCCAGTATAATAAACTCTGCCAAGAGAATGATTGGGCGGTAAGGATTTTGGAAAAATCAAAGAGATGAAACAAATTGTTTCAGGAAAGGGTGGGGCCATGACAAAAATTCTTCTGATTATTCCTTATGCGGGAATTCGGGAGCAGCTGGAATGGAGGGCCTCCCAGGTAACAGACCCGGAGATTCAAATTGAAAGTACCCATATGTATGGAACCCCGCCCATAGAATGGGCCAAACAGTGTGACCATGATATCATCATCGCCCGGGGCATCACCTTCCAGGCCATCCGCAAGATGCTGCCGGACCGGTATATGGTGGAAATCGCCATGACCGGGTTTGATGTAGCCAGCGCGGTGGCTTATGCCCGGCGCCAATATCATCCCAAGCGCATCGCCATTGTGGCCCATGACCCTTTTTTGCAGCAGATGTCCAAATTTGAGGAGTTGTCAGGCATTCCTATTGATACCTATGATGTGGAGGACGAGCGGAAGATGGAGCAGGCGGTGGAGCATGCCCGCTCCCAGGGAGCGGATGTGTTCATCGGGGGTCTGACCCTCTGCCAGATGTGCGACAAAATGGGGCTGAACCGGGTACATATCAAGTCGGGTCCCACCGCTATTGAGCAGGCGATTCTTACTGGGGAGAATACCGCCCGCTCTATTAACCAGGAGCGGGCCAAAGCCCGTTTGATGCAGTCGGTTCTGGATGGGTCCAAGGATGTGCTGCTTGCCCTGGACAGGCAGGGTCTGGTGACCGCCCTGAACAACCAGGCCAGGCTTCATTTTCAGATTTCCATTTCCCAGGACCCCATAGGATGTCATGTAAGCCAGTTTTATTCACGGGAAGAGGAATGGCGGCGTTGTTTGGATACCGGCGCGGAACAGGAAAATCTGGAGGAGTTCCACGGAAAGCTCCACCTGGTAAACTGTAAGCCCATTTTGGTGGATGGAAAAAGCAGCGGAGTTTTGATTACCATTCAGAACGCGGAAAAAATCACCGAGACAGAAAAGCGGATTCGCAAGGAGCTGACCTCCAAAGGTCTGGTGGCCAAGTATTATTTCAGCAATATTATTGGAAAAAGTGAAGCCATGCGCAACTGTGTGGCCACCGCCTATAAATACAGCCAGGTGGATTCCAATGTTCTCCTGATAGGGGAAACGGGTACCGGAAAGGAGCTGTTCGCCCACAGCATCCACAATGCCCGCCGCCGCAGCCGGGAGCCTTTTGTAGCGGTGAACTGCGCCGCCCTGCCGGAAAACCTGCTGGAAAGCGAATTGTTCGGCTATGTGGAAGGGGCTTTTTCCGGGGCGGTGAAGGGCGGAAAAACGGGGCTGTTCGAGCTGGCCCATCGGGGAACCATCTTTTTGGATGAGATTGGGGAGATGCCCATTACCCTGCAAGCCAAGCTGCTGCGGGTGCTTCAGGAGCGGGAAATCCGCAGGCTGGGGGATGACCGGGTGATTCCCATTGATGTGCGGGTTATCTCCGCCACCAACATCAAGATGGAGGAGAAAATTGCGGCGGGCCAGTTCCGGGCGGATTTGTTTTACCGGTTAAACCTGCTGGATATTCACCTGCCCCCCCTGCGGGAAAGGATTGAGGACATTCCTGAGATGGTGAGCTATTTTATCAGCACATTCGCCTGCAATTACAGCAAGCCGGTTCCCAAAATCAGCAAGGAGGCGGGAAAAATGCTGACCGCTTATCCCTGGCCGGGGAACGGGCGGGAGCTGAGGAATTTCTGTGAGCGGCTGGTGGTGCTGAATGAAAGCGGGGTTATCAGCCCCAGTGAGATAGAGGCGCTGAATCTTCCCATCAGCGCTTCCAAGCAGCCCCAGCAGCCTCAAAAGGACCAGCAGGAGGAGCTGATTCGGCAGCTTTTGGGGGAACACCGGATGAAACGGGACGAATTGGCCAAAATGCTGGGCATCAGCAGAACCACCCTATGGAGGCGGACCCACTCTCAAAATTCTAAATAAAGAAAACTCCTCAGCGGGACCAGACATAAAAATGAAACAGACTTCTTAAAAGCAGGGAGAACCCTGCTTTTATTTTTCTGATGAACCTGAAATTTTAAACAGAAAAAGAAAATACGGAGGCAAATCATTTTAAATTACAAAAACAGCAAAAAATTATTCATAAACTTAAAGATTTAGAAAAAGAAAGGAACAAAAACGAAACAAATATGAAACAAATTTGTTCCTAATGTTTCAATTATGTTTCAAATTGAGAAATGAAAGAATCTATGAAAATATGACAGAAACAAAAAGAAGGGTCTGTGAAAGATGTATAAGGAGCTGGACAATCTAACAAGGATTTTACAAACAATTTAGTAAAAAGAGAGAAGGCGAATAAATTGGCACGCTTTTTGCTGATATATAACACGTAGAGATTGAGCAGTGAAAAGCTCAATGTTAAAACGGAAAGAAAATGAAGAAGGGGAGTTTGTACAATGGCAAACGAGAAACCGATTCTTGGAATTTTGTTAGGCGATTCTACCGGCGTAGGTCCTGAGCTGGTGGCTAAAGTGGCAATCAGCGGATTTTTGACCGAACAGTGCCGTCCCATTATCATTGGCGATATGAGAATTTTCGAGCGTGGATTGAAGTTTGCTGGCGGGGATGTAAAACATTACGCCATCTCTGATGTTTCTGAGGCGGACTGGGAGAAGGGCCTGCCGATTCTGGACCAGAAAAACCAGGATCCTGACGAGCTGCCCATTAAGCAGATTAGCTTGAAAGCCGGCGCCGCTGTAAACGACATGCTGACCCTGGCCTGTGAGATGTGCAAAGAGGGAAAAATTGAGGGCTTTGCCTTCGCTCCTTTCAACAAGTCCGCTATGATTGAGGGCGGCTGCAAATTTGAGAGTGAGCATCATCTGATGGCCCATATCTTTGGCGTGACCGGACCGGTCAGCGAGATTAACGTGCTGGGTCACCTGATGACCGTGCGCACCACCAGCCATATTCCCATCGCTAAGGTCAGCGAGAACCTGACCACCGAGAAAATCCTGCGGGTAACCACCCTGCTGAATCAGACTGTGGCCAATTCCGGTGTGGCCCATCCCCGTCTGGCGGTATGCGCCCTGAATCCTCACTGCGGTGAGAACGGCCGCTGCGGCCGTGAGGAGCTGGATGTAATCGCTCCTGCCATTGAGGCCGCCCACAAACAGGGCATCGACCTTCAGGGACCCTACTCCGCGGACATCCTGTTTATCAAGGCGTTCAATGGGGACTTTGATGGTGTGGTTACCATGTACCATGACCAGGGCCAGATTGCTCTGAAGCTGAAAGGCTTTGACCAGGGCATTACCGTAGCCGGCGGTCAGCCTTATCCCATCGTTACCTGCGCCCACGGCACCGCTTATGACATTACCGGTACCGGCAAGGTGATGACCTCTTCCTTCGAGAACGCTGTGAAGATGACCGTCAAAATGGCGATGCACAACCGGACAAAATAAGTTTCCATAAATCTTTCACCGCCTGAGGGCAGCGGATGGGTTGGAGCTATCCGACCAACCTTTTGAAAGCCTTCAGGCGGGGATTGAGCAAAGCGATTTTGTAAAAGGGAAAAGGAGGAAACAACGTGTTCAAAAAGATCACATCCAAGCAGATGACTCCAATCTGCACCGCCTTGGTGGCTGTGGTATTTATCTACCTGGGCCTTACCAAATACGGGTTTTGGGGTGGAGTAAAGGGCCCCTTGCCAGGATTTGTGCCAACCATCGTGGCGGTGGGCCTGCTGATTATGAGCGTTTTGGCGCTGCTGCAATCCTTTAAAGAGGAGCGGGGAAATTTCCCGGCACTGAACTGGATGGCAGCTGCTGGGGCCTTGGGCGTTATTCTGGCCACCTTTGTGATTGGAATGATTCCCAGCATCGCCATTTATGTCATTCTCTGGCTGAAACTGTTTGAGAAGGCCAGCTGGAAAAACACCTTGATTGTCTGGTGCATCATCATGGCGATTGTGGTGGGTGTATTCGTACTGTGGCTCGCCATTCCGTTCCCCAACGGAATGATCGGCGACATGATTATGGGTTAAGGAGGCGAAAACTGTATGGAAAATATGCAATTGCTGTTTGGCGGTTTCGAAACCGTATTTACCCTGCAGAACGTCTCCGCCTGCTTGCTAGGCGCTGTTCTGGGCCTGATTGTAGGCGCTATGCCAGGTATCGGTTCTCTGGCTGGTGTAGCGCTGCTGCTGCCCCTGACCTACAAATTTGACGCCACCACCGCTATCATCATGCTGGGCTCTCTGTATTATTCCAACATGTACGGCGGCTCCTTCTCAGCCATTCTTTTGAATATCCCCGGCGACTCGCCGGCGATTATGACCTCCTTGGATGGTTATCCCATGGCGACCACCAGAGGTCGGCCAGGACAGGCGCTGTTTACCGCCAACATCGCTTCCTTCACAGGCGGTACCATTGGTATCCTGATTCTGACCTTTACCGGCCCCGCTTTGGCGGATCTGGGCCTGAACTTCGGACCTACCGAGATGACCGCTCTGCTGCTGGTGGCTATGACCTCTATCGGCTGGCTGGTGGGTGAGAATCCTACCAAGGGCGTGGTACTGACCCTGTTTGGTATTTTGATGGCTTCTATTGGTATGGATACCGTAACCGGTTCCCCTCGTTACGATTTCGGTATCCTTCAGTTGATGGGCGGTATTCCTTTCATTCCGTTTGTTATCGGCGCGGTAGGTTTCGCCCAGGTTATCAAACTGATGGAGGACCGCAACAAGGTGACCGAGGGTGCGGTTACTCAGAAATTGACCATTCGCGGCAGCTTGCTGACCCGGCATGAGGTTAGACGCCTGCTGCCTCCCGCCTTCCGTTCCGGCGTGATGGGAACCTTTGTAGGTGTTCTTCCCGGAGCGGGCGCTACCACTGGCGCCTTCCTGGGATACGCCATGCAAAAGACCTTCAAGAGCGAGGAACCTTTGGGTACCGGCGCTGTGGAAGGAATCGCTGCCTGCGAGGCGGCCAACAACGCTGCGGCTGCTGGCGCTTTCGCTCCCCTGCTGGCCTTGGGTATTCCAGGTTCCGGTACCGGCGCAGTTCTGCTGGGCGGCTTGATGATGTGGGGCTTGGAGCCTGGTCCTATGCTGTTCACCAACCACTCCGATTTTGCTTGGGGCTTGATCGCTTCCCTGTATCTGGCCAACCTTCTGACTTTGGCGATTGCGTTGTGCATCATCCCCTTCTTGATTCGTATTCTGTCCGTGCCTGTAAAATACATGATTCCTTGTATTGTTACAGTTTGTATCGTAGGTTCCTATTCCACCAGCAACTCCATGTACGGCGTTATCGTCATGTTTGTTTCCGGTATTCTGGGCTATCTGCTGGATAAGAACGGTTATTCCACCGCTCCTATGCTGCTGGCCTTCGTATTGGCGCCCCTGCTGGAGAAAAACATGCGCCGGGCCTTCACAACTTCTCAAGGTGATCCCTCCGTATTCGTTGATTTCGCCAACCATCCTATTTCCGCAGTTCTGATGCTGATCTTCTTTGTGATTATCTGCGTTCCCATCGTGAAGCTGATCATTAGAAAGGTAAAGGGCAGCAAAAATACCACTCCTGCGGCTTAAAATTTATTTGACTCATTCCCACCCTTGTTGGGTGGGCAAGAAAAAGAAATAATGGAGGAAAAAAGAATGAAAAAGCAATTGGCATTTGTAATGGCCGGCGTGATGGCCGCGTCCATGATGTTGACCGCTTGCGGCGGAAGTTCTTCTTCCAGCGAGGCCGCTGGCTCTACCGCTGAATCCACTGGCTCTGCTGCTGAGGGAGAGGCTCAAGGCGCTTGGGCTCCTTCCAAGAGCATTGACTGGTTCTGCGCTTCCAGCCCTGGCGGCGGCTCCGACATTTTCAGCCGTATGATTACCGACATTATGACCAAAGAGGGTGTTACCAGCGAGACCTTCCTGGTTACCAACAAAACCGATGGCGGCGGTGAGGTTGTAAAAGCCCAGGTTTCCGAGACAAAAGCTGGAAAACAGGCTGACCACACCTTGATGACCTTCAACGTAGGTGAGCTGCAGCCCATGCTGCTGAACACCGACCGTCGTATTGAGGACTTTACCCCTATCGCTGTTATGGCGCTGGATAAGCAGCTGCTGTTCGCCGGCCCCAAGAGCCCCTATCAGGACTTCCAGTCTGTAATTGATGCCATTGAGAGCGGAAAATCCGTAAATGTATCCGGTTCCAAGGGCGACGATGAGGCGGTTTATGCCGCTCTGCTGGCGGAGATGGGCTGGACTGAGGATCAGCTGGTTTATGTCCGTCACGACGCTACCTCCGATGCTATCACCACCGCTTTGGGCGGACACAGTGAGTTGGTTATCGGTAAGCCCGCCGCTACCTCCTCTTATGTAGCAGAAGGTGTTGAGGCGTCCAAGAAACTGACCCCTGTTCTGGCTTTCTCCACCGAGCGGTTCACTGGCGCTCTGGGCGAGGCCCCCATCCTCAGCGAAGTTGACCCCAACCACAAAGATGTAGAGCTGCCTACCTGGCGCGGTGTCTGCGGCCCCAAGGATATGTCCCCCGAGGCTGCCCAGTTCTGGAGCGACGCTCTGAAGAAGGTTTCTGAGACCGAGCAGTGGAAGACCGAGTATCTGGAGAAGAACCAGCTCATCGGCGCTTACATGGACCTGGAGGAGACCAAAGAGTACATGACTCAGGCTCAGGTAGATTACCTGGCTTCCATCGGAAAGGCTGAGTAATTAAACCCTCTTATTTTTGCCATCATCTATCATTTTCTTTCATTCCATTCATCCTTTGCAGGCGGGGCGCCCGGGGCATAAACCCCGGGCGTCTCGTTTATACACAATATAGATAAGGAAAACCCCCATTGCTTACCCCAAAAGGAATTACAATCCTGGGAAATCTGAAAGGAGGAGGGATGTCCTGTGAAAAAAATTGTACTGCTCTATGGGGCGTTGGAAACTTATCTGACCTTCGGGCAGCAGATAAGAACCAAATTCCCTCAGCTTGAGATTACAAACCTGTTGGACGAGGGGTTACTGAGGGGGTACACCAGCAGAACCCGCAGGCAGTCCCTAAACCGGCTTTTGTATCTGCTGCGGGCGGTGGAAACCCAGCGCCCAGGCTTAATCCTGTGTACCAGTGAGGTATGGGAGCCATTGGTAGCCCAGGCCCGTCCTTATATCTCCTGTCCAGTGGTATCCATCAATGACCGTATGGTTCAGGAGGCTGTAAAAATCGGAGGAGAAATTACCATTCTGGGTACCAGCCCTGAGCCGGTAAGCGCGCTGCTGGAGCGGATAGAAGGTGAAGCTGCCTTCGCGGGAAGTCAGGTGCGGCTGACCACCCTGTTGTGCCAGCGGGCGGAGCGGCTGTGGGAAAAGGAGAATCTGTCCGCCTATGACCAGGCGGTTACCGCCGCCGCTTTGGAAATCAAGAATCAAAAGGCGGTGGTTTTGGCTCAGACCACCATGGAGCATCTGACCCAATCTCTGGGGGGTATCTGCGGATGTCCTATCCTCTCCCCTGCCCAATGCTGTATGAGTCAGATTGAGGAGCTGCTTTTCGCAGGTCAGCGTCAGGGAATCGCCTGAAAGCCGGTTCATGGAAAGGATTTTGGACAAATAAACGCCCGGTTCTCCCGGGGGAAAGGACAAAAACATGAAACAATCTGCCCACCGTTATTTTCAAATGGGGATGATTGCCGCGATGGCCTACCCATCCCTGGCGAAAGCCCCCCTGTCGGAGATGGAAACCCTCTTAAAAAAGATTGCCTGTGATTCGTTTTATGATGTGATTGAGCTTCCCCCGCCAAGGGACCCCCAGGTTCGGGACCTTTGGATGAAGCTGCTGGGTCAGTCCCATATGAAGGTTTGTTACAGCGCCCACGGCAAGCTGTTCGCCGGGGGCCTGAACCCCAACGCCCTGCCGGAGGAGCAGCGTCAGCAGGCCCAGCAGGCCC
The DNA here is from genome assembly GCA_944385965.1 of uncultured Anaerotruncus sp. Classification (GTDB taxonomy): domain Bacteria; phylum Bacillota; class Clostridia; order Oscillospirales; family Ruminococcaceae; genus Anaerotruncus. Next base: position 15,347 of record CALWZG010000067.1, read on the forward strand.
TGATAGAGGCGGTGGATGAGGCGGCGCTGATGGGCTGCCAGGAGATTTCCTTTTTATCCAGGGGCTGGACACCTCAAACCCAGGAGGCTCAGGTGGACGCCTTGGTAAAGACCACCGTCAGCGTATGCCGGCACGCAGCGGAAAAAGGCATGAGCGTAGAATTAGAGTTGTTTGACAGTGATATTGATAAAAAATCTCTGCTGGGACCAGCCTCCCTGGCAGCCAGATTTGCCGCCAAGGTCCGGTCCCAATGCGGGAATTTTGGGTTTATGGTGGATTTGTCCCACTTCCCCATGTGCCGTGAGGAAAGCCGTTATATTCTGCGGACCCTGCGGCCTTATATTGTTCATCTCCATTATGGCAATACGGTGATTGCCTCCCCGGAGCTGCCGGCTTATGGGGACGAACATCCCCGGTTCGGCTTCCCCAACAGCGAAAATGAGCTTCCAGAGCTGCTGACCTATTTGAGAGCGCTGAAGGAGGAGGGCTTCTTCAATCCCCAGACCCCTATGGTACTCAGTTCAGAGGTAAAGCCTTGGGGAGAGGAAGACCCAGACATTGTGCTGGCAGGCACAAAACGGGTATTCAATCGGGCTTGGGCCCTTTTGGAGGACTAAAACCCATCAACACAAAAGGAGGGGTCAAAGGTGGAACTGCTGCGTTTGATGCTGGTGTTTCTTGTAGGCGCCGCCGGTGGTATTTTGGCCATGAGAAAAAAGGTACCGGCGGGGGCCATGATAGGGGCTATGCTGTCGGTAGCCCTGTTAAGTGTCTGTATTGGGGACTTGTATTACCCACCAGATTTTCGGGTTCTGGTACAGACCCTCTCGGGAACGGTCATTGGGGCGGGGTTCAGCCGGGAGGATGTGGTGCAGCTTCGCAGCATGGCGAAACCCGCTGTTCTGCTCAGCGTGATTTTGATGGGATTCACCTTGCTGTTTGCCCTGTTGGTTTCCAAGGTCAATGACCAAATCAACCTGATGACCGCCCTCTTTTCCTGCGCCCCCGGCGGGGTGTCGGATATGGCCCTGATTTCAGTAGATTTTGGGGCTAATCCTGAGATTGTGTCCATCCTGCAATTGGTACGGTTTGTGTTTGTGCTGTCCTTCTTCCCCCAGTTTTTAAAGAGAAGGTATCTGGATAGGAAGCCTGCCCTGGCGTCCCATGAACCAACGGCAGCGGCCGCCCAAGCCGCCAAATCCCTCAGCCTTCAGCAGAAGGGGCTGCGGATGGCGGGCTCCTTCCTGGTGGGCATCAGCTGCGGATACTTGTTCCGCTGGGCTGGGATTCCCGCTGGTGCCATTGTGGGAGGTATCATTGGGGTGATGAGCGCCAACCTGCTGACCGATAAGGTGTACATCCACAAAAAGGTACGGGCAGGGGTGCAGATTTGCGCTGGCTGCTATATCGGTACCCAGATTACCCGGGGAGCGGTTTTCTCCCTCCAAACCCTGCTGATTCCCATGGTGCTGGTTTTGATGGGGGTTCTGGCTATGTCCTTCCTTGGAGCTTGGGTCATCCATAAAGCCACCGGCTTGGAATATGTGACCGCCCTTTTCTCCTGCACCCCCGGCGGAATCGCTGAAATGGGACTCATCGCCCAGGATATGGGCTTGGATACCCCAAAAATTGTGGTGATGCACACAGTACGGGTGTTGGTGACCATCTGCCTGTTCCCTTCGGTGGTGCAGCTGCTGACCTGAAAAAAGCCCTGCCAGAAAAAAATACTTGACAAATGTTCTGAATTGTATTATAGTTACTTCAACCTAATATCACTTCAAACCGACGATTAAGAAGAGTACGGACAGCCCAACTCTTTCCAGAGAGCCGCAGGTGGTGAGATTGCGGCAAGAGAAACTGTGCGGAATGGACTTATGAGGGCGGGACGAACGGCGAAAGCTTAGTAATGCCCGACGGGAACTCCACCCGTTATCCAGGGAGCGTGTATGATGGTACACGGAATGAGAGGGTATTTTTTACTAATTTGGGTGGTACCGCAGAGGCTTTTCAAGGCTTTTGTCCCAGCGTTGCTGGGGCAAAAGCCTTTTTTGTTTTGCCAACAATCAATTCTATAAAATTTGAAGGGGGATTTTCACATGAAAAAGGTTCCACACAGAATTTATTTATCCGAAGAGCAGATGCCGAAACAGTGGTATAACCTGAGGGCGGATATGAAGGAGCAGCCAGACCCAATGCTGAATCCCGCCACCATGAAGCCTATTGAGGAAGCAGACCTGTACCCCATCTTCTGCCGGGAGCTGGCCCATCAGGAGATGGACGCCCAGACCCGTTATGTGGACATTCCAGAGGAGGTCCAGGAATTTTATAAGATGTACCGTCCCTCCCCTCTGATTCGGGCTTATAACCTGGAACGGGCCTTGGGGACTCCCGCCCGGATTTACTACAAGTTCGAGGGGAACAACACCTCTGGCAGCCACAAGCTGAACTCCGCGGTAGCCCAGGCCTACTACGCCAAGCAGGAAGGTCTGGAGGGCCTGACCACCGAAACCGGAGCGGGACAATGGGGAACCGCTTTGGCGGAAGCCTGTTCCTTTTTCCACCTGCCTTTGACCGTTTACATGGTGAAGGTTTCCTACGAGCAGAAACCCTTCCGCAAAGCGGTGATTGAGACCTTTGACGGAAAAGTGATTCCCAGCCCCAGCAATACCACCGAAGCAGGCCGCCGGATTCTGGCGGAGAATCCCAATACAGGGGGAAGCTTGGGCTGCGCCATTTCCGAGGCGGTAGAAAAGGCGGTCACCACCCCTGGACATCGCTATGTGCTGGGCTCTGTACTGAACCAGGTGCTGCTCCATCAGTCCATCATCGGGCTGGAATCCAAAGCCGCTATGGAGCTGGTGGACGAATACCCGGATGTTATCATTGGATGCGCTGGCGGCGGCTCCAATTTAGGCGGGCTGATTGCTCCCTTTATGCAGGATAAGCTTTTGGGCAAGGCCAACCCCAGGATTGTGGCGGTAGAACCGGCTTCCTGCCCTTCCCTCACCCGAGGACGTTACGCCTATGATTTCTGTGACACCGGAAGAATTACCCCATTGGCCAGAATGTATACACTGGGATGCGGCTTTATGCCCTCCGCCAATCACGCTGGTGGGCTTCGGTATCATGGGATGTCCCCCATTCTATCCAAGCTGTACCATGATGGTTATATGGAGGCGGTGTCCGTAGAGCAGAGCAAAGTCTTTGAGGCGGCAGTACAGTTCGCCAAGGAGGAGACCATCCTCCCTGCCCCAGAATCCGCCCACGCCATCCGGGCGGCCATTGACGAGGCGCTGAAATGCAAAGAAAGCGGTGAGGCCAAGACCATCCTCTTTGGCCTGACCGGCACAGGGTATTTTGATATGACCGCCTATAACGCCTATCTCAGCGGGCAGATGATAGACTATATTCCTTCAGACGAGGAGCTGCAAAAGGGCTTTGACCAGCTTCCCAACGTTCCAGAAGCCCGGTAAAATCCATATAAAAAGGGAGGGTATAGAGCCATTGGGCTCTATACCCTCCACCCTTTGGAAAGGGGATTTAATATTTGTCAGCGCCGGAGGTCATGGGCTCCTCGTAGCTGGAAGTGTACTGGCTGCTTTCTGTATCCGAGTAGCCATAAGAGGGGGTTGCGAAGGAATCCGTAGATGTGAGCTTGAACCCATTGACCAGGTTTTTCAGGGTTTCGGCCTGGCCGGACAGCTCCTCGCTGGTGGCGGCGCTCTCTTCAGCGGTGGCGGAGTTGGTCTGGACAACGCTGGCGATTTGGTCGATTCCCAGGGAAATCTGGCTGGCGGCCTCAGATTGTTTTTGGGCCTCCACGGAGATTTTCTCAATCATCTCCACCACTTCCTGAACATCCTGCATAGTCTTATTGATAGATTCCGCAGTATCATTGGCGGTATGGGTACCGGCTTCCACCGCCCGGATGGAGTTCTCAATCAAGGCGGAGATAGACTTGGAAGCCTCGCTGCTCTTGGTGGCCAGGTTGCGGACCTCATCCGCTACCACAGCGAATCCCTTTCCGGCGGAACCAGCCCGAGCGGCTTCCACGGCGGCGTTCAACGCCAAAATATTGGTCTGGAAAGCAATGTCCTCAATGGTTTTGATAATCTTGCCAATTTCGTTGGAATGGGTGTTAATCTCATTCATGGACTTGATCATCATCTGCATTTTCTGGTTGCTCTCCCGCATCTCCTCGCTGGCCTGCTCCGCCTGTTTGCTGGCGTTTCCTGAGATTTCAGCGGTGTTACGGACCTCATGGGAAACCTCATTCATGGTAGCGGACAGCTCCTCCACCGAGGAAGCCTGCTGGGTGGTACCCTGGGAAAGGGCCTGGGCTCCAGCGGATACCTGGTCGGCACCGGTGGCCACCTCGGAAGCGGCGATATTGATTTGGGTAAGGGTGGCGTTCAGGCGGGAGATGATGGAGCGGATGGATGTGAGCAGGGACGCGAAGTCACCGATATACTCATGTTCATACTGGCTGCTGATTTTAAAGTTGCCGTTGGACATTTCCTTGAGCAGGTAATTGGTGTCATCAATGACCGATTGCAGCCGGTTGACAATGGTAGAGGTGGCTTGGGCCAGGGCTTTTGTCTCGTCCTTGGTGTGGATGTCGGGGACAGGCTCATGCAGGTTGCCCTGGGCCAGCAGCAGCAGGCGGTCCACACACAGGCGGATGGGGGTGCCGATGGAGTGGGCAATCCGAATGGACAGGATGGAAGCGATAACCAAGCTGATGCCCAGCAGTACCAGCAGGATGATGGTGGACATAATAGCCGGTCCCATAAAATCGGAGGTTGGGGCGGTGATACCGATGCTCCAGCCATCTGTGGCATCCACAGGAGCGTAAGCAATCAGTTTGTTTTGGCCGTTGATTTTATAGGTGCCGGTTCCGCTCTGTCCCTGGCGCATAAGCCCATGGATAGCGGCCAGCTGGGACAGGGAAGCGTCCTGCTGGGCTTCCACCTCAATATTTTGTGTATCAATGGTATCCATTGTGGTATCAGCGATAGTGACGCCCTCTTTGGAAATCATATAGGCACCGGAATTTTCACTGATATGCAGGGTCCCCATAATGTCATTGAGGAAGGTAGGCTCAGGGATAAAATACACCACGCCTACCACAGAGCTTCCTTCCACGCCGCCCTGCCAGATAGGGGCGGAGATAACGATGACAATCTCATTGGTAATTTTGCTTCTGACCGGGGTGGAGAAGAAGGCGTTCCCCTTCATAGACTCGGTGAAGTATTCCCTATCGGAATAATCCTGGTTGTCCACTACGCTCATACCATTGGGGTTGATGATGTTCCCCCGTTCCATCCCATAGGCTTTGGCCCAGCTTTCCAGGATTCGTTCCTTTTCCGCTTCTGTGGTGGTGGGGTCGGACAGCTTAGGCTGAAGGCCAGCCGCCATAGCTACATTTTTATAAGCGGATAATTCCCATTCCACCCGGGCAGAAGCGGTAGCGGCCAACTGCTCCATACTGGTTTTTAGGATGGAATTGGAGGTTTGCAGAATCAGCGTTACACTGACGATTCCCAGAATCAACAGTGAGACGCCTACCATAAGGGCCATGTTCAGCAAAATCTTACCTTTGACACTTTTCATGCGATATAGCCTCCTGCTCAGAAAGAATAGCAATATATTCTGAGATATTTATTTAAACGCCTGTTGTGGGCGCAATAAACAAATTCAAAAAAATAAGAAGAAATATTTTATATAATCCGTCAGATACTCTCGCTGGTAATGACGAGTTTAAACAAGGAGGATAAGAAAAAAATCAATTTATTGATAAAAATAAAGAAAATGTGTAAAAATAATATGAAGAATTTGTAGCTATGCCTAGTGTATCAAGTGTATCAGATTTTGTCTATTTATACAAGGGGATGAGATAAATATTTTCGGAAATAACCGGGTTTTTTGTCTTATATTGGAATAAAAACCCTTGGTTTTTCATAAATTTAACATAAAAAAGGTAAAAAAAGGAGCTGTATCCCCTGGGAAAAGGGGGCAGCTGGGCAGCGCAGGCCGCTTGGGGCTTTAAAAAGGCCATTCCCCGCAATCTTTAGGGAGAACTTTCAGATTTTCCCTTGACCCATAAGGAAAAGCCCGATATAATTAGATTTCAGGAATATAAATGAGAGGATTGAGCGGCATGGATCAAAGCCAGAAAACGATGGAAAAAATCACAGCCCTTTGCAAAAACAGGGGCTTTATATACGCAGGCTCGGAAATTTATGGGGGGCTTTCCAATACCTGGGATTACGGCCCTCTGGGTGTGGAATTCAAGAACAATGTGAAACGGGCCTGGTGGAAGAAATTCGTTCAGGAGTCCCCTTATAATGTGGGATTGGACTGCGCCATTCTGATGAATCCCCAGGTGTGGGTGGCTTCCGGCCATGTGGGCAGTTTTTCTGACCCCCTCATGGACTGCAAATCCTGCAAAAGCCGGCACCGGGCAGATAAGCTGATTGAGGACGCCACTGGGGAAATCGCCGATGGCTGGACCGATGAGCAGATGATGGACTATATTAAGGAGCATCATATCAAATGCCCCAACTGCGGCAGCGAGGATTTCACCAACATCCGCAAGTTCAACCTGATGTTCAAGACCTTCCAGGGGACCACCGAGGAATCCAAGGACGAAATCTATCTGCGGCCGGAAACCGCTCAGGGTATTTTCGTCAACTTTATGAATGTGCAGCGGACCACCCGCAAAAAGCTGCCCTTTGGTGTCTGCCAGGTGGGAAAATCCTTCCGTAACGAGATTACCCCCGGAAACTTTACCTTCCGCACCCGTGAGTTTGAGCAGATGGAGCTGGAATTTTTCTGCAAGCCGGACACCGACCTGGAGTGGTTCCAGTACTGGCGTTCCTTCTGTGAGAACTGGCTGCTGAGCCTGGGTATGAACAAAGAGCATATGCGTCTGCGGGACCATTCCCCTGAGGAGCTCTCCTTCTATTCTAAGGCCACCACCGACATTGAGTTCCTGTTCCCCTTTGGGTGGGGTGAGCTGTGGGGCATCGCTGACCGGACCAATTATGACCTGGGCCGTCACAGTGAGGTTTCCGGCAAGGCGTTGGAGTATTTTGACCAGGAAACCAACGAGCATTATATCCCTTATGTGGTGGAACCTTCCCTGGGAGCTGACCGGGTGGCGTTGGCCTTCCTGTGTGACGCTTATGACGAGGAGGTTGTAGGTACCGACGCTAAGGGCAAAGAGGACATCCGTGTGGTGATGCACCTGCATCCCGCGCTGGCTCCCTTCAAAGCCTGCGTACTCCCTCTCTCCAAAAAGCTGAATGAGGGCGCTGAAAAGGTTTATGACCTTTTGAGAAAGAACTTTATGGTGGATTATGATGACGCTGGTTCCATTGGAAAACGGTATCGCCGCCAGGATGAGATTGGAACTCCTTTGTGTGTCACCTATGATTTTGACAGCGAGACGGATGGCTGTGTCACTGTCCGTGACAGAGATACCATGCAGCAGGAGCGGATTAAGATTGAGAATTTGACCGCTTACATTGAGAGCAAGATTCAGTTCTGAACATTTTTTGCGCTTGTCCCCTGGCCCGTCCTAGGGCCAGGGGCGTTTTTATGGGATTGGAAAGGGGGCGAGGGTATATGCTGACGGTCACTGTGTTGATGCTGGTTGGCATTTTCCTGGGGCTGAAGGTTGTGCCGGAGCGATTTCAAAAGGCCAATGGCAGATTGCAGCTGGTTTTAATCGCTTTGTTGATTTTTTGCATGGGGGTTGGCTTGGGAAGCAACCCTGACTTTTTCTCCAGTCTGGCCAAGGTGGGAATACAGGCCGTTCTGTTCGCTGTTCTGCCGGCGGCTGGTTCGGCGGTTTGTGTCTACTTCGCCACAAAATACTGGATGAAGGGGGCGGATGAGAATGATTCTTCTGGCAGTCATTAGCCTGCTCTTGGGAATCTTCTGCGGGGGATGGGTATTTTCCCCGGAGCTTTCCGCCTTCCTCAATGGATTGGCTGGCTGGGCGTTGAACCTGCTGATGCTTTCGGTAGGGGTCAGTGTGGGGGCCAACCGGACCCTGATTCGTTATATGAAGGAAAACAGCCGCAGCCTTCTGATTGTTCCCCTGGGGGTGATTGTGGGTTCCCTGGGAGGGGGCGTTTTGGCGGGGCTGGCCTGCGGAATGGAGCTGAATACCGCTTTAGCCATCGCCTCAGGTATGGGCTGGTACAGTCTGACCGGGGTTATGCTTACCGACCTGGCAGGGGCCACCATGGGCACCATCGCCTTTTTGGGGAATGTGTTCCGGGAAATCCTGGCCTATCTGGTGATTCCCGTTTTGGCAAAAAGATGGAATGGGTATGTGGCCATCGCCATGGCTGGGGCTACCAGCGAGGACACCACCCTGCCTATGATTATGCGTTATACCAATGAGGGGATGGCGGTGATTTCCGTCTTAAATGGGATGCTTACCTCTTTGGCGGTGCCCTTTTTGGTAGAGGTGTGCTTTCGCTTGGGGAGATAAAAGGAAGTTAAAAAATCAGGCTGGAACTGAGGAAATTCTCAGTTCCAGCCTGATTTTTTAACTCACATTATTAGAGGGCGCCAGCTTGAGAAGTCCCCGCCACCCCGCCAGGAAGAACCGTTCCAGCTGGCTGGTATAGGCTTTTGCCTCCTCCTGGGACATATCGTGGCGTACAATGTCAAACAAAGCGGTATAATAAGTGCTGGATAAAAAGCGCAGCAGCTTGGGTCCCAGAGACCAGCCGCTATTCTCAAAAAGGGTCAGCTCTTTTTCCGCCTGGTCAGCGCCCTGCTCCGCGATATGGTCAAGATAAGCCTCCCAGGATGCGTCAGGGGCCCGGCATACCAGCAGCTTGAAGGTGTCAAACTGATTGAAAACCTCATCCACAAGGAAATCCAGCTGAGGATTAGGGTGCTGGTCACAGAGAGAGGAGACCCAAAAACAGCGCAGGTCCCGCTCCAAAATCCTTTTCGCTGGGGCGACCAGCGCCTCAAAAAGCTGGCGCTTATCGCTGTAATATCCATAAATGGCTCCGGTGGTGACACCAGCGGTTTTAGCGATCCTGCGCAGGGAAGCCTTTTGAAATCCGCTGCGTAAAAATTCCTCTTTCCCAGCCTGCAAGATCCGCTCCTTTGTATCCTTAGGGCTCATATGCGTTCCTCCGAATCAATGGCAAACGTTTAAAGCGCCTTTTATGATAATGCCAAAAAATGGATTTGTCAAGAGAATGGTTTAAAATAGGGCTTTTTTGCTGTCTAAATTACAATTTAAACCTTTGGGTTTTTCAAAAGGAGCGGAGGAGCCCAACCTATTTCCACCCGAAATGTGAAGGCTGGATAGACTCCAAAGGCATGTCCTATTATATAGGAATAAGAGCTGGGCATTTACCTGGCCCAAGGGCTAAACATTTAAGCCGCTGGACCCGCCGGTAAAGAGACCCAACCAAAACAGACCGGGTTATTTCGGTATATTTTACAAAAATCCTGGGCGATTTATAAAGGATTACCCATTTCTTTGTTTTATCCGCTGAAAAAAATCTTTTTGTTTTGGTTATATTTTAGTTTGGCAGCAGGCCCATCTGTTTTACATAAATTTATCATCAGGCCGATTTTAGATTTTACATTGAGTTTTTATACTAGGGGCTGTAAAAAACAAAAAGGAGAAAATGAAAATGAAAAAATTCATGTCTGTTTTAGCATCAAGCTTGATGATTTTAGGATTGGCTGCCTGCGGAAGCTCCACCTCCAGCGAGAGCGCTTCTTCCGCTCCAGCGTCCTCCGCGCCCGCTTCCTCTGCGCCTGCTTCTTCCGCTGCTTCAGAGGCGCCTGCCGCTGAGCTGTCCGGCACTGTTTCCACCAACGGCTCCACCTCCATGGAGAAGGTAATCGGCGTTCTGTCTGAGCAGTTTATGATGGATCACCCTGACGTAGCCATCACCTATGACGCTACCGGTTCCGGTACAGGTATCGAGGCTGCTAAAAACGGCACCGCTGAAATCGGCCTTTCCTCCCGTGGTTTGAAAGAGAGCGAAGTTGCTGAGGGTCTGGAAGGCACCACCGTTGCCCTGGATGGTATCGCTGTGATTGTCAACGGGGAGAACGGTGTAGAGGACCTGACCTTGGGACAAATCAGCCAAATCTTTAAGGGTGAGATTACCGATTGGAGCGAGCTGGGCGGCACCGCTGGCCCCATCGCCTGCATCGGACGGGAAGCCGGTTCTGGTACCCGTGACGGATTTGAGACCATCACCGGCACTGAGGACGCCTGCAAGCTGAGCCAGGAACTGACCAGCACCGGCGCTGTCATTGAGGCTGTAAAGAACAGCGCTGGCGCCATTGGTTACGCTTCCCTCTCCTCCGTGGAAGGCAAAGAGGGCATCAAAACCATCACTGTTGAGGGTGTGGCCTGCACCGAGGAAACCGTTCTGGACGGTACCTATCAGATTCAGCGTCCCTTCGTTCTGGTAACCAAAGCGGATGCTGCTCTCTCCCCTGCTGCCCAGGCCTTCTTCGATTTCGCTCTTTCCGCTGACGCGGCTGACCTGATTCGGTCCGCTGGCGCTGTACCTATGGTCTAATGAACGGGGCGATGGTTAACGGGGAGATCCGTTCCGGGTCTGACGGGTCCCTGCCTACCAATGTTTCTCAGCAAAGGACCTCCGGCCTGCGCCGCCGCAAAGGGGCAGGAGGCCGGGAGCTGTTCGAGCAGGTGATGAACCTGATTTTCCTGGTGTGTGGTGTTCTGGCGGTAGGGTTTGTGCTGTTTATCAGCGTTTACCTGATTGTCTCCGGCCTGCCCGCCATCCAGCAGATCGGCCTGGTGGATTTCCTGTTGGGCCAGCGCTGGGCGCCTACCGCCTCTGATCCAGCCTATGGAATCCTTCCCTTTATCCTGACCTCCATTTACGGCACCGCTGGAGCGGTGGTCCTGGGGGTTCCCATCGGTCTGATGACCGCCATATTCCTGGCGAAACTGGCCCCGCCTAAGGTGGCCATGGTGATGCGGGGAGCGGTGGAGCTGCTGGCGGGTATTCCGTCGGTGGTATACGGCCTGGTGGGTATGATTGTTCTGGTACCCGCTGTCCAAAAAGTCTTTGGGCTGGCCAGCGGCGCCACTCTGCTCACTGCCATTCTGGTTTTGATGGTGATGATTCTGCCTTCCATCATCAATGTTTCCGAAACCGCTCTGCGGGCGGTCCCTCAGGAGTATGAGGAGGCTTCCCTGGCTCTGGGCGCCACCCAGATTGAAACTGTGTTCAAAGTCACCCTGCCTGCGGCTCGCAGCGGTGTGGCGGCGGCCATTGTGCTGGGCGTGGGACGGGCCATCGGAGAGGCTATGGCCATCATCATGGTTTCCGGAAACGTGGCCAATATGCCCGGCCTGCTGGAATCGGTCCGCTTCCTTACCACCGCTGTGGCCTCGGAAATGTCCTACGCGGCAGTAGGCAGCTTGCAGCGTCAAGCTCTTTATTCCATCGCTCTGGTGCTGTTCCTGTTCATTATGCTCATCAACGTCATTCTCAACGGCTTTATTAAACAGAAAAAGGAGGGTTAAGCCATGGAAACGTCCATGTCCTTTCGGCGCCGGCTTTTTGACAAGGGGCTGAGGGCTTTGGTCTGGATTTGCAGCGGCAGCGTGTGCGCCCTGCTGGCCATTCTCATCGGTTATATCCTCTATCGGGGCGTGGGGGGCCTGACCTGGGAGCTGCTTTCCAGCCAGACCAGTTATATCAAAGACACCATTGGGATTCTGCCCAATATCCTCAATACCGTTTACATCATTCTGGTGGCCATGGTGATTGTGCTGCCTTTGGGGGTGGGGGCGGCCATCTATCTGACCGAGTACGCTTCCAACCAAAAGCTGGTTTCGGTGATTGAGTTCGCCACCGAAACCCTAGCGGGAATCCCCTCCATTATTTTTGGTTTGGTGGGTATGCTGTTCTTTGTCCAGCTGCTTTCCCTCAAGGCGGGAATCCTGGCAGGAGGCCTGACGCTGGTCATTATGATTCTGCCCACCATCGTCCGCACCACCCAGGAGAGCTTGAAAACTGTCCCCCAAAGCTATCGGGAAGGAGCCTTGGGCTTGGGGGCCGGAAAATGGCACATGATTCGCACCGTTGTGCTGCCCAACGCCATTGATGGAATCGTCACCGGTTGTATTCTGGCGGTAGGGCGGATTGTGGGAGAATCGGCGGCCCTGCTGTTTACCGCTGGGTTTGGTCTGGTGCTGCACAACTTCTGGGAGTCTCTGCGTTCCTCCTCCGCCACCCTGACCGTGGCTCTGTATGTTTACGCCAGCGAGCGTGGAGAAACTACGGTGGCCTTTTCCATCGCGGTGATTCTGCTGGCCCTGACCCTGCTTTTAAATCTGTTTGCCAACATGATGGGCAAACGTTTGAAGAAATATTAAGGAGAAGCTATGACCATGGCTGTTTTGCAAGCAAAAGATTTAAACCTGTGGTATGGGGCGCACCACGCTTTGAAATCTGTGAATATGGAGATTCCCGAGCGGGGGGTAACCGCCCTGATTGGGCCTTCCGGCTGCGGAAAGTCCACCTACCTGAAAACCCTTAACCGGATGAACGATTTGGTGCCAGGAGTGCGGATTCAGGGACAGGTGCTGTACCGGGGGGACGACATCTTCGCTCCCGGCGTGGATGTGACCCAGCTGCGACGTCAGATTGGGATGGTGTTCCAGAAGCCCAACCCCTTCCCCATGTCCATTTATGACAACATCGCCTACGGCCCCCGCATCCAGGGGCTTCGCAGCAAGGTGAAACTGGATGAGATTGTGGAGCGTTCCCTGAAAGGGGCCGCTATTTGGGATGAGGTAAAGGACCGGCTGAAAAAAAGCGCTTTGGGGCTGTCCGGAGGACAGCAGCAGCGCTTGTGCATCGCCAGAGCTTTGGCGGTGGAACCGGATGTGCTGCTGATGGATGAGCCGACCAGCGCCCTGGACCCCATTTCCACCTCCAAAATCGAGGAGCTGTGCGGTGAACTGAAAAAGAACTATACCATTGTAATTGTGACCCATAATATGCAGCAGGCCGCCCGTATTTCGGATAAAACAGCCTTCTTCCTGTTGGGCGAGGTGGTGGAGTATGATGACACCGAGACCATCTTCTCCATGCCCAGCGACAAGCGCACGGAAGATTATATTACAGGGAGGTTTGGATAATGCGGCCTGAGTTTGACCAGCAGCTGGACCAGCTGCACCGGCTGCTTACCCAGATGGGGAATCTGTGTGAGCAGGCCATTTCCTTGTCCGCTTTGGCCCTGCGGGAGGGCACCAAAGCCCAGATTCAGAAGGTAGGGTCCTTGGAGTATGAGATCGACCGTTTGGAACGGGATACAGAAACCATCTGTATGCGGCTTTTGCTCCGTCAGCAGCCGGTGGCGGCAGATTTGCGCACCATTTCGGCGGCGCTGAAGATGATTTCCGACATGGAGCGGATTGGAGACCAGGCCGCCGACATCGCCGAGCTGATTCCTTACATCGCTCCCAGCAGCCTTGGCACCAAGGTGCGGATTCGGGATATGGCAGATGCCACTGTTCAGATGGTGTCTGACAGCGTGAGAGCTTTTGTCCTGTCGGATTTGGAGCTGGCATCCCAGGTGGTGAAGGCGGATGACCAGGTGGATGCCCTGTTTGAGCAGGTCAAGGAGGAGCTGATGGCGCTGATTCCCCAGGACAGCATTGACGCCAAATCTGCTCTGGATTTGCTGATGACCGCCAAATACTTTGAGCGCATCGGGGACCATGCTGTGAACATCGCCGAGTGGGTGGAATTTTCCATTACAGGGGTTCATCGCAGCGAGGAACACCATGCTATCTCCTCTTTATAAAAAATTCCTTTCATAACGGCAAAAGCAATAAAAGCGCCCCATCAGGGCGCTTTTTGTATTTACCTCAGAGGGATTTTATAAAAAGTTCTAGAAAAAACTGACAAAATTCACTTTACATTTTCTATATTTTATTATAAAATAATAAAAAATATAGGAAGTGAGGAATTACCTATGCCACGTGGCCGCAAAAAAGCAGAACCTATCACCATTGAGGCGCAGATAGAACAGGCAGAGGCGGAGATTCAAGCGCATAAAGAGGCCATTGCTGACCTGAAAAAGAAATTAAAGGATTTGAAAGCGGCGAAACAGCAGGCTGATATGGAAAAATTGATGAGTGCTGTCAAAGAGTCTGGGAAAACCATGGAACAAGTCCTGGAGATGCTGAAATAAGAAAAGGGATGGGTCTGCCCCATACCAGAATCTATAAAACATGTGCGGGAGCGATACCGTTGATGCGGTGCCGCTCCTGCTTTTTATTTTTGGTAAGGGTCCCCAAAGATTTGGGTAAGCTCCCACTGGCTGCGCAGGCCCAGCTTTTTCAGGATGTTTGTTTTCTGATTGGCGATGGTTTTGGGGGCGGAAAAAAGCTCAATCTTTTTTCCCATCATAATGTCAAAAACCGCCCGCTCCGCGGCGGACAAATCTCCAAGAATCAAGGAGCGAATCATCCATTCCTGAGGAGTAGGCCCTTTGGCCACCGCCCGCAGCAGTTCAGGCAGAAGGGAAAACTGGCTTTTAAAGATGTAGGCGGAAGCGAAAGCCCGTTTGCTGGCTTCCAGCACCACCTCTGGATTTTCGTAGACGGTGAGGATAACCACATGGGTACGAATAGCCAGCCGGATTTCCCGGGCGGCGTCGATACCGTCCATCCTGGTGGCGGAAAGGTTTAAATCCATCAGAACAATATCAGGAAAAAGCTGTTTGGCCAGCTGGACCGCCTCATCTTTTCCGGCTGCTATTCCCACACAGCTCAGACCAGGGGTATTTTCCAAGGACTGCTGGATTAAAAGGGCGAAATCCTTGTCATCCTCCACCACCAAAACCTGAGCTTCTTTTGGAGCGTCCATGGGCGTCACCTCTTTTTCGGAAATAACAGCAACAGTTGCAGCCCTCCGCCTGGAGGCTCCGCTGACTCAATCCACCCTCCATAGGAGCGCATCACCTGACGACAGTAGTGAAGCCCTAGTCCCAAATGTCCCTCTTGAGCCTTTCCTGTGTGATAAGGGAAAAAAATCTTTTTGTGGTCCTCGGGAGGAATCCCTGGCCCATTGTCGCAGACGGTCAGCAGGTCAAACCGGCCCGCATATCCCCTCTTGCGCACATCCCCATGAAAGTCAATTTCCACGGTGCCCTCTCCTCTGCCGCTGCCGGAGATGGACTCCCAGGCGTTTTCCAGAAGGTTTCTGAGGACCTCTCTGGTGTGGTAGGGGTCGCAATATAAAGCTGTGTCCTTTTCCACCAAGCTGTGGATACACAGCCCCTTTTTTCCAAATTCTTCCGCGAATCCTTCCAGCAGCTTTCCCACCGGGCAAAGCTCCATTTTGGGAATCACCTCCCCGGAGTACAGGAGAATCCGCTGGGACAGCCCTTGCAGATGTTCTGCCGCTTCGGAGAGGATGGAGATTTCTATGGGGGGAGGCTGAAACTTCTCCTGAAGATTATGAGCGCACCAGGAGATTTTTACCAGGTCTCTTTTCAGGGTGTGGCTTAAAAATTGGGCCCCCCGAAAAGCGGCTTCACTCTCCAACTCCCAGCGATAATGCTGGGTATTCAGCCGCAGGCCCATAATACCCTCATGGAAAGCCAAATACAAATAGAGCAAAATCGCCAGGATAACCAGCAGCAGACTTCCTTTCCACCATTTCAGCAGCGGGTACAGCCGCATGGTATGAAACACAAAAATGGTAATCAGCCAATACCAAAGCAGGGGCAGCATCAAAAGGGCCACAAAACGTTTCTGCCGTTGAACCGAGGGAGTGGATTCCTGGTTCACAGCTCTGACCATCAGCAAGGTCACCAGCACCCCATAGGTCAGGTTATACCCACAAAAAGCCACCCAAAACAAAAGGCTTTCCCGCTGAAGGGTATAGGTTTCAATGGGCGGGAAAAGACAAAGCAAAACCAAGGCGGGCAGGAGAATTCCCGCTGTCAGCCTTCCAAGATGGGAAAACCGCTCCCGCTTGTAAAAACGCAGGGCGAACAAAAAGGTAGCGGGCATAGCCCAAAGATAGAGGATATTAGTCATCAGGGCATAAATTGCCTGGATTTTTTCCGGGGAAAAAAGGGGAAGCTGAGTTAGCTGGGGGCCCAAGTCGTAATAAAAGTATTCCTTGAAGGTACCAAGGCTGAACAGAATTCCAGCACAGAAGCAAAGGCGGTTCAGGGGGTTCTGGATATTGGACAGGAGAATCATGCCAAAGAAAATCCAAATACAGACGGTGGAAATCAAAGTCAAAGGAAGATACATGATTTGGACGCACCCCCTTTTGTAAGTCCTATTATACAGCATCCCCAGCCCCTTTTAAAAGCGGATTCTTTGGATTCCTATAATTTTTAGGAACAATGGATTTTTCCTCCATGCTAAGATAAAGCCAAAGAGAACCATTGAGAGGCTATAACGGAGGTGGAACAGCGTGGAGTTGGATGTCAACCGTTTGTGCATGGGGTGTATGGCCGGGGAAGCGGACCCGGACCAGCCTTGTCCCTTATGCGGGTTCTGTCAGGCGGATTATGCCCCCAAGCCCCAGGTGCTTCCCCTGAGGACGATTTTAAACG
>CALWZG010000068.1 GCA_944385965.1 uncultured Anaerotruncus sp.
ATCCTGTTCCCTTTGACCAATATGGTGGAAGCCTTCACGCCTGGGAGGCCCGCGTCCCAGATTGCAAATATGCATACCCTGTTTAATATCACTACCACCCTGTTGCTGCTGCCCTTTGGAACCATGCTGGCCAGCCTGACCCAGAAAATCCTGCCGGAGCTGCCCACCGAGCATATCAGCGAACATCGCCTGATGTATCTGCCGCCGGTGCTGTCCTCCAAGGAACACAGCATTGGTACCTCCGCCATCATCACCAACAGCATCTGGCGGGAGCTGGAGCGGATGCTGGGAATGGTGCGGGAGAACGTGCAGCGCAGCTATACCGCCATTCTGGAACGAAAATCCAAATGGATGGAAGATGTGGAGGAACGGGAAGAATATATTGACTTTTTGAATAAGGAATTGGCGTCCTATATTTCCCACGCCATCACCTATGAAACCAACGAAAAAGAATCCGCCTTAATCAGTGCTTTCTTTAAGGCGGCGTCCGACCTGGAGCGCATCGGCGACCACGCGGTGAATCTGTGCGGATACACACGGCTGCTGGAGGAGCGTCACATGTCCTTCTCCCAGGAGGCCCAGGAGGAAATCCGGGAGATGAAAGAAATCAGCGCGGAGGCACTGGCGCTGATTGACCAGCCCGGATACAGTTCCGCAGACAGACTGGTGAAAATCGCTGCTATGGAGCAGAAGATTGACGATATGACCATGCAGTTCCGGAACAACCAGATGCATCGTATGCGGTCGGGAACCTGTTCAGATGAGGCTTGTGTGCTGTATTCCGAAATGCTCACCGATTTCGAGAGAATCGGGGACCATATCCTGAATATTGGACAGGAATTGACTTCCAGCGGATTTTTCACCAATTTTAAACCAGACGCCAATCGTTCATAACAGGCTTTCAGGAAGGGGCATTTCAACACCCCTTCCTTTGTCTGTTTTAAAG
Source organism: uncultured Anaerotruncus sp. (assembly GCA_944385965.1). Lineage (GTDB taxonomy): Bacteria > Bacillota > Clostridia > Oscillospirales > Ruminococcaceae > Anaerotruncus. Next base: position 947 of record CALWZG010000068.1, read on the forward strand.
CCAAAAGTGAGAAAAAGTTGTTTAAGAAGGAGGCTTCAACCAATGGAAAAGTATTTGTTATTGATGGGCGCGGTGATTATGATTTGTATTTTGATGAGCCGCTTACTTGAAAAGCTGGTGGTACCCTCCTTACTTATTTTCATCGCTTTAGGTATGTGTTTTGGGGAAAACGGGCTGCTGAAAATCCCTTTTAACGATTATGTCAGCTCCAATATCATCTGTTCGGTGAGCCTGATTTTTATTATGTTTTACGGCGGCTTCGGCACCAGCTTGAAGGCGGCCAAGCCGGTTCTGGCGAAGGCGCTGCTTATGTCCACCCTGGGGGTAGTGTTTACCGCTGGGCTGGTGGGCCTATTCGCTCATCTGGCCTTTGATTTGCCCTTTGTGGAGAGCTTATTGGTGGGTTCGGTTATCGCGTCCACCGACGCGGCCTCGGTATTCAATATCTTGCGCTCCAAAAAGCTGTCCCTGAAGGACAACACCGACTCCCTGCTGGAAGTGGAGTCTGGCTCCAATGACCCCATTTCCTATATGCTCACCATGACTTGTGTTATGGTGATGTCAGGGCAGGAGGTTTCCGTGCCCATGCTGCTGTTTCAGCAGATTGTATTCGGTATCCTATGCGGGGCCATCATCGGTAAAGGAGCGGTTTACCTGCTGGGACGGTTCCCCTTTGCCGGCCCTGGGGGAAGGACCATCTTTGTATTTTCGGTGGTGATTACCGCTTACGCCTTCCCAGCCACCATAGGAGGCAACGGCTATCTCAGCGTTTACCTGTGCGGCATGATTATGGGAAATTCCAACCTGGTGCAGAAACGCTACCTGATACACTTTTTTGATGTGCTGACCAATGTGGCCCAGGTGAGCATCTTCTTCCTGTTGGGGCTGCTGGTGACCCCGGTGGATCTTCCGTCGGTATTCCTCCCAGCCCTGGGTGTGATGGTGTTTATGACCTTTATCGCCCGGCCGTTGGTGACAGCGGTGCTGCTGCTTCCCTTCGGCTCCTCCATAGGCCAGATTGGGATTGTGTCCTGGGCAGGGCTGAGAGGGGTTGCCTCCATCGTGTTTGCCATTCTGGCGGTGCTTTATCAGGTGCCCATGCGATATAACCTGTTTAACCTGGTATTCTGTGTGGTGCTGCTGTCCATCTCTTTCCAGGGAACCCTGCTGCCCTGGATTTCTAAAAAATGGAAGATGATTGATTACGCCTCGGATGTAAGCAAAACCTTTAACGATTACCAAGAGGAGAGCGATGTGGATTTCATCAAGCTCCATGTAGAGCAGGGGCATCCCTGGCTGGGCAAGCGGCTGTGGGAGGCGGACATCCCCAAGGATTTGCTGATGGTGATGATTGGCCGGGATGGGCAAAACCTGATTCCCAATGGGGACACCTCCATCCAGGAGGGGGATTTGCTGGTGATGGCGGCCCGTGGGTTTGAGGACCGGGAAAATCTGGAGCTGCGGGAGCTGGCCATTGACAAGTCCCATAAATGGAACGGCAAAACCCTGAAAACCATCTCTCTGCCAAAGCACACCCTTGTGATTATGATTCAGCGGGGTTCTTCCACCGTAATTCCCAGTGGGGAAACAGAAATTGAGGCGGGGGATACCCTGGTGATCGCCAGACCCAGAAGCACTCTGAAATAGGCGCTGGGCGCACAAATCCAAAAGATGTTAGAGAAATCCACTTGTCAAATTAGCTAAAAATAAAGGTTCTTTATTGACAGATACCCGCTGAAAGCGTATGATATGGGAGTAGAAAAGTGGAATTTGAAAGCCGTTTCGCGGCGGATAGGGAGATTTTCAATTATGCAGATCACACGTGACGATTTGAGAAACGTAGCCATCATCGCCCACGTTGACCATGGCAAAACCACCCTGGTGGATGGGGTGCTCAAGCAGAGCGGTACCTTCCGGGAAAACCAGGAGGTTCAGGAACGTGTCATGGACTCCAACGATATTGAGCGGGAGCGGGGCATCACCATCCTGGCCAAAAACGCCTCTGCTGTCTATAAAGGCGTTAAAATCAACATTGTGGATACCCCAGGACACGCTGATTTTGGCGGCGAGGTAGAGCGGGTATTGAAGATGGTCAACGGGGTTTTGCTGCTGGTGGACGCGGCGGAGGGCCCCATGCCCCAGACCCGGTTCGTGCTGAGCAAAGCCCTGGAGCTGAACTTGGCGGTTATTATTGTTATCAACAAGATTGACCGGCCGGATTCCCGGGTTTATGAAGTGGTGGACGAGGTGCTGGAGCTGCTGATGGATTTGGGTGCTTCCGACGAGCAGCTGGACAGCCCTATGGTGTTCTGTTCTGGACGGGCGGGAACCGCTACCTATTCCCCAGAGGTGGAAGGCACCGATTTGCAGCCTCTGATGGACACCATTGTAAATTACATCAAGCCTCCTGTGGGAGACCCGGACGAGCCTACCGCTGTGCTGGTGTCCTCTATTGATTACAACGAGTATGTGGGCCGGATTGCCGTTGGCCGGATTGAGAGCGGAACCCTGAAGGTGAACCAGCCGGTGACCATCTGTGACTACCATGACAAAGAGCTGAACCGCCCTGGAAAAATCACCGCCATTTATCAGTTTACCGGAGTGGGCCGGACCCCTGTGGATTCGGCCACCGTGGGGGATATTGTGATGTTCTCCGGCATCGAGGACATCAACATCGGAAATACCGTGTGTGCCCAAGGCACCTGCCGCCCCATCCCCTTTGTGAAGATTTCCGAGCCTACTGTGGAGATGACCTTCTCGGTCAATACCAGCCCCTTCGCCGGACGGGAAGGGAAATTTGTCACCACCCGTCAAATCCGTGACCGTCTCCAGCGGGAGCTGCTGCGGGATGTGTCCCTGCGGGTCAGCGATGGGGATACCGCGGATTCCTTTGTGGTCTGCGGCCGGGGCGAGATGCACCTGTCCATCCTGATTGAGAACATGCGCCGGGAAGGCTATGAGTTCCAGGTCAGCACCCCCAAGGTGCTGATGAAGGAAATTGATGGGCAGCAGTGCGAGCCTTTTGACGAGCTGACCATTGATGTCCCCGCCGAGTCCTCCGGCGCCGTGATGGAAAAAATGGGGGTCCGCAAGGGTGAGCTTCAGTCGATGGAGCCCATCGGCAGCCGTATGAAGATGGTATTCATCATTCCCGAGCGGGGCCTGTTTGGATATAAGAGCGAGTTCCTCACCGATACCAAAGGCGAGGGCATTATGAACACCCTGTTCCATGGATACGCCCCCTATAAGGGAGAGATTCCCCGCCGGCAGAATGGCTCTCTCATCGCCTTTGAGACCGGGGAAACCATCACCTATGGACTGTATAACGCCCAAGAGCGTGGAACCCTGTTCCTGGGAGCTGGTGAGCCGGTTTACGCGGGACAGGTTGTGGGCATGTCCCCCAAGAATGAGGACATCGCGGTGAACGTCTGCAAGCGCAAACAGCTGACCAACACCAGAGCCTCCGGCTCGGACGACGCCCTGCGCCTGATTCCTCCCCGCCGGTTCTCCCTGGAGGAGTCCTTGGAATTCTTGGGAGATGATGAGCTGTTAGAGGTTACCCCCAAGAGCATCCGAATCCGCAAGCGGATTTTGGACCACGCTCAAAGAATGAGAGAGCAGATGAAAAACAGGGGATAAGTTCCTGTCATAAGAAAAAAGCCTCTCTTTTGAGAGGCTGGGGCGGCAGCGGAAACGCTGCCGCCCTTTTATGTGGTTTAAGGGAAGCCCAAAGAATAGTGGGCAATGGCAATCAATAAAGGCTTTTGATAATATGGACGCATTGCTGGATTCCAAGAGTGCCGCTGTTTAACGTAATATCATAATTCTGGGCGTGGCCCCATTTCATGTCTGTGTAGAACCGGTGATAGGCGGCACGCCGTTTGTCTTTGTCTCTCAGGCGCTGCTCGGGAGACTTCTCACCTTCTCCATATACTTTTACAATACGCTCCGCCCGGAATGACATATCCGCATGGATAAATACCCGCAGGCAATCCGCCTTATCCCGCAGGATATAATCCGCACACCGGCCTACAATCACACAGTTTCCCTGCTGGGCAAGCTCTGTGATTAGCTGATATTGCATCTTCCAAAGGTAGTCTGTATTGTTGGGGCCGGAAGCGGGATGGGAAAAGGTGGAAGCAAGGAATCCACCGGGGGCGTATTCCCCAGCTTCCTTTACATAAGCTTCCGAAAAACCGCTTTTTTGGGCGATTTCTAGCAGGATTTCGTTGTCATAGCAGGGGATTCCCAATTCATCCGCCACTGCCTTGCCGATTGTGCGGCCGCCGCTTCCAAATTCCCGGCTGATGGTAATAACTCTATTTTTCATATGTCAGAATCTCCTTTCCGCTCAGGTGCTGCGCAGATGTTCTTTCTTTAAATGGTTTCTTTCATACAGAAGAAAGATCAGGGAAAGAATGAATGCCAGGCCATCCGCTACCGGCCCGGTCCAAAGGACGCCTTTTACGCCCATAAACATGGGGAGAATCAGTGCGGCGGGTACAAAGAAAATGATTTGCCGCGCCAGCGAGAGAATGGCGGATTTGACGGGTTTGCCCACCGCCTGCAAATAAACAGCAGTAATCGTCTGAAATCCGGTCAATGGGCAAAGCATCAGGAAAATCCGGAAGGCCATAACAGCGAATTCGTTATATAAACCTTCTTCGGAGCCAAACAGCAGCACAACGCTCATGGGGGCGAACTGGAAAATCAGGAAGGCGATTACCGATACAATTTCCGAAGCAATCAGAGAGATTTCCAGGGCTTTTCTCACCCGATGATAGCTTTTGGCGCCGTAATTGTAGCCGATAACTGGCTGAGCGCCGGTAGCGATACCCAGTAGAATTGCAATCATAATAATGTTGTACAAGGAATTGACCAGCAGGGCGATTACGCTTGGAACGGCGAATTTCACAATCAACCGCCCGATTGGTTCGGTGGCGAAAGGGCTTTGTTTTTCAGGCATTACGTTTTCCATGGGTAATTTCTCCTCCCAATAATTAAGTAATTAGTTACCTATTTTCCTGAAAAAGCAGGCAGTAAAACCGAGGGATTTTGTCGGTGTACTGCCTGGGAAATGAGTGGTCTACTCCGAATCAATGTTTTTTAGAATCATGTCGGCCAGCCCCACCAAGGTTTGCTTCTGGTCGTCTGTCAAGGTTCTGCACAATTCAGAAAAGACCTGTTCATCTTGAGCGAGAATCATTTTGTAAATTTCAGCGGACTGTTCGGTACAGGTGATTTTCTTATACCGACGGTCCGAGGTGCTGGGAACACATCGGACCAGTCCTTTGCTCTCCAGCCTTTGAAGGAGTCTGGTCATAGCTGGATGTGTCACATGCTCAATACGCTCCAAATCATTTTGATGGATTTCCGTTTCGCCTCGGGCTTGCAGCCGGCTGATTGAGCCCAGCACCCGCAATTGAACCGCAGTTAACCCCAAGGCGGCAGCTTTTTCGTCCAGTTTTTTGCGAAAAGCCCGATTGATAATGGCTATTTTTAAGCCAAAGGGCATCATAAAGAGCGTCACCCTCTCTTTGCTGTTATAAAAATAAGTAACTAGTTACATAGTATACCCTTCTTTCTAATTTGTCAACAAAAACCTGAAAATTCAGATTGACTTTTTTAGATTTGAGGTGTATACTATAAACAAATCGAATAAAATAGATATGAAAGAGGTGGAAGTATGCGTGACCACGCCGCGGACGCAAAGGTATTCAAAGCCTTTTGTGATGTGAACCGGCTGCAAATTCTGGAACTGCTGCGCAGCGGTGAAAAATGTTCCTGTGTCCTGTTGGAGGATTTACAGATTAGCCAATCCACCTTGTCTTATCACATGAAAATCCTGTGTGATTCAGGGATTGTGGTTGGCCGTACAGAAGGCAAATGGACACATTATGGGATTAGCCAGCAGGGAAGCCAATACGCCAAAGAATTGCTGCAAACGCTGACTGCGCAAGAAATCAATGGCGGGTGCGCCTGCCAAAAATAAAAGCCATCGGCTGCCCGATGGCTTTTATTGGGGAGATTAAATCGAAAAAATTAGAACTGTTTATCTGGAGAGGAGAATTCTCAATGGAATTAATTGGTAGGAGCTGGCTGTTTTTTCAGGACCAGGTTCTGGGGATGCAATGGCTGAACACCCTGATTGGCAATGCCCTTACCGCTATGGGACTGTCCATGGACAGCGTTATGGGCGGGGCGCTGCGGTTTTTTATCTATGACACCATCAAAATTTTTGTCCTTCTGTCGGTACTGATTTTTGGAATCTCTTATATCCAAAGTTACTTCCCGCCGGAGCGGACCAAACGTATTTTGGGCAGGTTCCACGGAATCGGCGCCAATCTGGCGGCGGCCCTGCTGGGTACGGTGACCCCGTTTTGCTCCTGTTCCTCCATCCCCATTTTTATGGGCTTTACCAGCGCGGGTCTGCCGATAGGGGTTACTTTTTCCTTTTTGATTTCCTCTCCTATGGTGGATTTAGGTTCTCTGGTGCTGCTGATGAGCGTCTTTGGAGCCAAGGTTGCGGTCATCTATGTGATTCTTGGCTTGGCCATCGCGGTTATAGGCGGTACCCTGTTGGAAAAACTGGGTATGGAGCGTTATGTGGAGGACTTTATTAAAGATGCCCCTCATATTGAAGGGGAAGACCAGCGGCTGACCCCACAGGACCGGCTGCTGTACGCCAAAGAACAGCTTGTTGGGACGGTAAAAAAAGTTGCCCCTTATATCTTGATTGGTGTAGGTATCGGCGCTTTTATTCATAATGCAGTACCGCAAACGTGGGTAGAAATGATTCTGGGCAGCGATAATCCTTTTGCGGTGATTTTGGCGGCCCTGGTGGGGATTCCCATGTATGCCGACATCTTCGGGACCATTCCCATAGCCGAGAGCCTTTTGTTCAAGGGGGCTGGCCTGGGGACCATCCTTTCTTTTATGATGGCGGTCACCACCCTGAGCCTGCCTTCCATGATTATGCTGAAAAAAGCGGTAAAGCCTAAACTATTGACCACCTTTATCGTTATTTGCGCTTTAGGAATTATTATAGTGGGTTATATCTTCAACGGGATTCAGTCGTTTCTGGTCTGAGAAAAAATTCCTTTTATAGGTTGTTATGTCTGATAGATCCATAGTTCAGGAGGTTTTTATCGTGAGGATATTTGGTATTGGTAAGAAAAAAGAAGAAAAAGCGCCGGCCTGTTCCTGTCAGTGCGCCGGTTTGGCCCCTGAGATGGATGTTCCTTCGGTGGAAAGGGAAGGAATAGGTCCCGCTGGTGATGGCCTGTCCATTAAGGTTTTGGGAACAGGCTGTGCCTCCTGTCATGCCCTGCTGGAAAACACAAAAAAGGCTGTGGAAACCATGGGTCTTGGGGCAGAGGTAGAGTATGTGACCGACATGACCCGAATTGCCGGATATGGTGTGATGAGAGTTCCGGCTTTGGTGGTGAATGAAAAGGTGGTGTCTGCGGGCAAAGTCCTCAAGCCCCAAGAGATTGTGACCACTCTCACACATAAACCGGAGATAGTCTGTGAAGGCAAGCCCAAGGTAGCCTTTATCTGTGTTCACAATTCCTGCCGCAGCCAGATAGCTGAAGCCCTGGGCAAGAAACTGGCCGGTGATGTGTTTGAGAGCTATTCAGCGGGGACCCAGCGAAAGGACCATATCAATCCCGATGCTGTGCGGATTATGAAGGAGCTTTACGGCATTGATATGGAGAAAACCCAGTACAGTAAACTGATTTCGGAGATTCCTCAGCCGGATGTAGTTATCTTTATGGGCTGCAATGTAAGCTGTCCCAATCTTCCTTCCCAATACGCGGAAAACTGGGGATTGGACGACCCCTCCGGCAAGGAGGACGCTGCTTTTATCCATACCATTGCCCAGATTGAGAAAAAGATTCTGGCGCTGAAGGAAAAACTCTGAACCTACCAGCACAAGCATTTTACAAGCAAAGAGCGCCTCTTTTAAGAGGCGCTCTTTGCTGATTTTATTG
>CALWZG010000069.1 GCA_944385965.1 uncultured Anaerotruncus sp.
TGAAGTAACCGGCAAAAATCAAAGAAAGAAGGTAATTTTTATGATGCAGTCCACCAAAAAGGCCACCGCTTTCGCCTTGGCCGCCACTATCTTCGCCGCTTCTTTCGCGGGATGTGGAGGCGGTTCCGCAAGTAGTGCCCCTGCCTCCTCAGGAAGCGCTCCCAGCAGTGGGACTACTTCTGGTAAACCAGAGGTCGTATACCGAATTAACTGCACCCAAGCGGTGGATTTGTTCGAGCAGGCTCAGCAAAAATTCGCTGAAAATGTCACCGAACTTTCTGGCGGACGGATTGGTTTTGAGTTTATCCCCACAGGTTCCATTGGAAGCAGTAATGAATGTCTCACCTCCTGCCAAATGGGAACCCTGGATTTTGTAAATGGTGGCTCGGATGAGCTGGGCGCTATCGTTCCAAATTCCGACTGGGCACAGCTTCCCTTCTTTATTACCAGTCATGAGCAAGCTCAAAAGGAATATCTGGATGGATTTATTGGAGAATTCGCCAACAAGCAATACGCCGAGAGCGGATTGATTTCTGTTTGCCGGCTGGATAACTCCTTCCGTACCGTAGGGGTAAAGGGAAAAACCATCAAGAGCAGCGCAGATCTGAAGGGTTTACGAATTCGGGTGCCTAACCAGCCTCTGGCCCTGCGCATGTATGAACTGATGGGCGCCCTTCCAGTAGCGATGGCAGCCAGTGAGGTTCTAATCGCTTTGGAGCAGGGTACCGTAGATGGAGCGGACAACTCTCTGCTTCTGTTTGATAAGTTCCATCTGTATGACTCCTTTGACAGCATTGTTCTGCTTAACTATGGATTTGGAACGGTAAATATTTTCTGCTCCGCCCAGACTTGGGAAACCATGCCGGAGGAAGATCAGCAAATCATGCTGGAGGCGGGCCGCAAAACCACTGAATGGTATAACCAAGAGATGATGGCCCAAGAGGAAGCCCTGATTGAGCGGGCCAAATCTGAAGGTAAATATGTAATCGAGCCGGACGATGCCTGGAAAGACGAAATGTATCAATACGCAGAAAAAATCTGGCAGGAAGCTCTGGCATCCGGTAAATACGATGAAACCTTCATCAATCAGCTTTACGCCCTCTACCAGGAGAACACCAAATAAGCAAATCGTTGGGAAAAGCGGAGGCTTTTAAGCCTCCGCCCCAACTTGGAATATGAGAAGGTCACCGTGGAAACCAACAATTTATGCATAGCCGCTAAAGCGCTGATGCGGGTCAATAAATTTATATTTACCATTGAAAAAGTTCTTTTGGCTCTCATTATGTATGGCCTGGTAGCGGTATTATTCATCAATGTACTGTTTCGTTTCGTGCTTTTTATCCCCAGCGCTTGGGCAGACGAGTTGGCTCGCTATACCTTTACATGGCTTGTTCTGTTGGGTTCGTCTGTTGCCATGTACAATTGGGAACACATTGACATCAACCTGATTGATACTATCATCGCTAAGCTCACAAAAGGCAACGAAATACTTTATGAAAAAATTCTGGGGCTGTTTAAAAAATTCGCTGTCATATGCACCTTGGTTTTTCTCGCTTATCTGTTTGTGGTATATGGTCAGTACCTCCAAACCATTATCAAGCTGGGTACCAAATCTATGTTTTTGGGGTTCAGCCTGGTGGTACCTATGAGCGCTATCTATATCTGTACTGCGCTGATGATCTTCCATGGGATTTGTTATCTGATTATCCCTGAAAAAATCCGTGAACAAGAGGGCTGACAATGACAACACTTTTTATCTTTCTAGGGCTGTTTTTTGGCCTCTGCCTGTTTTTCCGTGTTCCAGCCGCTTTTAGTCTGGGAATCGGGGCGGCGGGCGCCTTCATCTATAATAACTTCCCAACTACTCAGATGTGTCAAGCGATTTATAACCAATTGGATAGCTTTTCTTTCCTGGCTATCCCCATGTTCATTTTGGCTGGCGCCATTATGGAGCATGGTCAAATCTCCGAATCCCTGATTAACTGGATTAAATTCTTCATTGGAAAAATCCGCGGCTCGCTGGGATTGGTAACCATCATCGCCAGCACCGCTTTCGGTGTCATCACCGGGTCCGCTATGGCTACAATTTCCGCCATCGGACGTATTATGGGACCATCTTTGGAGCGCAATGGATACTCTAAACCCTATATTGGCGCTCTGCTGGCCTCCTGCGGCTTCTTGGGCATTATGATTCCTCCCAGCATCCCCGGTATTATGTACGCTTCCGCCTCAGGCGCCAGCACCTCGGATGTATGGATTTCCACCATTGGAGCCGGACTTCTGTTCGCTGTTCTCTATTGTATCATCAATTATATTAAGGTGGGACGGTTTGAAACAAAGGAAGAGACCCCCCACTTGACACCCTCCAACTATCTGAAAGCGGCCTGTACCAACACCTGGAATACCCTGCCCACCATCATCATGCCCGTCATTATCTTCGGCGGCATCTACTCTGGCGTGTTTACCCCCACCGAGGCAGGCGCTGTTACCTGTGTTTATGGTTTGGTATATATTGTTATCAAACTTTTCCTGCGCAGATCCAGCATTAAAGCCAGCGTTCTTTATCAATCCTCTGTGGCCGCAGCTATTTCTACCGGTACCGTCTGCATCATGGCGGCGTTCGCCAATGCTGCTGGCCGTGTTATCACACTGGCGGGCGTTTCCGCCGCTATGAGCGAATTTGTTACCAGCAACATCGGAAACAAATTTGTGTTCCTGGCCTTGGTAAACTTAATCTATCTGTTCGCTGGTACTTTTTTGGAGTGCAACTGCGCCATCCTGATTCTGGTTCCCCTTCTTTTGCCACCCGCTCAGGCTTTGGGAATTGACACCATTCACTTCGGTGCCATCACCTTGGTGAATCTCAGCGTTGGAAACCTGACTCCTCCTTTCGCCCAGGGAATCTTTATGGCGTCCAAGGTGGTCGGTTCTTCCTTTGTGGAAATTGTCAAGGAAATTTGGCCCTTCCTGATCGCTTCTTTCTTTGTAATTGTTGTTGCCACCCGCTTCCCTCCCCTGTCTCTTTTCCTGGTTAAGTGAAAAGAGCCTATAAAGAAGCCCCTCTGCGGCAGCTTATTGCCGCAGAGGGGTTTCTTATATAGCACTGTTTTCACTATAAAATCCCACTTCTCAGTCGCCCAGCCAAGGCAAAAAGCAGAAAAGCCAACAAGTTCACCACTACCACTGTGGCACCGGCAGGTGTGGAAAACAGCATGGAACCGCACATCCCTAAAAAGAAGCAAAGCACCGATACCACCGCCGCTCCAATCACAACCCCTTTAAAGCTTCTGAAAAATCTCATGGATGTGAGAGCTGGGAACACCACCAGGCTCGAAATCAACATAGCACCCATAATGCGCATCCCCACCACAATGGTAATGGCTGTAAGAAAGGCCAGCAGCATATTATATAGCTCTGCCTTCACCCCAGTTGCCTTGGCAAACGCCTCATCAAAGGTAACCGCAAAAATCTGGTTATAAAAAATTACAAACAGAAACAACACCACTACTGACAGAGTAACCGAAAGAACCACATCCTCTTGGTTCATAGCCAGGATGCTCCCAAACAAGTATCCATACACATCGGTGTTCATTCCTGAGGTCAGAGAGGTGACAATCACACCAATGGCCAGAGAGGAAGAGGCTATCAATCCAATGGCTGCATCCCCTTTAATCTGGCTGCTGCCGCTGATACGCAGCAGCAGAAAGGCCGCCAGTACCACCACTGGAGTGGCTACCGCCAGAGGTGCGGCATTCATAGCCATCGCTATGGATAAGGCACCAAAACCCACATGGGAAAGTCCATCCCCAATCATAGAGTATCGCTTCAATACCAAGCTGACTCCCAAAAGGGCAGCGCAAAGGGCAACCAGAGTTCCTACAATCATAGCCCGGGTGATAAAGCTATACGAGAATAAATTCACCATCAAATCAGTCACAGCTCTCACCTCCTAAAAAACGATGGCACAACTCGCTCTTTCGATACTCGGCAGAAGGCCCATAAAACAATACTTGTGTATCCATATGCAGGATTTTGGAGGCGTTGTGAACCGCACAGTTGATATCATGGGAGACCATCAAAATGGTAATCCCCTCTTGATTCAGATGCCGAATCAGCCCATACATTTCCGCTGTCACCACCGGGTCCAAGCCGGTCACAGGCTCGTCCAACAGCAGAAGCCTCTCAGTGGCGCAAAGCGCTCTCGCCAAAAGTACCCTCTGCTGCTGTCCGCCGGACAATCCCCGGTAAGATTTTTTCCGCAAATCCCCAATGGAAAGACGCTCCAAATTCGCCATAGCGATTTTCCGTTCTGCGGCGGTGTAAAAAGGCTTCAGCCCCCTTCGGTTCAGACACCCCGAAAGTACCACCTCATAGACTGAAGCGGGAAAATCTCTCTGCACAACCGTTTGCTGAGGCAAATATCCAATCATATTTCTTTTTAGTCCATCCCCGTAGGAAATGGTTCCCGAACGAGGAGGCATCAGCCCCAGGAGCCCTTTCAAAAGGGTACTTTTTCCAGAACCGTTCTCCCCCACAATCGCCACATAGTCCCCTACTTCTATATCAAAGCTCACATGGTCTACCGCCAGCTGATGCTCATAGCCCATGGTCACCTCTTTACAGGAAATCAAAGCCATCCTGTCAACCCCTCTTTCAAATTCTCCAAATTTTTTTCCATGAGGGACAGATAGGTGACCCCCTGTTTCAATTCCTCCTTGGACACATTATGGCAGGAGTGGAACAGCAATGGCTTGGCACCTGTTTCCTCACAGAGGATTCGGGCCACCTTTGGGTCTACCAGCTCCTCATAATAAACTACTGGTATCCGCTCCTGACGAATATGGTCTACCAAATGAGCCATCACCCCCACGCTAGGCTCTGTCTCACTGGAGCAGGAATCAAAAGCCGCCTCATAGGAAATCCCATACTCCTTGGCGAAATAATGCAGGGCAAACCTGCCTCCAAAAATAATTTCCTTTCTGGGCGCGGTTTCCACCAGCTGCCGAAAGCTGGCATCCAGCTCGGAAAGCTGCTCCAGATACGCCTGAGCGTTGGCTTGATAACTGGCGGCGTTGGCCGGGTCGGCTTCACAAAAAGCGTCCCGAATCGTTTCCACCATTTGCATGGCGTTCACTGGGCTGGTCCAGATATGAGGGTCATACCCGCCGTGGTCATCATGGTCATGCCCCGCCCCATGGTCATGTCCCTCATGGTCATCCTCTTCATCCAGCTGGATTCCTTGGGACACATCCACCACTGTTACATCGCCTTCCAAGGTATCCGATAAACGTTCTGCCCAAGGTTCCATATACCGTCCTGTGTAGAGGAACAGGTCGGACTGATTCAGTCGGACCATATCCGCGGGGGTGGGTTCATAGGAATGGCTTTCTACCCCAGGAGGCAGCAGCAGATGAAGCTGTATGTGCTCTCCCCCTATCTGGCGGGCAAAATCGTATTGAGGAAAGAGGGTGGCCACTACTGTCAGCTTTCCGGAGGATTCCCACGCCTGAGCCGGCACACACCCTGTTAAGAGCAAACAGCTTAACAGCAAAACAAGATATTTTCGAATCAATCAGCTGCCTCCTTTTTTCCAGCGGCGCATTGGGCGCATAGCCCATACAGTACCGTTTTGGTATGGTCAATCGTAAAACCGTGATGCTCCAATACATGCCTGGAGATTTGGTTCAGATAATCGCATTGAACATGGATCAAGCTGCCGCACTCCACACATTTCAAATGGAAGTGTTCCTGGCAGTCCTGCCCCTGGGCGTACTGGTAGCAGGCTCCCTGTCCTTCCCCCAGATAATATTTTCGTACCTTTCCCTGCTCCACCAAACGCTCCAAAAAGCGGTACACTGTGGAACGCCCTACCGGAGAGCCTTTGTCCTTCAGGTATTCTAAAATTTCCTCAGGGCAAAGGTGATGTCCCTGGCTATTTTGAAGATACTCCAAAATCAGTTCCCGCTGCCGGGTACGATACCCTTCCATGGCTGCCTCCTTGAATTTGAATTTGAATCTCAATTTCGTATTTTATACAAATTTTTCAGTTTTGTCAATCAATACTTAAAACACGCCTATAACCATCCCTGCAAAAGTGGGGACCTCGTATCGGTTGAAAAGGTTAGGGCGGCAGTCATTTTTCCCTTTTATTTGTATCAATACACCACAAAACACCCCCGTATATAAAATACGAAGGTGTTTTTAAAGTTTTTGAGAGGGAAGGATTCTGCTTCCCCCTCTTTTATATTTGTGTTCAAGCGATTTCTACAATAGAGATATTTTCAACTGGGATGCTGGTTTCCTGTAAGATGATGTCTTTCAGCTGGGACACCTGTTCCGCCTGCAAACCATCTGTTTTTACAATCACATCCACACCCTCTGTGTCACAGTAAACCATGCAGTCCTCAAATCCCTTAGCCTTAATCAGATTCTCAATCTTTCCTTCCGTTTCAATGGACTTGGCTACCTCAGTGGCTTTCATTGCCATTTCCGCTTTCATGTCCGCGTCTATCTCCGCGTCCGCCAACATATTTTTCAGTGTTTCCACCGCTTCATCACGGGAACGCTGACGAGTTACTTTAGCTTCTGCAAAATAAGCCTCCCCATCGGTGTCTACATTTGGGTCGTTGGCGTCCACCAGTTTGGCGTCCCCATAGTTTTTGTCTTCCTCCACCGCCTGTGTTGTGGCAATCAAAGCCCCATCGGTTTCCGCGAATTGGTAGTTCACATAAACCGCTAATCCAAGGCCTACCACCAAAGATGCCAGAATGATTTGTTTCTTGCCAATAATCATATTCATAGAGCTTCCTCCTCATTTATTGACGGATTTTGGTTACGCAGACTTTGTTATAAGGAATTCCCAACGCGATGGTTACCGCTTGGGTCACCCGTTCCTGAACTGTGGCGTTTTTGGCTCCTTCACATACCACCACAACCCCTTGTACCGAAGGCGCTTTGCGGGTCTTTAACAGCGCCTCTTTCTTTCCATTCCCGGCATCCACCACAATGTATTTTTGCTGGGTATCCTGCTGCTGAGTTAGCCGGAGCGCTTCCCCATCCTCATAGCTGTTTGTCTCGTTGACCTTTTGCGTCTCCTCCACCGCGTAGACATATTCCACATCGGTTTCCATGGTGACCATCACCTGACATTTTCCTACCCCATCAATCTGCTGGACCAGCTTGGTAAGCCGTTCCTCCAGTTGCTGAGTATATACCTGGGAAGCCAGTTCCTCCCCACCAAGCGCGGGGTTCGGCTTCTTTCCCTCCGGCAGAATAGTGGATACCAAAATTAAACACATTCCCGCTATGCCGAAGAAAAATAGCAGGCTGCTTTTCCTTTTGGAGAACAGTCCCTTGAATCGTTCCGCCAACTCCTTAACATTCCCAATGCCATTCATGTGGTCACTCCTTTTGATACCCAATCAGCACCTGCACACCCAAGCGCTGACGCAGGGCTTCCCGAATCTCCTGGTGCCGGGGAGCATAGCGTTCATCCAACTGCACCTCGCACTCACTAATAGATATGCCGCCTGTCTCATTTTCATGTGTGTTTATGTAAATTTTTCCTCCGTCTATCCCAAGCTCATCCAATACTCCCCTTGCGGTTTGACGCAAGGTTTCGATTCCTTGGTTCTCCAGTGTCTCACTTAATCGCTTTGCCCGTTCTTCAATCTGCTGCTGAAGTTCCTCCTGAACGGAAGGCTCCCAGGAGATGGGAGAAAGGATTACCGGTGAAAGCAGGCAGCAAAGAAAAAAGACACTGCAAGTAATATGAAACAGTTTCTGAAGATTGGATTCCGGCAATATCATCTGCGCCAGCCCGCAGGCAATCGCCGCTCCGCAGAGTCCAAAGGCCCACTGCCGCAAAGATTCCATTCCTACGCCTCCTTTATCCTCCCATAGAAACAATCAGTACCAGCGAGGTAGAAACCACCACCAAAATCGCAAAGCACAAGGTCACAGAAAGCAAAATGCCTAAAGTAGCGCTGGTGCTTTTTAACAGGTCCGCTGTCTGCTGAATTCCCAGCATCTCACTGACCGAGGCGGATAGATTCACCATCAAGTACCAGCCAGCGGTTTGAAGAAACACCGGCAGAAAGGTAGCCGCCGCCGCTAAGGCGCCGAAAGCCCCCACAGCGGTTTTCAGCAGCCGCAAATACCCCTGCGTGGCAATAAAGGCATCGGATAAAGCGCTGCCAACCACCGGCACAAAACTGCCTATCAGGAATTTAGCGGTTTTAGCCGCCACGGTATCGCTGCCGGAAGCCACCATGGTTTGCAGGGACAAAAGCCCTACAAACAGGGTCAGCAGAAGTCCAAGTCCCCAGGAAACCACCGATTTTACTGTTTTGGCTACCGGCAGTATTCCTGTTCCCGGCATCAAGCTTCCTGTAACGCAAAGAGCCAGATAAATTCCCATTAAAGGGACCAAGGTGCTGGATACAATTTGGGAAACCACCTGACAGGCGGCGAACAGAAATAATGTATAGGTGGTGGCGGTCACCGGCTGTCCGCTCACCGTTAGGATGGAGGAAAACACAGGGATAAAAGCCGCTATAAATCGGGAGCAGTCTTGAATGGCCTGTACCGTAGAGGTTACACACTCCAAAATGGGAGGGGCGATTGCTGCCGCTACTGTGGCCACAGCTACCGCGTTGAAGGTTCCCGAAAGAGGCCCTTTCCACAGGGCGGTTTTGAATCCATCCAATAAAGCGCACAGCAAAAGCGCCCCTAAAATGGTCCCAAAAAGCGCCACAGGCTTTCGAATCTGGGCTTTCGCCAATAAAAAAAGCTGCCGGAAAAATTCCCCAGGACTTAAAGAAAGAATTGCTTGATAGTCCACCCCTTGAATTCCCGTGTTCTCCAGCAAACCACGGGCGCCTTCTGGAAGCTGTTCCTGAAGCTCGTCCGCCCCAATGGCTTCCAGCTGTTCCTGGTAGTCCAAAACGGCGGATGAGGGTTCAGCCGCATATACATTTAATCCTGGAAATAAGGTGAACACCAACACCAGACAAATCCACAGCCGCTTCATGCCATCAGCTCCTTCACAATGTCCAGCACTCTTTGGAACAAGGGCAAACTAATCAGCAGCACCGCTATTTTCCCCGCTGTTTCCAGCTTGGCCGCGATGGCGGTTTCTCCTAAATCCTTACAGCTGTCACAGGCGATTTGGGTGATGAAGCAGATACCCAAAGCTTTAAACAGAATCTTTGTGTAGTCGGTTCCCATCCCGGTAGAATCCACCAATTCCCCAATCCATTGGAACAGCGGAACCGCTTCGCCAATCAGCACAGCCATCATCCAAATTCCAGCCGCAAGAGAAAGGACCATAGCGTATTCCGGGTGTTTCTTTTTTAATAATATCGAAAAGGCAGCGGCAATCACCGTAATACCGGTCATTGTGATCATGTTCATATCATCAATAAAGTCCAAATACAGATTTTACGGTTTCAAACAGCAGGCTGATTTGGTTAATCATCATCATAAGCACCACAATCAAGCCGGCCAAGGTGGTCATCATCGCCTGCTCCTCCCTGCCCGAGCGGATTAACACCTGATTCAAAACCGCCACAATGATTCCAATGGCCGCGATTTTGAAGATTAAATCCACATCCATAGCTTTCTCCTATCTGACCGCTCAGCGGTCATGTTTTCCTTTGCCATTCCCAACTTATAGCAGGACCACAATTAAAAACGCTCCTGACAGCACCCCCATAGACCGGTACAATTTGGCATATCCATCTCGTTTCTTCCGAGCGCTTTGCAATTGTAAATCAAGCTGCGTACGCACACCAGCCAGTTGGGCCAACTGTTCTTCCAATGGACATTGCCCCAAAACCTCCCCCAGGCTGGAAAGCAAGCTGATATCCTCCGGCAGCAAGTCCCCTTTTTGAAATTTCAGGGACTTTGCCCAGGCTTCCGGAAAGGGAACCCCTTGTCGGCACAAACTGGCACAGGCCGGCAAAAAGATTGCCTGAGCCAAGGACTCTCTGGTTTCCAACCGCTGAACCGCCTGATCCGGCGGTGACAATGTACAGGACAGCTCTCCCTCCAACCCGCTTACAGCGGAGAGACACGCCTCCAGTTGATTGACCCGCTTTCCCAGGGCGGCCGCCAAAGAACACCCAATAGAAACAGTACAGCACATCAAAAGAGCCATTCCCAGAATTTTTACCACCATAGCCATCATCGTTTCGCCTCCCGAATTTCTTTTATTTGAGCGGGATGCTCCGCTCCAGCCAGTTCCGCTATCCAGGAAAAGGCTTTTGTTTCCATCAGCGCTGCGTAAAGAGGTTTCCTTGACAGTTCCTCAAAATCTCTGGCGTGGATGGATGTAATCAAGGAAACCCCACTGTTCGCCGCCAATTGCAGCGCTTCCACCTCTTGAGAGGCACACACCTCATCACAAATCAGAATCTGCGGGGAGAGATACCGAATAGCTGTTTGGAGTCCCTGGATTTTTGGATACCCGGAAAGTAAATCGCAGCATGGACCTAAATCACATCCTACCACGCCGCCGCTGGCGCCTCCAATTTCTCCGCTTTCGTCCACTACACAGACTTTGTAATAGTGTCCGGCTTCTCCTGAGGAAAGGGAACGGGCTAAATCCCGGAGAATGGTGGTTTTTCCACTGGCTGGGGCTCCAAACAGAAGTAATCCGCAGGGACCCTCTTGAAAACAGCGCTGAATCAAATCCCCCGCCGCTCCCTTTATCTCCCGGGCGATTCTCAGATTGATGGAGGTTACATCCCGAAGCCCTACCACCTGTCCTTTTTCCAACACCGCCGTAGCGCCCAAACCGGCCCGGTGCCCCCCCTTAATGGAAAGATAGCCTTGGGCCAGCTCTTTTTGATGTGTATGTACCGCCCACCCTGACAGGGATAAGAAGCTGTCCTGCAAATCTTTTCTGGAAAGAATCAGACTGGTTTTCATGGGATGATTGCTGGCCTGTCCCCTTCTGTCTGGAAATAGTAAACGCCCTGCGCACACCAACCCTAAAGGCTGGTCCACTCTAAGGCGCACCTCAGTGGCGGTGGCTTTTACCAGCTTGGGTAAAAGGCCCAGAGATCCCCGCAGAGACTCTGGTAAGCTTTGGATTGCGGAATCAAATCTTTCCTCTCCCATTCTCTCACGTCCTTTAATACTTTGTCCTTCTCTATCCCAAGTGTATGAACCTGTCCTTCTTTTTTAGAACCTGGGCTAAAAAATAAACCCTGTTAAACGGCTCGATGTCGTCTAACAGGGTTATATTTATTTGGCTGAGAAGTTTATAACATTCCATTCTGGAAAACCCTTTGAATCGCCAGGGATTTACTGGAACAGGTATAACCGCTTTCAGAAAATATAAAATGATCCATCAAGGGAATTCCAATGGTCTGTAAAGCGTCCCGGACCGCCGCCGTAGCCTTAATATCTTCAGAAGAAGGAAGCGGAAGCCCATTGGGATGATTATGGGCCAGGATGACCCCAGTGGCCTTGCTCATAAGAGCCTGAGAGGCGATATTCCTTACATAAATAGGCACCGCGTTGATGGAGCCTTCCGTTAAAACACCGCTGTAAACCACCGCGCGTTGGTCATTTAAACACACCATCGCCACACACTCCTCTGTGCGTCCAATGAAGAAGGGTCTAAGATAATCCGCTATCTCCTGTGTGGTTGTAAGCTGTTTGATTTGCTGGCTCTTCTCCATCTCATAATAGCGGGCGCAGTACAAATAGCTTTTAATGACAAACATGGTCACTTCCCCTACCCCAGATACTTCAAGAAGTTCTTCTGGGCTGGCTTCCAACACATTTGAAAAGCTGCCAAACCGCTCAATCAGCCGATGCGCCAGTGGATTGGTGTCTCCCTGTGGAATCGCTGAAAATAACAATGCTTCCAGCACCGCGTGAGGCGGGTAATGGTCAAATCCGTTTTTCAGCATCTGTTCCCGCAAGCGCTTTCTGTGTCCGCTGTGAGGATTCCCCATCTTATCGCCCCTTTTTCCCATTTTATGTTCATTATATCAAAATTTCCACCCCTTGGAAATAGTCGTTTCACCAATATAAAAAATATGATACAATGAAATCAAAAACTCAGTGACCTGCACACCTTGTCCCAAAGGCGGGGGTATAACCACCCATCCCCTACCTCTGAACACTTTATCCGGCCAGCGAGCGGAAAAGACGGGTGCAGTGCCACACAAGAAGAACCAGCAAGCGAATCGGAAGAAAGGTGATATCTTGCAATATAAAATTCAGGATGGACCCAAAGCTAAGAAGGATTTATTTGTGAAATATGAAGCAACATTACCAGCTGAACTGCTTAATATCTGGAAAAAATATGGCTTTGCTACTTTATTGGATGGTTATTTAAGAGTAATTGATCCTGACGATTATCAAGAACTATTGATGGAAACATATTTTAGAGGCAAGGTTTCTATCCCAATCTTGTCAACCGCTTTTGGAGATATTATTACATTGGAGGAAGGTCAATATATAGGAATCGTTCAATATAAAAATGGGCGTTTTGGTATACTAACAAAAGGATTTCATCGGTTTTTATCTAATCTTACCGATGATTATTTTACACAAAAGTATTTTGAACTTTCTCAATATAGGATGGCAGTTGAAAGATTAGGGAAATTAGGGCCGGGCGAGTGTTTTGGATATGTTCCGCTATTAGGATTAGGCGGTACACAAAAAATTGAGAATTTGAGAAAGGTCAAGTGTAGGCAGCATATAGAACTTATTTCTCAACTGGTAGGAAAAATTGGTATGTAACATAACTATTTCATAGGCGCAGCCGACTGATTTTTGACTGCACCTTTCTCATACCAAAAACCGAACACCACCCACCTTATCTAAAATCAGGCCAAGATTAATTAGCAGAATCTGGGCGGTAACCGGAGATACTTTCCAATTTCTTTTGCAGATGGTATAATAGCCGCAGAGCGGCTATTATACCTTTTATGGCCAGGACGATGCGCGGGCAGAGCCCACTCCCGTCCCTATGGCCAATTATACCATTCGCACCTTGTGTTCATGGTATAATAGCCGCAGAGCGGCTATTATACCTTTTATGGCCAGAACGATATGCGGACTTTGCCCACTTCCGTCCTGATGGCCAATTGTATCCTTCACTCTTTGTATTTATGATATAGCCAAGATACGGTATAGGTTATACCATAATTATTTTTTATCCTATGGAGGCTGAAATGAAAACCTTTGTTATCAATGCCAATGACGCGGGCCAGCGGGTGGACAAATTTGTCACAAAAGCGGTTCCCAAGCTGCCCCAGTCCATGCTATATAAGAGTATTCGCTTGAAACGAATCAAGCTCAATGGAAAACGATGCGAAATCTCCTCACGGCTGCAGGAGGGTGACCGATTGGACCTGTACCTGAAAGATGAATTTTTTCAGGAGGAGCCTTCCCAAATGGATTTTTTATTAGCGCCTCCTTCTCTGGATATTCTTTATGAAGATGAGAATATCCTATTGGTGGATAAGCGGCCCGGCCTGGTGGTGCATGAGGATGAGCGCCATGAAGCGGACAGCCTCATCAACCGCATTCTCCACTACCTATACCAAAAAGGAGAATATGACCCCAACCAGGAAAACAGCTTCACCCCTTCCTTATGTAACCGCATTGACCGCAACACAGGCGGAATTGTAATCGCCGCCAAAAATGCGCCTTCTCTTCGGATTTTAAACCAAAAAATTAAGGACCGGGAAATCCAGAAGCTCTATTTATGTGTGGTGCATGGTGCCATGCCTAAAAAACAAGATACCTTGAAGGGTTTTCTCAGAAAAGACACCTCTACAAACCTGGTGTCTATTTTCAAGCAGCCTGTAAAGGATGGGCGCACTATCCTCACAAAATACAAAGTCTTGGGGCAAAAAGGTCGGTTTTCTCTGTTGGAGGTAGACCTTCTGACCGGGCGTACCCATCAAATCAGAGCGCACCTCGCTTCTATCGGGCATCCCCTTCTTGGAGATGCCAAATATGGTCACAACCGTGACAACAAGGGAACTGGCTATAAGTTTCAAGCCCTGTACTCTTATAAGTTAACCTTTCAGTTTACGTCCGATGCTGGGATTCTTTCCTATTTGGACGGCAAAAGCTTTGAGGTACCCAGAGTGTGGTTTCGGGATGAGTTTTTCAACGGGCAACTTTCCTAAAGTTCCGCTATGCCAAAAGAATCTCTGTGGTTCCTTTCAAATGTTCCAATCTTTACACACATCCACCCAACGGGACGCCTTGGCGTACTGGAATAATTCCTGACAGGTCAGTTGGATGGCTGAATTGCTGCTCCCGCAGGCGGGGTATACTGTATCGAAGCGTTTGAGGGATATATCCAAAACGGTTTCTACCCTTGGGTCCTCAACACCAAAGGGACAGACACCTCCAACAGCGTGCCCAGTCAACTCCAAGACCTGCTCTGGAGTGAGCATCTTGGCTTTCATACCAAATGTATCTTTAAATTTTCGGTTATCAATCCTGGCGTCCCCTGCCGCCACAATCAGGATACATCCGTCCTCTCTGGCAAAGGACAAGGTTTTGGCAATTCTCGCCGGTTCTACACCCACAGCTTTGGCGGCCAGCTCCACTGTGGCGCTGGACACCTGAAACTCTAAAATATCTTGTTCCCGTCCAAACTGTTGGAAGTAAGAACGAACCTTTTCAATAGACATCCAAAACATCTCCTTATCTGTTTAAAGCGTTCATGGACTAAATTATCCTAAATTATTCACGGAACAGTATCTGAATTGATAACAGTACCATGAATCTGAAAATTGATCCATGCAGCCATAACATCACTCAATTAACCCGTCAAAAGGGTATAAAATCCCTGTGGCA
>CALWZG010000070.1 GCA_944385965.1 uncultured Anaerotruncus sp.
AGAGAGGTCTATCAGGCTCAGCTGGCGCTGTGCGACCGGAAGCTCACTAAAAACATGTGGATTGCTCCTGGCCTGTCCTGATCTCCAACTGCATAAACAAAAAGGCTCCAGGCCCGTGTCCTTCTAAGGCGTGCCTGGAGCGTCTATGTCCAATTAGAATCCATTTTTTGTATGTTATTCCCTGAGGAATTCCATGAAATCACAAACATCAAAAGGAGAGATTGTCATGTTTATTATCAATGAAAACGACCGTGAATATCGTTTTGGAGATAGCGGCCCCAAATATCTGATGAAGGGCCCCCGCATGAACTTTGCTGTGGTGCAATTTATGCCTGGTCAGGACTTCCAGGCTCACTACCACCATATTATGGAGGAAAACTTCTTTATTCTGGAAGGCAAAATCGACATTGTGGTAGATGGGGTTGTTCATACACTTTCCCAAGGGGACTTGATTCATATTGAGCCTGAGGAAGTTCACTACTGCCGCAACCCTTATGATGTTCCTGTAAAAATGATTTCCACTCTGGCCCCCTATCAAGAGGTAGACAAGGTAGATGTGGAAAATCCTAAATATTAAAATCGGTTCTCTTTCCTGGAGCATGGAAGAATTTTTTGTTTAACTGGAAAATTTTTGTTAATTTAGAAATTGTTTATAGATACAAATATTTCAGCTTCTAAACAATTAAGAGGGTCTCCGTTTCATTTTATGAAAACGGAGACCCTCTATCTTAATTTTTCATGATATAATAGCTATAGAATGGCTATTATACACTAATGAAAGCAAGTCTTTTTTTAAAAAATCCGGCGATGCTCCCCACAATGGCAGCGGCAATGACGGTTCCTTCCCGAACGCCAGCGATATGCCCCAATCCCACAAAGGACAGCAACACTGCTAAAGCTACCAAAGACAAATCAAATGTGGTTTTTACCTTACTAAATTTCCATCGAAACACTTGACTTATCGTTTTCACAATTCCTTCCCCTGGAAGAATCAGCACATCCGCCAGCACCTCCAAAGCAATTCCAAACCCCATCACCACACAGCCCATCAGTAAGAGCCCAAGTCGGCTTCCATAGGAAGCTGGATGAAACAAGGACAATCCTTGGGTTACCAAATCAATAAACAGGCTGAATACAAAGGTGGCGGGAATCTGTAAAAGCTGAGACAGGGGCATCCTGCCCTTCAGCAGCACCACCTGCCCAAAAAACATCACCAGATTATTTAAAAAGGTGGCCATTCCCAAAGTCAGCGGACAAAGCATGGACAGGACATAGGCTGGGCTGGTTACAGGGGAGGTACCAAGTCCCGCTTTCGTAATAAGGCTGATTCCGGCGGCGGTGAAGAACAGGCCTGCTCCAAAAACCAAATATTGTTTGCCTATACCTGGCTTCATATGAAAACGCCCCCAAAAGAAATTTATATTTTTTAGCACTAAAAAATATTTTTATGATTTTATGATAACACGTCGCCAAAGAAATAACAATCCGCAATCCTACCAACAAAGAAGGCTGAATTATGTCTGATCGTACAATTTTACATTGTGATTGCAACGGCTTTTACGCTTCTGTAGAATGTTTGCTTCGCCCAGAGCTGAAGCAGGTTCCTATGGCTGTCTGCGGGGACCCTGAAAGCCGGCATGGAATCATCCTGGCCAAGAATGAACTGGCGAAAAAATTTCAGATTCAGACCGCGGAAACGGTCTGGCAAGCAAAGCGGAAATGTCCTCAATTGGTTTTGGTGCCTCCACACCGTCAGGAATATGTGCAATATTCTCAGCGCATCAACCAGATTTATCAAACCTTTACCGACCAAGTAGAACCTTTCGGGATTGACGAAAGCTGGCTGGATGTCACTGGAAGCGAAAATCTTTTTGGGGACGGGGTCACCATCGCCAACTCACTGCGCCGCATTATCCGGGAGGAGATAGGGCTGACCATTTCCGTGGGGGTGAGCTTCAATAAAATTTTTGCCAAGCTGGGCAGCGATTATCGCAAACCTGATGCCACCACCGTCATCAGCCGGGAAAACTTTCAGCAGATGGTTTGGAAACTGCCAGTCTCCGCTCTGCTTTATGTGGGCAAATCCGTCGAAAAAGAACTGTCCGATTTAGCAATCTTCACCATTGGGGATTTGGCGGCAATGCAGCCCGCCATCCTCTCCAAAAAACTGGGCAAGCTTGGGGAGCAGCTTCATGCTTACGCAAATGGCTTGGATTTAAGTCCTGTGCGGCGATTTGACCAACCCGCTGAGGTAAAATCCATCGGCAACAGTATGACCTATCGGCGGAATCTGTGCGGATTGGAGGACATCCGGCTGGGGGTTATCACCTTAGCGGACAGCGTGGGAAGCCGACTGCGGCGCCACAAGGTGAAATGCCAGACGGTGCAGGTGACCATTAAAGACCCCCGCTTTCACACCATTACCCGCCAGCGCACCCTGGATAATCCCACCCAACTGTCCAAAGACCTGGCGGAAATTTCTCTGGCCATCATCCGGGAAGAGTGGGACCTGCGGGCTCCCATTCGGATGCTGGCCATCACAGGCAGCAATCTGGTAGACGAGAGCCAGGGTGGTCAGCAGCTTTCATTATTTCAGCAGGTAGACCAGACCAAGCAGGAAAAACGGGAAAAGCTGGAAGCCACTATGGACCAAATTCGGGGGAAATTTGGCGGTTCCGCCCTTCAGATAGCAGGTGTATTGGAGAACGACCTTGGAATTCACACAGGACATGTCTGGAACCGAAGCCCAGAGGAATAACCTGCCCTTGCCCACAAACCTTATCATCTTCAAAAGCACATCAACTCATATAAGTGGTGGTAATCAGATTTTTTCCTCCCCATTCATAGGTTGACAAAGCCTATCTGCCGCAATATACTAGTATTTAGCTTCTTTTATTTTGCAAAGCTCTAAAGGAGATGGAATCTAAATGAGCGAGTGTACCCATAATTGTGAAACCTGCGGACAAAACTGCTCTGAGCGTCAGTCCAAGCCGGAGGATTTTCTGGAAAAACCTAATTCCCTAAGCCATATCAAAAAGGTCATCGGTGTGGTCAGCGGCAAAGGCGGCGTGGGCAAGTCCATGGTTTCCTCCCTGCTGGCGGTTCTGATGAACCGCAGAGGCTACCATGTGGGCATTATGGACGCGGATGTAACTGGTCCCTCCATTCCCCAAGCCTTTGGGATTCATGAGCGGGCCACCGGCAATGAAACCTGCATTTTCCCTGTCAAGAGCAAAACCGGCATTGAGGTGATTTCCCTCAACCTGCTTCTGGAAAATGAGAAAGACCCTGTGGTATGGAGAGGTCCTGTCATCGCCGGGGTTGTCAAACAGTTCTGGACCGATGTGATTTGGGACGACGTTGATTTCCTGTTTGTGGACATGCCTCCCGGAACTGGTGATGTCCCTCTGACTGTTTTCCAGTCCATCCCCTTGGATGGTATTGTGGTAGTGGCTTCCCCACAGGAGCTGGTTTCCATGATTGTGGAAAAAGCGGTGAAAATGGCCCAGCTGATGAATATTCCCATTTTGGGTCTGGTAGAAAATATGAGCTATATCCAATGTCCTGACTGCGGTAAAAAAATCAGCGTCTTTGGGGACAGCCATATTGATGAAATCGCTGGGGAATATCAGATTCCTGTTCTGGCTAAGCTGCCCATTGACCCTCAACTCACAGCCAATGTGGATTCCGGTGTCATTGAGCTCTTTGAGGGCAACTGGATGGATTCCGCCGCTGACACCTTGGAAAAACTCCTGTAAGAAACGTTCCACAGCCCTTTTTGACTGTATAAACCTCCCATCTCCTGCTCATATTAAAGGCAGAATGAGATGGGAGGTTTTTCAATTATGAAGACACTCAAGGGGTCTAAAACCGAAGCCAATTTGATGGCGGCTTTCGCTGGGGAATCCCAGGCCAGGAATAAGTACACCTTCTTTTCCGCCAAGGCCAAGCAGGAAGGATTCCAACAGATAGGGAATCTTTTCCAGGAAACCGCCGATAACGAAAAGGAACACGCGGAAATCTGGTTCAGGCTGCTCCATGGCAGCAGCGTGCCGGATACCCTCTCCAACCTGAAAGAGGCGGCAGAAGGGGAACGTTTTGAGTGGGAGCAGATGTATCGGGAGTTTGCCCAGGTGGCCCGGGAAGAAGGGTTTGAGCGGATTGCCATTCTGTTTGAGCTGGTGGGAAAAATTGAGAAGGAACACATGGAGCGCTATCAAAAGCTGGCTCAAAATGTGGAGAATCAGTCGGTATTCAAAAAAGAGCAGCCGGTCACCTGGATTTGTTTAAACTGCGGACATGTGTACCAGGGACCTCAGCCTCCTATGGTTTGCCCTGTCTGTGAAAAACCCCAATCCTGGTTCCAGATAAAGGCGGATAATTACTAAGCCGCTTTCATTCTCCTTCCTAACTCCAAAAGATAGGGATTATCCACAATTTTGGACAGTTCGGCGCCACCGCTGGACTGTCCTTTTTGGTATCTTTTATTTTTATAAAGAAATCCATTCATAAATCTAAAGTATTTTTTTCTTGGCAACCAGTAATCTTATGTTATAATCTTATTGTTAGGGGTTTTTCCCAAGGGCAAACAAAAATGAATTGTCCGATGGGATATCCAATTTTTTACTATGACAGAATTTTTCCACCAGTTAAGGAGGGATTTCGATGGAGAAAGACAACGAACAACAGCTGCGCTATCTGCGGATGCTGGCCCGCCAATATCCAACCATCCAGGCCGCCTGCAGTGAAATCATCAACCTTCAAGCCATTCTGCGTCTTCCCAAGGGAACGGAGCATTTTATGTCCGACCTTCATGGGGAATATCAGGCTTTTATTCATATTTTAAACAACGCCTCCGGGGCTGTACGGGAAAAGGTGGATTTACTGTTTGAAAACAGTCTTTCCAAGGAGGACCGTGCCCAGCTGGCCACCCTCATCTATTATCCCGAGGAAAAGCTGGAGGAAACCCGTGGAGAGGTCAGCGACCTGAATGAATGGTACAAGCTGACCTTATATCGTTTGGTGGATTTATGCCGCTTGGTTTCCTCCAAATACACCCGCTCCAAGGTGCGGAAAGCCCTTCCGCCGGAGTACTCCTACATTATCGACGAACTTTTGAACACCAACTATGAGGTTCACAACAAAAAAGAGTATTATGACAACATTCTCAACGCCATCATTGGGGTAGGGTCCGGAGAGGCTTTTATCAAGGCCCTTTGCCAGTTAATCAAGCGTCTGGTGGTGGACCATCTGCATATTGTGGGGGACCTGTTTGACCGGGGCCCTCGGGCGGATATTTTGATGGATTTGCTGATGAGGCATCATTCGGTAGACATCCAGTGGGGCAACCATGATGTACTTTGGATGGGTGCGGCCGCCGGCAGCCGTACCTGCATCGCGGCGGTTCTGAATAACTCCATCACCTACAACAACCTGGAGGTAATTGAGGTTGGGTATGGAATCAGCCTGCGTCCTCTGGCCCTGTTCGCCAATGAAACCTACCAAAATTGCGACCTGACCTGCTTCTCCACCAAAACCCTGGAAAAGCCTGGCACCTACTCCACCAAAGATCTGACCCTTTCCGCCCGGATGCATAAGGCGGTGGCGGTCCTGCTGTTTAAGCTGGAGGGACAGCTTTTGGAGCGGCACCCGGAATTCCATATGGAGGACCGTCGGCTACTGGATAAAATTGATTTTGAGGCCGGGACGGTGACCCTTGGAGACAAATCTTATCCCCTGCGGGATGTGGACTTCCCCACCATCGACCCTAAGGCTCCCTATGCCCTTACTCCCGAAGAGGAACGGCTGATGGCCCAATTGAAGTCTGCCTTCCAGCGCAGCGAAAAGCTCCAAAGGCATGCCCAGTTCCTTTATAACAAGGGAGGACTCTATAAATGCTATAACGGGAACCTTCTGTTCCATGGCAGTATCCCTATGACAGAGGATGGGGCATTTATGACCTTCCAAATCCAAGGGAAGTCCCTCAAGGGGAAGGAACTTCTGGACCGGGCGGAAGCCTTGGCCCGTCAAGGCTATTACGCCAAGGAGGGAAGCCCGGAACGGCTGCTGGGAAAGGATTTCCTGTGGTTTTTATGGTGCGGACGCAACTCCCCTCTGTTCGGAAGGGACCACATCGCTACCTTTGAGCGGATGCTGGTGGCCGACCAGGACACCTGGGCGGAACCTAAAAACGCCTACTATAACTACTATAATGACCCGGAAGTTTGTGTGACTATCCTGAAGGAATTTGGATTGGAAGGCCCCCACTGCCACATTATCAATGGGCATGTGCCGGTAAAATCCAAAGATGGGGAAAGCCCAATCAAAGCCGGCGGTCGGCTGATTGTCATTGACGGAGGCTTCTGCCGGGCTTATCAATCCACCACAGGAATCGCCGGATATACATTGATTTATAATTCCTGGGGGATTCGGCTGGCGGCCCATGAACCGTTCGGCGGCTTGAATGACGCCATCCACAACAATCGGGATATTCTGTCCACGACCACCGTCTTTGACCGGATGGAATCCCGCATCCGAATTCAGGAAACTGACATTGGAGCGCTCCTGAAACAAAATATCGAGGACCTGAATGAGCTGCTGAATGCTTATCGCACCGGCCTTCTTCATGAGGCCCCTGCCAACTGACCAAGCGTGGAAATGAAAACGCCCAGTCCAAAGATACCTTTTGGACTGGGTGTTTCTTCAGATTTAAAATATTTTCTCACTTCATTGGGCAGGGTCACATCATGTGTTCCTCACAAAAATCATCTACCACCCGAATTCCCATTTTTTCCCGTGAAGGCTCCAATTGAAGGGAAATCCCTGTGCTGTCGTAGGATGGGCAAATGCGCCGTTCCGGGTTCAAGCGGATGGATTCCCCAATGGGACTGTAAGGATGCTGCTTCGGTTTCTTTTTCTCTGTTTTTTTCATGCTCATCACCTCAGCTCTATTTTATCCGCTGAGGGAAATCCTCACTCATAGAGGCAGAGAAATAAATCTGGGACGGATTCCAATATCTCCCATAAAAAATTTTTTTAAATCTGTATGAACCTTTGTCATCCGGGCAAACTATCAATGGCCCTAAGGAACAAGGGCAGCTTTTTCATTTCTTTCTCTCCATCCAGGAACGCCTCCCATCTCTGGGAGGCGTTCCTTCTTTTACAGATAAATTGGAGAGAAGTCGAATTTTGATCCTTTAGAGAATGATACAGATAAGCCCGGTGCAGCCATCATTGATAATCTTTTCGATGGTTTCCTGCATCTTCATCCGGGCATCCGCCGGCATCCGGCAAAGTTTATTATGCAGTCCCTGATTGACCAGCTCGTGGAGGCTGGTTCCGAAAATATTGCTTTCCCAAATCTTATTGGGACTTTCCTCAAACTCATGGAGCAGGTAATGGACCAATTCCTCCGACTGTTTTTCAGACCCCACAATGGGACTTACCTCGGTTGTAATATTGGCCGCCATCATGTGGATGCTTGGGGCGCTGGCCTTCAGCCGTACCCCATATCGGCCTCCCTGTTTGACAATTTCCGGTTCTTCCAGGGTCAGCTCATCCAAAGTGGGCATCACAATTCCATAGCCGGTAGCTGCTACCTCGTCCAGAGCCGCTTTTACCTTGTCATATTTGCGCTTCACCTGGGCTAACTCCACCATACAGGGCATCAAGGCGGACTCATCTGGAATTTCCAGCCCGGTGGCTTCCCCAAGGATTTGATAGAACAAAGCCGGCTGAACCTCTAAAGTCACCGAAGCGCTGCCGCTGCCCAAATCCAGGTTTTCCAACCGCACACGGCTGATATACTCACAGCTTTCCATCTGGGCCAGATGAGGCTTCAGCTGGCCCATCCGGCAAATGGGCTGGGCCGCCTCCCGGATAGAGGTATAAAGAGCAGTCTTGAGCCAATGGTCCCCCTGCAAGGCTGCCACCCATCCAGGTATGGACAAGGCCACCTCCCTCACCGGGAACTGGAACAGCACATCCGACAGAATCACCCGAATTTCCGATTCCTCCAGCTCCATACAGTTGGCAGCCACCACTGGTACCTGATACCGTTCCTCCAACTGGGTTCGCAAAGCCTGAGCTGAGGAAGATTTGGGGTCTGTGCAGTTGAGCAGAACCACAAAGGGTTTGTCAATCTGCTGTAACTCGCTGATAACCCTCTGCTCCGCTTCCTCATACTCCTTCCGGGGAATGTCGCTGATAGAGCCATCGGTGGTCACCACCAGCCCAATGGTGCTGTGTTCGGTAATGACCTTCTGGGTTCCCACCTCGGCTGCCATATTGAAAGGAATCTCCTTATCAAACCAAGGGGTCATTACCATACGGGGCTGGTCGTTTTCCACATAGCCTAAAGAGCTGGGAACAATGTACCCTACACAGTCAATCAATCGCACATTCAGGGACGCCTTATCCTCCAAGGTGATTTTGACCGCTTCCTCAGGGATAAATTTAGGCTCGGTGGTCATAATGGTCCGCCCGGCGGCTGGCTGAGGAAGCTCGTCAGTAGCCCGCTCCTTGGCGAACTGGCTTTGAATATTGGGAATCACCAAGGTTTCCATAAAGCGTTTGATAAAGGTGGATTTTCCCGTCCGTACCGGGCCTACCACCCCAATGTACACATCGCCCCCACATCGTTTGGCAATATCACGATAAATATTTTGTGTATCCATGCCCTCTTCCCCTTTCACTCATTTCATTGGGATCAGCAGCATGGTATTGCCGCTGAGCTGTTCCCCTTCCAGTTGGTTACCCAATCGGATGGCTTCTGCCGATGTGTTGTACCTCTTGGCGATTTCCCACACCGCCTCTTGATTGTTGGCATAGTATAGATACAGCAGATTCTCCTGCCGCTGTTTGGGCTGCGTTTCATCTAAAGCCACCTGGGCAATGAGTTCTTTATCCCGCTGCCAGAACAAGGAACCTGTAATTTTCAAGCTGCACCTGACCTCCGCTTTCTCTTGGCCCGCCAGGGTAAAGGCGGCCGCCCAGGACCGCACCTGGGGGTCAAAAAGCAGGGTTCCGCCGGTTGTGTCCGTTTGAATATGGTGGGTAAAGCTGCGGGGCTGGTCATGGTAGAACAACTGCCCATCGTTATCATAGGCGAACATGCAGACCATCAGCTTCCCTGAAATCTCCACCCCATTGTTATCCGGCTTCACCAAGATACCGCTTGGCACACACCAAAGTTCCGCGATGGAACGCAGCCCTCCTGGAAGGTCCAAGGTTTCTTTGTACATACAGGTTTCGTTCACCATCTGCCGCAGCTCCAACAGAGGCAGAGGACGCAGAGTGGGCTTGCATGGGAAATTGGTCGAGTAACAATCGGTACAGCCCTCCACCGTTTGACTTCGGTATCCTTCGGCGCAAGCTTCCAGGGTAGCTTCCAAGGTAAAGGCTCTGCTCTCCCCATCGTGATTCCGTTTAGGCTGTACATCCAGTCCGGTCACCTCATAGGTCAAACCGCAGCGGCAATCCTCGTCTACCCCCTCCAAGTCCACCACCTGATTCACTGGCAAGGTGTATTCCATCAACTCCAGCTGTTTGGGGTCTTCCTCACACTGATACAAAATCCGCAGGGACAGCTCCGCTTTGGCCACCAATTTTCCACTGATTGCCTTGAAATCGGTTGTTTCAGCCGCCGCTGAACATCGGAGTACATTTCCAATGGGAGGTTTGCCATAACCCAGTTCCAGTTCCTCCCGGATGGTGATGGGACGAATGGACCTGGGCAAAACTACTGTATGGTTCCCCTGTTCCTGACGAAATTGGAGTCCCCCGCCCTGGCCTCCAGAAATAATTTCCTGTTCTTTATTGGCGGTGACTCTCACGGACATGTTGACTGCTCCCCGCATATCTAACCGCCTGGGGCCTACTGACCTGCAATTAAAATAATCCACCCCTTGGCGCACTCTGACAGAAGGCGCGGAAGCGGTTTCTCGCAGCTCAACCGTCTTGGTATATGGAATCTTATACTCCACCCTTCTAGGACATCCTTCCTCATCCAAATAATATACCTGCGCCATAGCCACCCCATCCAAGGTAAGCCGTTCCCCGGATACGGCTCTGGATTGCAGAACGGGTATTACTTCGCATCGCAGGATTCTTTGAATATCCGGGCAATGGTCTGGCAATAGCACATCACATTCCAATGGCTGTTCTGTGGTTCCATCATATAAAACCTGGCAGATGGTGACTGCTTGTTTACGTAAATTCAGCTCCATAATTTGACCCTCTCCTTCGTTTGGCTATCACCAATATATGTCCAAACCCTCCTTAAATATGCCTTTTTTGAAGTTTATGCTGTCCCATTGTGACGCCTATATGTTGCAACAATTTCAACAATAAAAGTTTTCATTGTTTATACAATTCCTACATAAACTGGTCATACTTTTACTTGACTTTTACGTTTATTTGACTATAATTTAAAACTGTCCAATATGGGACTTACATTGGCGGTCCTTTGCCGCCCCTGTGAATTAGGAGGAAAAGAAAATGAAAAACTTGCTGAAACTGATGACCTGCGCTGCTTTGACTTTGGCTTTGGTAGCTTCTTTCGCGGCGTGCGGCCCTACCTCTGCTGAGTCCTCTTCTGAGGCTGCTTCTTCTGAGATTAGCTCTTCTGAGGCTGCTTCTTCCGAGGAGGCTGCTTCTGAGGAGGCTTCTTCCGAGGAGGCTGCCGCTGAGGACGCTGCTTCTGAGGAGGCCGCTGCTGAGGATGCTTCTTCCGAGGAGGCTGCTGCTGAGGATGCTTCTTCCGAGGAGGCCGCTGCTGAGGATGCTTCTTCTGAGGAGGCTACCGCTGAGGCTGCTGCTTCTGAGGCTCCCGCTGAGTCTCAGGCTGCTTAATCCAGCACATCAAAAATCCCAAGCGATTGGTTCGCTGGGAAAGAGAAACGGCATGGCTTTGGCCATGCCGTTTTTTATTGGTATGAAGGGTTTTCTTTATACAATAAGCGGCTCATGGCTAAAATTCCATGGGCCGCTGTCATTCCCTTTTCTATGGGTTGGGACCTTGCCATCCTGCTGGTTATGTAATAGGTTCTTTTTTAATCTTGAAGAAAAAACGTAAAAGGGGACATAAAAATTT
Organism: uncultured Anaerotruncus sp.; assembly: GCA_944385965.1. Taxonomy (GTDB): domain Bacteria; phylum Bacillota; class Clostridia; order Oscillospirales; family Ruminococcaceae; genus Anaerotruncus. The sequence goes on from CALWZG010000070.1 coordinate 11,093, forward strand.
CGGGCTCCGAACAACTACAATTTTCATAAAAGAACCACCTTTCTTATCACCAAACTACAACAAGAGGATACGGATTCCCAACGCTATCAACAAGGCACCTGTCAGAATCAACGCCAGCTTTAAAGAGGCGAACACCGCCAGCACAATTCCAAAGCCAAAGCCAGAACAGCACCATGCCCAGCAGTTGCAGTCCATAAACCGTTTTTTCATCCGCCACACCTCCTGTCGCTCTATTCCCAGTATACGCAAAGGTGATTTTTTGGTTCCAAAATCGTTGGCACTGATAACAAGTTCTTTCTCCAGAAAAGAAAAGGACGAAAGCGAATTTACGCTTTCGTCCTTTCCTATTATAATTGCTGGATAAACGCCTGTTTCAAAGGCTGTGAATGAATCAACGGAACTCTGGAGGAATCTCCATACCGGAGCTATCCTGCATTTGTTCCCGCAGATTGCGGCGGAACAAAGAACGTTTTCCGGTATTCTTGCCCTTTCTGCGGCGGTCCTCACCATCGAAGAGCAGATAGACGGTAGGAATCAAAATCAGGGTGATCAAGGTAGAAATACTCAAACCACCGATTACAACCACCGACATGGACTGCATCATTTCCACGTTTCCGCCGATTCCCAGCGCGGTGGGAATCAAGCCCAAAATCGTGGTGAGTGTGGACATCAGGATGGGCCGCAGCCTTGTTTTACCGGAGAAAATCAACGCATCTCTAGCGGGCATTCCCTGCTCACGTCTCAAGATATTGGTATAGTCAATCAACACAATAGCGTTGTTTACCACGATTCCCACCAGCATGATCAAACCAATCAGGGAGGTCATGGAGATGGACAAGCCTGTCAGAATCAGTCCCAGGAAAGCGCCTGTCATAGAGAATGGGACAGACAGCATAACCACCAGGGAGAATTTCATAGATTCAAACTGCATAGCCATTACCACAAAAACCAGGAAAATCGCTGTGGCCAAAGCCATGTAAATGTTGCTGAACTCCTCGTTCATGGTCTGCATGTTTCCGCCAGCTTCCACCTCTACACCTTCCGGCAGGTCCATCTGCTGAACACGAGCCATTATCTCTCTGGACAGCTGGGTAGCTGAAGCCCCTTGAGCGGTCTGACCGGTTACAGAAACCTGATAGTCTCCATCCTGTCTTTCGATTTGAGTGGGACTATTATTGAATACAATCTCCGCCACATCGGTCAAAGGCACCTTACTGCCTGACTGGGTGGAAATCATCAAACCGGACAGGTCACTTACATCTTGGAAGCGGTCCTCTGGATACATAACCTTTACTGTGTATTCCTGGTCACTGGTTTGAAGGTCAGTTGCCTCAATACCAGAAATCATATCCTTCACTGTGGATACAATGGCGGATGGAGTGGTTCCAATAGCTGCTGCCTGTACAGGGTCCACTACGATTTCCGCTCTGGGGGAACCATCAGACAAGCTGGTGGAAGCCGAGTCAATGCCATCAAAGGTAGCCATCAGGGCCTTTACCTCATCAGCAGTTTCCTCCAGCACACTCAGGTTGCTGCCGGACAGATTGATTTGGACACCACTGCTGCCAAAGGACATCGAACTGCGTTCCTCTACCTCTACACTGGCGTTTTCGATATAGGAGGTTTCCTTCCGCATAAGGGTAATAAAATCATCCGTGCTCATGGAGCGGTCATCTTTCAGATAAACCGTGATACTGGCGGAACCACCATTTCCACGCATGGTGTAGCTTTCCACATCGTCCTGAGCCTGAACCAGTGTCTCAACCTCAGTCATAATCTCATTGGTGGCTTCAATACCTAAACCAGTTTTGGTGGTCACTGAGATGCTGACCGAACCTTCATCACTTGTAGGCATCAACTCCATATCAATACGGGTGAACATAATCGCTGTGGAAATCAAAATGACAATAGCTGTTAATACCACAATAATTTTATGATTTAATGCCTTACCCAAGAAGTTACCATAAACACGCTCCAGCTTGTGCAGCTGATTGTTGATGAAGGACTCCCGCTTCTCCATGGGTTTCATCTGTACAAACAACAGAGGAACCATGGTCAGCGCAGAAATCAGGGAAGCGGTCATGGAGAATACAATGGTAAATCCAACCTCTTTAAACAGCTGACCAGACATACCGCCCATCAAAGAAATAGGCAGGAAAACTACGATTGTGGTAATGGTAGACGCAATTACCGAACTGTTTACCAGATTGGCACCATCAATAGCGGCCTGTTCATAGGTTCGGATTCCGTCCATAGACTTGTAGCAGCTATCCAGCACTACGATGGAGTTATCCACCATCATACCGATTCCTACCACCAGTCCGCCCAAGGACATGATGTTCAGGGTCATACCAAAGGCCGCCATCAAAACCAGTGCGGCATATACGGACAGAGGCATGGAAACCGCTACGATAATAGCGCCTTTCCACTCTCCCAGGAACAACCACAGCACCAGCATGGCCAAAACCAGACCTTGCAACAGAGAGGAGAATACATTCATAATATTCTCATAGATGGTTTCTCCTGAGTTGTTGGTGACACTAATGGCCAATCCCAGGCCCTCTTGGTTCAATTCCTCCACTTTTTCCAAGATCTTGTTGCAGACTTCTATGGTATTGGCCTCCTGATTTTTTGAAACCGATACACTGATGTTATCCATTCCATTATAACGGCTGATGGAGGATTGTTCCTCCTCCGCCATGGTGATATTAGCCACATCAGACACATGGATAATATCCCCTGATGGGAGGGAAATGGGGATGTTATTATAGCTGTCATAGGTATTATAGCTGACACCGCCCTGCAAGGTCAAAGAAACCTCGCCTCGGTTAATATCCCCTGCGGTGGTGGTAAAATCTGCGGAAGCGATGGCGTTGGCCACATCACTCATGGACAGGCCGTACTGCTCCATCTCCTCCTCCCGCAGCTCTACCTGGACATACTCCCGGGTACCGCCTCGAATATCTACCGAAGCGACTCCAGAGATGCTTTCCAGCTCAGGCTGGACGGTATTTTCAATATATGAGTAAACATTCTGTGATGAGTTGGTTGTGATAGACAGATCCATAATCGAGGAGGTGTCCATCCGCATTTCCATAATTTCCGGGTCATCACAGCTGTCCGGCAGACGCACACGCTGCAGAGCATCCTCCACATCCTCATATTTTTCGTCCAAATCTACCGTATAGTCAAATTCCAGCATGGTCATAGAGCTGCCCTCACTGGAACGGGAGGTCATGCTCTCCACCTCGCTGACAGTGGCCAGAGCATCCTCCACCACATCTGTCACCAGATCATCCACTTCCTCAGGTGAGGCGCCTTCGTACCGGGTCATTACCATAAGTACCGGCATTTCCATCTCTGGTGTGGACTCCATCTCCATGCTGAAGATGGAGCTGGTACCAAACACAATCAGCATCAGCACACACATGAGTACCGATATCGGCCGTTTTACCGAAAGTTTTGGTAAGGTCAATGATTAGCCCTCCTGTCCCGGCTGTTGATCCGGCTCCTGCCCAGAAGCCTCCCCGTTGTTGTCTTGAGCCTGGGCTTCTTGCGCAGGCTGGCTGCTGTTTTCTTCCGGCAGCTGCTCAGACTGTTCTTCACCCTCAGTTACAGGGGTCCCTTCCGGGACTGTGCCCTCTGCTGTATCCGCAGCGGAATCTTGGGCGGATGTTTCATCCATTAGATTCACACTTGCCCCATCTTTCAAATCCGGGTGCCAGGTTGTGATAATTTGGCTGTTCTCATCCAGGCCGGACTCCACTACTGCTGTCTCAGCGTTGGTCATACCCACCTGAATATCTGTACGATAAGCCTTTCCGTCCGAATATGTAAAGACGTACGCCTGCCCATCCTCATAATAGATATTGTCCACATCAATCAACAGGGCATTTTCCGCTTTTGCTGTGGCGGCGGTGACTTTTACGGTGACGCCGTTAAGCAAGCCTTCCCCCTCATCACCGATTTGGGCCTTGATGGGGAACAGTCCTGTGGTATCATCCGCTTTGGTATCAATCTCAATGATGGTAGCGGTATACTCATTGCCGCTCTTGGTAATGGTGATGGTATCCCCTATGGACAACGCGGAGGCCGCATCAGCGGTAGCGTTGAATTTCACCGTCATTTGCGCTTTATTAGAAATGGTATAAGCCGCTGTTTGTGTGCTGGGGCTCTCGTACAAAGTAATATTTTTAGATTCCACTGTACCAGAGATAGGGGCATATACCTTATACTTTTCCAAGGTTCTGGCGCTTTCCTCTAAAGTCAGCTCGGCCGATTTTTGGCTGTTTTCCACACTGGCTTTGGTATCATCCAAGGAACCGCCCTTCAAAAGGTTATAGCTCTCCAAAGCGGTGTCATAACTGGTTTGAGCGCTCTTATAGGCGTTTCTTAAACTTCTCAGCTGGCTGTCATCTGTATCCTCCAGCTCATTCACAGCGTCACGATACATGAGGTATTTCTCTTCCGCTTCCTCTAACTTCTGTTTATTTTCCTCAGAAGGGTCCTCATCGTAAGCTTTCTCCGCAGTGATATAATCGTCATAAGCCCGGTCCCGCAATTTTTCCGCCTGAATCAGCTCATCTTCACTGTCATCATTATATTCCTGCAATTCCTGACGAGCAGAGGTCATCTGCTGCTGTGCGTTTTTCAGGGAATTTTCCGCAGAAATCAATTGCTGCTCATAATTGCTTCCCAAAGTTGTATCATTATTGATTTGGGTCCCCTCATACTGGACCTGCGCTTTTTTATAAGACAACTGAGCGTCGCTGTCATCCATCTCAAAAAGCAGGTCTCCCGCCTGAACGGTGTCTCCCGCCTCTACATAAATCTTTGTGACCTTTTCTGAGATTTCAGGGAACACATTCACCGTCTCTGAAGGCTCAATCTTTCCTATAAACTCTGTGTCTCTGGAAATATCCCCTCTGGTGGGGGTCGCCAGCTTCACATTGATGACGCTTTCACTCATCTCAATTTGTCCCATATTTCCGCCGCCTGGACCGCCAGGGCCACCTCCACTTGGGGCCGCGAATACCATAGATGACACCAATACCACCACTAATATGGCGACAATGAGTATCACCTTGCGTTTGTCCTGTTGCTTTGCCATGTTGACACTCCTTTTCTCCGGCGGTTTTTATAGTCAATCTATCTCCCACCCCGCCGGCGGCGGCTTGTTTCCACGAGTGTCAGAATACGGCCCTAAGGTGATGTCTCCATCAAAAATTTATGACAAAAATGTGAACTTTACACATCTTTCCATCACATTCAAAAATAAACCTTTTTAGAAAAATTTTTCATTTATCTTGCCCTATAAAAACTCCCCTTAAATAAAAAAGAGGCTTTCACATAAGCAAAAGCCTCCTCTAATCTATACCTTTTCGATTCCTGCTCAGGACCGTTTGTATAGAATAAGTTGTATTTGATAAGATGTTAAAGATCATCCGCATCTTGCACAGGGCGTTCTTTGGGATCCATAGGACGTCCAGTATAGCTGCCATTGGGATCCATAGGACTTGGAGAGATATGAGAGATACGCTCCACTTTTTCCATATTTTTTGGCTGTTGGTCAGATTTGCGATGAAACAATCCTTTCAAGCTCATTCCTCCATTTGCTTTCCTAAAAAGGAAGCTCCTACTTGAATCAGTTTGATTTCGGTATCATTGGCGGGAGCTGGATTCTCACCTGCCAGGAACATCAAACTTCCGCAGACATCACCAGCCGCTATGATAGGAGCCTCCACCAAGGCGTACCGGTCCACCCCTTCCACAGGCTGCATCCGTTTCCCGTCTCCCGCAAAAATAAAGTTTCTGCGCTGCTCCATCATTTCTTCTAAGGCAGGAGCCACCCGACGCTCCAACAGTTCCTTTTTTGGCATCCCCGCTACGCTGATAACATGGTCCCGGTCGCAAACCACCACCGGGTATCCCCCAATCTTGCTGAGTACCTCCGCGTACTGGGCGGCAAAGGAAGAAAGCTCCCCTATGGGCGAATATTTCTTAAAAATTACTTCCCCGTCATTATCCGTATAGATTTCCAACGGGTCACCATCACTGATAACGTTGGCATGGAACACCTTGTCCGGCCGCTTGCTTGTGGTCTGAACAATGGTGACAGATGGGATATGCTCCATGCCCGCCTTAAAATTTACGGCATCCTCCTGAGCGGCGACAGTTTCCGGCTTCCGCTCCCACATAAGGCTTCCAGCCCGCAGCAGCTGGTCCACATCCGCCTTCAGCTGAATCTCCAGATGGTCCTCATAAACCTT
>CALWZG010000071.1 GCA_944385965.1 uncultured Anaerotruncus sp.
TGCTTGTTCCAGCCCTCTGAAAAAAATTTCAAGCATTTGAGAGATAACTTGTTCTTGCTCAGGTACAAGGTCTTTATGGGTTAGGATAGAGTCACGCTGCTGCAATTGAAGCCAGAATCCATTGAGGATAATGGAAAAGAACAGGCTCAGATTTGGTTGGGAAGGGTGATTTACAGTTAATATGGTTTGAGAGATTTTTTGACAAAAATCCAGGTTGACCTGTTCCAATCCTTGCCGGAGACGCTGCAATTCTGGCCGCAGATGAATAGGCCTCCCTAATAAAGACTCATAAAAAACGCCTTCATATAAAGGGTATTCGTGAAAAAACAGGTGGCGCAGCTGGATAAATGCTTCTATTTGCTCCTTGGGGGTACCCGGCTCCACCGGATGGGTTTGCAGGTAGGTTACCATTTGGTCAAAACACGCTTGCACACAATCAAGATACAATTCATCCTTACAGGAAAAATAGTGGTAAAGAATGCCTTTGGAAAGCTTGGCGCAACTGCTGATTTCGTTCATAGAAGTGTGCTCGTATCCTTGTGCGCCGAACAGCATCAAAGCACTGTCCATAATCTTTTTTCGAGTTTGCCCAATCTGAATTGCCCGCTGCATAGAACATCTCCTCTCATCCTTTGAAGATAATGCAATTATACAAATTATTGACCGTTAAGTTAATAATTTAAAACCCATGATAATACCTTGTGCTGGCTCGCTTGAGGAGCAGCCCCAGATATTTAATTCTTTGTGAGAAAGGATTGGCGGCGTTTGCGATTTTCTCCTAAAGTAAAATAAAAATATTTTTGGAATAAATAGAAGCGGGTCTGCGAGATAGAGCAAGTGGATTGTATTTGTCAGAAGAACAAACCAGAGAGGTCAACACAGCATAATTCAAAGAGTTGTCTCATATAAATGGGTTGCTGACTTAGAAGTATTTTTATTTGAAATACTCTGTAAAAATTGTTTCATACAGAGGGGCTTGCGTTGCGCAGGAGAGTCTCCCCTCTGTGGAAAGTCCTCTGAAAGAGGCAGCTTTTAAAGTGATGAAAATTTATTACAGCAATAAAAATATTTATGGTAGCAAAGAAATTTTTATGGTTATTTTATATAAATAATAAACAATATAGTTTGTTAATTAAACAAATTGTTGAAATTGTATTGACTTTTTCTTGATTCGTGATAAAATTATTGCATGGAAAGAAAATCAGCCGGTTTCCTGATTCCTTTGATGAGAAAGGTCCGGCGGACGCTGTGGTTGAGAGAAAAGTTGTGGACTTAACCAGCAGGCTGTCATTGATTTGGGAAAAAGGTACTGTCCGCTAGTCGTAGCTGCCTGAAACTGGAATTCGGTAAACGATGACCGGGGTATCCTCTAAAAATAAAACGCACAGCGTGAAAATGGAGGTAGAAGATTATGAAAGAGTATCCATTGAATGTTCCAGTTCCCCATCATTTTACTTTCGCGGTTCGTGATGTGCCGAATGTCACTGTTGAGCAGCGTGAACGGGCCTTGAAGGCTACCCACTATAACGAGTTTGCGTTCCCCTCCGGCATGCTGACAGTGGATATGCTGTCCGACTCCGGTACCACAGCTATGACCAACCAGCAATGGGCAGCTTTGTTCCTGGGTGATGAGGCCTATGGCCGCAACACTGGATACTATGTTCTTTTGGACACCTTCCGCGATATCTTTGAGCGGGGCGGGGAAAAGAACTGGAAGAAAGCCATCGACCTGGTTCGTACCGACTGCAGAGATGTAGAAAAGATGATGGATGAGCTGTACCTGTGTGAGTACGAAGGCGGCTTGTTCAACGGTGGAGCGGCTCAGATGGAGCGCCCCAATACCTTTATCATCCAGCAGGGCCGTGCGGCTGAGTCTGTTTTGATGGAGATTGTGAAGAACATTTTGGCCAAACGCTACCCTGGCAAGGTATTTACCATCCCTTCCAACGGTCACTTTGACACAACTGAGGGTAATATCAAGCAAATGGGCTCTATCCCCCGCAACCTCTACAACAAAGAGCTGTTGTACCAGGTTCCAGAGGGCGGCCGGTATGAAAAGAACCCATTCAAGGGCAACATGGACATTGAGAAGCTGGAACAGCTGATTACCGGTGTCGGCCCCGAGAATGTGCCCCTGATCTTTACCTGCATTACCAATAACCCCATCTGTGGCCAAGCAGTTTCTATGGCCAACCTGAAAGAAATCAACCGTGTGGCTCATAAATATAACATTCCTCTGGTATTCGACGCGGCTCGTTGGGCTGAGAACGCCTACTTCATCAAGATGAATGAGGACGGATACGCTGACAAGTCCATCGCAGAGATTGCCACTGAGATGTTCTCTTACTGCGACGCCTTCACCATGTCCGCCAAGAAAGACGGTCACGCCAATATGGGCGGTATGCTGGCGTTCCGTGACAAGGGCCTGTTCTGGCAGAAGTTCTCTGACTTCAATGAGGATGGCTCCATCAAGACCGATGTGGGCGTTCTGCTGAAGGTAAAACAAATCTCCTGCTACGGCAACGATTCTTACGGCGGAATGTCCGGCCGTGATATTATGGCTCTGGCAGTAGGTCTGTATGAGTCCTGTGACTTCAACTACATGAATGAGCGTGTAGCTCAGTGTAACTATCTGGCGGAAGGCTTCTACAAAGCTGGTGTCAAGGGCGTCGTGATTCCCGCCGGTGGTCATGCGGTGTACATCAACATGGATGAGTTCTTTGACGGTAAACGTGGTCATGACACCTTCGCTGGTGAGGGCTTCTCTCTGGAGCTGATTCGCCGCTATGGTATCCGTGTTTCCGAGTTGGGCGACTACTCCATGGAGTACGACCTGAAGACTCCTGAGCAGCAGGCGGAGCTGGCCAACGTAGTTCGTTTCGCCATCGACCGCAGCCGTTTGACCCAGGAGCATCTGGATTATGTAATCGCGGCTGTGAAGGCGCTGTATGAGGACCGTGAGAGTATTCCCAACATGCGGATTGTATGGGGTCATAATCTTCCTATGCGTCACTTCCACGCTTTCTTGGAGCCATACCCTAACGAATAAGTTTTCACAAATGGACAGTTAAACATACCTGCGCCATAAAAAGCGCATAACAGGGAGGAGAGTATTTGCAATTGAAAAAGCTCTGGCGAATCTCTCCTCCCTGTGCTATATGAGAGAGGGATTGGACAGACAGACATTTTGAGAGAGGTGAATTTACATGGCAGCTCCTGAGAACACCACAGTAACACGTGACGGCTTCAGCGGCAGATGGGGTTTTATCCTGGCGTGTATTGGTTCCGCGGTTGGTATGGGAAATATCTGGCGTTTCCCAATCATGGTTACCAAGTATGGTGGAATGACCTTTTTGATTCCCTATTTTATCTTTGTCGTTCTCATTGGTTCTACCGGCGTTATTGGCGAGTTCGCCTTGGGCCGTTCAGCTGGCGCTGGCCCCATTGGCGCGTTTGGAAAATGTACTGAAATCCGTACCGGTAAGAAAAACCTTGGTGAAGCCATAGGCGTTATCCCCATTATAGGTTCCATGGCTTTGGCCATTGGTTACACCGTGGTCATGGGGTGGATCTTCAAGTATACCTTTATGGCGTTCAGTGGAGAGCTGTCAGCTATGGGACAGGATATGAGCATCATTGGCCCTGCGTTTGATGTCATCTCTGTTGATAATGTTCTGTGGATTATTGTGGCTGCTGTAGTCAGCTTGATTATTATGGCCATGGGCGTGGCGAATGGTATCGAGGTAGCCAATAAGATTATGATGCCTGTTCTGTTTTTCCTGTTTGTAGCGTTGGGCATCTATATCTTCACTCTTCCTGGGGCCAGCGAGGGCTACAAGTTTATTCTGACACTGAACCCAGCTGGACTGGCCAGCGTAGAGTTGTGGGTCTTTGCCTTTGGTCAGGCCTTCTTCTCTCTGTCGGTAGCGGGAAATGGAAGCGTTATTTATGGTTCCTATCTGCCCAAGAATGAGAATATCCCTACATCCGCCCGCAATGTAGCCTTCTTTGATACAATGGCGGCACTGTTGGCAGCCTTTGTGATTATCCCGGCTATTGCCGCCAGCGGCATCGCTATGGGAGACGTATCCGCTGGTCCTGGACTGATGTTTGTTTACCTGGTCAACATCATCAATGGTATGCCAGCAGGCCGGATTATCGCAATCGTATTTTATGTATGTGTACTTTTCGCTGGTATCAGCTCCATCATCAACCTGTATGAGGCCCCTGTTGCCACCTTGCAGGAGAAGTTTGGCATGAAGCGGGCTCCTGCCACAGCGGTGATTCTGGTAATTGGCTGCGTGGTAGCTATCCTTATCCAAGCCATTACCTCTCAGTGGATGGACGCGGTTTCCATTTACATCTGCCCTCTGGGCGCTTTCCTGGCGGGTGTCATGTTCTTCTGGATCGCTGGTAAGGAGTATGTGCTGAAAGCGGTTAATGAAGGAAAAGACAAACCCATTGGTGAATGGTTCTATCCCTTGGCCAAGTATGCATACTGTATCCTGGCGGTCATCGCTCTGATAGCAGGCGCTATCTTTGGAGGTATCGGTTGATCACCCGATGGAGTCAGGAAACTAAATATTGGATGACCTAAGAAAAGGGCCGGCTGTCCGCTATAACGGACAGCCGGCCCTTCAGTATACCGAAAAGTTCGGCAGAATTTTATTTAAAGATTTTGTGAAAGCGCAGCAGAGGAAAGCATGCGGCAATTAAAATCAAGGCCCACTCACCGCCTACCGCGAAGTAACCTCTTTGTATGTAGACATGGGGAAGAATCCACCATGCCAGCAGCCCCCCTGTAATACAGCACAAGAAAAGGCGCAGAATCCAGAAAAGAAGTAAAAAAGACTTTTTGTTCATGTTGAGGCATTCCCCTTTTGAGAGATGGAAGGGCAGATTTTAGGCAGATTGGAGAGATCACAGATTCCTTCGTAGGTTTTTTGATTCAGCCATTCGGCGTAAATCTGAACGGCTCCAGATAGAACCTGCTCCATAGCCATATTGAATCGATCCGCGATAGCTTTGTAATCTTTTTCCAACTGTGATGACAAAAGAACCTGATAACGTTCCATAATCGTTTCCTTTCTGCTTTACACAATCGTGCTTCTTTGAGTACACGCCGTAAAGGGAAAATGGGAGTTGCCCTTTAAAAAGGCAAGAGATTGTTCCAATTGCTCAGGGGAATTTACCAAAATGGTTATGGGAAGGTCTTGGTATGCCAGTGACAGCTTGCTGCATAGTTTGCTGATGCGGTTCCAGTTATTGATGGTTCCATTTCCCAGGGCCAAACGGCCTCCAAACAGATGGTTTCGCTCACTCAGGTGGATGTAACCGATATGATCCCATAATAAATTTACCCATGCTTCTATGGGGATTTGCGTACACATAATCCTGCCGAAGTCCAGACAAACTTTCAGACGTGGTTCCTGGGCGGTTTCCAAAAGGCGATAAAGAGGTTCAGGGCTTCTGTCCATAAAATTTTTCAGGCAGATTTGGATATCGAACTCATTGGCCAAAGCCCGGAAGAAGGATGCGTTTATCACCGTCCAGTCGTAGATATTCCGATCAGAATAAACACCGGTGGAAAAAATCACCCGATTGATTCCCAGTATTTTGGCAATCTCACAGCTTTGGCGGCATCGCTCCTGAGAAACGCGGCGGATTTCCCGATCTCTGCTGGCGATGTTAATATCCAGAAAAGCCCCATGGAGTGTTTGGCAGAGATGAGGTTCATATTGTTGGCTGTATGTATAAAGTTGACGACTGTCCATCACTTCTGGAAAGGACAGGTCCAAAACCTCAATCCACATATTCTCACGCTTTATAATGGCAAGGTAGGTATCCATATACTCAACGGTAGGTTGAACAAGAATCACTTTTACTCCTCCTTAACAGCGGGGGGATTGTACGGTATGCTTATCTTTTAAATTATTATAGCTAAAAAATATTCTGTTTTCAGCAAAAATAAAAAATATTGATAAAAACTTGATCTTTGTCAAATTTTGTCGCTGGTTTTTTATGGTATAATAGCCGCAAAGCGTCTATTATACATCTTATGGCCAGGACGATGCGTGGGCAATGCCCACTCCCATCCCAATGGCCAATTATACCATTCACACTTCGTGTTCATGGTATAATAGCCGCAGAGCGGCTATTATACATCTCATGGCCAGGATGATGCGTAGTCAATTGCAGTTAGAATCATTAAAATGACCCCGGTAATATAGAAAAGAGGTGGGATTTAGGAATATGGACAGCCTTCTTTTTATAGATGATGATGTGGAAATTCTGGAGTTTAACCGGCGCTACTTTGAAAGCCATGGTTTTGAGGTGTGCTGCGCTGAGAATGCGTCTGCTGCGCTGAAGTTTCTGAATGAAAAGACATTTGATTGTATCATTCTGGACATTGATTTACCGGATATAGATGGATTCAGTGTTTGCCGACAGATCTGCCAGGAATTTGAGACACCGGTTATTTTTCTCTCCGGCCTGACACAGGACGAAATACGAATCCGCAGTTTTTTGGAAGGAGGGGTGGATTATCTGGGAAAACCTTATCAGATTAGAGAACTGGAACTGCGTATCAAGGCCCGGATACATCGTCCCACTTTGGCTAGAAAGGAGACGCTCAAATTCGGCCAGCTGAAAATTGACCTGAACGCTCGGGAAGTCTTTTGTGCCGGGCATCAGTTGGATTTTACGCCTCTGCAATTTGATATATTGATTTTTCTTGCCCGCCATCCGGGGCAGGTGTTCAGCTATGAGCAAATTTATGATGGTGTTTGGAATGAGCCAATCATGGGAAGCAGGCATAATCTGCAAGTACAGATTGCGCTGGTGAGGCAGAAACTGGGGGCAGTATGCGGAAATATGAATTATATTAAGACTGTATCAAGAAAAGGGTATCGTTTTCTGGAAAATCCAGAGGAGGCGGAAGAAAAGTAAAAAACGACGCTTTCATCATTTGAAAGCGTCGTTTTTGGAATCTGAGTGGAGGGAGCGCTTTTTGTGCAGCCGGGGAATCAAATAGAAGGGAATTCCCAATAAAAACAGCGCCATCCATCCCAGAATAATCTGAACCTTGCTCCCGATCGTGGTCTCGCTGGAATTCACATGGGAAAGGGCTTCAGAAGCCTCTGGATTATTAGATGGGGCCTCCTGAAAAGAATCGGGGGCCTCTGGGGCTGACGCTGGCGGCACAGACACAGTGGCCTCTTGCTCAGGTGCGGAAGCTGTTTGAGAAGTTTCTGAGAATGGGGGGGCGGAAGCAGGCTTTCCGCTTCTGGGGTTGACGGTGGGGTCTTTTGGAGCATTTGGGCTGGGCTTGGAGGATGGCTGCTCCTCCTGCAAACCATCCGAGGGAGTTAGGAGATTTTCTCCTTCTAGAACCTCCGAAACAGAGCCGGAAGAGTCTGAGGAGTCTCCCAAGCTGGGGGGAGGAAGGGGTGAGGTTTCTCCATTCCGGCCCCCGCCAATATCGCTTCCCACAATCTGTTCCTGCTCTGTGACCTCAATCGTGTCAGAATATCGGGTACGTCCGTCCTGTCCTGTTACAGCGATGGAGAAATAGCGGGGCAGCTGGTCCATATGGTACCATATTACCTGAAGGCCCAACCGCTCCCCATCATCCAAATTGATGATTTGGCAATGCTCAGAGTCTTCCCTGGCGGTTTCCCAGATCTCTCCATCGTAAGAAAACTCAAGATGATGTTCCCCACCAGGCTCGTCCAAAAGATAATAAACGGTCAGGGTCAGCTTGTTGGGGCGTATCTGAGCGGCGCATTGCAGGAACACAGCGGCGTTTTCTCGCAAGAAGGTGACCAAAAGCTTGGGCGGCTCCGGATAAACCTCCACATCCCCTAAAAACTGACCCTCTAACAAAAATCGTTTTTGGTCTTTCCATTCTTCCTCATATTCTGAGATTTTCCACTCCACCGGTATGTCATGCAGCTCATAATCGCTCTGACCATCTTCATAAACACACCCTGGGAATGTATCCGGAAGAAGGGTGGGGTCAAGGGGTTCCCCGTATGGCAGCGTCACCGAGGGCTGTTTTATATTGGGGAAATACTTCAAAAGGTCATTTGCGGGCCAGACTACCGGCTTTTCAGCCAGATGGATTTTTTCCTCTGGCCTTACATAATCCCAATTGAGATCCAGGATAGACCCTTCCTCCTGATAGATGGCGATTCCATGGGAGGCGGTTACAGAGGTATGGCACTCCAAAAGTCCACCCCGCTCCACCCGCAGGACCCCATTCTCTCCTCCCTGGCCGGTAAACTCCAGATACTCAAACAGTTGGGCCTGTCCCCGGATTCGGATGCAGTAAGGGCCGGTATCCACCGTCATGACGGGGTCTCCATACCAGCCGATATGGCTCCAGCTTTCCCCTTCTTCCACCACCAGGTCTTGACCCAGCTGCACTGTTCCGCCGGAATTTTTGTGGGCTTTGATCCAGGCCTCCAGTTCCGCCAGGGAATAAACGGTTTGGGACGTTGTGGACCCAACGGCGGAATCTTTTTTGGATAGAGGAGGCTTGGACAGAAGGCCGGAATCTGAATAATTCAGCAAAGATAACTGGTCATCAGCGGCTTGGGCGTAGGCGCTGCATGGGACGGAAAAGAGCAGGCATAGCAGAGATATCAAAGCCGCAATGATACGAATATACATATCTCAAATCCTTTCAGAAAGAGGTGTGGCGGATGATACAGCAGAAAAAAAGACTCTGGGCGGCGGTTAGTGCGCTCCTGATTCTGATACTGGCCGTGGCGGCGTTCTATGGATGTTATCTTAATGATAATAAATATACCGCAAGTCTGCCGGTTTTACAAGATGGGTCCGTACAGATACCCAAAATGGAGGAGGAAAACAGGGTGCTGTTTCTTACGGATGGATGGGAATTTTATCCAAATCTGCTGCTGAAACCCGCTGATTTTCAGCACCAGGGGCATACGCCGGTGAAAATGCGTGTGGGGCAGTATGCCAGCTTTTCTCCCTTCCATCAGGATGGCTCCCCGTATGGAATGGGAACCTATCGGATTGTCATACGAGGGGAGAAGGTTAAGGAGCAGGTCTTAGCGCTGCCGGAGGTGTTCTGCGCTTATCGGCTCTACCTCAACGGAAACCTGGTTCTGGAAAATGGAGGGACCGAACCGTATAGCCCTTACATACAGCAGCGGGTAGCGCTGCTTCCCATGGAAGAAACCGTGGAGGTTGTGATTCAGGTGGTGAATCAAACCCACTATTACAGCGGCCTTTATTACCCTCCCGCCGTGGGAAGCCTGGAAGCGGTAGGCCGAATGTTCTTTGTCCGCAGCCTTGTCTATGGGACCTTTGTGCTTTTTTCCCTGGGACTGGCGCTGTTTTCCATAGCGGTCTGGGCGGGGACCCGTCAAACAAGGTCGGGCACTTTGTTTTGGTGGCTGGGGCTGCTGGCCCTCAGCTTCGCAATACGGAGCTGCCATGTGTTTTTCAGCGCTGTTGGGTTTTCTCACATCCGCCTGATTTATCTTTTGGAGGATACCGGGGCTTTTTTCAATATTTTATGTATTTTAAAAATCACCCTGCACCTGACAGGAAGGTCTGATACAACCTGGGGAAAGCTGGTCTTTTGGATTGGGATTTATGGGGTTGTGGCTGGGGCGGTTTTCCCCACCCTGATTCTGCCGGCGCTGCCCGCCTTTGTCCCCATTTATGGAAGCCTGGTGTTTTGGTACAAGGCGGGAACATCCTTGGCTGTGGTGGGGATGGCGCTTGGGCAAAAAAGACTGGACCGGGACTTTTTATGGATTTTGATTCCTGGGGAAATCCACGCAGTCAGCCTGTTGGCCCGGGTGTTCGCTCTGCCAAGCTACGAGCCCGCCTATACAGCCTGGCCGGATGAATATGGTGCCTTTGCTTTGGTGCTGTGCTTTGCGGTTGTAATGGTGAGACAAAGCGTGGAAATGGCCAAGGAAAACGCCCATCTCCGGCATAACCTCCAACAGGAGGTGGCGGAAAAAACCCGCAGCCTGCAATTGGTTTTGGAGAGCAGAAAACAATTTCTGGCCGGGGCCGCCCATGACCTGAAAGCCCCCATTACATTGCTCCAGCTTTACACACAGGCGGTTGAGCAAAGTGGGGTGGGGCTGGATGAGGAAACGGTGAATTATTTGAAAATGATTCAGCGCAAGTCGGATGAGATGAAAGAACGGCTGGGAGAACTCCAAACCTTCGCCTACGAGGACGCCCGGCCCCTGTGCATGGAACGGCTGGATTTAGGTGAGATTGTAAAAAGTTTTTACCAGCGGAACCTGCCGGATATTGAGGCTTCCGGCATCTATTTCATTCTGGAGATGCCGAACAAGCCCTGTATCATTCAAGGGGACAGGGAGCGGCTTTGCCGTGTGCTTCAAAATCTGGTGTACAACGCGTGGAGCTTTGTGCCTGCCGACGGAAACATTACCCTGTCCCTCACCATACAGGACCCATGGGCTATACTGAAGATTTCCGATACAGGGCAGGGAATCCTGCCCGAGAACCTGCCCAGGATTTTTGACCGGTATTTCAGTACACGGGACGGTGAGGGCGGTTCAGGATATGGGCTTTATCTGGTGAAATCCTTTGTTCTCGAGCATGGAGGGGATATTTCAGCCCAATCGGAATATGGGCACGGCAGTACATTTACTGTCCATCTGCCCCTTTCATCGGATTAAAGGACAATGGAAAATCTATGTTCCCCAAATTTTTTTGGAGGATGTGGTTTTTGGCAAAAAAGATGGAAATAGAGGATGAGTCTTACATTGGTGGGAGTTGATGGAAGTTAAATCGGCAAAATTCCCAATAACGATTCCCAGATATAGTGGAACTTTTTTTATAAAATTTATAAATTATGAAAAATTCCCCCTCCACAAGATGAAAAAGATGTGCTATAATATGCAAGGAATATCTGCGGGCTTTTCCCAGATTCTGTTCCAAGGTTCGCCTGAGGGCATAAACATATGGCGTAAGCCGCAATCTATATACATATAAAAGAGGTTTGGTATGAATATTATCAAAGAGTTTTTAAGAAATGTGTATTTTTTCTGTGTGGGAGTTCGAGCTACCGCCCAAGATATGCGTGATTGGTTTAAGCGAAGCCATCGGGTTCAGGGAAAGGCCCGGACCACAGTTTTACTGATGACCTTGGTTTTGGCGCTGGTTGTCAGCGGATGCGGCAGCCGTACCGCCCCGGCTCAGGAAGGAGAGGAAAGCCAGTCCTCCGCTTCTCAGGCGGAAACACAGGAGGCGTCCAGTTCTTCTCAAGAGGAGGAATCCTCTTCCAGCAAAGAGGAATCTGAGACCCAGACCGTCACAGCCGATGTGGATTTGATGGCTTCTGCCACCCGTTTTGAGCCTATCACCAGTGAAACCTTGGCTACCACCTTGGAACAGAGAATCCAGACCTATTATGAGACAACCCCTGATGTGGTTTATACCCCACCCGAGGCTGGCGACATTGAGGCGTGGCGGGAAATCAATCCGGATGTGGTGGGTTGGATTACCATTTCCAATACAAACATCAACTATCCTTTGGTAATTGGTGAGTATACTGATTATTATACCAGCAGAGGATATTACAAAGAGGCAAGCCGGAACGGTGTTATCTGGTTTGACTCGGATACCAAGTTTGACGCCAACGGGGAAATCATCTCCCAGAACGCTGTGCTGTATGGCCATAACTGGACCAACTGCTGGCGTCCTACCCAGATTGGCCGCAGCAGTGACGTGATGTTCGCTCAGCTGGCCGCTTATGACCATGCTGATTTCGCAGCGGAGAACCCCTATATCCGCATCAAGACCCTGGGCGGCGACCATGTGTACCAAATCTTCAGTGTGTTCTATACAGATTTGAGCTTTGGATATAACTACGCCGATGGCTCCCGGATTCCCGGCATCATCAGCACCGCCAAGGCGAAGAGCATCCATGACTTCAACGTTAACATGGGGCCCAATGACCAGTTCATTACCCTGTCTACCTGTACCCGTGTTTTAGGCAACACCGACAACCAGCGGTTTGTGGTGATGGCCAAGAAGATTTCTTAACCAAAGTCTTTGAAAGAAGAAATGAAAAGAGGCCCTGAAAGGGCCTCTTTTTTTGGAAGGAGTAACTTTATGCTGAAGGATTTGATTTTTGGTATCTTGCGGCCATTTCTCACCGCCTACGCACTGTGGCGGTATAAAAGTATCTGGGGTTTGAAGGCGTTTTTACAAAGTCAAAAAAATCCCAACAAGCTGCTGAAGCTGACCTATGGCCATTTCTTTATGCAAAGGGGAAGCTTTGTGGGCCTGACCAGCCAAATCGCTGGAACCCCTTGTTTCCCCATGGGATTCAGGGTATTTTCATTTCCAATACCGCTAAACTGGGGAAAGATGTGGTCATCTTCCAGCAGGTTACCATCGGTTCCAATACCCTACCGGACAGCAAACACCCAGGCAGCCCGGTGATAGGGGACCATGTGTATATTGGGGCGGGAGCAAAGATAATTGGGGGCATTACCATCGGGGACCATTGCCGAATCGGGGCCAATGCAGTGGTCTATGAGGATATGCCCCCTCATTCGGTGGCGGTCTGCGCACCCACCCGAATTCTGCAAAAAGAGGGGCTGGATAACACCTATTATACCACTTTGGATGGGGTAGATTATTATTTCCAGGATGGGCGCCTCCACCGCAGATAACAAAGGAATCGCTGCTTAAAAATAACCCTGCGTATAATTTTAAAATTATACGCAGGGTTATTTTGTCAATGGCAGTTTTGTGATGCTCAGGCCTGGGGTTCCGGCTGCCGCAGACAAAACATAGTAAAGGTACCTTCCGCCAGCAGACGTTCCTCTTGGGTAATCTGAACCCGGACTACACAGGTGGAACGTCCCCGATGAACCATCTCCGCTTGACCATAGATGACCCCAGGCTTTCCGGCTTTCAGGTAATGGAAGCTGCTGTCCAGGGTGGTATAGCGGCCGCCGTTGCTGCGGGCGGCCAAACCCGCCAGGCAATCCGCCAAGGTGAACAGGGCGCCCCCATGAACCGAACCGATAATATTCAGCTGTTCCGGTCCCGCATTCAGCTGCCCTTGGGCCTGGTCCAGCTTGAGGCTGGTGACGGTGATGCCGCTGTGGGTCATAAAAGGGTTGTTTTGGTTGGTGTATTCAATTTGGGCTTGATAATCCATAGGGGTGACCTCCATTTCAGCGTTCCTCCTATTAGAGCAGCAAGGCGTCAGGCTGAGCCTTTTCCACCAGGTCTCCGTTTTCGTCAAATTCCAGCTGAATCACGTTGGACCGGGTGTATCGGATGATGTTTCTCAGCCGCTTTACGTCGTCCTGGCTGTAAAACACATAGGAAACCCCCTCTTGTTTGGCCCGTCCGGTACGTCCAATGCGGTGGGTGTAATATTCGTTTTCCAGAGGGATTTCATAATTGAACACCGCGTCCACCCCGGACACATCAATGCCCCTGGCAGCCACATCGGTAGCCACTAAAATGTCGATGCCTTCCCCTTTAAAGCGGGACATAATCTTGTTGCGCTCGCTCTGCCGCAAATCCCCATTGAGCCACTCTGCATTGAAGCCCCGCTCCCGCAATTGGCGGGCCAGGCTTTCGGTGGCATATTTTGTATTGCAGAAAATCATACATTTTCGATAGTCCTTCACCTGGAGGATATAGACCAAATCTGCCAGCTTTTGACGTCCGGTGCTTTCCAGCATGTACTGGGTAATCTTGGGCTGGCTGTCCTTTACCGGCTCCACCGTCAGCTCCACCGTATCCCTTTGGTACAACCACCCAATGTCCATGACTTCCCGGGAGATGGTGGCGGAAAACATGGCCATCTGCTTGTCCTTGGGGACCCGGTCCAGGATTTTGCACACATCCTTGTAGAATCCCATGTCCAGCATCTCGTCGGCCTCGTCCAGAACCACAATCTTCACCTGGCGCAGGTCGATGGTGCGGCGGTTCATATGGTCCAGCATACGTCCGGGGGTGGCCACCACCACCTGGACGCCTCGCTTTAAGGCGTTAATTTGTTTGACGATGGGTTGTCCTCCATATACGGAAACAATTTTCAGCTCAGGCTTATAAAAGGCCAGGGCCCGCAAATCCTCCGTAATCTGGGTGCAAAGCTCTCTGGTGGGGCAGAGGACCACAGCCTGCACCTGATTGAGGGAGGAATCCACCTTTTCCACAATGGGAATTCCAAAGGCGCAGGTTTTACCGGTACCAGTGGGGGCTTTGGCAATCAGCTCGTGGCCCTGCATCATTACAGGGATAGCCTTTTCCTGGATTTCGGTCATTTCGGTGAAGCCCATCCGCTGTACAGCTTTCAAGACTTCCTGAGAAAGGGGAAACTCTTCATAAGATGCCATAAAAATCTCCTTATAGCTGGGGCGGTCAAGGAAGGGAGACAGGGATCCCTGGTGACAGCGCCCGATTTAATGTTCTATCCAAAGGCGGCTGCAAAACGCTGGGACGGGAGTGGGCTGCGCCCACGTATTGTCCTGGCCATGGATGTATAATAACCGCTCTGCGGTTATTATACCATCGGACCCCTTCCCCCGTAAAGGATAAATTGTGACAATTGGATTGCTTTTGGAGCGGATTCAGGTTATACTGAACAGAAGAAAGAGGGGAAATGAGAAGTGCAGAGTATTTTGATGTTTTTGTTAGGCAACAAGATAAAAATTATAGTGGTCCTTGTCCTTGTGGCCATGGTTCTGTTCTATGCGTGGAGAGAGAAAAGACGGATGCTGGCCATCACGCCCACCCAAAAATGGCTCAACGCCGCCGGAAGTATCCTTTTGGCCACAAACCACGGGGATTTTCGGCTGCAAGGGGGCAGACGGAAAAGCTGGACGGAGCTTCAGAAAACCAAGAAAATGTTGGATGAGTACTGGGGCATCACCGACCACAACAGCGCCAGAAGTGAGATGGAGCATCTGATTGATTATGGGATGCGTTCCCAATACGCCCGGGAGATGGAAAAGCTCAACCGGACAGGGATGGGGAAGCTGACCATGAGGCAGCTCTGGGAGCTGGAGAAAAAGAAGAACCCCTCCGCCAGTGAGGACAGCTATCTTCCACGGATGGTGGAAGCCTATCGGCTCCATGGAAGGAACGCCCTGCTGGGCTGGGATGTAGGGCGGGCGGCCTATATTCTGCAAGCTTGCCACTATGTGGGATACCTTTCCCAGAAAGAAACCATGGAGCTGGGGGTGAAAGCGGGGAAAATGGCCCAAAGCTATTTTAACTGCTGGGACGACCTGCTGGAAAGCTATATGCTGGGATTCCAGTTTTGGAATGAGGATGACATTGGTCATCCAGACAGCCGCTCTTACCAACGCAACCTGATTCGCCGCCGGGTGCAGGATGGAAATTACTGTATTCCCACCCCCTTTGATATTGTGCCTTGGAACGCCCCCCTGAGTGCGGACGATATTTAAGGCGAAGGTGTTACAGAAGGGGAAAGGAGAGAAGCACCATGTTTTTGTTTGGAAAAAAGAATCTGGTAAAAACCGAAACCCAGCGCTGGATGAATACAGCGGGGGCGATTCTGATTGCGGCCAATGGGGGGAATTTAGCTTTTTTTGGAGGGTTTCCCATAAACGCCTCCAAAAAGCAAAGAGCCCGGGACCTGCTGGAAAACAGCTGGGGCATTGTGGATAAAGGCTCCTGTGTAGGAATTTTGACCGAGCTGGTGGACCATGGGATGCGGGAGTCCTATGAGAAAGAGATGCAGGACCTGAAAAGCAAGGGCATTTTTGAGATGAATAATCAGCAGTTGGCCCGCCTCCAGGCTTCGGTTTCCAAGAGCGATGCCACCCAGGATTGCAGCCTGGTTTGGAGCATTGAGGGGTACCGGCTCCATGGAAAGAATGCCCTTTTGGGATGGGATGTGGCTCGGGCGGCTTTTAATATCGTCCAGGGCTATCAGGCGGGATATATGACCTTGGAGGAAGCCCTTTCCCTGGGGGCCAGGGCTGGGAAGCTGGCCCAAGGGTATTTTTCCTGCTGGGAGGACTTGATGGAGAGTTATCTGCTGGGGCATCAATATTGGTCTGACAGCGACTTGGGTGACCCCAAAAGCCCTACCGCCCAGCGCCGGAAGCTGTACGAGGATTTAAAGGCGGGACGTCTGGCGGGGGAGGGGCTTCCCAATCCCTATGATGATACCCTATGGAATACCTTCCTGACAGCGGAATAATTTTTTATTTTTGAATGGTTCTTTTGGGCAGGGTTGCCCTTGGGATAGAGTTGTTTGAGGAATATGAAAAAGAGGAAGGGATTGTCTTGTCAAAAACAGGCTACTTTGGGATGCTGAAAGAGGAGTTCACTGGTTATAACGCCAGCGCTCTGTCCAAGGATTTGTTGGCGGGGCTGACCGTGTCAGCGGTGGCCTTGCCGCTGGCGCTGGCCTTTGGCGTATCCAGCGGTGCGGACGCTGGAGCCGGTCTGATTACCGCCATTGTAGCGGGGCTGATTATCAGTGCGCTTTCAGGAGCTTATTACCAGATTTCCGGCCCCACCGGAGCCATGGCCGCTATTCTCATGTCAGTGGTGGCCAACTATCAGATTCAGGGGGTATTCCTGGCTACCTTTTTGGCGGGGGTGCTTCTGCTTCTGGCGGGCTTGTTCCACCTTGGAAAGCTCACCTCGTTTATCCCCGCCCCGGTTATCACCGGTTTTACCTCAGGAATCGCCATCATCATCGCTTTGGGACAGGTGGACAACTTTTTTGGGGTGACCTCCCAGGGGGACTCCGCCTTGAAAAAGCTGCTGAGCTATGGGGAACTGGGATTTTCCCCTGACTGGGTCACAGTGGGGATTGGGTGCTTTGTGGCGCTGTTCATGCTGGTTTTCCCTAAAAAGTGGAACGCTGTGGTACCCGCTTCCTTGATAGGCATTATTTTGGCCACAGCGGCCTCCCTGATTCTCAAGCTGGATGTGGCGGTTGTGGGGGAAATCCCCAAAACCCTGTTTCCAGAGGAGCGGCTGAGCCTGAGCGCCATCCGTCCAGACCAGCTGTGGGGCTTGGCGGGTCCGGCGGTCAGCATCGCCCTGCTGGGCATGATTGAGAGCCTGCTGTGCGGCGCCTCAGCGGGGCGCATGACCGGAAAGAAGCTGGACAGCGACCAGGAGCTGATTGCCCAGGGGGTAGGCAACATGATTCTGCCCTTCTTTGGGGGAATCCCTGCTACCGCCGCCATCGCCCGTACCAGTGTGGCTATTAAGTCCGGGGCAAAAACCCGTCTGACGGGTGTTTTCCATGCGGTAGGGCTGCTGCTGGCCATGTTTGTGCTGGGGCCGGTGATGTCCAAAATTCCCCTTTCCGCTTTGGCGGGGGTTTTGATGGTAACTGCCTGGCGGATGAATGAATGGGAAGTGATTCGCTTCTTCTTCTCCCATCGGTTCAAAGGGGCTTTGCTGAAATTTTTTGTCACCATGGCGGCTACCGTCCTGCTGGACCTCACCGCCGCTATCCTCATTGGTGTGTCCGCTGGCCTGGTGCTGTTTATCTGCCGCAGCGCCAATATCCAGGTTTCCACCCTGCCGGTAGACCCGGAACGGGCTGGTCTGGATGGAGAAGGTTTGGAGAATTGGACGGTTGTCTATGTGAGCGGCCCCTGGTTCTTTATGACCGCTGAGGCGGTAATGGATAAACTGGAGCAGCTCCCGCCCCAACAATCCTTAATCTTCTCTTTGCGGGGGGTACCGGCGGCGGATATTACCGCAGTTTCCATGCTGGAAAACTATTACCGTAAGCAGACCGCCCAGGGAAGACGCATTTTGTTCGCGGCGGTCCAGCCAGCGGTTATGGATATGTTCCGCCGGGCGGATTTGGTGGAAACTGCCGGAGAGGATGCCTTCTATTTCAGTGTGGACCTGGCCCTGAGACAATTGTCCCAAGAGTCAGAAGGCAAACAGCAGATGAAAACCGCTGACGAAAATCAGTGATGGTTAATTGAGCCTGTAAAAAGTGTCATAAAAAGCGACGGGAGTTTTTGTTATCCCCCGTCGCTTTTTTGTGCCCGAATCCGTTTCATAAGCGGATTGATGGGATTTTTATACAGGTGTCTCTTGCGTAAATCTGGCCACTGTGCTACACTAAAATTGGTTATATCGTTTCGTTGGCACAAGATGGATCCGAGTGCCAATTTAATAAGTGAGGAGAAAAGAATCCTATGAATGAGCAGTTGATGTTTGAGGATGCGGAGCAGTCATATAAAGAGATGCTGGACTTATTGAATGAGGCCTCTGACGATTGTTTTTTCTTTTTTGATTTTAGGACTCAGAACTTTTCTTTTTCCAATCAAATTAAAGAGACGGTGGGATTATTTAAAGAGTATAAAACCTTCTGTTCTCTCAGGGAATGGAAACGTGTGGTTTATCCTCAGGACCTGTCCATGCTGATGGAAGAACTGGAAGAGCTTACTGCTGGCAGGCACAGGGTTCATAATATAGAATACCGGATTATCACCCGCAAGGGAAACGTGATGTGGATTAATTCCCGAGGGAAAACCCGCCTGGATAAAAATGGAACCCCTTTGGGGCTTTTTGGACAGATTTCCGAAAGCGTATGGATGGATAAGGCGGATCAATTTACAGGCACTTTCAATATGGAAAGTCTCAAGGAGGAACTGGAAAAGCTGCTGGCAGATCAGCAGAATGGGTATCTGCTTCTTGTGGGTGTAGATGACCTGAAAACCATCAATATCAAACGCGGCTGGGAGTTCGGCAATGGTATTTTGAAGTCGGTGGTACAGTGCCTGGAAAGCGTTGCCGCAGGGAATCGGATTTATCGGGTGAATGGGGACTGCTTTGGGGTCAATCTGGTGGATGTAGACCGGAACCAGGTGGAAGCAATTTTTCTCCAGCTGCAAAAGTATTTGCAGGGACAGTGTACTCTGTCCGGAGGCTGTGTTCCGCTGCGCCAATATACCGTTCCTGACGCGGGAACCCTGTTTCAATATGTGGAGAACTCCTTGGAATCTGCCAAAGCCCAGGGAAAGAATATGCTGTGCTTTTTTTCCGCCAAAGATTACGAAAAGGATCTGGAGGTTCTGGAGCTGAAAGAAGATCTATACCACAGTGTGCGGACTGGATATGAGGGCTTTTCCCTTCTTTACCAGCCCCAGATGGATTCCAGAACCCTGGAGCTATTTGGAGCGGAGGCCCTGCTGCGTTTTAACTCTCCAAGACGGGGAATGGTATCTCCCGCAGAGTTTATCCCCATTTTGGAGGAGACCGGGTTGATTATCCCGGTAGGAATCTGGGTTTTAAAGAATGCGCTCAAGCAATGTGGGGAATGGAAAAAACAGATTCCCAATTTTCATATGAGTGTGAATGTCTCCTGCTGCCAGATAGGGAAAAACAATATCGCGGAGGATGTGATTACCTGTGTTCAGCAAAGCGGGGTTTCCCCCGACAGCCTGACCCTGGAAATCACCGAAAGCATGTCTCTGCTGTCTCTTATCCATATCAATAAGACCCTTTCCGCTTGGAAAAAAGCGGGAATCCGTATTTCGGTGGACGATTTTGGAACAGGATATTCCAGTTTGGCCAGACTTAAGGAGCTGAAGGTGGACGAAATTAAGATTGACCGCTGCTTTGTAAAAGAAATCCAAAACAGCGTGTACAACCACCGCCTTATCAGCAACATGATTGAACTGGCCGATGGGCAGAACATAGATGTGTGCTGTGAAGGGGTGGAAACCTTAGAGGAGCTGGCAGTTTTAAGGGATTTAAGGCCGACTCTGCTGCAAGGGTATCTGTTTGCCAAGCCTTGCACCCCGGAGCAGTTTGAGACTTTGTACCTGAATGAAAATGCCCCGGAATACCTTGAGAGGGTCCGGCGGGAGAAGGGATATCTCAGCGAGCAGACCGTGTCTGAAAAATTCTCCGAGATTCAATGGTCAGAGGAAGAAGTCGCTCAGATCATTTTATCAGAGGAAAGCGATATTTTTTACATCAGTGACCTGGAAACCTATGAGCTGTATTACCTGAATTCCGCAGGAAAAAAGGCCATGGATATTAAGGATTACCAGGGAAAAAAATGTTATCGGGTGTTGCAGGGCCGGAATGAGCCTTGTGATTTTTGCGCTAACCATCTGTTGAATGAGCATCAATTCTACACATGGGAACGGGTAAACCCGTATTCTGGACATCGCTACCAGCTGCGGGATAAACTGATTTCCTATCATGGGAAAAAATTCCGCTTGGAGATTGCCCGGGATCTTACCAAAAAAGAGAATATCAGCACGGAGATAAGAGAACGGCTGAAATTTGCGGAAAAGGTTATAGATTACACAAAGATTTTATCCAATACGATGGATTATAAACAAGCGGTTCAGAATATGCTGGCCGCTTTAGGGGAATTTTATCAAGCGGACAGAGCCTATTTGTTTGAACCAAGTCTGCGGGATGGGTATTGGGATAATACCTTTGAGTGGTGCGCTGAGAATGTGGTACCCCAATATGAGCATCTTCAGGATGTAGAACCTTCCACCGTTGCCCAATGGCTGGATATTTTCCATAAGGATCTGTCGGTGGTCATCTATAATCTGGATGTTTTACGGAAAACAGATCCAGCTATGTGGGAAGCGTTAAGCACACAGGATATTTCCAGGCTGATTGCCACCCCTATACGGGATGGGGATAAGATTATCGCTTTTGTGGGGGTGGATAACCCCCGATACTCCATTTCCGATGATTCTCAAATACGGGTATTATCCAACTTTTTGCTTAATCGTATCCGTCAGGAGCGCAATGAGCTGCATCTGCGCAGCCTGCTGAAAGCCAATTACCACAGCACATTGGATATCCTTGGTGTTGGCCTTTGGATGGTGCGCATTGACTTGAGACATAAGCGCAAAGAATTGATTATTGATGATACACTCAAGCGGACTTTGGGGCTGACTACCATGCCTAACCTGGAGGAATGTTATTGTTATTGGTATGACCGAATCAATAATGGGTATTATCATTATGTCAATGAGTCTATAAAACATATGGCGAAATCCTGGGGAATTGTACAGTTGGAGTATACCTGGGTGCATCCCCAAAAGGGAGAGGTCATGGTTCGATGCATTGGTACCCGGGTGCCGGATGAGAAGGGAATGCTCTGTCTGAAAGGCTATCATCGTATCATCAGTGACATCGATCAGCCTAAGATCGTGTCCGATATAGGCTCCAAGATTGTGTTCGAGTACAATGAGATTCATCATACAGCGTTTTTCCATATAGGACGGGAAATGCTTATGGGAGCCAATACGAAAGAAGTGAATTTCCCTGATTGCTGGATTGAGCAAGAGATTGTACATCCTCATTTTGCTATGGAATTCCGGGAGACCTTCTCCAAACTGCGGACAAAAGAACAGTTTCAGGAACTGGAATTACCTTTAAAAACCACGTCAGGGGCCTATGAGTGGTTTAAGGTGGATTTGCAGCATGCGGGTACGGAGGAGGAAGACTTGGATACGGTCATCGTTATGATGAAGCCTTTTGGGGCCTACCGGCTTCTGGAGATTGAACACCGGCGTATCCGCAGATTTTACAGAGCCATTTTGTCAGAAACCATCGCGTTCGCGGAGGTGGATCTGGAAAGTGGACATTTAAAATCCATCGGTGGTCTGTGGAAGGGCTATGAGCAAGCCTTTTACAATGAGCCCAATAATTTTCTGTCATTCATGGTAGAGCAGTTCTCCAAGTACCTGTCTGAGGAAGATCTGAGCAAAATTCAAAGCTATTTTACACCTGATGGGTGGCGCTCCATGTTGGAAAAAGGGGAATCCTGCCAACGCTTTTATTATCGCCGTATGATCAATCGGCATTTCCGCTGGGTAGAGTTGGTATTCCACCTGTTCCGGGAAGACATCACCAGAAATGTTTACGCCCTAATCTATTTAAAGGATATTCATAACCAAAAAGAACAGGAGATTCTGCAGGAGGAAGCCGCTACACAGGACCCCTTAACAAAAGTACTGAACAGAAGCGCTTTTGAGCAGAAGGTTTCCGATTATGTTTCTGGTCACACAGGCTCCACTTGCGGCGCTCTGATTCTGCTGGATGTGGATGATTTCAAGAATATCAATGACCAAAAGGGCCATCTGGTGGGGGATAAAGCGCTGCAAAGGTTTACAGAAGTCCTCCGTTCCACATTCCGGGAGACGGATTTGATTGGCCGATTGGGCGGAGATGAGTTTTTAGTATTTGTAAAAGGGGTTCAGTGCAGGGAAGATTTGGATGTAAGAATCCGGCAGCTGCTGCGCAATTTGAGGGAGGATGAGGACATCCCCATGAGCAGCAGTGTGGGAATCACCTTTGTGTTCAAAGATGGGTTCCACTATAAGGATTGCCTGCGGCAGGCGGACACCGCCCTGTATGAAACCAAAAAGAGAGGCAAAAATGGCTTCACCTATTATAAAGATGAGCGGGGATACCTGCCCGAGAATTGACATAAAATTCTGACAGGTTCAGAACCAGCCTCTTAAATGAGAAACAGCGTCATCCCTATGGGATGACGCTGTTTTTATACTTTTCGCTTATAGAGGAGAGGTATCCGGAAACCCTCCAAAATCTCTTATTTTTGGTACTCCATCTTCTCAGGAGTCCAGTTTGCGATGTCCTTCCCAAAACGAATGGCATCCTTTCGGGCAGCCTCCAAATCCTGCTCCCGATAGTTCCCGCATTCCTTTTCGGTGGCTCCTGGAATGGGTCCATGGAAATCCGCTACAAAAGCGCACATCTCCTGAATCAGCTGGATGACCTGCTGCTTGCTCAGATTGTCCCTGGTGACCATATAAAATCCGGTACGGCAGCCCATGGGCCCGATATAGATGATAGAATCAGCGCAGGGGCCGCTGCGGGCGTAGGTGGCGAATAGGTGTTCAAAGGTGTGCATGGAGGCCATCTCCAGATAGTCCCCCTTGTTTGGCTCCCGCATCCGCAGGTCGTAGGTAACTGCATCCCCGTCTACCCGGGAAACATAGATGCCTGGTTTCAGCTTGGTATGGTCCACCGCAAAGCTGGCGATTTGTTTCAGTTCCATAAAAATGCTCCTTACTTCTTTAAAAGAATGGTTTTCAGGGCCAGGGATAAGGCGTTGGAGGAGGCCAGGTACCGGATATTTTCCCGCTCGTTCTGGAAGTTGCGGGCCAGGTGCAGCTCCAAAACCTCCCGATGCCAGTCGCTGTCCACCCCTACATAGACCAGGCCCACCGGCTTTTCAGGGGTCCCCCCGTCAGGGCCGGCCACCCCGGTGATAGAAATTCCAATGTCCGCTCCGGATACCCGACGCACCCCTTGAGCCATCTCCTGGGCGGTCTGGGTGGACACCGCTCCAAAGCTTTCCAGGGTTTCGTGCCGGACACCCAACACCCGCTCTTTAATCTGGTTGGAGTAGCTGACCACACCACAGTCAAACATGGCGGAGCTGCCAGGAACATCGGTAATCCGTTTGGCCACATAACCGCCGGTACAGCTTTCGGCGGTGGCCACCCGGACCCCTTTTTGCTGGGCCATTTTCACCACAGCGGTTTGCAGGTCCCCTACATCCATACCGTAAATCAGGTCGCTGTAACGCTGATACAGCTGCTGAATCACCGGCTCCATCAAAGTTTCCGCCTCCTCAGGAGTGGCGGCAGAGGCGGTGACCCGCAGCATTACCTCCCCTTCCTTGGCGTAGGGGGCCAGGGTGGGGTTGGTCATCTGTTCCATCTGCTCATGGAGCTGATGCTCCAGCTGGCTCTCCCCGATACCGAAAAAGTGGATGCAGTGGGAGCGCAGTACCCGGCCGGAACGCTTTTCCAGATAGGGGATGACCTGGTCTTGGAACATGGGCCCCATCTCTTTGGGTGGGCCAGGGAGCATAATGGCGGTCTTGCCCTCCTTCTCGATGATGGCGCCGGGGGCGGTGCCGTTGCGGTTTTCCATGATGTAACAGCCCTTGGGCATCATGGCCTGTTTCAGGCTGTTTTCGGTCAGAACCCGGTGCATCTTTTGGATGTAGCTGATAATCCACTCTTTAGCGGGCTCATACATCTCCAGCTCCAGGCCGAAGTATTTGGCGATGGTCTCCTTGGTTAAATCGTCATAGGTAGGCCCAAGCCCTCCGGTGGTAATCACAATGTTGTTGCGGGAGAAGGCGATTTCCAGCGCTTCTTTCAGGCGCTGGGGATTGTCCCCTACCACCGTATGATGGTACATATCAATTCCAACATCCGCCAGGCCCTTGGAGATGACCTGGGAGTTGGTGTTCACGATATTTCCCAAGAGGATTTCAGTGCCGATACAAAGGATTTCAGCGGAATCTTTCATGGATAGTCCCCCTTTAAATCCGCGGGCAGCCGCGAACTCATAAAATTCTATCTCTAATAGTAGCACAAGCTTTTTCCGACTGCAAGTTTCCCTTGTAAAGTTTGGCCGTGGTCTCCTGCTCGAAGGCTTGACAAGCTGGAACGGGCGTGCTATCCTGTGAGGGAACAATTAAATTGGGGAGCTTGTGAACAGGCTGAGAGGAAGTTGAAAACTTCGACCCAGGAACCTGATTTGGATAATGCCAACGTAGGGAAGCACTTTCGTAAGAAATACACGGAACCCGGCCTCCCGTCGGGTTCTGTTTTTTTGTCCAAAAAGAGAGAAAGGATGATTGATTTATGTCAAACGTGCGCAAGCTCAGTTTAGCTGGGGTTTTAATTGCTTTGGGGGTGGTCTGCTCCACCTTCTATATCCCCATTGGAGCCTCCAAATGCTTCCCCATCCAGCATATGGTGAATGTTATTGCGGGGGTGCTGTTGGGGCCTTTCTATGGAATGGCTATGGCCTTTGTCACCTCCCTGCTGCGGGTGCTGATGGGGACCGGAACCCTGCTGGCCTTCCCAGGCAGCATGGTAGGGGCTTTTTTCTGCGGCCTGCTGTACCAGTCCACCAAGCGCCTGCCTCTGGCCTATGTGGGTGAGGTGATTGGAACCGGCGTTTTAGGTGGTTTGCTGGCCTACCCCATGGCTACCTTGATTCTGGGGAAGGAAGCGGCCCTGTTCGCCTATGTGCTTCCCTTTATCATCAGCTCTTTTGGAGGGGCCACCATCTCCATCCTGCTGCTGGCGGCCTTGCAGCGCACAGGAGTGTTCGGAAACATCAAAGTGGCTTTAGGCACAAAATAAAGGGGAAAAATCATGTTTTTGAAAGAATGTCTGGACAATCTGCGGGAAAAGACCCCGCTGATTCACTGTATCACCAACTACGTCACCGTAAACGATTGCGCCAATATTCTGCTGGCCTGCGGCGGGTCCCCGATTATGGCGGATGACGAAGGGGAGGTGGAGGAAATTACCTCCCTGTGTGCCGGGTTGGATATTAACATCGGGACCCTGAACTCTCGCACCATCCAATCAATGCTGAAAGCTGGCAAACGGGCCAACGCCCTTGGACGTCCGGTGGTCCTGGACCCGGTGGGAGCGGGGGCTTCCAGCCTGCGCACCAATACCACCAACCAATTGCTGGAACAGGTGCGCTTTACCGTCATCCGGGGCAATTCCTCAGAAATCAAGATGGTGGCTTTAGGGACAGGGGATACACAAGGGGTGGACGCTGCGGCGGCGGACGCCACCACCCAGGAAAACCTGCCCCAGGTGGCCAAGTACGCCAAGGAGCTGGCTGGCCGTACAGGAGCGGTGATTGCCATTACAGGGGCCATTGACCTGGTGGCGGACGCTTCCAAGGCCCTTGCCATCCGCAACGGCCATCCCATGATGTCCAAAATCACTGGCACCGGATGTATGCTTTCCGCCATAACAGCGGCTTTTGTGGCTGCCAATCCAGGAAAGGCTCTGGAAGCCACAGCGTCGGCGGTTTGCGCCATGGGCCTGTGCGGAGAGCTGGCCTACCAGAAGGTGAAAGCCCAGGGAGCCGGGACAGGCACCCTGCGGGTAGCGTTAATCGACGCTATGAGCAATCTCACAGGGGAACAATTGGAAGGAGGGGCCAAGATTGAAGGTTGCTAAGGAAGCCATGCGGCTGTATGTGGTCACCGACCGGAGCTGGCTTGGAACTCAAAGCTTGGCAGCTCAGGTGGAGGACACCCTGAAGGCGGGGGCTACCTTTGTGCAGCTGCGGGAGAAATCTATGGACTCAGCGGAGATGCTGGAGGAGGCCAAAGAGCTGAAAGCCCTCTGCGGCCGTTATGGGGTCCCCTTTGTGGTGAATGATGATGTGCAGGTAGCCTTGGATTGTGGGGCGGATGGGGTGCATGTAGGGCAGGAGGATATGGCCTGTGCCAAAGCCAGAGCCTTACTGGGGCCGGATAAGATTGTGGGGGTCTCCGCCCATACGGTGGAGGAAGCCTTGGCCGCCCAAAGAGATGGAGCGGATTACATCGGGGTGGGGGCGGTGTTCGGCACTACCACCAAGCTGGACGCAGATACCCTTCCCCGGAAGGTGGTGGAGGACATCTGTCAGGCGGTGTCCATCCCGGTGGTAGCCATCGGAGGCATCAGCCAGGAAAACCTGTTGGAATTAGCGGGTTCCGGGGTGGATGGGGTAGCTGTGATTTCGGCCATCTTCGCCAAGCCTGATATTTACGCCGCCGCTAAAACCCTGCGGGAGCTTTCCGACAGGATGGTGCAGGGATGATTCAGGGAGCGATTTTCGATTTGGACGGAACCCTGCTGGATTCCATGTGGATATGGGATACCATTGGCCAGCGGTACCTGGAAAGCCAGGGTATCCAGCCTCCCCAGGATTTAACCCAGCGGGTCCGTTCCATGACCTTGTCCCAATGCGCCCAGTATTTCCATGACCAGCTGGGGGTTTCCGCCTCCCCGGAAGACATCGCCCTGAAGGTGAACCAGATGGTGGAGGAGGAATACCGATACAAGCTCCTCTTAAAACCCCACGCCAAGGAGTTTCTGGAAAAGCTGAAGGGTCAGGGGGTACATATGTGTGTCTGCACTGCTTCCGACCGGCCCTTGGTGGAGGCGGCCCTGGAGCGCCTGGGGGTTTTACAACTGTTTGATTTTGTGATAACCTGTACAGAGGAAGGGTTGGGCAAAGACACCCCCCACCTGTTTGAAAGAGCCCTGCTCCGGCTGGGGACCCCAAAAGAATCCACCGTGATTTTTGAGGACGCCCTTCATGCGGTGGAGAGTGGGGTCCAAGGGGGATTTCGGGTGGTGGTCATTGCCGACCCCAGCGCCAGTGGCCAAGAAGAAGCCCTGAGAGCTTTAGGGGAACAGTACTGGCGGGATTATCAGGAGTACCAGGAGGGAAGTTTATGAGAAAAGTATTGACCATCGCAGGCAGCGACAGCAGCGGAGGGGCTGGGATTCAGGCAGACATCAAGACCATCACCGCCCACGGCATGTACGCCATGAGCGCCATCACCGCCCTCACTGCCCAAAATACCACTGGTGTTTATGGGGTGCTGGAAGCGTCGCCGGAGTTTGTGGGCCAGCAGCTGGACTGCATTTTTCAGGATATTGTGCCTGATGCGGTGAAAATCGGCATGGTGTCCAATCCAGAGATTATTCAGGTCATCGCCCAGAAGCTGAAGGAATATGACGCCAAGCATATTGTGGTGGACCCTGTGATGGTAGCTACCAGCGGAAGCAAGCTGTGTGTAGATGGAGCGGTTCAGGCGTTGGTGGAGCTGCTGTTCCCTCTGGCGGAGGTGATTACCCCCAATATTCCAGAAGCCCAGGCCCTGACCGGATTCGGCCCGATTGTGGAAGCGCAGCAGCTGCGGCGGGCGGCAGAATTGCTGGCGCCCAAGGTGGGCGGAAGCGTGCTGGTGAAGGGCGGGCATCTGACAGAAGAAGCCTGTGATCTGCTGTGGATGAATGGGCAGGCCATCTGGTATCCGGCCCAGCGGGTGGAGAACCCCAATAACCATGGAAGCGGATGCACCCTGTCCTCCGCCATCGCCTGCAATCTGGCGGATGGATTCTGTTTGGAGGCGGCTGTCCGCAACGCCAAAAGGTATATTACTGACGCTTTGAAGGCGGGCCTGGACTTGGGTCATGGAAGCGGCCCTCTGAACCACTGCTGCTGGATGAGCAAATAACGGATTTTTGACCAAAGAAAGCACCCCACAGGTTAGAGGTATGGACTACACTCTAATCTGTGGGGTGCTGTTTTCTTTTTAGGAAAAGGATGCAAGCTACCTGAGAAATTTCGGGTTATCTGTGCGTTCCAGCAGATAGTCCACACTGACCCCATAGAAATCCCCCAGCGCCACAAGAACCTGAGGCGGAATCATACGCTGGCCGGATTCATAATAGGCATAGGTTCGTTGGGATAAGCCCAAAGCGGCTCCCACCTGCGCTTGGGTTAAATCCTTATCCTCCCGCAAATCTCGAATACGTCTGTAACAGTTCAATTCCATCACCAAGGGAAGTATAATTCAGAATAAATTGTTCTATTGATTTATTGAATAAATTGTTCTAAAATATACCCGCAAGGAGGAGATGGGATGCCAGATTACAAAGAAATGTACTTGAGGTTATTCTGGGCCAGTGAGCAGGCAATGAATCTGCTTATGGCGGCCCAGCGGGAATGTGAGGAGTTCTATATCAATGCCCCAGAACCAAAGCTGACTTTGGTAAAACCAGAGAACGCTGGGTCTATGAAGGAGGGGGAATAGAAAAATCAGCGGTGAAACATAGTTTCACCGCTGATTTTTTTCAATTGAGAGGAAAGGGACTGGGAACCAGATTCCCAGTCCCTTTTGAGGGGGGTATATTGTCTAATGGTTTTATCTTATTTGGTCAGCTGCATCAGGCTGGGGTCGTTATAAGCTTTCTCGTTCAAGGTACCCATGTGCTTATCCACAACCAGGGCGTTGGTGAGAGAGCCGGTAACGTTCAGCATGGTACGAGGCATGTCGATGATGGGGTCAATGGCCAGGATGGGGCTTACCATAGCGAATTGGGAAGCCATACCTACACCGGACAGACCTACGGAAGCCGCCATAGTAGCGGTACCGGGGATACCAGCGATACCCAGGGAGCCGATGGCCACAACGAAGATGGTCATAACGATCATGGTGATGTCAATGGGAGTACCAGTCACATTGCAGACATAGATGATGAGCAGAGAGGGGAAGATACCAGCGCATCCCTGCATTCCAGCGGTGGTGCCAAAGCCGGCCACAAAGCTGGCGGTACCCTGGTCCACACCCAGTTTCTTGGTGAGGGTCTCGATGGTCATAGGCAGGCAGCCCACGCTGGAACGGGAGGTAAAGGCCATCAGCATGGTAGCGAAGGACTTCTTCATGTAGATAACAGGGTTCAGTCCATTGACAGCCAGCAGGATGAGCTGGATGACAAACTGGATAGCCGCTGCTACATACAGGGCAATGATGAACTTGCCCACCTCCAGGATGGAGGACAGACCTCTCTGAGCGATGGTGTTGGCCAGCAGAGCCATAACTGCCCAAGGCATATAGTCCAGAATCAGCAAAGCCATGTTAATCATAGCTTTGTGGGACTTGTTGATCAGGTCATACAGGGGTTTGGCATCCTCTGGGTCCTCATGGTTAATCCACCAGATGGCCAGGCCCAGGAAGGCGGAAAAGATAACCAGTCCGATGATGTTGCTGTTTACCATAGCTTCCACGATGTTGCCGGGAATCAGGTTCTTGATGGTGGTAGCCACAGGGGTGATGGCTTTGGCGGTAGCGTCGCCAGCCTCAACTACGGTGCCGCCTTTGCCAACGCTGAACAGAATACCTACAACGATTCCGGTGACAGCGGAGATAGCCACCATGCCCATGGTGACAAAGATGGTCTTTTTCACCAGCTGGCCCATGGTTTTGCCCTGCTGCATGTTGATGATTACCTGCAAAATGGAAATCATAACCAGGGGAACTACAATCATCTTAATCAGATTGATGTAGCCGCTTCCCACCATGGCGAACCAGGTAGTAGTTTCGGACACGAAGGTGACCTCCATGGGAGCGTCAGGGAATCCAGCCACAAACTGAATGGCCAGACCCAGCAGCAGGCCAAGACCGGTACCGATCATAACCACAACTGCGAAGTCCATGTGTTTTTTATGATACAGAATATGAATCAGGTAAAATAAGGCCACAATGACCACTAGGAAAAGGACTGTTTTGACATCACTGATTTTCAAAAATTCTTGAAAAAATGCGCTCTGCATAACGCAGCTCCCTTCTCAATAGGGCTTGGTTGAAACAGGTTATTTTCCTGTTTCAATCAGCTCCTTAGGCAAAATTGTAGGCGGTGACAATCTTATCCCGGCCTGTTGTTACGTCTGTAAAGTACTCATAATAGCTGATGCCAAGGAAGGAACCAGAAATATTCACAAGGTTTTCAAAGCCTTGGCCTTTAAGCGCCATAATTGCGTTATAGCTTCTCTGACTGGTGCGGCAGTGGAGATACACGGGACGGTCCTTGGGAATCTCATTGGCCCGCTGTCTTAATTGACCCAAAGGAATGTTGATGGCGTTCACAAGATGACCCGCCTCAAACTCGCCTGGGGTTCTCACATCAATGATGCAGGCGCCGCTTTCCACCAGCTCCCGAACCATAGTCACAGGAACCTGCTGGAACACATTGTGAAGAACATTCAGTCCCACCAACGCCGCCAGATTGACCACATCTCTGGCTGTACCGAAAACAGGGGAATAGCAAAGTTCCAGCTCTTTCAAGTCTTCCAGGGTGCCGTTCATGGCGATGAGGGTAGCGATGACATCAATCCGCTTATCTACATTGCCCCGGCCGATGGCCTGAGCGCCCAGGATTCTGCCGGTAGGGGTCTCGAACACCAGCTTGAAGTGAATGGGAGCGCTGTCCGGCATCAAGCCTACCTTGTCCATAGACATGGTGTAAACAGCATCACAGGAGATGCCATTGGCCTTGGCGGTTCTCTCGTTGAGCCCTGTGGCAGCGGCGTTCATATTGAAAACTCTCACTGCGCAGGAACCCAACACTCCATTGTTGGTTCCGGGAATCCCATAGATGGCGTTGGCGGCGGTCCGGGCCTGCCGGATAGCCGGTCCTGCCAAGGGCAGCTTGGAAGGCTTATGGGTGAGACGGTTGTAAACCTCGATGGCGTCTCCAACCGCATAGATATGGGGGTCACTGGTGCGGAAATCCGCAGATACCTTGATGGCGCCAGTCTCACCCAGCTCCAAACCGGCTTCCTTAGCCAGTCCAGTTTCGGGCAGAACACCGATGGCCAGAACTACCGCATCCGCAGACAGCTCCTTTCCGGAAGTCAGAACCACCTTGTCTGGGGTAATGGCCTGAACCCCATCTGCCACATGCAGCTGAATGCCATGGTCATACAGTTCCTTTTGGAGAATCTGGACCATATCGTAGTCAAAGGGAGCCATCACCTGGGGAGCGGCCTCCACCACAGAGACATTTTTTCCGGCTTCTCTCAGGTTTTCAGCAACCTCCAAGCCAATGAATCCTCCGCCTACCACTACAATATCGCCAGCGCCTTCCCGGCGGACATATTGGTCCAGCTTCACAATGTCGGTTACATTCCGCACGGTGAATACATGGGGAAGGTCCACACCCGCAATCGACTTGGGGCGGATGGGGAAGGAGCCAGGGGACAGCACCAGCTCATCATAATGCTCCTCATATTCCCGGTTGGCGGCCAGGTCCTTCACCAGAATCTTTTTGGCTGCCCGGTCGATGGACAGAACCTCGCTGCCCACCCGTACTTCAATGTCATAAGAGGCTTTGAAGCTCTCAGGGGTCATCATCACAAGATAATCCTTATCCTGGACGGTTCTGCTCAGATAGTAGGGGAGGGAACAGTTAGAAAAGGAGACATGTTCTCCCCGCTCAAAGATGGTGATAGAGGCCTCAGAATCCAAGCGGCGGATTCTGGCTGCCGCGGAGGCGCCGCCAGCGACTCCACCTACGACCAACACACGTTTTCCCATAGTTGCCTCCTTTTATTACAGCTCTTTCAGGTTGGTGATAATCCGCTCCACGGCGGTCTTGATATACTTGGTGTCGGTGGCCAGGTTGATGCGGACAAATCCATGTCCGGTGAAGCTGAACCACTCACCCACATCGCAGGCCAAACGGCATTTCTTCTGAATGAAATCGGCTACCTCTTTGCCATCCATATAGCCCCGCAGGTCCATCCAGGACAGATAGGTTCCCTCCAAAGGAGTCAGAACAATCTTGGGAGCATCTTTGGCGAAGGCTTGTTTCATGTAGTCGTAGTTGTGGCAGATGAGGGCTTTTACGTTCTTGAACCACTCCTCGCCCCCTCTGAAAGCAGCGCCCATGCCGACCACACCCATCAGATTTACCTCAGGGGAACCGATGGACTTGATGTAAGCGTCATAGGTTTCCATCAGCTTCTGGTCGAAGATGATAACGTGGGAGTGAATCAGGCCGGCCAGGTTAAAGGTTTTGGAGCCGGAGTTCAGGAGAATCAGCATGTCCTTATATTTGCCGCCGCCCACCAAAGCGGAGGAAACGAAGGGATGCTCCTTGTTGTAGGTGAAATCTTGATGAATCTCATCGGATACCACCAGAACTCCATGTTTGCGGCAGACCTCAAACATGCCTTCCAGTTCCTTCTCGGTCCAAACACGGCAGACAGGGTTATGGGGGGAGCAGAGGATGAACATAGACGCCTTGCTCTCAGCGATGGTCTTGTCAAACTTGTCCAAATCCAGGGTGAAGTAACCATCGTTGTCATCCAGCTCGCAGGTCACCAGCTTCCGGCCGGTGTTCAGGATGGCGTCATAGAAAGGATAATAGACAGGGGGGCAGATTACCACCGAAGCGTCCGGTTGGGTATAGGCCCTGACCGCCGCGTAAAGAGAACCTACCACGCCTGTGGCAAACCGTACATTTTCCTTTGTCAGCTCAACGCCATGATGTTTTTTCTGCCATCCAAAGAACGCCTCATAGTAATCGTCGGTTACCTTACCGTAGCCGAAGGTTCCATGCTCAATGCGCTTCTGCATGGCTTCCCGGGCGGAGGGAGGAGATTGAATCTCCATGTCAGCCACCCACAGGGGAAGCAAATCTGCGTCCCCAAAAACTTCTTGCAGGGAATCCCATTTCAGGGTTCCAGTGCCTTTGCGTTCCACACAATTTTCCCGGCAGAACTTCTCAAAATCCATTTGACATACCACCTTCCTCTATGCCTCGCGCCAAACCATCCAATATGGTTTAGTCTACGAACTATATTATAATATAAATCACAATATTCGTCAATAATATATCAATAAATAAATAAAAACTATATATTACATACAAAAATCGAACAAAAATCTTGTGTAATAGTTCTGGTATTAAACTATTTTTCCTGGAAAAAGGAGTGTTTTCTTGAAATAGACATAAAAATATGATAAACTGAAAACCATTAAATTATGGAAGCGGAGGTCAGCATGAGTCATTTGTCAGATATTGACAGCGCGTACCGCAAGTTGAATTTTCGGGCGGATATGCTGTATGAGTTTGTTATTTTATATCATAATTTTATTTATACCCAACATGCCTATGAAGCTGAACACTGTAATATGGTGGAGATTCATACCCTGACCTATATTGATGATTGTCCAGGCATTACAGCCACCCAGCTGTCCAAGCTGTGGCACAAGAGCAAAAGCTCCATCTCCCAAATCATTAAAAAACTGACAGAAGCTGGATATGTGGAGAAACGGTATCGGGAGAACAACGAAAAGACAGCCCTTTTGTATGTGACCGATAAGGGTAAACGGCTTTCCAGTATCCATAAGGCCTATGATGTGGCGGACATTACCCAAACCACCGCCCATCTTGAGGAACGATGCAGCAAGGAAGACCTGGACGCTTTTTACCGGATTATTGCGGAGTACATCAAACTCCTCAAGTCTGAGTAGTAACCATAGCTGTTCCCAAAAAGAAAATGATGAAGGCGGACACACTGTTTTTACAGTATGTCCGCCTTTTGTGCTGATTATGGATAGATTATTCCAGGAAAGCTCCTTCCAGCTTTCTAACCCATGGATTGGTGTGTTTGGTAATCTGGCCCACGAATACTGCCGCAGCTATGGTGCCTTCCCGCACACCGCTGAGCCTGCCCAGAAACAGCAAGGACAGGGCAATGGAGAGGCAGACCAGCGCAACATCGAAGATGGTTTTCATATTTCCGAATTTGATTGGGGCCACCTTGCAGATTGCCAGGACAATCCCTTCGCCCGCTGTGGTGATGGAATTGGCGATGACCTCTATGCTGACCCCAAT
The DNA here is from genome assembly GCA_944385965.1 of uncultured Anaerotruncus sp. Taxonomy (GTDB): domain Bacteria; phylum Bacillota; class Clostridia; order Oscillospirales; family Ruminococcaceae; genus Anaerotruncus. The sequence goes on from CALWZG010000071.1 coordinate 34,245, forward strand.
GGCCACCAGGAAGATGCCCACAAAGCAGAGCAGCCACTGCTGAAAATAATTGGAATATGTAATGGACTGTATCATCCAGGAAGCCAAATCAATGGCCATTCCAAACAGAATGGCCGCAGGCAATTGCAGAAGCTGAAACCACTCATATTGTTTGCGCAAAATGGCAATTTGAATCAGCACAAAAATAAAATTCATGATAATGGTGGTGGTGCCAACCGTCAGGCCGGAGATTTCAGCGGTGACGTAAGGTACACTGGAAATGGGGGAGGTTCCAAGCCCAGCTTTGATAGAGAAGGCCACCCCAAAGGCAATAATCATCAGGCCGAAACATAAAAAGATAAAACGCCTTACAGGGTGCTTGGGTTTGGTTGATTCTGTCATGGATTACGCTCCTTTTTCTGTATTGGATTCCATCTTATCGCACATTCTGTGAAGCAGGTTTTTGAGCAGAGCCTGTTCCTGTTCCGTAAACCCTTTGGTGGATTCCTGTTCGGTGTTTTGGAAGATGTCTGTCAGCTTCATCGCCGCATCGGTTCCTTTTGGGGTCAGTGAGACATACAGGGAACGCCGGTTCCCGTTTTTTTGCCTGCGGACAACAAGACCAGCTTCTTCCATACGCAATAAAATACTGCCCACGGTGGCTTGTTCGATTTCACAGTAAGCGGCAATGGTTTTCTGGTCCGCCTCCTGATAGTGCAGTAAGCAGTCAAGGATTTTAGGCTGTCCAGATGTTAACCCCAGTTTGCTGGCTTCGCTTAAAACCTTTTTTGAAAACAAGGCGTGGGTTTTCATAAGCAGATAATGCAGACTTTCCAACTGAAACCTCCTATTATAAGAATACTTATTATAAGAAAACTAATTATATAAATCCTGATTTTAAATGTCAAGCCTGAAACCGCCATTTTTTGCAGGAGACAGATATGGGCAGGGTATCTTGTCTGGTGCCTGCCACAGAAAATGCCCCCGCCTTCCATTGTGGAAGGCGGGGGCATTATAAAACCGGACATCTGACTGATGAAAAAATCAAAAGCGGAACCAGTTATGTTATATGGGTAAGAGAGGACCCCAAAAGAAGGGTTCTTTTACTTTCCGCTGCCGCAGCATTTCTTGTATTTTTTGCCGCTGCCGCAGGGACATGGGTCGTTGGGTCCCACCTTGGTGGCCGAATTGCGCACAGGCTCCTGGGAGATGCTTCCATCGCTGCCGCCGCTCTCCTGGGTAGGCTCCGCCACCTGCTCACGTTTCGGCTCCTCGTTGGTTTTAATCTGGATGGTGAGCATCAGTTTCACTGTATCCTCCCGGATGGAGGCAATCATCTCATCAAACATGTCGAAGCCCTCAATCCGGTACTCCACCACAGGGTCTTTCTGGGCGTAGGAGCGCAGGTACATACCCCGTTTCAGCTCCTCCATGTCATCAATGTGCTGCATCCATTTGGTATCCACAATCCGCAGCAGCACTACCCGTTCCAACTCCCGCATAATGGAGGAGGTGAACATCTGCTCTCTGGCAGCGTACAGTTTTTCTGCCCGCTGAATCAGCATCTCCTTGATTTCATCCCGGGTGACCTCTCCCAGTTTTTGGGTGTCATACCGCAGGTCATCCTCCACTGTGAGCCAGCCCAGATAATAGTCCCGCAGGCCAGCCAGGTTCCAGTTGTCGTGAACCTCCGGGTCCGCCAGGTAGAGGTTTACCTTTTCCTCAATATCCTCGTGAAGCATCTTCTTGATGATGTCGGAGATGTCCTCTCCATCCAGCACCTTGGAACGCTGGGAGTAGATAATCTCTCTCTGACGGTTCATAACATCGTCAAATTGCAGCACGTTCTTACGGATTCCAAAGTTCCGGGCCTCCACCTTCCGCTGGGCGGACTCGATGGAGTTGGTGAGAATCTTGGCCTCGATGGGCAGATCATCCTCCGCCCCAATCATGTTCATCATGCTTTGGATGCGCTCACCGCCGAACAGCCGCATCAGGTCGTCCTCCAGGGACATATAGAACCGGGTCTCACCAGGGTCACCCTGACGTCCGGCACGGCCTCTCAGCTGGTTGTCAATACGGCGGGATTCATGCCGCTCGGTGCCGATGATGAACAGGCCGCCAGCCTCCCGAACCTTCTCAGCCTCAACGCTGATTTCCTGCTTATACTCGTTCATCAGCTTGGAGTAAAGGGCTCTGGCGTCGTTGATAATCTGGTTATCGGTATCGGCAAAACCGGTGGCCTCGCTGATGGTGGCGTCATCGTACCCCTGACGACGCAGCTCCGCCTTGGCCAGATATTCAGCGTTACCGCCCAGCATAATATCGGTACCACGTCCGGCCATGTTGGTGGCGATGGTCACCGCCCCAAACTTTCCGGCCTGGGCCACAATTTCCGCCTCTTTGTCGTGGTACTTGGCGTTCAGGACCTCATGCTTCACCCCATGGCGGGAAAGCATCTTGGACAGCAGCTCGGATTTCTCGATGGAAATGGTACCTACCAGCACAGGCTGTCCCTTTTTATGACATTCCAGGATATTTTCAATGACCGCGTTGAACTTGGCCTGCTCGGTCTTATACACCACATCGTGGTGGTCAATTCTCAGTACCGGTTTATTGGTGGGGATTTCGATGACGTCCAGCTTATAGATTTCCATAAACTCGTCCGCCTCGGTCTGGGCGGTACCGGTCATACCTGCCAGCTTGTCATACATTCTGAAGAAGTTCTGGAAGGTGATGGTGGCCAGGGTCTTGCTCTCCCGCTCTACCTTGACTCCCTCTTTGGCCTCGATGGCCTGGTGCAGACCCTCGTTGTACCGGCGTCCAATCATCAGTCGTCCGGTAAACTCGTCTACGATGACCACTTCTCCGTCCTTCACCACATAGTCCACATCCCGCTGCATGATGCCGTGGGCGCGGATAGCCTGGTTGATGTGATGCTGGAGCTGCATGTTATCGGCGTCGGTGAGGCACTCCACCCCGAAATAACGCTCCGCCTTCTCCACACCGCTTTTGGTCAGGGTGACGGTTTTGGCCTTCTCATCCACGATGTAGTCCCCATCCACATCGTCATGCTCCTCTTTGCTGTCGGTCTCCGCAACACGATAGCACTTGAGGGTACGGGCGAACTTGTCCGCCTTCTCATACAGGTCGGTGGACTTGTCCCCCTGGCCGGAGATAATCAGAGGGGTACGGGCCTCGTCGATGAGGATGGAGTCCACCTCGTCCACGATGGCGTAAGCATGTTCCCGCTGCACCTTGTCCCGTTTATAAATCACCATGTTGTCCCGCAGGTAGTCAAATCCAAACTCATTGTTGGTACCGTAGGTGATGTCGCAGTTGTAAGCCTCCCGGCGCTGCTGGTTGGTCAGCCCATGGACAATCAGGCCCACCGACAGACCCATAAACCGGTAAACTTTACCCATCCACTCGGAGTCACGCTTAGCCAGGTAGTCGTTGACGGTGACAATATGGACGCCCCGTCCGGTCAGGGCGTTGAGGTAAGCGGGCAGGGTAGCCACTAGGGTTTTTCCCTCACCGGTACGCATCTCTGCGATACGCCCCTGGTGCAGCACGATACCGCCGATAATCTGCACAGGGAAATGGCGCATTCCCAGCACACGGTCGCCCGCTTCCCGGCAGGCGGCGAAGGCGTCCGGCAGGATGCTGTCCAAGCTCTCCCCGTTGGCCAGACGTTCCTTCAGGGCGGGGGTCACAGCCTTCAGCTCCTGGTCGGTCATGGCCTTGTATTTATCCTCCAGCTCCAAAACCTGTTTCTGAATTGGATAGATACGTTTGAGTTCCCGCTCGGAATAGGTTCCGAACAATTTCTGGATCAATCCCATTTTGTCACCTCATATCAATTTCGCCGGTAAGTCCGTCTGGGGGGCGGTCTTTCATCAGCGCATAGTTTCACGATTTCTAGTATACCACAAAACCAGCCCCAGACACAAGCAAAAAAGCCTCGAAAACCGCCGGAAAGGGCATTTTGCGGACTAAAATATAGTATACACAAAAATAATTTGTAAATAAGAGCGAATTTGTAGCCGGAATATTTCCAAATTTTGAACATGCTCTTGCGTATTTCCAAAGAAATGCATATAATAAAAAACGGACAAGTCTGTCAAAAAACCGAAAGGAGTACAGATATGAATTATTCCCATGAAGTGGAGAGAATGTGCGTTCTCACCAAGGGACCCAAACATGGTCCCGCCCCCATCCCCGAGGAGGGAAAATGGGTAAAAGCCTACGAGATTAAAGACATTTCCGGTCTGACCCACGGTGTGGGCTGGTGCGCTCCTCAGCAGGGTGCCTGCAAGCTGACCCTGAACGTGAAGGAAGGCATCATCCAGGAAGCTCTGGTGGAGACCCTGGGCTGCTCCGGTATGACCCACTCCGCCGCTATGGCCGGTGAGATTCTGCCCGGCAAGACCATTTTGGAAGCGCTGAACACCGACCTGGTGTGCGACGCGATCAACGTGGCTATGCGTGAGCTGTTCCTGCAAATCGTTTACGGCCGCAGCCAGACCGCTTTCTCTGAGGGCGGACTGCCCATCGGCGCTGGTCTGGAGGACTTGGGCAAGGGCCTGCGTTCTCAGGTTGGTACCGTTTTCTCCACCGCCGCCAAAGGCGTTCGCTATTTGGAGCTGGCTGAGGGCTATATTACCTCCGTGGCTGTTGACAACAACGGCGAGGCCATCGGATACCAGTTTGTCCGGGTGGGCAAGATGCTGGAGGATATCCGTCATGGGGTAGACCCGAAAGAGGCTTATGAGAAGAACCTGGGTACCTATGGCCGTTACGCCGATGCGCCCAAGTATATCGACCCCCGTGAGGAATAAGAGGAGAAGGAGGTAACACCATGGTAAAATTTGAAGGACAGGAAAGACGTATGCCCAAAATCGAGGCTTGCCTCAAAGAATATGGCATGTCTTCCCTTGAGGATGCCCGCCAGGTTTGCCTGGATAAAGGCATTGATGTTGAGAAAATCGTAAAGGGCGTTCAGCCCATCGCCTTTGAGAACGCGGTTTGGGCTTACACCCTGGGTACCGCTGTGGCTTTGAAAAAAGGCATCACCAACGCCGCCGACGCCGCTGAGGCTATCGGTATCGGCCTGCAGGCCTTCTGTGTACCTGGTTCCGTAGCAGAGCAGCGTCAGGTTGGTCAGGGCCACGGAAACCTGGGCGCCATGCTGCTGCGTGACGAGACCAAGTGCTTCTGCTTCCTGGCTGGACACGAGTCTTTCGCCGCCGCTGAGGGTGCTATCGGTATCGCCCGCAACGCCAACAAAGCCCGTAAGGAGCCCCTGCGGGTTATCCTGAACGGTTTGGGCAAAGATGCCGCTTATATCATCTCCAGAATCAACGGCTTTACCTATGTGCAGACCGAGTATGATTTCGCTACCGGCGAGCTGAAGGTGGTAGGCGAGACTGCTTACTCCGACGGAGAGCGCTCCAAGGTAAAGGTTTATGGCGCCAACGATGTTCTGGAAGGCGTAGCGGTTATGAAGCATGAGAAGGTTGACGTTTCCATCACCGGAAACTCCACCAACCCCACCCGCTTCCAGCACCTGGTTGCCGGCACCTATAAGAAATGGGCCTATGAGAACAACTTCAAATACTTCTCTGTGGCTTCCGGCGGCGGCACCGGCCGTACCCTGCATCCCGACAACATGGCCGCTGGCCCAGCTTCCTATGGCTTGACCGACTCCATGGGCCGTATGCATGGCGACGCTCAGTTCGCTGGCTCCTCCTCCGTTCCCGCTCACGTGGAAATGATGGGCCTGATCGGTATGGGCAACAACCCCATGGTAGGCGCTACCGTAGCCTGCGCTGTGGCTGTTGAGGAAGCTTCCAAATAAGATTTCTTTTCTGTGTTTTAAGTGGCATCCTGCTTTTTGGGGCAGGATGCCACTTTTTATATGAAATTCCCATCTCCTTTAAAAACTGGTTATATTCCTCTTGAAAATTTCATAAGTATATTGCTATATGAGGTAATATGTGATATGATGATTTACAGGAGGTGATGCTGTTGAATATCACATCTGATATGATTTATGGCTACACAGATGGTATTATTCTACGTTGTTTAATAGAGCAGGACAATTATGGTTACGAAATAAATAACTTTATCCTGAAAAAATCCAATCAGCGCTATGAATTAAAAGAAGCCACCCTTTATACCACCTTCCGGCGTTTGGAAAAACAGGGTTATGTAACCTCTTATTGGGGAGAGGAAAGCGCTGGTGCCAGACGCCGCTACTATTCCATTACCCCTGAGGGACGGGCCTATTTCCAGCAGAGGCTGGAGGAATGGCAGGAAATGAAGCAGCTGTTAGACGCCCTGTTCGCTTAAATAACTGGATAAAGGAGAAGGATAGAATGAACGGCGAAGAAAAAATCCGTAACTATATTGACCGGGCGTTTTCCTCCAGCGCCCAAACCGAGAAAGTTTTGGAGGCCAAGGAAGCTCTATGTGCTGACCTTTTGGAAAAATATCAGGCCCTGATTACAGAAGGGAATACTCCAGAGGCGGCTTATCAGGCCACCATCAGCAGCATAGGGGATATTTTCGAGCTGGTGGACAGTGTAACCGAGGGTTCATCCCAGTTAGCCCTTTCCAAAGATGAATCCCCCAGCCTGGAGCCCTCCTCAAAATGGGGGCAATCCATTCCTTTTATTCTTGTGGGAGTGTTTCTGCTATTCTGGGTTGGAAGCGAGATTTTCCCCCACCACCCGAAACTGGACCGGATTCTTCCAGTGCTTTTGGTTGGTGTTGTAATTGTGGCGATTTATTTTATGCACTCCAAAGGAATTGTCTTACAAAATCCCTCTGACAAAAAAATCTGGCCCATTCTGATTGTCTGGTGTATTGCTGGAATTTTGTTTTTAGCCGCTATAATGTCTCCACGATTCCAACGGGTTCTATGGCTCATCCCGGTAGCAGCTTTGGCGATTCATCAAATTATCTCCGCTTGGATGTGTTACAATACCTCTGAAAAAAGGGGGAATCCCCATGAATAAAAAACAATTTGTATCTCAAGTCCTCATCTGGGGAATTATTTTGGTGGTAGCTCTGGGGGGCATTTTTCTCACATTCGCCAAGGAGCCGGGTGGGATTTTTCACCAGGGACCTCATCCCGCCGCTCCGGTTATCAAATTGACCGAGCCAGAGGAACCTGAACCTAAGGCTGGAAAAAAGGAGGATAAACTGCCTCACGAGGAAAAACATGCAGCTGAGCATGAACCCGCTGACCCCTTACAGCCCAAACAGCCAAAGGAAGGACCAGCTGCGGATTCCAAGCCCCAGCCTGGCAAAAAATCCGAAGCCGCTCAACCCAATCCCCAGATTTCTGAGCCTCTCCCTGGACCCGCGGAGGAAGCGGGCGTAAATCCACCCGATCCTGCTCAACAGTCAGAGGGTGCCTTGTCTGACCCAGCACAGCAGCCCGAAGCCAACATTTCCACACCGGATGAGGTGCCTCCCATCCCGGAAGTCATTCTACAGCAGGATGGCAGCCAATCTCTGCCTGAATCCACTCTGGACCCTGCTGCCAGTTCCTCTCCCACAGGTCTCTAAACCCAATTTGCCAATCACATGCCAATATATCCAATCAAAACCACCAGTTCAACTGGTGGTTTTGATTTAGTACTTTAGAAGATAAATTTCGCTGATTTGCAAAAGATGAAAGACTGTACATTATGGGAGTAGATTAAAGATTAAACAAAAGAACATCCTTTCAGGTGAAATAGAGATTGTTCAAACCTCCAAAAAACCGGAAAAGGATGTTCCTTATAGCAAATGGTTTAGCACACACCAAATTGGTATGCAAGTATCATATTATTTTTACACCAAAGTACCATCGGAAAATCATTTGAATATTGGCAGCATTTTCTCCTAATGGTTCAAGAGTTCACATTATTTCTCTTTCAACTGAAACTCAGGATAGTTTCCAAAGAGCTTTTCATCGCCCAGCAGGTCCCCAAACACCTGAGCACGGTCAGGTGCTGAGCCGGAAGGCATCAGACGATAGACCCAAGTGGTATTGTAATAATGTTTAAAGGTGTTGTTTTCCGAGTAAGCGTTGCCACCCCAGGTACCACAGCCCAAAGAGAAGGTCCAAGGCATCTTGTTGTTGTAGGCGCCTGCGTTGTTCAGGCCAGTGCAGGCGTTTACCGCTACACGGGAGGTATGGGTTTTGGTGGCGAAGCGCATAATATGCTCCTCATTGGCGCTGTGGATGGAACAGGAGTGGCCCGCGCCGGAAACAGAATGAATATTGTTAATCAGCTCAATGCCTTCATCCACATCCTTTACCTTCCACACAGCCACTACGGGGGACAGTTTTTCTTCAGTCATCATGTACTCTGGACCCCAGTGGCTCTCCTCCGCCATAATAAAGGTGCAACTCTCAGGAACCTCAAAGCCCGCCACTTTAGCGATGTGCTGGGGCGTATGAATGATACAGTCCACATTCAGCTTTCCATTTTTCCACAGGGCATTGATGAGTTTGGCTTTCTCCTCCTCATTGCACAGGTAGCCGCCTACCTTCTTCAGTTCCTCCAGCATCTGGTCATATACTGCTTGGTGAATGACCACAGAGTTTTCTGTGGAGCAACCGGAACCCCAGTCGTTCATCTCTGCCTCCATGATGCCTTTGGCTGTATCCGCCAAATCAGCGGTATCATCCACAAAGGAGCAGGAGTTGCCTGCACCCACGCCAAAGGCGGGGGTACCAGAGGAATAAGCCGCTTTTACCATGGCGCTGCCGCCGGTGGCAATTACAAAGTCGCCCGCTTTCATCAGCGCATCTGTTAAGGCCAAAGAGGGATTTTCCACACATTGCAGCAGGTCTTTGGGGTACCCCATCCGGCCCAGAAGCTCCCGCAGGTCGTTCACCACAAAGTTGGTGACTTTTTTGGTTTTTGGGTGAGGGCAGAAAATCATAGCGTTTTTAGACATAAGTCCAAAAATGGTTTGGCAGGCCACCAATCCGGTAGGTACAGTCATAGGCACCAAGGAAATCACCACACCCAGAGGTTTGGCGATTTTCACCAGGTAACCATCTGGGTCCTCCTCAATCACGCCTACGGTTTTGACTCCATCTACTTGAGCGGCCAATCCCAGAGGACGGGACATGAGCTGGGCCATCTTGCTTTCCAGGCGTCCGCTGCCTCCGTTCTCCTCAAACAAAGCGTTGGACCAAACCTGTGCCCGCTCATAGGACAGACAAGCCACTGCCTTGGCGATACGCCGTACATCCTCCTGGGTCAAATCCTCGATTTGTTTCATGGCTGTTCTGGCTTTCTCCACCAGAGCCAAAACATATTCCTGCTGTTCATGGGTAAATTCCATAACAGATTCCTCCTATCATTTAATTACATTAAAAATTATGTTGTTAATAATCTTCCGTTCAAAAGCCCAGTTGTGTTTTGAAAAGGGTTAGAATAAAAGCTCAGGCAAGAAGGTACACAGACCCGGAATAAAGGTAACCAGCATCAATGAAACCATCAATGCCACTAAATAAGGGCAGATACTGCTTACAATTTCCTTAAATTTCAGAGTGGAGATACCTTGCAGCACATAGAGAACCAAACCGACTGGAGGTGTAATCAAACCAATCATCAGGTTCAGTACCATAATAATGCCAAAATGGACAGGGTCTACATTAAAGGCCTGCATAACAGGGAGAAGAACTGGAACCAGAATGATGGTAGCTGCCCCAGACTCCATAAAGCAGCCCACAAATAACAGAAATACATTTACAACCAGCAGCGCCACCACACGGGAGTGAATCAGTTCAGTGAACAGGCCCAGTACCAATTGGGGAATCTGCTCATTGGCCATAATCCAGCCAAACGCTTGAGCGGCGCACAAAATGGACATAATTGGAATGGTGGTATTGATGCTCACTTCCAAAACCTTTTTAAATTCCTTCCAGGACATTTGGCGGTAGAAAAAGGCCAGAAACAGCGAGTAGAGAATCGCCAGAACCGCAGCCTCGGTGGGTGTCACTAAACCGGTAAACATACCAGCGAGAATAATGACTGGGGTTAAAAGGGAGAGGAAGGAACGCCCCAGAGAGTGAAACAGCGCTCTAAAACCCGCCCGTTTTTCCCGTGGGTATTTATGTACCACATACTCAATCACAACCATAACCGCCAGACAAAGCCCCATGAGAATTCCGGGCAGCACTCCCGCCACAAACAGCTTTCCAATGGAAACGCTGGCTGCTACACCATACAAAACACAAGGGATACTAGGTGGAATAATAGAACCAATAATGGAGGAAGCTCCAGTGATGGCAACCGCGAATTTCTCGTCATATCCAGCGTCGGTCATAGCCTTAATCTCAATTTTTCCAAGACCCGCCGCGTCGGCAACAGCTGAGCCAGACATTCCCGCAAAAACAATGCTGGCCAGGATATTGGCGTGGCCCAGTCCACCGGAAATCCATCCTACCGCCCGGTTGGCGAAGCCAAAAATGCGGTCTGTTACTCCTCCTGAATTCATGATATTACTGGCCAGTATAAAAAAGGGGATCGCCAGCAAAACGAAGGAGTTGGCCCCAGCTACCATTCTTTGGGCCATCAGCATAAAGGGCAGGTCATTGACAATCATGTAGATGGCGGAACAAAGGAGCATGGAAAAGGCCACCGAACCGCCTAATAACATCACAACCAGGAAAATAATAAAGAAGAGTACCATATTCATGTGGAAACACCTTCCTTCTTCGGGAATGTATCAAATAACAGGCTCTCAATGATATGTAAAACAACCAAAATGGACCCAATTCCCACTGTGCCATAGATATAGGAATATGGAATCTGCAGCGCTGTGGACAGAATCTTATGCTGGGCAACTGTCAGCTGAAAGGCCTATGGGATTAGGTACAGGAAAAATACCAAAGCGATCACTTTCATCACTTTATCCAAAATCCATTGGATTTTTCGGGGCATAAGATCCACAAACATTTCCACCTTGATATGAGCTTTTTCTTTGATGCAATGTCCCACCTGCAACATAATGAGCCAAACAAACAAAAATCTTGAAGCTTCTTCGGTCCAGGTTAAGGGCTTGCCAACCACATAGCGGAAAACTACCTGTAGCACTACGGTCACCACCATAGCGATCAGCAGCGCCATACCAATATATTTTTCAAGTATAAAAAGGCCATGATAAAATTTCTTGACTTTTTCCATGGAATCCTCCTTTTATGGTGCGATTATCAGAAAGCTCACATTGAGGACAGGCGGAATAAAACAAGCTTTTTCTGGTTGCCAGCCTCAATCTGTCAGCGGTAAACTCGGTCATCTTATAAAAGGTATGCCCTTTCGTACAAATATCTTAAGAATCTATAAAACATATAGATTCTTAAGATATA
>CALWZG010000072.1 GCA_944385965.1 uncultured Anaerotruncus sp.
CTCCAGGTAGTGCCACTTGTAGCTTTGGGATGGCAGCACGTCCTGGGTCCCTCTGGGGGCATTGGTGATAATTGCCATGAATGTTCCTCCTCTATGGAAATGTAAAGAATTACGGTTTTATGGAAAAAGCCAAAAATAAAAAACCCCGCCACAGTATACGGTCCAGCCGTACACAGGGACGAGGAATACTCCACGCGGTGCCACCCTTGTTTGAGCAAAGCGCTCCACTTAAACCCTTTAACGCAGGGGACACGTGCCGGGAACGCCGGCCAGCTGGCGGATGTCCTTCCTCACAAAATTATCTGCGCGGGCTATTCTCAGCACCAAGCCCTCTCTGTGCGCAATCTTATGAATACTGCTTCCGCTTCAAAGCTTTTTCCATTCTGAGATTGATTATGAAAACTGTCAGCGCCGGGAATTGACAATATTGCGCCAATCCAGGTCTCCGCGGTCCAGCGCGTGAATCAGCGCCTCGCCAGTAGCGATATTGGTCGCCACAGGGATGTTATGCACATCACACAGCCGCAGCAATCCAGCCTCATCAGGCTCACCAGGATTGATGCGGATGGGGTCCCGGAAGAACAGGAGCAAGTCGATTTCATTGCAGGCGATGCGGGCCGCTATCTGCTGGTCTCCACCCTGGGAGCCGGCCAAAAAACGTACCACTTCCAGTCCGGTAGCGTCTGCTACCAGCTTCCCTGTGGTCCCAGTGGCGCAGATGTTGTGCCTGCTGAATATGCCGCAATAAGCAATACAGAACTGCACCATCAACTCCTTCTTAGAATCGTGGGCAATCAACGCTATATTCATCGCTACGACCTCCTTTTTGCCGGTTTTGCGATTCTATCTTCTATTTCATTCCATCTTTGGGATTTATTTGGGAATTTGGAAATGAAAACAGGATTATATGATCTATTATAACACCTACTGTACCAATAAATCAATATAGTTTCCAAGAATTCTTTGTGCAAAATTATCAAATATCAATTTAGCTACATTGGACAAACCAATTCCTTTACCAATTTCGCTCATTTTAGACAGGCTGTTGTCCATAGGCAGCACTGCAATCAGCTGGGCACACACATTGTCAATGAGCCAATCCAAATCGGGAATGGGCCTGACCTTAGCGAAATCCCTTGGCAGCATATTGATAAACAGCCGCAGGTCCAAAACCCCTTGGGCGGCCAATAAATCCGTATCTGCCCGGCAGGCTCTGGCGCTGACTGGGTCCGCGGTGGAGACCACCACCGCCCGGTCACAGCAAAGGGCCAGGGGTTTCAGCTTTTGGGGGTCAGTCCCGTCCGCCTCCAGGAAAATAAAGTCGTACAGAGGGTCCGCAGTCTCCACCAACTGGCCTAAAAAAACTTCCGAAAAGTCGGAGGGAGCTTGAGCCGGACCACAGATGAGGTGAATTCCTTCCAGGTCAGTTGTACGTACAACCTCCTGGAAATTACAGATTCCATTTTCCAGGTCAGTGATGTCATAAAGCACCTCATCGGATTTTCCGAACAGCACATCCAGCGCCCGGCTGGACAGCTCAACCAAAAGCACCTTTTTCCCTCTGGCCGCCAAGGCCCGGCTGGTGTGGGCAAGGATGGTGGATTTCCCCACACCGCCCTTTCCTGAGGTTACCAAAATAATCTCGGCCATGGCTTCCTCTTTCCCCTTTCCTGTCCCGCCTTAGGGCAGCAATGTGTTGTATTTTTGCGGCGGGGCGATTTCATTGCTGCTTGAGAAGAAATAAGCGTCCAGAATCTCTTTGGCCACAGGCGCTCCTGTGTAGCCCTCCCAGCCCTTTTCCAGAACCACTGCGATGGCGATTTCAGGGTCGTCCGCCGGGGCGTAACAGATAAATACCGAGTTGATGCCCTCCGGAGTTTGGGGGGAACCTGTTTTAGAGGCTACGTCAATGGGATAATTGGAGAAGGTGCCTCGGGCGGTACCGGTCCGGGAGGTGGCCACCATAGCTTCCCGCAGGGTGTCAAAATCCTCTTGAGACGCCTCGATGGTATCAGCTACCTCAGGACTATGTTCATAAATGGTTTCATCCAAGGTATAGTTCTTCACCGACTTGAGCAAGGTCACCTTCATATGGTTGCCCCCATTGGCCAGGGTGGCGGTGTAGTTGGCCAGCTGCAAGGGGGTGAGGGTGGTATCCAGCTGTCCGATGGCGGTCTGAATAATATCAGCGGGCTGCCACTCCGGTTCGCTGGGATGAAGTTTCTCCTTCACCTCAGGGGAGGACATCTGTCCCACCGCCTCATAAATCTCCAGGCCGGTGGGTTTGCCTACTCCAAACTTGGCGGCATACTCATCCAGCTTCTCAATCCCAAGATTCCATCCCGTGTCATAGAAAAACAGGTTGCAGGAATATTTAATGGCGTCAGCCACGTTGATATAGCCATGGACTCCCTCACACATGGGATGATAGGTGTCAAACCGTGTATAGACCCCTCCGCAGAACACCTCAGCGGAAGGCTCAATCACCCCTTCCGCCAAAGCGCTGAGGGCTACCAGGGGTTTGAAGGTGGAGCCTGGCCGGTACTGTCCCGCTACCGCCCGGTTAATCAGGCGGGAGGGGTTAGAGGTGGCCAGCTGGGCGTAATCCTGCTGATAGGTGGACAGGTCATAAGAGGGATAGGAGGCCAGAGCCAAAGCTTCCCCGGTGCGCACGTCCAACACCGCCACCGCTCCAGCGTCCACCTCATGTCCCTTTCCTTCCGGGTAGGTCACCAGGTCGTTCTGCATCATGGTGATTTTCTTTTCCAGGGCATCCTGGGCCACCTTCTGCAAGTTGGCGTCCAGGGTGAGAATCACCGTATTTCCAGGCACCGGGTCCTGGGTGTCCACCACGTCCACCACTTCCGAGCCCTTAATCAGAATTTTCCGCTCCCCATCCTGGCCTTTCAGATAATTCTCAAAGGCCAGCTCAGCCCCATCCTTTCCAATCACATCGTTCATGGAATACAGCCGCCCATTGATGGTCACATGATTCACCCCGTTGATGGTGGTAAATCCGCTTTCCTCAGCAGCCGCTTTCCACTGTTCCTGATAGATTTTCCCAATCTGCCCCACCACCTGAGGGGCAATATCCCCCGCCACATATTGGCGGATGGTGCTTTCCTGCACATCCACCCCAGCCAGCTCAAAGGCCCGTTCCTTGATTTTGGGGACCGTCTCAATCTTGATGTTGCTGGCGAAGGTATAAGGGGTACGGTAGGAAAAGCCCTGCCGCTCCATCTCATACCGCACCCCGGCGATTTTACGGAACTCCTCATCCGTATAGGGGATAGGGTCCTCCTCCGGGCCATGGGTTTCCAAATCATACCGCCGCTTCAGGTGGTATACCACGTCCTCGGCGGTGGCGTATTGGGCCAGCCCCAGAAACTCCTTCAGCCGGGATACCTCCGCGTCGGCGGCGTCATAGCCCCCCATAAAGGTAAAGGGAGCCTCTTGGCTCAGAGGCAGGTTGTCAATCCAGCTCTCCCCCGCCTCCTCCATAATACCTATCAGCTTTAAAATCACATCGTTCAGGCTTCCAGGCTCCAGGAAAGCCTGGTCTATCACCACATCCCGGCCGATGGTATTCACCGCCAGAGGGCGGCCGTTCCGGTCCAGGATTTCCCCACGGGCGGCCTTTACCGTCTGAACAGATTCCCAGCTCTGCTGTATCATCTGCTGATATTCCTCCCCATGGACCACCTGAAAGTCCATCAGGCGCAGGAAAAACAGGGTCAGCATCACGACAATCACCGCCGCCAGCACAGACACCCGAATGGTGAAGCTCTTTTTCATGACACACTCCTTTGCGGATCAATTTTCTCGGAAAACCAACGGTAAATCCATCCCAACAGATAAAAGCACAGAGGGCTGGCCGCTGTGGTGTAAATTACACAGGGCAGAATCTGCCCGGTCAGCACCCTCCAAACCTGCTCATAACCCCACATGTAATAGTTCAGCAGGTAGTCTAAAAGCCCTCGAATCAACATGGCGGCAAAGACCATTCCCACATAATTCTGAATGGTGCGCCGCAGCATATAAATGGACAGCAGGCCCGCTGTCACGCAGAAAATCATGATCAGGATGGCGTTGAAGCCAAAGATGGTAAAGCCCCCCAAATCGCACAGCAGACCGGCCCAGGCTCCATACAGGCCCCCTATAAATTCTCCCTCCTGAACGGCGATATAAACCGCCGCCGCCAGCGCCAAATTGGGCGCAACCCCAAAAATGGATAAAAAACCCGGGGTAGTCTGGACCACATACAAAATGGCCAGCACCCCAAGGTAGGTCAGGAATTTCGCTGCGTAAATCCCCCGTTTATTCGTCATCGCTTTCCTCCTGCCCATAGAAGGACTTAATCACCATCACATCGGTAAGGGTCTGAATATCGGCGGCGGGCTGCACCTCTGCGAACAGGGAGATTTCCCCCTTGTCAAAGGCCACATTCACAATTTCCCCCACCACTAAATCTTTAGGGAACAAGCCTCCTCCGTTGGTCACCACCAAATCTCCGGCGGTGGCGCTGCTTTCTCTGGGAAGATAGGTCAGCTTGCACCGGCCCTGGGCCGCCAGGGAAATATCCCCTGTAATCAGACCAATATCCCGGGTTCGGATATCGTAGGCCCCTACGTTTACCTCCACGTCCAGAATGGTGGTCACCTTGGCCCAGTTATAGCCAACCTCGCTGATAACCCCCACCAATCCTTCCGGAGAGATCACCGGGTCCCGCAGAGCTACCCCCGCCAAAGCCCCTTTATCAATGGTAAAGGAATAAAAACGGTGATTGGGGTCTCTGGCCACCACCGCCGCCGGTTCCAGTTCAAAGTCAGGATTTTCTTCTTTAATGTCCAAAAACTCCTTCAATGTGGCGTTTTCCTGCCGGTAGTTCTCCAGCTCCACCAGCTGCTCCCGCAGCTGGTTCACCTGTTCCTGGAGCTGTTCATTCTCCTGGGCGATTTGGTCCGCCTGGGCATACCTCTGGAAATAGTTTCCCACGGTGGTGGAGATGGTGGAGGATGCCTTCTGCAAAGGTGTAATCACTGCCCCCGCGATTTGTGAGAGCATCGGCGCCATCTCATTGTTGTAAGCCGCCCGCAGCATGAAAAACAGCAGCATAATCAGCACGCCCAGCAGGATTTTGAACCGGGCGCTTTTAAAGAAATCTCCCACTGGAAGCTGCCTCCGTAAATACTTTTAGTAAAGTTTATTCAAATCAATACTTTTTGTCGTTTTCATCCGAGAGAAGCTCTCTGAGACGGTCAATGTCGTCCAGAACCGTTCCGGTTCCCATGGCCACGCAATCCAAGGGGTTCTCCGCGATATGTACCGGCATACCGGTTTCGTTGCCCACCAGACGGTCCATCCCCTTCAGCAGGGCGCCGCCGCCGGTCAGGGTGATGCCGTGGTCGATGATATCCGCTGACAGCTCCGGCGGGGTTTTCTCCAAGGTGACCCGGATGGCGTCCAGCACCGAGGACAGGGGATCCGCCAGGGCCTCCCGGATTTCCTCTGAGGTGATGGTGATATTCTTGGGCAGACCATCCATCAAATCTCTGCCCTTGATTTCCATGGTGACCTCCTCATCCAAGGGATAGGCGGAGCCAATCTGCACCTTCACGTCCTCAGCGGTGCGCTCTCCAATCAACAGGCTGTATTTTCGGCGGATATACTGGATGATGGCGTTGTCCAGGGCGTCGCCTCCCACACGGACCGACCGAGCCGCCACAATGCCTCCCAGAGAGATAACCGCTACCTCGCTGGTACCGCCGCCGATGTCCACAACCATGCTTCCGGTGGCCTCCGCTACCGGAAGCCCTGCCCCGATGGCCGCCGCCATAGGCTCCTCGATGATGGATACATATTTGGCTCCAGCCTTCAGGGAAGCGTCTCTGACCGCCCGGCGCTCCACCTCGGTAACCCCGGAGGGGATGCAGATGATGATACGGGGATGGGCGAAGATAGAGTTATTGAACACCTTCTTGATAAACAGCTGGAGCATGGAGGTGGTGATATCAAAGTCCGCAATAACCCCATCCTTCAAAGGCCGGATAGCCACAATGCTGCCAGGGGTACGTCCAATGACCTCTTTTGCCTCCCGGCCCACATACCGGACGGTATCGTTGCGGGTATCCACCGCCACCACCGAGGGTTCCCGCATGATGATGCCCTTTCCCTTCATAAAAATCAGGGTATTGGCGGTACCCAAATCTATTCCAATGTCTTTTCCAAACCCAAAATTAAACAGACCCATCTTTGTGTCTCCCTTCTTTTATCCATCAAGCGTGCGTACACGCGATTTCTTTCCAAACATCCAATTCATCATGGTTCCCTTCCTAGGAACAAAAATATTATACAATGAGGATTACATTTGTACAACCAACGAATTTCCCTAAATCACAGATTTCCAATAAAATTATTTGTCGAAACCGCCCAGCCGTTCATAAATTCCACGCACAGGCAGCCCCATAACTGTAAAATAATCCCCCTGAATCCCTTTGATAAAGCGGGCGCCGTATCCCTGAATTCCATATCCCCCCGCCTTGTCAAAAGGCTCCCCTGTGGAGAGATACCACTGGATTTCCTCCCGGCTCATGGGGGCGAACTCCACCTGGGTCATCTGATGGAAGACCTGGTTCCTCTCCCCCAGGCAGAGGGCCACTCCGGTGTAGACCTGGTGGGTCCGGCCGGACAGCCGCTCCAGCATCCCGGCGGCTTCCGACTCGTCCTTGGGCTTCCCCAGAATCAGGCCATCCACTGCCACCACTGTATCCGAACCCACCACCAAATCCTGGGGATGGGTGCAGGCCACCGCCTGGGCCTTCCGCAGGGCCAGCAGCTCCACCGCCTGGGCTGGGCGGATTCCTTCCGGCAGGGTCTCGTCCGCCTCAGATACCCTCACCTGGAAGGATGGGAACAGCAGCTCCATCAGTTCCTTGCGCCTGGGGGACTGGGAAGCTAAAATCACTTGTTCATAGAGTTGTTTTTTCATCTTTCTTCTCCGTAGACTCCTGGTTTCCCATCTGACTTGTTTCTGTCTCCTGGTTTCCAGAGAGGGAGTCCTTCCTCTCTTTTCCCTCTGTCAAGCCCATCTTTTTAATAGTGGCCCGATATGCCAAAAACGCTGCAACTAAACATAACACATGGGCCACAGTGGCTCCAAACTCAATTCCAAAGGCGATTTTCAGCACCGATAAATCCAAAACCATGGGCTGGGCAACCGACAGCCCAATGCTTTTCCCATAGGACAGCCAGGACAGCCATCCCACTTGGGATGCCCCATCCGCTATCAGCGCTCCCAGCACCAGCGCCGCCAACAGGTAAAAAACCCCTAAAACTGTTTTCCGCACTTGTGAACAGCTCCTCTCAGGACCTTTGTCTTTTTTATTCCGCCAGCACCAGCCCAAAATACCAATGAGGTTCGCTTCTTTCCCGCAGGGTTTTCAAAGTCAGCCCATTGGCCCGCACAGTGGCGAACACATCAATTCCGCAGGCTTCCATGGCGGGGATGGCCTTCTTTGGGAATCTGCATCCATTGGGGTCACACTGGGCACACAGGCCGCAGGGGCCACTGCCAAAGGCGATGGCCTTGTAATAGCCATCCAGAAACATCCTTCTGGACAATTCCACCGCCACTGCTTTCACGTCCGGCCCCGGCTCTCCGCAGCGGAACAGCAGCCCCTTTTGGTAGCTGTCCAGAATCTCCCGGGTGCGCTTGTAGTCGGGGGACTTGGGCGGGCAGCACCAGTTTTTCCCGTAGAAATCGCATCCATACTGGCATTTGAAGGCGGTCCATGGGGCGGTCACCACTGTGGAGGGGTCAATCCAGATGGCTAAATCCGCCCCAAGCTCCTTGGCTAAATCCACATACGCTTCCATCTTATACCGCTCCCTTTTTTACGGGCATCAAGTCCAGTACCACCAGCTGCGGGGGATTGAACACCCTGGGGACCCAATTCCTGGCCAGCCCCCGGCTCACCACCAAGGTGCCGCTGTCTCCCAAAGGATAGCAACCGTCGGTATAGGTGGGGAACAGCCCCTGATTAGGGGCGTACAGACCTTTCAGCAGCTTTGGAATCCTCCACTGGCCTCCATGGCAATGGCCGCTGACCACCAGGTCAAAGGGATACTTTTGGTAAGCCTCCACCCGTTCCGGCCGGTGGGAAATCAGCACTGTGTATTCCTCCGGGTCCAAATCGGCGGCGCAGTCGGCCAGCTGGCGGGACCAGCCTCCAAAGGCTGGGTCGTCCACTCCGCAAATCCGAATCCGCTGCTGCCCCAGCCGCAGGGATACCCCGTTCCCTTCCAGAACGGTGACCCCCTGCCGGGCCAGCCAATTCTTAATCCAGCGGCCTCGCCCGGAGGTAAAATCGTGGTTCCCGGTGACATAAAAACTGGGGAAGTCCCCGGCCAGATGCCGGAACAGGGCTTCCGCTCCCTTTGAAACGCCTCTGTCATCAAACATATCCCCCGCGAACAGCAGCAAGTCCGGGCAGGTTCTTTTCACCGCCCGAATCAGGCCCTTTTGGTGGTTCCCATAAAAGCCGCCATGCAGGTCACTGAACAGCAGCATCCGTACAGGGGCGGTGATTTTGGGGGAGGGCAGGGACTTGTGGCTCAGGGTAAGCCCCTGCCAGCAAACCGCTGTCCCCAAGGCCAAAGCGGCCGCTCCCGCCGCCGCGGGCAGCATCTTGTTTCTCATAGCGTCCTCCTTCAGCCCAATCCGGTGGAACCAAATCCCCCGGTTCCACGATGACTTTCTTCCAACTCCTGGCAGACCTGAATTTCCGGGGTATAAACTGGCATCAGCACCAGCTGGGCCACCCGGTCCCCCGGCTGAACCACAAAGGGCTTTTGGGAATGGTTATAAAGGCCCACCAGAACCTCCCCCCGGTAATCGCTGTCGATGACCCCCACGCAGTTGGCGGGGACAATCCCGGATTTGATGCCCAGCCCGCTGCGGGCAAAGATGAATCCCCCATAGCCGGGCTGGATTTCCATGGCCAGCCCAGTGGGGATGGTGACCGTCTGGCCGGGGAGAATCTCCACCGGCCCCTCCAAATCC
Source organism: uncultured Anaerotruncus sp. (assembly GCA_944385965.1). GTDB lineage: Bacteria > Bacillota > Clostridia > Oscillospirales > Ruminococcaceae > Anaerotruncus. The sequence continues at coordinate 9,062 of CALWZG010000072.1, forward strand.
GCCCGCAGGTCATAACCCGCGCTGCCGGGTGTAGCGTTGGCGGGCACCTGAGCGGAAGCCCGCAGCTTCTTAATCTTCAGCATCCTGTTTCCCCCTTCCAAGAAAGCCTGGCGGCCGTTTCAAAAGGCGCCGGCAGGTTTACAGCAGCTCCTTGTAGAGCAGCCCTCTGGTAAATTCCCCAGGCCATTTTTCCCCCGCCTGGAACCGCTGGAAAATCTGGCGGCAGGCTTGGGGTGTTTCTGTGGTAAAGCGCATCACGTAAAAATCCAGGCCGGTCAATTCCTTCAGCCTGTCCCCCATGTACAGGGGGATGGGGTTCAGCAGCTCGGCGCAGCCGTAAGTGCAGCTGGTGAACAGCTTGGCCCCTCTCCGGTCGGTGACAAAGCCCTCTCCCCGTTTGCAGGCGGCGCAGCCGCTGCCCGCCTTCACCGGGCAGTTGCGCATGGTCATCAGGGGCAGGGCCCCATAAGCCAGCACCCCCAGGGGCAGAATCCTTTGCAAAGCCTTTGTCTCCTCCAGGTTCAGCTCGAAGGACACACACAAATCCTCCAGCCCCTGGGCCTGATAGGCCCCCAAAGTATAGCTGTTGATGGCGTTGAGGAAAGGCTCCCCATGGAGCCGGAATCCAACCTGGGAAGCCAGTTCGATGGCCCCCAGGTTTCCCGCCGAGGCGTGGCGGATGCCTGCCTCCTTTAGCTTTTCCAGTCTCTCTTTCAGTTTGCCCTGCCCCTCAAACATCATGCGGGGCAGGCCCACACACAGCTTTTCCCCGCCCGCCGGCAGTCCGTCGGCGCACAGCTCTTCCAGCTGGTCCACCGGCAGGGTCACCAGCTCCGCCTGCTCCAGCATCCGGGCGGTGAGCTGCTCCTGCCTGTCCAGCCACAGCCGCAGGGCAGGTTTCTCTCGCGCCTCTCCGGGGTGTTTCACCAGAACCGGCATCTTCTCCCGCTGGAAGGGAATCTCCCTGGGCTGGCCCCGCTCCTGGTCCAGCTGAGCCAGCGCCTCCCGGCGCAGGGCGTTCAGGGAAGAGGCGGGCAGCATCAGCCCTGGGTCAATTTCGCAGACATTCCATTTCACATGATAAGGGGTTCCTCCTGTTTTAGACAGGCTGGCCATGGCCCGTTCCTGGTCGGTGGGCTTATGGGTGGCCTGCTGGGGGATGTCCCCTTCCACACAGAGGGAATTCCCATCCTCGTCCAGCACCGAAAGGAAGGCCGGATGCCCCTTTTTCATGGCGAAGGAGAACTCTGTCTCTACCTTTTGTATCCGCTTGCGGGGGTCGGTATAGAGGTTTTCCAGCTTTTTCAGCACCCCGGCGGCGGCGGTCACATCCTCCTTCTGCCGGAACCCGAACATGGACAAATCCCGACGGGCGGTAAAATAACCATCAGTAAATCCACTTCTCGAGAATACCGCCTGCAATTCATCCAAATCCACCGGCTCTCCATCCATGGCCTTGCGGCAGGCGGTGACAGCGGCAGCCACATACTCCGGACGCTTCATCCGGCCCTCAATCTTCAGGGAGGTAACCCCGGCGTCTATCAGTTCCCGCATCTTGGGAATCAGGCACAAATCCTTCAGGGACAAAGCGTGGCTGGCCCCTGGGGTCTGGAAATCCAGCCGGCAGGGCTGGGCGCAAAGGCCCCGGTTGCCGCTGCGCTGCCCCAGAACGGAGGACATATAACACTGGCCGGAAACGCACATGCACAAGGCCCCATGGACAAAGACCTCCACCTCCAGCTTTGTGTCAGCGGTGATTCTGGCAATCTCCTCCCGGGAACATTCCCTGGCCAGTACCACCCGGGAGAATCCCAAATCCTCCAGCCGCTTGGCTCCTTCCAGATTATGGACCGCCATCTGGGTGGAGGCGCTGAGCCGCAGCCCCGGACAGCAGCTCCGCAGGATGGACACCGCCCCCATATCCTGGACAATCACCCCGTCCACCCCTGCCCGGCAGGCTTCCTGGGCCGCTTCCAGCAGCTGTCCCAGTTCCTTCTCCCGCACCAGGATATTCAGGGTCAGGTAGACCTTCACCCCCTGGATATGGCAGTTCCGTACCACTTGGGCCAGCCCTTCCAGGGTGAAATTCTCAGCGTTGCGGCGGGCATTCAGGCAGTCCACCCCCAGGTAAACCGCATCCGCCCCGCAGAACACCGCCGCTTCCAGAGCTTGCCGGCTGCCGGCAGGAGCCAAAATCTCCGCTCTTTTCCCCATCACGCCTTCTCCTCGGAATCCTTTTGAGGTTCTTTGCCCTGGGTTTGAAGTTCCAGCATCCGGCGCAGGTGGGTATTTTCCCGCTTGACCTCGTCCAGCTCAATGCGGGCCTTGGCCGCATCCTCCAAATACTCGGAAATCTGCGCCCGCATCCGGTCCGCGTTCTCCTCGCTGCGCTTGTAGGCGTCCACATAGTTCATGGCGCACAGCACCATCACATCGTTGAAGGAGATATTGGGGCTTTTTTCCTTTACTTCTTTGATGGTATCATCCAATTCCTTGGCCAGCCCCTGCACATACTCCTCCGGCTCGGTGGAATTGATGGTATAATGTACCCCATTGATGGTAATGGTGATACGATTGATATGATTCATAATCTGGTCCTCCTGGTACAAATCTCCTGTCTGTTGCCGCGTTGTCCTCTGGGGAAACGCTTCCCTATCTTTACGATTATAATACATTTTCCCTCCGGTTAAAAGAGGATTCCCAAAAAATCACCAACCTTGTCCCCGGATTTCTTTGGATTTTGAAGAAACTGGCGAATTTACAGGATTTACGAGCCCTTCCCTTGCAACCTCCCAGGACATAAGATATAATATTCTTAGGATTGCGATATAATTAACTAACATCCCGCCCAGACTTAAATCAGTACCCTCGCCGCCTTTCGAGGGGCAAGATGGGATGGAACATAGTCAGGAGGAGAAACCTTGTCAAAAAATCAACCATATACCAAGGAAAAAATAAAAAACCTGCTGTTGGGTGTGCTGAAAGACCACATGCAGATTGACCCGGTCACCGCCTCGGATGATGCTTATTATGAGGCCCTTTGCCTGGTCATCCGCAATATCCTCAGCGAAAAATACAGCGTGTTCAATGCGCACGCCAACGCTTCTGCCCGCAAACGGGTCTATTATCTAAGCATGGAGTTCCTGATGGGACGCTCCCTGAAAAACGCTCTGTATAATCTGGGAATTCAGGAGCAGACCGCTCAGGCTCTGAAAGAGCTGGATGTGGACATTGAGCGGATGTACGCTCTGGAGCCGGATGCCGGCTTGGGCAACGGAGGTCTGGGCCGTTTGGCTGCCTGCTATCTGGACGCCATGGCCACCGAGGACCTGCCCGCTATGGGTTACTCTATCCTGTATGAGTACGGCATCTTCAAACAGAAGATTGTGGATGGCTGGCAGACCGAGACCCCGGATTTCTGGCTGCCCGGAGGAAGCGTTTGGCTGAAGGTCAAGCCCGACCGGACTGTTCCCGTCCATTTCGGGGGCCACATTGAGGAAGGCTGGGAAGGGGGACGCCACTGGGTCAACCATGTGGATTACCAGACCGTTTACGCGGTTCCTCACGACATGTATGTGCCGGGCTTCGGTTCCGACGGGGTAGCCATGCTGCGCCTCTGGAAAGCCAAGAGCCCTGTGTTTGACATGGACTCCTTTAACCGGGGAGATTATGTAAACGCCATCGGCGCCTCCTCCATGGGAGAGGCCATCTCCAAGGTTCTGTACCCCAACGACAACCATATGGAAGGCAAGATGCTGCGGCTGAAACAGCAGTATTTCCTCTGTGCCGCCTCCATCTCCGATATTGTGCGCCGCCACATCACCCTGTACGGCACCCTGGATAACTTTGGTGAGAAAAACGCCATCCAAATCAACGACACCCACCCCACCCTGGCGGTTCCCGAGCTGATGCGGGTGCTGCTGGACGACTGCGGTTACACCTGGGACCAGTCCTGGGAAATTGTCACCCGCACCTTCGCCTACACCAACCATACGGTTATGGCCGAGGCTTTGGAGAAGTGGAACGAGGATATTTTCCGCAACCTGCTGCCCCGCATCTACCAGATTGTCTGCGAAATCGACCGCCGGTTCTGCGAGGAGCTGCGGGCCCGCAACTACGACCAGTATGACATCGACCGCATGCGGGTGATTTATGATTTCCAGGTACGGATGGCCAACCTGGCGGTCATCTCCTCCCATTCGGTAAACGGGGTGTCCAAGCTCCACTCCCAGATTATCAAGGACAGTGTGTTCCAGGATTACTACAAGCTCACCCCCGCCAAATTCAAGAACGTGACCAACGGTATCGCTTCCCGCCGGTGGCTGTACCAGTCCAACCCTGGATTGACCCAGCTGCTGCTGGATACCATTGGAGACGGCTGGCTGAAGGATATGTCCCAGCTGGAGCGGTTTGAGCGGTTCGCCAGTGACAAGCAGGTGCTGGAGCGGCTGGCCAAGGTGAAGCAGGAAAACAAAAAAGCTCTGGCCAAATATGTGCTGGATACCACCGGCGTGACCCTGAACATCGATTCCATCTTCGATACTCAGGTCAAACGGCTCCATGAATACAAGCGCCAGCACCTGAACGCCCTGCATATCCTCACCGAATACCTGCGGCTGAAGGAAAACCCCAACGCCCCCTTTATCCCCAAAACCTACATTTTTGGCGCCAAGGCGGCTCCCGGCTATTTCCTGGCCAAACAGATTATCAAATTCATCTGCACCCTGCGGGATATGATTGAGGCGGATGCCTCCATCCGTGACAAACTGCGGATTGTGTTCCTGGAGAACTATTCGGTCACTCTGTCCGAGCTGCTTATGCCCGCTTCCGAAATCTCCGAGCAGATTTCTCTGGCTGGAACCGAGGCTTCCGGTACCGGCAACATGAAGCTGATGCTTAACGGTGCCATCACCCTGGGTACTCTGGATGGAGCCAATGTGGAGATTGGGGACCTGGTGGGTCAGGACAACATCCTGATTTTCGGCATGACCACACCAGAAGTGGAGCATTTGAAGGCTCAGGGCTATAACCCTGGGGTTTATTACGGCAACAATCCCACCATCCGCCGGGCGGTAGACCTGCTCTCCAAGGGATTGGACGGACAGCAGTTCCCAGACATCGCCAACTCCCTGCGGTACAATGACCCCTATATGGTGCTGGCTGACTTTGACGCTTACGCGGCCTGCCAGGAACGGGCTTCCGCTCTCTATCAGGACCAGACCCGCTGGCAGACTATGTCCCTGCACAACATCGCCAAGTCTGGCTACTTCTGCGCCGACCGGTCCATCCAGGATTACTGCCGGGAAATTTGGGGCGCGTAATTCCGCTTAAAAGTTCATTATAAGGAAAAGACATCATCAGGGGGGCGGTTCGCCCCCCTTTTCACCCCTAAAAGCGGTCTTTTTCCTCCTTTTTCCAATTTCAACATGGAGCTGATGCTATGATTTTCGACAGCAGAAACCCCAGCTGCAAATCTCCTTTTGGGGCGGTGGCCACCAAAACTCCTGTCACCTTCCGCATTTATCTCCCCATCGTTTATCAGTTACATTCCCCTTACCTGCTTCTCTACGAGGCGGACCGCTGGGACGAGCCCTGCCGCCTTCCCCTTGTGTATGAGCGCAGCGATGGCTCCACCATCTCCTACAAGGGAACTTTTACCCCCATGGCTCCAGCCCTCTATTTCTACGAATTCGAGATGGAGGGGGTAAACGGTCTGGTAAAGCTTTACCGGGATGAGAACGGCTTGGGGCAGCTTTCCCCTCAAGGGGGCGCCAAATGGCAGCTAACCGTTTATGACAATCGGATGAAAGCCCCCTCCTTTTTGCAGAGTGGTGTGATGTATCAAATCTTCCCGGACCGGTTCTGCAACTCCGGCAAACCCAAAGAAGGGGTTCCTTCCGACCGCAAAATGCATCGGGATTGGTACGAGCTTCCCGACTATCTGCCGGACAGCAATGGGCAGGTGACCAACTCGGATTATTTTGGAGGCGACCTGGAGGGAATTACCCAAAAGCTGCCCTATCTGAAATCCCTGGGAATCACCTCCATCTATCTCAATCCCATTTTTGAGGCTCACTCCAACCACCGGTACAACACCGCTGATTACAAAAAAATTGACCCTCTGCTGGGAACCCAGGAGGATTTCAAAAACCTCTGCGCCAAGGCCAAGGAGCTGGGAATCCACATCATCATTGATGGTGTTTTCAGCCACACCGGAAGCGACAGCGTCTACTTCAATCGGAACCGTCGGTATGGGGAGGGAGGCGCCTACAACGACTTTTCCAGCCCTTACCATGACTGGTATGAGTTCACCCAGTTCCCCAACTACAACTCCTGGTGGGGATTTGAGACCCTGCCCAATGTAAATGAACGTAATCCCGGTTACCTGGACTTTATCTGCGGTAAAGATGGGGTACTGAAAAAATGGCTGCGGCTTGGACTTTCCGGCTGGAGGCTGGACGTGGCTGACGAGCTGCCGGACGAGTTCCTGGACCGGCTTCACGACAGCGTGAAGGAGGAGGACCCCAACGCTGCCATCATCGGAGAGGTATGGGAGGACGCCTCCAACAAGGTCTCTTATGGGGTGCGCCGCCGCTACCTGCTGGGGAACCAGCTGGATTCGGTGATGAACTACCCCTTCAAAAACGCCATCCTCACCTACATCCGATATGGGGACAGCCTGGGGTTATACCGCACCATTATGGATATTCTGGAACATTACCCCAAGCCTGTGCTGGATGTGCTGATGAACTCCCTGTCCACCCATGATGTGGAGCGGGCCATCACCGCTCTGGCCGGGGAGCCGGTGGGAAGCAACAGCCGGGAGTGGCAGGGCCGCAACAACCAGCTAAGCCCCCAGCGGTACGATTTAGGCCGCAAGCTGTTCCGGCTGGCGGCGGTGATTCAATACATGCTGCCTGGCATCCCCTGCCTGTATTATGGGGATGAGGCGGGCCTTTATGGCTACAAGGACCCCTTCAACCGCTCCTGCTATCCCTGGGGACGGGAGGACCAGTGGCTTTTGGCTCAGTTCCGGGAGCTGGGCGCCATCCGAACCACCTATCCCTGGCTGTCCAAGGGCAGGTTCGCGGCGGTGTCCTTTACCCCAGAAGTGGTCTCTTTCCTGCGGGACTGCGGCAACTATCGGTTCTTCGTGGCGGTGAACCGCACTGAACAACCGGTTTCCATCCAGATTCCCCCGGCTTACAAAAAAGGAGTGCTGATTTACGGCAAGCTGGAAGATGGGGACTGCTCCAATTTGGACAACGACTTCTATGAAAAAACCCTTCCCCCTTATGAGTGCGCCATTCTAAAGCTGTAACAAAAAACCGGCTTTCCCAGGAAAATTTCCTGGGAAAGCCGGTTTTTTCATCTCTTGAGAAACTGTCAGGACAGCCGCTTGTCCTCCGCCACCTGTCCGTTCTGAATCCGCACAAGCCTCTGGGCGGTGAGGGCCAGAGACTGGTCATGGGTAATCAAAATCAGGGTTCTTCCCTCCCTGTGAAGCAGGCTCAAAATCTCCATCACCGCCTGTCCCGACTGGCTGTCCAGATTCCCTGTGGGCTCATCCGCCAAAATTACCGGGGGCTTGGCTGCGATGGCTCTGGCGATGGCCACCCGCTGCTGCTGACCTCCTGACATTTCCACCGGACGGTGCTTGGCCCGGTTTCCGATGCCCACCCGTTCCAGCGCCTCCATCGCCAATTCACGCCGCTTTCGGGCGGGAAACCCCCGATAGATTAAGGGCAGCTCCACATTTTCCAGGGCGTTCAGACTGGGAATCAGGTGGAATCCCTGGAAGATAAACCCGATTTCCCGGTTTCGGATGTGGGCCAGGGCCTTTTCCGAGGCCCCCAGCACATCCTGCCCATCCAGAAAATACTGCCCGCTGTCCGGCAGGTCCAGACATCCCAAAATGTTCATCAGGGTGGATTTCCCCGCCCCTGACTGCCCAATAATGGACACAAACTCCCCTTTCTCAATTCCCAGGCTTACATCGTCCAGCGCTCGGATTTCTTCTCCGCCGCCCCGATAAATTTTGGTCAGATTTCTAATATCCACCAGCATCCGCATCCCTCCCCCTTTAGTTTGCGTCGGGGGCCTGCTTTCATACAAAAAAGCGTGCCATCAGGCACGCTTTTTTCCTTATACGCCAACCGCCCCCAACAGGATACCCTGTTGGGGGCGGTCTTATAACTTACAAGCCTTTAAGCAGCTTACTTTACAGCGTACAGGTCGCTCAAGCGCAGCAGATGCTCATATCTGGCTTTGGAGTTCTCCACGGCCTGATCGAACAGCTTCTCAGCACGCTCGGGGAAGGACCGGGTGAGGGAGGAATAACGAGCCTCGCCCATGATGAACTCCTTGTAATCGGTGGTAGGAGCCTTGCTGTCCAAGGTGAAGGGGTTCTTGCCCTCGGCCTTGTTGGCAGGGTTGAACCGGAACATGTTCCAGTAACCGCAGTCAACAGCCTTCTTCATCTCGTTCTGGCAGTTGGTCATACCGCCCTTGATGCTGTGCATCTCGCAGGGAGCGTAACCAATGATGAGGGAAGGACCATGATAAGCCTCAGCCTCAGCCATAGCCTTGATGGTCTGGTTCATGTCAGCGCCCATGGCGATCTGAGCAACATAAACATAACCATAGGACATAGCGATCTCAGCCAAGCTCTTCTTGCCGATGGCTTTACCAGCAGCGGCAAACTGAGCTACCTGACCGATCTGGGAGGACTTGGAAGCCTGTCCGCCGGTGTTGGAGTAAACCTCGGTGTCGAATACCATTACGTTGATATCCTCGCCGGAAGCCAGCACGTGATCCAAACCGCCGAAGCCGATGTCGTAGGCCCAGCCGTCTCCACCGAATACCCAAACGGACTTCTTGGCCAGATACTCTTTCTCCTTGAGAATCTCAGCGCAGTTAGCGCATCCAGCTTTGGCACCGTTCTCCAGAACAGCAATCAGCTCTTTGGTAGCCTCGCCGTTGGTCTTGCCATCGTCCTTGGTCTCCAGGTACTTGGCAATCGCAGCTTTCGCCTCAGCAGGAGTCTCAGAAGCAGCGTTCATCTCCTCCAGCTTGCCAATCAGACGGTCACGGATCGCCTTCTGGCCCAGGTACATACCAAAGCCATGCTCAGCGTTATCCTCGAACAGGGAGTTAGCCCAAGCGGGACCATGGCCGGTAGCCTTGCTTACGCAGTAAGGAGAAGTCGCGGCAGGACCGCCCCAGATGGAAGAACATCCAGTAGCGTTGGAGATGTACATACGCTCACCGAACAGCTGAGTGATCAGGCGGGCATAAGCGGTCTCAGCGCATCCAGCGCAGGAACCGGAGAATTCAAGCAGCGGCTGGTTGAACTGGCTGCCCTTGACGGTCTCCTCGGAAGGCATACCGGGTTTCTTGGTAACATTGGCAACCATGTAATCGAATACTTCCTGCTGCTCGGACTGGCTCTCCTGGGGTTTCATCACCAGAGCCTTGGTCTTGGCGGGGCAGACACTGACGCACACGCCGCAGCCCATGCAGTCCAGAGGAGAAACCGCCATAGCGAACTTGTAATCAGCAGCACCAGTCATCTTCGCAGCGTACTTGGTCTGAGCGGGAGCGTTAGCAGCCTCATCAGCGCTGACAGCGAAAGGACGAATGGTAGCGTGAGGACAAACATATGCGCAGCGGTTGCACTGGATGCAGTTCTCAGGCAGCCACTCAGGCACCATAACCGCAACACCGCGTTTCTCGTAAGAGGAAGCGCCCTGCTCGAAGGTACCATCGGCATGGTCTACAAAGGCGCTGACAGGCAGAGCATCTCCGTCCATCTTAGCCACAGGCTCCATGATGTCTTTAACCATCTTGGTCAGCTTGGGAGCGCCAGCCAGTACACGGTCATCCTTGGAATCCTCAGCGGTAGCCCAGGAAGCGGGAATGTCAATCTTCACGAAGGCGGAAGCACCAGCGTCGATGGCCTGGTAGTTCATGTTGACCACGTCCTCGCCCTTCTTGGCGTAGGATTTGTGAGCAGCCTCTTTCATGAACTTGATGGCGTCATCAGCAGGCATAACCTTAGCCAGAGCGAAGAAGGCAGATTGCAGAATGGTGTTGGTGCGTTTGCCCATACCAATCTTGATCGCCAGGTCGATGGCGTTTACGGTATACAGCTGGATGTTGTTCTTGGCAATGTAGCGCTTGGCCTCAGCAGGCATATGATGATCCAGCTCCTCAGGGGTCCACTGGCAGTTGATCAGGAATACGCCGCCGGGTTTTACGTCGTTGACCATCTTGAAGCCCTTGACCACATAAGAGGGGTTGTGGCAGGCCACGAAGTCAGCCTTATTGATGTAATAAGGAGCGCGGATGGGCTTGTCACCGAAACGCAGGTGAGAAATGGTCACGCCGCCGGTCTTTTTGGAGTCATACTGGAAGTATGCCTGCACATATTTATCGGTATGGTCACCGATGATTTTGATGGAGTTCTTGTTGGCGCCAACGGTACCGTCGCCGCCCAGGCCCCAGAATTTGCACTCGATGGTGCCTTCCGCGGCGGTGTTGGGAGAAACTTCCTCATGCAGGGAGGTGTAGGTCACATCATCGTTGATACCGATGGTGAAGTGATCCTTAGGAGCATCCTTAGCCAGCTCGTCATAAACAGCGAACACGCTGGAGGGCGGGGTGTCTTTGGAGCCCAAGCCATAACGGCCGCCGATAACGGTCTTGCCGGAAACGCCGCACTGAGCCAGAGCGGTGATAACATCCAGGTACAGAGGCTCGCCCAGAGAGCCAGGCTCTTTGGTGCGGTCCAGAACCGCGATCTTGGTAGCGGTGGCGGGAATGGCCTCTACCAGCTTGGAAGCCACGAAAGGACGGTACAGGCGAACCTTCACCAGACCAACCTTCTCGCCCTTGGCGGTCATGTAGTCGATGACCTCCTCAGCCACGTCGCAGATGGAGCCCATAGCGATGATCACACGCTAAGCGTCGGGAGCGCCATAGTAGTTGAACAGCTTGTAATCGGTGCCCAGCTTCTCGTTGACCTTGCCCATGTACTCCTCAACGATGGCAGGCAGCGCCTCATAGTATTTGTTGCAGGCCTCACGATGCTGGAAGAAGATGTCTCCGTTCTCGTGGGAACCGCGCATAACAGGATGCTCAGGATTCAGCGCACGGGCGCGGAACTCCTCAACAGCCTTCATGTCAACCATCTCAGCCAGGTCTTTGTAGTCCCAGATGTTGATTTTCTGAATCTCGTGAGAGGTGCGGAATCCGTCGAAGAAGTTGATGAAGGGAACCCGGCCCTTGATGGTAGCCAGATGGGCAACAGCGCCCAGGTCCATAACCTCCTGAGGATTGGTCTCAGCCAGCATAGCGAAACCGGTCTGACGGCAGGCATACACGTCAGAGTGGTCGCCGAAGATGTTCAGGGCGTGGGAAGCCACGGTACGAGCGGACACGTGGAACACGCAGGGAAGCAGCTCGCCAGCGATTTTATACATATTGGGGATCATCAGCAGAAGTCCCTGGGAAGCGGTATAGGTGGTGGTCAGAGCGCCAGCCGCCAAGCTTCCGTGAACGGTACCAGCGGCACCAGCCTCAGACTGCATCTCGATCACCTTCACCTCGGTGCCGAAGATGTTCTTCTGGCCCGCGGCTGCCCACTGGTCAACGTTGTCGGCCATGGGGCTGGACGGAGTGATGGGGTAGATGCCCGCGACTTCTGTGAACGCATAGCTTACGTGCGCAGCAGCCGTATTACCGTCCATGGTCTTCTTGTTTCTTACAATTGCCATGTTCGTAGTTCCTCCCTAATGCAAATTACTAATAAATTAGTACAAGGTTCAGAGCCGCTCGCGCCTCCCTCTAAGACACGACGGCTCGTCTTATTAGATTCTATCATTTTTCACCGGTTTTGTAAATAAGCCCATCTAGAAAAATTCCATAATTCCGTGAAGTTTTCCACCAAACCATTCTGGTAAACCGTTAGAATTGACAGGCAGCCCAAAAATGTTTATAGTAGTATCTGTATTAACCCCGGCCAAGGGCTGTTTTCAGGCCCTCTGCCCCAGCCGGGCAGCCTATTTGGGAGGAATCGACAAAATGATGGTGCCCTTATTTCCCCTGGTCTTTATGGTGGCGTCCGCCCTGCTCACCGCCGGCAAAACCGGCCTGACCATGCTGCCCGACAGCGCGGTAAAAAAGATGGCCTCCTCCGCTTACCGCTCCGAAAGGCGGATCGCCCGGCTCCTGGAGCGCCCCTCCACCTTTATGAATCAGGTCAAAATGGCCCGGTTCGCCTGTACGGTGGCCGGGTCGGTCTCCTTATATGCCTGGATTTTCCTGGAGGCCGCCCTTCCTCTTCTGCGCCGCTGGGCTCAAGCCAGCCTGACCGACACCGGACTGTGGCTGGCTTTGGTCCTGACTCTGGCCCTGACCATTCTGCTGCTCCATGTGCTGTGTGTACTTCTGCCCTATCGGGTAGCTTGCCGGCACCCCTTGTCCTGTTCCACAGCCCTGGCTGGCTTCTGCCGTTTCTTTGGGGCGGTGTTCTCCCCCTTCGCCTGGCTGAACAATCGGCTGGCGGTGTTCCTTTCCCTGCTGTTTGGCGCCCACACCGACCAGCAGGAGGAGCAGGTCACCGAGGAGGAAATCCGCATGATGGTGGATGTGGGTGAGGAAAAAGGCACCATCGAGCAGAGCGAAAAGGATATGATTAACAATATCTTTGAGTTCGATGACCGGTGTGTCTCCGAGGTAATGACCCACCGCACCGAGATGATTGCGGTTCCCAAAACCATCTCTCTGCCGGAGCTGACCAACATCGCCACCGCCAGCGGTTACTCCCGCATCCCGGTCTATGACGAGGATGTGGACAATATCCGAGGCATCATCTATGTGAAGGACCTGCTGCGGCTGCTGGGAAACCCCCAGGAAGCCTTCGAGGCGGAAAAAATCATGCGTACCGCCCTTTTTGTGCCGGAAAATATGAGCTGTGTGGATTTGTTCGCCCTGTTCAAGGCCAAAAAGGTCCAGGTGGCCATCGCGGTGGATGAGTACGGCGGCACCGCCGGCATCGTGTCCATGGAGGACCTGCTGGAATCTATTGTGGGCAATATTCAGGACGAGTACGACAACGAGGAGGAGGAAATCTCCAAACTGGGAGAAAACTGCTACTCCATTGACGGCGCTGTGTCGGTGGAGGAAGTGGAGCGGCTGTTCGGGGTTTCCCTGGATGAGGAGGAGGAGTTCGACACGGTCAGCGGCCTGCTGATTGAACGGCTCCAGCATATTCCCTCCGCCAATGAACACCCCTGTGTGGATTTCGTGGGGCTTCGGTTCACCGTTCTGGTGGTGGAGGATCGGCGCATCGCCCGGGTGCGGGTGGAGCGGCTGTCCCCGGAACCAGAAGGGGACCCCAAACCTACCGAACCTGTTTCTTGAGCTTTCCCGTTGAACCCGGGCGGTTCGACGGGATTTTTGTTTTAGGGGACTTTCCCCCACCAATTTGATAGGGAGGCACTTTATGCAGGAAATTATGGGCTATATGCGCCGGGCCATCACCGACTACCATATGCTGGAAAACGGCGATGTGGTTGCGGTGGGGGTCTCGGGAGGCAAGGACTCTCTGGCCCTTCTGGCCGGTCTGGCGGGGGTGCGCCGGTTCATCGGCATTGATTTCACCCTGAAGGCGGTGACCCTGGACAACCAGTTTGAGGGACGCCCCACCGATTATTCCCCCATCCAGGCTCTGTGCGACCAGTATGGGGTGGAGTACACCATCCGGCGGACCAACATCGGCCAAATCATCTTTCAGGAGCGGCAGGAAACCAACCCTTGCAGCCTGTGCGCCCGGATGCGGCGGGGCCTGCTCCACGATACCGCCAAGGAACTGGGCTGCAACAAAATCGCCCTGGGCCATCATTACAACGACGCCGCCGAGACCTTCCTGATGAACCTGTTCAACGAGGGGCGGCTGGGATGCTTCTCCCCGGTGACCTACCTGTCCCGGAAGGATTTGACCATGATTCGGCCGCTGGTGCTGGCCACCGAACGGGAAATCCGCAACGCTGTGAACCGGGCCGGTCTGCCGGTGGTGAAAAGCCAGTGTCCGGTGGATGGATGCACCCAGCGCCAGTGGACCAAAGAATTTTTGGAGCAGCTGGAAAAGACCCATCCTGGGGTCACCAAACGGGTATTCGGCGCTATGAGAAGGGGGCATCTCAGTGGCTGGTGATTGGCTGGAACGGACCCGCCTGCTGATTGGGGCGGAAGGGATAGACGCTTTGAAGCGGGCCCGGGTAGCGGTTCTGGGCCTTGGAGGGGTAGGCTCTGCCGCCGCTGAGGCCCTTTGCCGGGCGGGAATCGGGCATCTGCTGCTGGTGGACCATGACCAGGTGGATTTGACCAACCTGAACCGTCAGCTGGTGGCCACTCAGGAGGTGGTGGGCTGGCGGAAGGTGGACGCCATGGAGCGGCGGCTCCGCTCCATCCGCCCGGATGGGGACTTTCAATTGGCGTACAGCTTCTACCTGCCGGACAACTGCGATTTCCTCTACCAGTGGGAGCCGGATTTTGTGGTGGACGCCATCGACACGGTGACCGCCAAGCTCCATCTGGTGCAGGAGTGCAGCCAAAGGGGGATTCCCCTTATCACCTGTTTGGGGACCGGCAACCGTCTGGACCCCTCCCAGCTGCGGATTGGGGACCTGTCGGAAACCGCCAACGGCTGTGGCTGCGGGCTGGCCCGGGTGATGCGCCGGGAGTTGCGCAAACGGGGGATTCCCCATCAAAAGGTGCTGTTCTCTTTGGAACCTCCCGCTAAAGCGGTCTGTGACGGGGAGAATGGACGCCATCCCCCTGCCAGCGCTCCCTTTGTGCCGCCAGCCGCCGGGCTGCTCATCGCTTCCCATGTGACCCGGGAACTGCTCCGTCTGGCACAGGAAAAATAAAAATCCCCCTGTCGACAAATCCTTCCTGGATTTTCGGCTGGGGTTGGATATGATTGAAAAGGACAAGCATCTATCAAGAAAGTCAGGAGACGCTATGAACGAAAAAGAAGTGGCGGAAATCCGCCGCCGGTTCCGGCCGGACAAAAGCAATATCACCCACATCCGGGGGTGTTACATAAACGAACAGCGGGAAATCATCGCCCAGATTGACCAGTCCCTGGCCCTTATGTCCCAGGAGGAAGGGGAAAAGCTGCTGGGGATTTTAAAAAAGGCCCTATCCGGCGCCTTGGGGAAAAACCTCATGGATTTAACCTTCGCCACCCAGCAGGTGGTGGACAGCCCGGAGCATGGGCTGCTGATGGCCCTGCGGGACTCTGCCCTGAAGGACGAGGAGGCGGTTGGTGCCTTCTTCCAAAAGGTGGCCCAATCCATCCAGCTGGAGGGGACCTACCTGATCCTTCTGGCCCATGACACCTACGATGTACCCTACCGTTCCAAGGATGGACAGGCTTTGGAGGACGCTTCCTCCGAGGTGTTCTCCTATATCCTCTGCGCGGTCTGCCCGGTGAAGCCCACCAAGCCCGCCCTCAGCTACTACCTGTATGAAAATGAGTTCCATAACTGCGGCACCGATTGGCTGGTCTCCCCTCCTGAGGTGGGATTTTTATTCCCCGCCTTTGATGACCGGAGCGCCAACCTATACAACGCCCTCTATTATTCCAGAAATATTTCGGAGAATCATCCTGAATTTATACAATCCGTATTTAATACAGAGGTTCCCATCCCCGCCTCGGAGCAGAAGGAAACCTTTCAATCCATTCTGGGGGAGACCTTGGAGGACCAGTGTGACTATCAGGTGGTGCAGGCGGTTCACGACCAGCTCTGCCAGATGATTGAGGAGCATAAGGAACGCAAGGAAGAGGAACCTTTGGTGGTGTCCAAAGGCACGGTGAAGCATGTCCTGGCCTCCTGCGGCATCCAGGAACCTCAAATGCAGGCCTTTGAGGAACGGTTTGATGCTGCTTTTGGGGACCAGGCCCAGCTGCGCCCCCAAAACATTGTGGACCCCAAGCAGTTTGAGGTGCGTACCCCAGAGGTGGCCATTCGGGTCAGCCCGGAACAGAGCCATCTGGTGCAGACCAGAATCATCGACGGGGTCAAGTATATCCTTATCCGGGCGGACCAGGAGGTGGAGGTCAACGGAGTGAAGATTCAGATTCACTGACAGTGAATAGGGCTTTGGAAAATCTCTGGTTAAATATTCCAAATTTTAGTGAGAAATCTGTGAGGATTTATAGGTTTTTATGACTATGCAACAAGTGTTACATTCGCTATAATAGAAAATCGTAAGGCTTAAAACCTAAGCCTCCCAAAAAATAAAAAAGAGAGAAAAAGGAGATTTTTCATGAAAAAGCTGCTCGCTCTGGCATTGTCCGCGGCAACTTTGGCCGGCCTGTCGGTAAGCCCCTTCGCCGCTTCCACCCCAACTGTTCCAAATCTGGATGCTGGTACTGATTTTGTCAAAGAGAACGGAGTCCAGGTTCTCACTGAAGAAGGCAACGAAAAACTGATTTACGGCTTAACCGGAGGCTACGATGTGATCCCCCTCACTACCGTGGCGGTGGACGAGGATGGTGTACCGGTGAATGACGGAGATACTGTCAAGTC